>CAZYIX010000015.1:12488-45681 GCA_964647665.1 uncultured Candidatus Poseidoniales archaeon
ATCCATGGCGATCATCGACTTGAAATGACTGCAATTCTGCTTGCCGCCGCAACTGGAGGTACCATCATCGGCGGCAACTTGCATCGAGTCTCAGACCCAGCATTCCTCGACAGATTACAAGCGGCTGGCCTCAAATTCCAAGTAAGCAGGCAGGATGTCTGAATCAACCATGACGGCCAAAGTGTCCGTCCAGAGCGTGCAGAGGCATCCTGAGGACAGTTGGTCTGCCATGTACGCAGGCCCATGGATTGCGAATAGTCCCCATATCGTTCAGTAGGCGGCGCATCTCTGGCAAGGAAAGCGTCTGGTTCGCCTTGACCGCTCCTCTGCATGATTTCATGAAAGCAATCTCATCTGCGAGTTTCTCCACACTCTCAAACCTCTCCGCCCCTTCTTCAATCTCATCTAGGATATCAGAAAGCAGCGGCTCTAGTCCTTCCGAGCCCAATAGAACCTCAGGCACAGCACACAGAGCAGCCCCGGCTTCGCTCAACTCAAAGCCAAACCCGACCGCTACAAGCCTGTCTTCGGATTCCCGAACCAAAGTCAGTCGTGCGGCAGACAACGCGAGAGGAATCGGTTGTAACAGTGGTTGGCTAGCCCAAGAGGACATTTCATTGCGCAATCTCTCGTAACGAATTCTCTCATGCAATGCATGTTGGTCTATGATGAATAATTCATCACCTCCCTGAGCTAAAATGTAGGAGTCAGCAAACTGTGAGAGCGGTTCCATAGCAGGAATTTCCGTCACTTCTACATCGAGTGGGCTCGCTTCCGGCTCATCTAACGGGGAAGTTGGCTCACTGCGTCCGGCATATCTGTGCAGGTCTCTCTCAGCCGATGATAACGCAGGTGCGATCTCGCTGGCAGAATACCCGGGTAGGACTTCCTGAGCCATTGGCGAGGTGCTGAGAGGTGCTGCCCGCTTGTCGAGCTTGTCGTCAGTAATCGGGCCAGCGTAGGTGATTCGGGTCTGAATGCTATCATGTGACTTGGCCCATGCTGGAACATATGGTTCCTCTACATCTGCGCTCGCGGCTTCAACATCTGCGCTCGCGGCTTCAACATCTGCTCCCGGCGCAGCGACGGCCTCAAGCGGCACATCCGGAGTAGTCATCGGACCGGTTGGTACGGTGAGCATTGTATGACGAATTGACCGCTCTAGTCGCTCAAGCACCCTCCAAGTATTGCGTAGCCGGACTTCACGTTTGGTCGGGTGCACATTCACATCGACCTCGTCAGCATCGAGATTGAGCATCAGCACGCAAATCGGCTGCCTACCAACCATCAGGCGGGTCGCATATCCTCGTCGTATCGCTTGTAGGAACGGGCCTGAGGCGACCGGCCTGCCGTTGATGATGATGTGAATGTCGTCATTACGGCTGCGGGTTAGGTCTGGTGGACTGACCCAGCCACTCCATCGTTCATTGCCGGGAGCATCGTCATCATCCTCAGGTGATTGCAATTCGACAAGTCTCTCTGAAGCATCCCCCAACAGGTCGAACAGGCGGTCTTGCATCTGAGCCGATGGTGGCGTGTCCAGCACATTCCTTCCATCAACTTCGACTGCGAATCCAATAGTGGGATTGCACAAAGCACAAGCCACGACTATGTCGACAATTGAGGCGGTCTCAGTCGATGGTCGCTTCTGGAAAGATAGTCGAGCGGGGAGGTTTGCGAAGATGTTGCTCACTTCAATGACGGTGCCCGGAGCGATTCCTGCTGCCTTTACAGCACCGATTTCACCTTCGTTTACAGTAATGCAATTGCCTTCTGAATCGGTAGGTCTGCTGCTCACGGTCATCTCGCTGACCATGCCGATGCTTGCAAGGGCCTCGCCGCGGAAGCCAAGAGTCAGTATTGCGGCGAGGTCAGCAGCATCAACCAATTTACTGGTAGCATGCCTTTTCACTGCAAGTTTGAGTTCATCAGCAGGGATTCCGCCACCATCATCGATAACGATGAGGCGGTCGAAGCCTCCGCGTTCAATCTCCACTCGAATACGTGATGCGCCAGCGTCGATACTATTCTCAACCAACTCTTTGACGACCTGCGCCGGCCTCTCCACCACTTCCCCAGCGGCGATATGGCCGATGGTAGAGTCATCCAATTGGTGGATTGGACGGCGCTCAGAAGATTCTGCGATAGCCATCTCATTCCTCCAACCATTCGTGGGTGCCTCGCAGCATACCCCTCAATTCGTACAACAATTCGATAGCGTCCCTAGGACTCAACATGTCAGGCTCTGCTGCGGCAAGTCTCTCGATGACTGCTGCCTCCTCAGGCGATAGTCGCGGCCCTGAGGTAGAGATCGCAGCAACTCCATCTTCGACCTCACCTGCATCCACAGCCTCGATGTGACCTTCCTCGGTTTCAGCAACAGCACCGTGTGGCAACATCCAACCGAATAGGCTGGACTGACCCTCAGTACGTGAGTGAGGAATTCCAGACTCGCCGGCTTTAGCACCATGCGCTTGGCCTTCGAGGAATAACAACAGGTCTCTGGCTCGCGACACCACCCCGCCTGGAAGTCCGGCCAAGGCAGCTACTTGCACCCCGTAGGAATCATCGCACGGACCTTCGGAAACCGTGTGCAGGAACTGTATCTCGCCGTCGCTATCAGCAACTTGCACGTGGATGTTGGAAAGACTGTCAATTTCCGCTTCCAAACCTACCAATTGGTGGTAATGAGTAGCGAATAGAGTCCGCGAACCGATATTGGTTGCGATGTGCTCAGTCACTGACCAAGCGATGGCCAGACCATCAAAGGTGGAGGTACCGCGACCAATCTCATCGAGCAATACCAACGAGGATGATGTTGCTCTGCGCAAAATGTGCGCTACTTCGATCATTTCCATCATGAAAGTTGAACGGCCCCTGCGAAGGTCATCATGGGCACCGACTCGAGTAAAAACCCTGTCAACAGCACCGATACGGGCTCGTTGAGCAGGAACATAGGAACCGGCTTGGGCCAGAATTGCAATCAGCGCCACCATTCGCAGGTAGGTCGACTTACCACCCATGTTTGGACCGGTCAGCAGCAGGAAGCGGCGCTTGGCATCGAACGATGCATCATTAGGCACGAATCTGCCATCTGCTTCCAACACCGGATGTCTGCCCGCCACGATGTCAAGTTTGTCTCCTTCAACAATCTCTGGTCGACTCCAAGAGCGCATCCGGGCGTGGTGGGCGAACGATGCGAGAACATCGGCAGTCGAAACCTTTCGCGCTATGCTGGACAGTGATTCTGTAACTGCTCTCACCTGATCTCGTAGCCCGCAGAACAGACGATATTCGATATCATTTGCTCGACTGTCGGCGTTGAGGATGATGTCCTCCCATTCCTTGAGTTCTTCAGTGACATAACGCTCGGCATTGGTCATGGTCTGCCTTCTAATCCAATCCTCAGGCACCTTGTCAAGATGGGTCTTGGTCACCTCGATGAAGTAGCCGAACTGGCGATTAAAGCGAACCTTCAGGCTGGGAATTTCCAGAAGTTCGCGCTGCTTTGCTTCAAACTGTTTCAGCCAATCTCCACCTTTGGCGGCCTTCTCCCGCAAATCGTCGAGTTTAGCGTCGTTACCCGGTTGGAACATGCCACCCTCGCGGATGGTAGCCGGTTGTTCAGACAACAGCGAATCCACGATGTGCTGACGCAACTCAGCAAGGTCCGTCAGGCCCTCTGCGCATCGGTTGAGCAGTGGATTCTCGGCCTCAGTGAGTAATGCCTGCAATTTCGGCATCCTATCAAGGCAGTCAGCGATAGCAAGCAAGTCGCGACCATTAGCTCGATTGTAGGCCAGCCGGGTGGAAAGACGCTCAAGGTCACGCATCGACTTGAGTGTGGTTCGGATTTCTCGCAACCGTCTGCTCGCATTGACCAAAGTTGCGACCGCAGCATGCCGCTCGGCAATCTCGGTGCGTCCCATCAGAGGTCGCAGTAACCATTCCTTCAGCAAACGGCGTCCCATCCAGGTTTGGGTTGCATCGATAGCAGAAAGCAGACTACCGGTCTTCTCACCGGCGAGAGTATGAGTGATTTCCAGATTTCGCAGGGTGGTCTGGTCGAGCAGCATATGACCTTCGTCAGCGCCGATGTGAATCTCTCGCAACGGCACATAATCAACCAGATGAAGTCGGGTAAGATAGGCTGTGGCAAGTCCAGCAGCTTGCATTGCCAACGGAGCCGAATCAAGGTCGATACTACCTAAGTCAGAAAGCGAAAGATGAGATTTCAGCGCTTCCATTCGTCCTTTTGCCGGCAAATCATGTACCGATAGCATCAGTCCGTCAACGTCGCGCAATACCTCCATCACATCGTCGTGCTTAGCATCCTTGCCGGTCATCACCACCTCGCGAGGACCCCAACGCAACAACTCATCTCGCAGCCTCTCAAATCGACCCGGCCCTGCGAATTCACTGCACCAAGCCCTGCCGGATGAAGGGTCCATTATCGCCATACCACAGCCATCTCCCTTCATCGCAACAGCAGATAATAGTGCACTTGCATCCTCTCCAATCAATTCCTCTTCGTATAGCGAACCTGGGGTGTAGACTCTAGTAACCACTCGCCGCAGAATCTTCTCACCTGGCTGCAATTCCTCCGCTTGCTCACACAGGGTCACTTTGTGGCCAGCTCTGAGCATTCTCTGCAAATACTGCTCAACAGAATGCCAAGGAACACCTGCCATCTGAATTGGATTGTCGCTTTTCTTGTCACGACTTGTCAGGGTGATGCCAAGCACCTCAGATGCGAGGACTGCGTCGTCATGGAACATTTCGTAGAAATCACCCATCCGGAAAAATAGCACGGTATCGGGATGCTCTTCCTTGATGGCATGAAACTGGTCCATCATGCTTGGTCCCTTCACCATTATCTCAACCTCAGTGTATCCATACCGCGACGGATGACACCTTCAAGCAGAACGGGGGCCTAAGAACCAAACGGGCGTTCACTTCGTGAACGGCACAATCGAATAGTGAATAAATCTCAAATCAAAGGATTCCGGTTTTTCTGCCAACTTTCCATCCACCGGATACACCGACTGAGATTAGGATCAGCAGCAGAAATAGGCTACCAAGTGCATCGAGACTGGTCAATACTGATTTTGACGCTGCAGGGTCAACTGTGACACGCTGCGGGGAGTCGTTCGCAGTCAATGCACTGATAGTAAGACCACTTGAAGAAAGGCTGGAGAACTCGGTTGGAACACCATCGGGAAGTACCTGTGCTTCAGCAAATGCAGAGCCAAATGCCATCTTCCACAAGTGTGACTCATCCGCCAACCAAAGAATGCCAGCAGTATCCAGAACAGCCCCGGTGGAGCCTGGAGCACCCAAAATACGATGCACACTGAGGTCTTCCTTCACTCCGTAAACACCAGACCCTCCAGCCACCAAACTGTCGAATGCGTCTGAAAATGGCCCGTCGCCTGCCGAAAGCACTGTGTGTAGAACACCACCTGTTCCAAGATGCAATAGTCGTAGTTGGGGACTTTCACCAGCTGAGGCTGTCGCACTGATTAGAACCTCGCCGTTCGCACCCCGCGTCGGATTACCCAAACTCATATCATGGCCGAGAACCAAAGCATTGGAATCTCCCTGATGTACCGAGTCGATGATGATTGAATCTCTATCTGCGCCGGTGCCATTAGACAAGAATAGTCCAAGCCAAGTGCGCACAACCCGCTCGCCTCCTGCTCCTTCAGATACCATCCAGCCATCGCTGAGTTGACCTGATACAGACACGACGTGATTGCCATCTGGGTTGCCTTCAGGCCACGACAAGTCGCGTGGGGTAACCGATGGCTGGTCACTAGCAAGAGAACTGATTAACCCAAAGAATCCATCTTCGCCGCCGACAAGCCATCCTGACGGACCATGAGAGATGCTCAATGGAGTGCAACTGCATGAGACGGCAACCCATCCACCGCTGCCCGAATGAGCCCTCAGTGTAGAGTCGTCACCGTCGCTGACTAGAGCAACAACATCGGATCCATCATTGCCCCATTCTATAGCATCGACACTGCCTTGAAGATTCATCTCGCTGACAGAGACGCCGGGCAATACTTGCGCTTGACCGACCCAAATCGAGCCGAGTAGGATGAAACAAGCGAGTAGGACAAGTGATTTCCCACGATTATCCTCATCGCTTTGAAGCAGGGCTTGAATCGAGGCGAGCACGTCGGACATCACCTGTTGATTAGGTGGCGGGTTGATAATATCATCCTGCTGTTACAGGCCACCGTAGGTGGCCGAGCAGGGTTATATACGGATGTCCGGTCGGCACGCCGCGAGGAATACAAAATGGCACGCAAGCCTGCGAAGATGTATCGCCGACTCAAGGGTCAGGCCTATACGCGTCGTGAGTACACTGGTGGTGTTCCTAACAACCGAATCATGCGATTTCACATGGGTAACCGGAAAGTTAGCGAAGCCGGTGATTTTGAGGTTGAACTGACTCTGTCCGTTGATGAGTCCTGCCAGATTCGTCACACTGCCCTCGAAGCGGCTCGAGTGATATCCAACGCAACCATTCGAAAGCAAGCTGGCGAAACCAATTACGCACTCCGTATCCGCGTCTACCCGCACCACATCCTGCGAGAGAATAAGCAGGCGACTGGAGCAGGTGCTGACCGTGTCTCACAGGGAATGCGATGTGCCTTTGGTAAGAATGTCGGCACAGCAGCGCGTGTCAAGTCAGGCCAGAATGTAATCACTATCTCAACAAGGCCACAATTCTTCCTAGCAGCAAAAGATGCGCTACGCAAGGCGAGTATGAAAATCCCAAGCCCGTGTACCACCGCAGTTGTGAAGGGTCACGAGCACCTGAAGGGACTCGTTTGATGGATGTGGTAGAATGAGCGACGAGTCGCCGCCACTTGGCGGTGCTCTTAGTGATGAGCGTATGCAACTTCTACGAGCCAGCGTGTTGGAGGCGCCAGTAGTCTGGCGCGGTGATTACGCATACTTCGTCCACCCGTTGACCGATGGCGTGCCGCGACAGAGCACGGATGTTCTAGTAGCGGCACGTGACTTGATTTTTGAACAGGTCGATTGGAGTGAAGTTGACGTTATCCTCGGCATCGAAGCGATGGGAATCCCGCTGGCTGCTGCACTATGCCTTTCGAGCGGGAAACCGCTTGTCATAGCCCGTAAGCGACAATATGGTCTGCCGGGTGAACGTGCAATAGACCAGAGTACTGGATACTCAAAAGGAGAATTATACCTCAATGATATCAACGACGGAGACCGAGTTCTCGTCGTTGACGATGTGGTCAGCACAGGCGGCACAATTGAGCCGGTTCTGCTTTCATTGGAAAACATTGGAGCAGCGATACAAGATGTGTTCATCGTGTTTGAGAAAGGCGAGGGGATGGCAAGACTACGAGAATCTAGAGGGTGGTCGCTGCACAGCCTTGTCAGAGTTGAGATGAATGGTGATAAGGTAGTTCTTCTAGACTAGGGTGAGCAGAATGGATTTAGATCGCCACGACTTCGAACTCGATGACCTAGTCGAGCAAATAAAATCCAATGATAATCGGTTGGTTGCCCTGCAAGTTCCTGAAGGATTGAAGATGCAGGCACTCGATATGATGGATGCTATAGAGGAAAAGACTGCAGCGAAAATCATTCTCGCGGCAGACCCGTGCTACGGGGCCTGCGACCTAGTGCATGACAAGATGAAGATGATGGGCGTAGAACTAGTAGCCCACCTAGGCCACAGCCAGATGAACATCGATTCAGGCATGCCGACCCACTTCATCCCAGTAACCTACGATGGAGACCCTGAATTGAACCCAGTGCTACCAATCCTTGCTAAGCATCACGCTATCGCCGAATCGAGGCTTGCCGCAGCTGGCGAAGCGCAAGCCGACCTCAGTTCAGCAGAGGCACAGGAAAAGTTCCTGGATGCAGTCGGTCGAACAGCCCCGCTTACAGGTACCAAACTCGGGTTGGTAGGTAGTATCCAGCACCTTCACTTGCTGACCGAATACAAGCAGAGATTGGAGAAGGCAGGATTTGAGGTTGAGATTCCCGTTGGCGGAGATAGACTTTCTTTCCCCGGTCAGGTTCTGGGATGCAACTACTCCGGAGATGACCCAAGTATAGGTCACTACATCTTCCTAGGCAGTGGAGATTTCCACCCGATTGGTCTGGTTCTTCACACCGGCAAGCCACTGGCATTGCTCGACCCATATACAGGAGATGCGGATGAGATGTCATTTGACAGGATAGAACGTATACTGCGGCAAAGATTCGGATTAATAATGGCTGTCGGTGATGCGAAAACATTCGGGATTCTAATCGGTGAGAAGCCTGGGCAGATGCGTCGCAATCTGGCCATTCGAATGAAACGGCTTCTAGAGAATCATGGCAAGAAGGGATACCTACTCGCGCTCGACCATATAGGGCCTGATTTGATTGACTTCTATCCGGTCGATGCTTTCGTGAACACCGCATGCCCGCGTATAGCAATAGATGACTCGGTGCGCTACGCCAAGCCTCTAATTACCCCCTTTGAGTTGGAAGTCGCACTTGGTGAGAAGCAATGGGAAACCGGTTACCAATTCGATGAAATCCCTTGAAGGGTGATGCACGGAGTGAACAATCGACTCCGAATCTCTAAGAACGTTGGGAGTCCGATGTGGCCCAATGGCGGGGTACCTTGACCGAATCGGCGCTGGCCTCGTGCTCGCAGATGCGGCTCCGCTTTCGTACGACTGGATTCCTCACAATTTGGTTGGGCGGGATGAAGAACAACAAGAATTAGCAGGAATGTTCTCTACTATCGGAACCGCTGGTGCGTCTTGCCGTGCAGTGATTACCGGTAATGTCGGCTGTGGCAAGACCGTGCTAACCAAGGTATTCGGAGACGATTTGACACGTCACCTTTCTGGAGTTAGAGCCATCAAACACGTCCACGTGAATTGTCGCAATCATCCAACCACTTCGCAAGTGCTGCAGCGCATCGCCACCGCACTCGATGATCGGCATCCTGAGAGAGGGTTCAGTGCCAGCGAGGTGATCCAAAGCATTCGGCGTAATCTTCGTACTCACAACCAGCACATGTTGTTGATACTCGATGAAGTCAATCACTTACTGCAACGCGAGGGCGATGATTTGCTCTACCAACTACTGCGAATCGATGAGGGTAGAGATGAGAGAGGCACTCTATCGCTCATCATCGTGAGTCAGGAATACATACTTGACAAATTGCAGGGTGCAGTGGTTTCACGTTTTGGCCGCTCGAATCATCTCGCGTTGAAACCTTACGACGAGAAGCAATTGACTGCCATCGCAAAGCAGCGCTCTGACATTGGTTGCATCAGCGGCAGTGTAAGTGAGGAAATTCTGACTTTAATTGGACAGGCCGCCGCCGATACCGGCGACGCGCGTGTCGCTATCGAATTACTTGAGGCGGCGGTCGCACGAGCCGAGATGGCTGGTCGCAACGAAATATTCGCTAAAGATGTGCAATACGAGTCTGCAGAAAGGACATCGCCGGTTGAGCCGAGCGTGGTCGATGAGATGCTGGAACATGAACGATTGGTGCTGCTCGCAGTCTGCCGCCGACTCCGTCGAGACCCTGAAATCAGCACTGGCGATGCTGAACAACTCTACCGTGTGGTCTGTGAGGAATATGAGACCAAGCCACGTAGTCACACTACATTCTGGAAACATCTGAAGTCGCTTGAGATGCGTGGCCTTATTGAATCACGAACCGGCACTGCGAAGGCCGGACGTGGTCGAACTCAGCACATCACCATGCCACACAGTCTACCGAGAACACTCGAAAGGCGTTTAGAGCAGACCTTGAACGGCTGATTTAGAACCTCTATACCACCTTTTAGAGAATGTATACCGGATTCGCCGTAGGCGGTCTCGGCCGAACCGCTCTTAAAGGGAGCGTCTGTCGCCGAGTCGCACGAGGAATCATCATGGCACAACGTGGAGAGCAGGTCTTCAAGGCCGTAGTCAATGATACGGACCCATCTAATGACGGCAAGTCGTACTCAGTAGATATCAGCGGGTCGAATTACAACCACTTCCTCGGCAAGAAAATCGGCGACGATGTGGACGGTATTTTCGTCGGCTCTGGTGATGTCACTCTCGGCGGATTCAGACTCAAGATTACCGGTGGCAGCGACCGTACTGGAACTCCAATGCGCTCCGACCTCGTTGGTGCTGGCAGGATGAAGGTCCTCGTTAGCAAGGGAACCGGATTCAAGGCTCATGAGATTGTGAAGAAGAAGGGTGGTCGCTACAGATACACGTACGATGGCCTGCGCAAGCGCCGAGCATTCCGTGGCAATATCATCTCCACCGACACCCGTCAGATTAACCTCAAGGTCATTGAGACTGGCAGCAAGAGCCTCGGTGACATCTTCAGCGGAGAAGGTGACGCTGAAACTGAGGGCGACGCAGAGTGATCGGAAGGAGTTGATGCGGCTGGCTAAGAAGCGAGAATTGCCTAGCCAACCTGAAGTCAATATCGGCTTGGTCGGTCACGTCGATCATGGAAAGACCACTCTGACTCAAGCTCTTTCTGGAACTTGGACCGATACCCACTCCGAAGAGAGGAAGCGCGGTATCAGTATCAAACTCGGCTACGCAGATACCGCATTCTACCAAACCAAGAAGGGTGTTTGCTATGCTACTGGCAAGCGCCCTGATGGCAAGGATGATGTCGCGAAGGAATTGATGCGTGTCGTCTCTTTCGTCGATGCACCCGGTCACGAGACCCTGATGGCTGTGATGATTTCTGGCTCAAGCATCATGGATGGTGCACTTCTGCTGATTGCAGCGAACGAGAAGTGCCCACAGCCGCAAACTCGAGAGCATCTGATGGCTCTGGAGATTGCCGGCATTGACAAGGTAGTCGTTGTGCAGAACAAGGTTGACTTGGTCAGCAAGGAACGAGCAGTTGAATCATTCAATGAAATCAAGGATTTCCTCAATGGTACCATTGCGGAAAACGCTCCTATCATTCCAGTAAGTGCTCATCACGATGTGAATTTGGACATTCTCATCGAAGCAATAGAGGATACCATTCCATCGCCAGACCGCAGTGCTAAGGATGCCGGGCTGATGTACGTGGCTCGCTCATTCGACATCAACCGACCAGGTGCTCGTCCTGAGAAGTTGAAGGGAGGAATCATCGGTGGTTCAGTCGTCAAAGGAACATTCAACACCGGAGATAGCGTAGTTATCGCTCCGGGGCGCAAAATCGAAGAAGGCAACAAAACCCGCTGGGAACCAATCAACACCACCATCACCAGCGTTCAGGGTGGCGGACTAGACTTGCAGAACATTCACGCTGGCGGACTATGCGGCATTGCAACTCCTTTGGACCCAGTTCATACCAAGTCCGACAATCTTAGTGGACAGGTAATGGCGAGAGAGAATGAACTCCCTCCAATCTGGAATTCTCTCGACCTTGAACTGAATCTGCTGAACAAAATGGTCGCTAGCGGAGAAGAAGCGCGGGAAAAGGTCCGACCCCTACAGCCTAACGAAATGCTGATGATAAACTCGGCAACGGCAACCAGTGTCGGCGTAGTCAGCGCAGTTAAAGGCAAAGCAGCCACCTTGAGTCTGCGTCTTCCCATCTGTGCACCTGCCGGCAGCAGAATCACACTTTCTCGTAGAGTTGGCTCGCGCTGGAGACTCATCGGTCACGGCGTGATTTCAGGGTGAGCGCATGAGCGGCGTCCTTGTAGACGCATGTGGCTGGGTTGCGGTAGTCGAAGCAGGCATCAACATCGATATCGCTCTAGCTGATTCAGTTGGCCCAATCAACCTCAAGGTCACAGACCTTGTTCTAGAGGAACTGGACCGTGTTCAGGAATCTCACAGCAGAGGTTTGCTGCTTGATTTGCTACGGCAACGGGCGGAAGTCGTAGTGGGTACGGGTGAGGATTCACACACCGATGATGAGATTCTCAATATCGCTAATGCTGAGGGATGGCCAGTGCTTACCGTCGACAAGAGATTGAAACAGCGGCTCAGTGAGAGAAACATTTCCTACATCGAAGTGTCGGGAATCAGCAATCTTCGATTGGTCGAATAGTTGGTAAAGATTCTGATATTGTTCGGCACAACTCTCATATTCTGAATAACTGACTGTTCGCTTGATGGTTAGTACTTTTTCAGCGGACGAGGCAGCGAGCGCATCTGAACTAACTGCCCGAGACCTAGTCCTCTGTGATTCTCTCACTCGAATTGGAACACCACCAAATGTCGCTCGGATTCTACTTTGTTTGTCCAAGGGTGGCTGGATGGATAGCACAATCTTGCAGGATAGTTGCAGGTTGAGGCAGCCTGAGGTTAGTATTGCCATGCGGTCGCTGATAGAATTGGAAATTGTTCAGATTACGCAACAGAAAACCGGCGGCCGTGGCCGCCCTCGTCACACATATCGTCTGGTCGGAGGACTAGCCGATGCTATTCACCCATTCATTCTGGATGCTAGAAATGAGTTGAATACCTTGGAAGGGAGCCTTACTCGCATCGAGGAGGCGACCGCTAAACTTCGAACTAGTGCCTGATTATGGCAGAGTGAATAATTCGTCATCGCCGTGACCGTCTAACAGTCCTATCTTAACAGCAGCATCTATCCACGCGTGAGCGTAGTTGATGGCTCCGAAGGCTCGCACGAGGTCCCCCTGTTCTGCGAACCATTTGGCATCGGATGAGTAGGAATCAGCCATCTCAAGCATGGTCGATAATCGCTCAGCATCTTCACTGTCATCAGCAACAGTTGACGTTGACTTCTCGCGAGCCGCCAGAGTTAGTGCTAGGTATTTGTCGATGAGGTCGCGGGTGACCTCAGTACCACTCATGCTCAGGCCTCCCGGCGAGCCAGCAGACGGCGGACGTCTTCCTGTCTTCCGAGCGATTCGTAAAGTTCGATGGCACGGGACAGCATTCCTGCATCCTCAGCGTCACGAGCGGCCTCAAAGATGGATTCGCGCTGCCGCCAATCCAAACGCCGCAATTCTCCTGCTGCTATCTTCTCCAATAGCATTCTGCGCCTGCTTGCCAGATGTGGAGCAACCCATAGCCGAATCAGTCCGTCTCCAGTCGCAGTCAACATTCGGTCCACTCCGTTAGAAGTTAGAATACTGCCAGCAGGATGACGCTCGGAACCTTCACCACTCGGCAATTGAACCAAATCGCCTGACATTTCAAGCATCCACCAGCCTTCACCTGTCCAAGATGCGTCAAGTGGCACTAGGCCTTCGTCGGAGATACGGTCGAGACGGTCCCATCCAAATGGGTTCGGAATACCCTCAGATATCGAGCCATCAGCCGCTTGAACCAGCATCCTACCTGCCTCCAACTTACTGACCCATGCCCAACGGACATCCTCAATTGCCCGCATCGCTAGGTCACCAGAAAAACGCAGTGCGCGAAGTCTGCTGTCACCATCCAGTGCCAACAACAACTCGCGGTCGACCCAACCTACCATGCGGAGTAATGGACCGGGGCGTAGCCGCTTGATACCACGACCGAGTCGATTGAAGATGTGAATGTGATCTCCCCTATCAGCGAGAACCCAGCCACCACCGGGGCGTGGAATTACGTCTCGGAATCCTCCAGCTATCGCTCGACCTTCGCCAAGAGGCTCACCGGTTGCTAGGTCAAGTAAGAAGAAGCCAGTTCCTGAAAGCACCGCCAGATTTGTGCCGTCGGTTGCCATCCTATACACATCGAAGGAGAATTCTCGCTTCCAGATGAAATCTCCATCACCACCCAACATCCGCACGAGGGCACCGCAGGCGATGATGCTATTCTCATCAACACAGCAGAGCGAGCCAATACGGCCCTCGACCTGATGACTCCATTGAATGGCCCAACTTTCCTCCATGCTCATGCCTCCAAATTGTTGCCTGTCAGGTAGGCACGTGCTGCATCTGATATGCGGAATAAACGAGTCCTACCCTGTTTTCTTACCGCCAAAATTCCGGTTCGATTCAATTCATTGAAAATCTGCGAAAGGCGAGGTCTTCCTACCTGCAGATATGCCTGCAATGCCGCGTCGGAAGGAGAAATCTCCCTACCTGTGCCTGCTTCGACCACTGCAATCTCAGAATCGGAAAGCGCGGTGATTTTTCCGAAGTCCATCGGTGGAGTTCCCGGAGCTGCCACCTGAGTTTTACCCGCACGCAACGCTGCACCGATTGAGGAGGTTAGGGCTGGGTCTGGCATGGCGTCTGGAATTGTCGGTTCGGTAGTATAATCTTCCAACAATTCCTCCTCGAAGGGAAGTTCCTCAAGAATTTCCTCATCGGTAGGTCCCTCATCGGTTGGTTCCTCCTGTTCTTCATCGCTAACCCAAAGGCTCGCCTCATCGGAATCAATGCTCATCGAACCTGATGCCGGCTCGACTGTGGTGTCGACAACAGCATCTCGTGGACCCAAAGTGGATTGTACACCTCCGGTCTTCTTGCTGAGTGCATCTTCAAGACGAATGTCACGGCTTACCGCACGGTCTCGGGATTTCAGACCTGAGAACGGTGTGTTGGATTGCGGTGGTTCGGTTCCAGGCTGCATTTGTATTATCGCACCGCCGAATGCACGCTCCATGTCAGGTGGCTCAACATCAAGCACCTCTAGAGAGGGGAGTGCGCCATCATTCTCATCGGATTCGCGTGCCGATTCACTCTCGGCTTCCTCAGGTTCGACAAGTTCCTCGATAACTGGAATGTCAAAGTCAGAAGGAACGTTCTCCTCATCGATGTCGTCTTCTTCGACCCAATCGTCGTCCTCATCGTAATCATCTGGGTCCTCCTCCTCATCTTCTTCGAAGTCATCGTCGTAGGTGATGGAAATCTCAGTTTCCATTGACTCATCCTCGGCGTCAGCCTGAGCATCGATTTCCTCTGGGCCTTGCAGGGGTTCCAATTCCGCCGCTTTCATTGGCATCCGGGAACGGGCATCGTTCTCCTCAGCTGGTTCGATGAATGTATCAATCGGCTCATCACCATCGTCTGGCAACTCGTCCAATAGGTCCTCCTTACGCTTGAAAATGGTCGTAACGCCGCGTGATTGGTCGACAAGGTCTCTGAGTTGTCGTACCACACCCGCTGGCTGACCGCCGGTTGTTGAGAGAACTTCCTCGATTACCGGGCTTGGTACTGCCCACCCCTCATTGCTGGCAGTGCGCATTCTAACCTCAATTAATTGCTTGACTTGTTTGGCGCTCAGGTTCCTCAGCGATTCTAGCACATCCCAGCGGTCTCTAAGTGAATCTGGCCATGCTGAAAGTTGGGCGGGCGTCAGTGCCAATACCACCACAGCCCGCAATCGTCCAAGAATAGGGGTAATTCGCTGTATTATCGGCTCAAAATCAGGCCCAGATACACCGGGGTAATCGATTGTTATGAGCGGAAGGTTTCCTGAACCCGCGTCGCTGGATGCTACCAACTGCTCGATGAGAGGGGTGTTCTGACCGGGTACATCGTAGCCCACCATCAGGCAATATAACTCGTTCAGGATGGTTGTAGCAGGATCTGATTCAGGGTACATTGAGAGATGATAGGCCTTCGGTGCCATCTTTCCTAGGCACCTCAGGAAGGAGGTTCTGCCACTCCCCCTCTCTCCAGTCAATACCAGCAAACGGGGGCTTCCGAAGCGAATATGGTGGCCTAAATCCTGCAAAAGGCTCTTCCTGCCCACCAGCAATCCAATCTCATCAGCCTCCAATGGGCTAGTTGAGAACGGGTTTGTCCTCATATGAGGCAGTTGGATTGCTCTCTGCCCTCGCGCAACCATAACTGCAACCAACTTAGGGTCAGTTTAACACGTTTACGCGAAATCCTACGTGGCTCAGCGGCGTTTGGAAGCGTTGAACAGGGTACCGAAGCGGGTTCTTGGCATATTTAGGTAATTTTTTAGGGGTGAAATATCTCCGATTAACGCTTTACTAACGCTTCTCTAACGCGTTAAATGCGTTATTAACGCATCACTAACGCTTCAGCCCCCACCGAGAAGCGCCGAATTCATCAGAATTAGCCTAGACAGAACCACCGGGAAACGATTTAGTGACAGGCACTGAAGCCTCGCTGCAGAGGTGGATGGATGCCTGTCGAAAATAGCCGCCTGAAAGGGTTCTACAAGCTTAGCGTGGCCGAAAGGCGTGCCATGGTGGCCGAATTGGCTGGCCTGACTGATGAACAAATTGAGGCGCTGGCAGCTTCGGGAGAGTTGAACGAGGGCGCAGCAGACCGAATTATCGAAAATGTGGTTGGCACAATGGCCCTACCTGTCGGCGTAGCCACGAATTTCATCATCGACGGGGAACATTACCTCATTCCATTCGCCCTCGAGGAGCCCAGCGTGGTCGCTGCCGCCAGCAATATGGCAAAACGGTGCCATGCCAAGGGCGGATTCACCTCGAATAACGACGAACCTGTGATGATAGGACAGATCCAAGTCGTAGGTTGTGTAGACCCAAATGAAGCAAAAACAGCCATTTTGAGTGCATCTGACGACCTGATTAGCCGCTGCAATGAGGTTGACCCGATTCTAGTCAAGTTTGGTGGTGGGTGCCGAAGCCTTGAAGCGCGCATTATTGAGACTGAATCGGGGCCGATGGTCATTGTCCACATCCTTGTTGATTGCCGAGATGCCATGGGTGCAAACGCAGTCAATACAATGGCTGAATCCATCGCACCAGTCATTGAATCGATTACTGGCGGGACTGTAATACTCCGTATCATCAGTAATCTCGCAGTACACCGGCTGGCCCGAGTAAGTGCGACCTTCACCCCTGAGGAGATATCTGATTCAGGAAATGACCCGGTACGAGGTGCAGAAGTTATCGATGGTGTGCTTCAGGCCTACCACTTTGCTGCTGCAGACCCGTTCAGAGCGACCACGCACAACAAGGGCATCATGAACGCAATCTCCCCCATAGCCATAGCCTGCGGGCAGGATTGGCGGGCTATCGAGTCCGGTGCGCACTCATATGCCTCACATGGCAGAACCTATGGCTCCCTGACACACTGGGAAAGGGATGCAGAAGGTAATCTGGTCGGCTCAATCGAACTCCCGATGGCCGTAGGGCTAGTAGGGGGTGCTGTGCGCGTTCATCCTGCCGCAAAGGCAAATGTCGCCATCCTTGGCGTCACAACCGCAGATGGTTTGGCTAAGGTAATCGCAGCCGCAGGACTTGCTCAGAACCTAGGTGCTCTACGCGCTTTGGCTACAGTGGGAATCCAGGCGGGACACATGAAGTTGCACGCTCGAAACATGGCTGTCACGGCTGGGGCTAACGACGATGAAGTGGACAATGTAGTGAAAATCGCTCGTTTGAGCGGCGACAGAATCACCGCGGAGTCCATCGAAGCCGCACTTCGACAACTCAGAGGAGAATGATTCACTCTTCGACTTCGTCGACTGCGATTATCTCAGCAGTCTCCTCATCCCAATCATCCGAGATAGGGACTTCAGGGGCGTCCTTGATTTCCCCAGCCTCACCTTCACCTAGTTGTTCAGCGAGTTGGGCACTGGTCAACCCCATCTGGTCCGCTTGCTCACGGAACCATTTCCTGACCTTCTTGGATTCTGCAAATGGGCAACCGAAATACTCGGCAAATCTGCGAGTAGTGGTCAAACGACGTGAGAGACCGTCTCTGCGCCTGCCGACCAGCCCGAGATGCGAGAGGTCTCTGACATGCTCGTAGGTCTTTTGGCCAATCATTTCTACCAATTGGCTCTGAGCCATCGGTTGATGATAGGCAATCAGCGCAGCGGTAGGGAGCAGGCGTTTAGGAATCTCTGTTCGGAATGAACCGGGTACATGGTTAGCAAGTTTTGGCTTGACCTCCATCACCCAACGACCAGATACCTCAGTGAGTTGAATTGCACCACCTCGACGTCGCTTCATGGTGGACTGCAAGGCCCGTAATGAGACAACAACCTCGCTGTCACGTCGCTCAAGAGACTCAGCGAGTTGCTCAGTCGAAAGTGACTGCCCAGAGCTGAATAGAATCGCCTCAAGCATTGTCTGCAATTCGATATCGTCGCTCATTCACTCACTCCCTACCGCACCGGCCAATCTTGGACCGATGCCAATCTCAGATGATACTGCATCGAAGGAATTCAATTTCGGCCACTTGTCCTGCATGAAAATGTCCCCATTGGGGTATTCCATCTGCCACAGGTCGGAATATCCCCTATGAGTCAGGAATAGAGCGGATACGAAACCGGCGACCTGTCCTTCATCCTCGGCCTCGCTCAACTCCCAGCCCTGTTCTAGTGAATGCTGTGTAAGTTGAGACGCTACCTGCTCAAGTGTGACTGGCTCACCTTCTGGCCCGGCTGCACGGAGGGCCTCCCAGCAACGACGAATGTCTTCCTCAAGGTCCTCCTTGTGCATCCTTGTGGTCACATTCGCCATCCAATTCTCGACCTCGGCGGCGTGTTTGATTCGGCCTTCCTCCCTTACTCGGCGAAGTTCGGCCTCCTCATGGGCCTCTTGTAGCCCCAACAGAAGTTCAGCAAGAGTGACCTTACGGCCTTCGTCACGCTTGATTCTGCCATCGAGAAGGTCGGGGAGTGAACCGGTAGTGGCGCCGCTGATTATTCCAACGCTGAAGTTGTACTCATCATCACCAAACTCGGTTTCCCAGCCACCAAACCACGGATCCTCCTCAAAGTCAGCCCCAGCACGCTCGGCTCTATCCAATAGTGTGGAGGCCTGTCCTTTGAGCACTTGCCAAGCCATGCGAATCAAGCGACCGCAGGTAGGCAAGTCGATATTATCGGCATCCTTGATGCGCTTGGCGAATACTTGAATGAAAACTTCTAGGTCGAGGTCCCAAGGGTCGAGAGTTGCGTCGTTGAACAACTGGAAGACAAGCGCGACGGAACGGTCGAATGGGTCAATGAGACTCTGGTGCTCAGCACTCTCAAGGTCACAAAGTTCGACCAAGCGCTCGATGTATCGATTCTTGTCGAGGTCGGAACCTTCTGACTCTCCAAGCAACTGACGGATTATTTCCGACTGCATCTCATTGCTCTCAAGCAAACTCATCAAGTCACCTCCAAATCTATTCACTCATCTTCTTCATTGACTTCTTCTACTTCGATGACCGCTGCAGTCTCGGCTTCATCCGCCTCCTCCTCAGCTATGCGAGTATCGAGTTCATCACGGTCTGCAGCCTCGATGGCGAGTTCGACATCGAGTTTTTCTTCCATATCAACGCGGTCATCATCGGCTCGACTGGCAAGACTTGTAAGGGTGGAATCATCTCCTTCCTCCTCTTCAGATGCCTCGCCTTCAACAGTGACTTCTTCAGAATCAGTTGAAGTCTCGACTCCGTCGAGTAGAGTACTTCCGCCCAGACTTGCTGGCGCTTCGATGGCGTCAGGAACTGTTGCCATATCACCAGGGTCAGGCAAATCGACAACCGCTGCATCTCTATTGGCCTGTGCAGCCTGCTGTGCCTCCAATTCTTCCAGCGCTGCGGTACCGAGTTCAATAGCAGCATCACGGCCAAAGTCAGTGATTTGGCGGCTGCAGCCATCTCCCGCGTGGGTGATGCCGATGTGATGGTCAGCCAATTGCAGGCTGACCTTGCGCAGAGTGACTTGAATGAACTGAGCGCGCTGACTGCGGATTTTGCAGAGGCGCGCGATGTGCTCAGCGTTGTATGCGTCGAGGTTTTGGTCGACTTCGTCGAAGTAGTAGAATGGTGACGGATCGTAGTCCTGAATCGCGAAGATGAGGGCAAGGGCAGCCATCGATTTCTCGCCGCCCGAAAGTAGGCTCAATTTGCTCTTGTTCGACTTGCCTCTCGGTTGACACCACATCTCCAAACCACCAGTGAACGGATCCTTCGGGTTCTCTAGGCGAAGTTCGGAGTTACCCCCATCCGATAGTCGGGAATACACTCGCTTGAAGTTCTCGGAGACAACCTCTAGCACGGTGGTGAGGCGCTCCTTGCGTTCTCCCTCAAGTTGCTCGGCCAGTTGGATTAGATCCTCGCGGTTCTTGCGGAGTTTCTTGTAGTCTTCAGCGATTCTGCCAAGCCTTTCCTCGGCCTCGTCGTACTGCTCAATCGAGAGCATGTTGACGTTGCCGAGATTCTGCAACTTTCGCTCAATCTGAGTGGAGGCACGCTCAGCGTCCGCTACACTCGGTAGGTCGAGGTCGGCGCTCGCTGGTTCGATATCCAAAGTCTTCATCTCAACTGTGAGTTCTTCGAGTTGACGTCGCTTCATATCAATCTCACCGGAGAGTTCGTCGATACGCCCGCGTAGGGTTTCGCGCTGGGCAGAGTGATTCTCAAGCGATGCTCGTAGGCTTGCTCTATCCTCACGGAGGGTGACTCGCTTCTCATCGAGTTCGCGGTGCTCCTCCGCAACCTGTGCATGGGCTTCGCTGACCTCGGAGAGTTCTACTGAAATCGACTCAATCTCATCGCTGAATCCTGAGACACGAGCCTGGGATTTCTCAATGGCAACACTGTGCTCGCCAATGCGGCGCTCAAGGTCAGTGACATTGCGCTCAAGCAATTCGGAAGTCGCGTTGCCTGTTGCCAACTGCTGCTCTGCAGCAATCTTTGCTGAGACTGCGTCGGTACGAACTTGTTCGCATCGCTTGAGTTGGTCAGAGACATGCTTTGGACTACTCAATAGCAGAGCATCGGATGCTTTCTGCCTGTTATCAACTGCGGATTCGTATTGCTCAGCAAAAGATTGCGACTTCAGCCGAACCTTCTCGGTCGCGTTCTTGACTTCCGTGAGTTGGGTAAGTGCTACCTTGACCTTATTCTCAGCCGACTCAAAAGCAGTCTGAGCCCGCTTCATGTCATCTTGCCATCCGCGTAGTTTCAGGGAATGGTCTCCGTCTGAGAGATTGTTGATACGCTCACGCAAATCCATCGCCTGTTTTCTAGACTCGGCTAGTGCTGCGTCTACCGTATCTGCTAGCATCTCAAGTCGGCTAACCTCGGTCTGCGCTTGTTCCATTGCAGCAGCACCGGCAATATTACCACCAAACTGAGGTCGCTTACCGCGAATCGCACCACCAGACATCGCGCCAGATGCATCTACCACGCTGCCATCAAGAGTGACCATTCGAACACCACCCATGTGACGACGGGCTGTACCCATGTCTCGAACAATGAGTGTGTCACGAACCGCGTGGCGGACTGCAGCCTCGACCGACTCGTCGAATTCTAGAAGTTCAAATGCAAATCCTAGAACTCCATCTTGACGTTCAGTCATTCTGGCTCGGCCACCGGGACTACGGAATGAGAGTTTGTTGAGAGGAAGGAATACTGCGCGGCCAGCGCGGTTGTCACGCAGCCACTTGATACACGAAGCCGCAACCTCGTCATCACGAACAACGATGCTATTCATTCCGCCACCGAGTGCATAGGCCAAAGCCTCGTCGTGTGACCCATCCTTAGGCGCACATAGTTCGCCAAGTGGGCCGAGAATCCCACGGACTTCGCCTCCATCTCGAAGTGAAAGGATTGCACTGACCGCCTGTGCCTGGACTGCGCGGGCTCCGGACTTGTTCTCGACGTCGAGTTGCTTTCGATTCAACTCGCGCTCGGCTTCGCGCAACTTGTGTTCGACCTGTTCTCCTTGGTCCATCAGAGTGCGCTCTTCCTTCTGCAAACGTGTGAGTTCTTCAGCCAAACTGCCTCGGTCATGTTCAGGCGTATCCACCTGCAAGTCTTCTCCGACCAAGTGCAAGTCGTCACGAGACAATCGAGCCTCATCCAAGGCCTCCTCAAGTTCAGCGAGTCGCTCCTCAGACATCTCGACTTTTTGCGCGGCTCGGTCGGCCTCCAACTTGGCCTCGGCCCTCGCCTCATCTGCAGCAGCAACTGCCTCGGTTGTTTTGCCGAACTTTCGATTCAAATCATGAGTTGCCTTGTCCCCAGCGGAAATCGCTTCTCTAGCTTCCTTCTCATCGCGTGCAGCACTCTCTAGGTCTTCGTCCGCCTTGGTCAGAGCAACCTGAGCAGCCTCAAGTCCAGATAGGTGTTCTTCAAGAGCACTCTGGGCAGATTCCTGCTCAGACTCTAACACGCTAATCTCATCTTCAGCATCGCTGATATCTTGTTCCGCATCTGCGATGCGGTCCTTGCGGGTGCCAACATCTACCTCGAGTTTACGCATCCTTTCTGAGAGTGCCTTGCCGTCATCACCGATGACATCGTCGAGTTGTTTCTCGATAGCAACCAGTTGGTCGTCTAATTCGAGTAGTTCGGCGTTGCCTTCCTTGATGGTTACGTTAAACTGTTCAATACGCTCAAGATAGCCGGAGCGCTCATCTCCAATCATCTGAATCTCATTGAATCGACTGCGATGCCTTGCGTGCATCATGGTAACCTTAGCATTTTCAAGAGCGATTCCGAGTTCACGATACTTCATCGCCTGAACTCGCTCTTTGGTGAGAATTTTGAGACGAGCCTGCAATTCCTCCTCTAGGATTGCAATTCTTTCCAAATACTCCTCGACATTTGCACGCTGGCGCTCGGCCCGTTTGATTTCGTCATCATAGGCCATGACGCCAGCAACGTCATCGAGCACTTTCCTGCGTTCTCGAGATGTCATGGTGGCAAGATGAGTGACATCGCCTTGCAGCACGATGTTGTAACCGTCGCCCCTCGCACCTGCCTCGGTAAGGAGACGACGGAATTCAGTACTGGTGGATGGACGCTCGTTCAGGTAGTAGCCTGCTACAGCGTTGTTCTTGCGATTTAGTTTGACTGTTCGAGTGAATCTTACTACGTCCGCATCGACTCGTAGCCTACGCAATCCATCCTCCATCACCGGATTTGCGAAGTTCAAAGTTGCCATACATGAACGGGCTGGCTTGTCATTCTTGCCACCATTGAAAATTAGGTCCTTGACATTTTGAGCACGCAGACTCTTGGCAGAGCGTGGACCCAATACAAATTGTATCGCGTCACCACAATTTGATTTCCCAGAACCATTGGGTCCTGTTATTGCTGTGAATCCTTCGTCAAAGGGAATTATCACTTCGCCCTTAAACGACTTAAAGTTCTCCATTTCTATCGATATCAGGTGCATCCCATCACCACTTGTGTACGCTGCTAAGCGCACATTGGACAACGCCTCGTCTTTCAAGATACTATAAACGATGCCCTAAGGCCTTGCGCGTGCGCGCTGATTGTGAGGTCTATTCAAAGCGCCATGAGCCATGAATTCAGGCAAGTGTACCAGTTCCATCACACTGACTGCAACCCTGACCGTTGCAATAGTGACAGGACTTACCAATTTCCATCCCCATATCGTCGTCCTCGATGTTCTTTTGAAATGGGTCCTCATATTGATCCAGCGACAATGCTTCACGAAGTTGACCGACGGTGAAACCCTGACCCAAATGCTTCTCAGCGGAACCGATGAATACCTGCTTGCCACCCCCTTTCTGCCTCTTTCCACTACCTGCAGAACTGCGTAGCAGCGAGACACCGACCACCATACAAGTCGCAGAGATTGCTAGCAGGAAAGAGGCCAGTGCAGGTCCGGGTAGGTCAAATCCCAACAGGACAGCAAGGTCGACTGCCTCACCAGTGCTGGTCAGCATCCCAAACATGTCTGCTACTCCGACTGAGCCGAAAAGTAGGCTCGCTCGAATCCAACGTCGTGCCTTGCGAGACTCCTCGCTGACCTGACCTCTGCCCTTGAGAATCCCAGAAAGCCCACGCCTAACCAGCATGAGCGCTATTCCAATGACAACGATATCAACCGGTTCCCAAACCCCGAGTGGTGAGAGACAGGCTGAAGCACCAAAAGACTCGAGGTCAGCTGCGATAGTTGCCTCTGAGCATGTTCCACTGAACAACATGGTGAGTACTAACTTGTGCATCACACCATCAGAGTAGGTCTGGTAAAAGCCGATTGAAACATTCCACAACACCATCACGCCGAGAACGATGCCGATTAGCAGCGAAATGACGTGCTTCGCACGCACCATGCCGTGCCCTCAGTAGGTTGGCAGTTAGAAGTATCGGGGGACCACCGCGTCTGCGTAACGTTGAATGCGGAAGTGCGCTGAAGCCAATCACCTCGGTGACAGTATGCCTGATGTGGTAGTCGTCGGCTCAGGCATTGCTGGACTTTTCGTCGCGGTTCGCTGCGCTAGAGCCGGGCTGGATACCATCGTAGTGACCAAGAAAAATCTCTCAGACTCCTCCACAAACTGGGCTCAAGGTGGCATTGCTGCGGTTCTCGACCCACTCGATGAAGAGGGATTGGAAGCTCACGTGAACGATACGATAGCGGCTGGCTGCGGACTCGCTGATGAAGAGGTCGTCAGGATGGTGGTCAATGAAGCCGCAGGAAGAATCGGTGACCTCATCGAGGCCGGCGTCAAGTTCCAACACGACGAAGACGGCTTTGATATGGCGAGGGAAGGTGGACATTCCAATGACCGCATTCTACACGCAAAAGATGCAACTGGAGCAGAAATCGAAAGAGCATTGATTGCTGAGGCTCGCGCTTCTCCACATCTAGAATTGCTCGAGGCGCACATGGCAATCGACCTGATTATCGCCGACAGAAATGCTGACATTCGCAGCATCGTTGGTATTTGGGTGCTCAATCCGAATGGGGAAGTTCGTACCATATCCACGCGTGCTGTGATTATGGCAACCGGAGGCGCAGGTCAATTGTGGCGACAAACCACCAACCCGAATGTTGCTACCGGCGATGGTATAGCGATGGCACACCGGGCTGGTGCGGTTGTCAGTGACCTTGAGTTTGTGCAGTTCCATCCGACCGCTCTAGCTGTGCCCGGTGAGCGACCTTTCCTGATTACTGAGGCGGTTCGAGGGCACGGTGCGGTACTGATGACAGAGCGCGACTTAGCAGCCTGGAAAATTGTCGATGATGCAACCACAGACCCCGCACAGTTCTCATTCATGCTCAGTGCCGACCCGCGAGGGAGTCTGGCAACTCGAGATATTGTTGCAAGAGCAGCAGATGAGGAGATGAAGCGCTCCGGAGAGAATCATGTCTGGTTAGTTACCGAACATCTTGATACTGATGAAATGAGTAAGAGGTTCCCTACTGTCGCAGCAAGACTGGCTAGGCATGGTTTGAGACTCGGTGAGCACCCGCTACCTGTCGCCCCTGCTGCCCATTACATGGTTGGTGGAATTTCTGTTGACAAACATGGTCGCGCACAGCAACCAACCAACAGCGGAGACGAGAGTTTACCCACCCATTCACCCGGCTATGATGATGTGCAATACACCGGTCTATATGCAATAGGTGAGGCTGCGAGAACCGGACTCCATGGGGCGAATAGACTCGCTAGTAACTCCCTTCTTGAGGCGGTTGTTTACTCGCAGAAATGCGCAAAAGCGGTGATTGCTGATCTCACCCCAAAGTCTGGAAATCTTGCATCCGACTTGCCGCCATGGCGCGCTGAGGGATTGCAGGATATGCTCGAACACGCACCGCTGGCCACAGACCGTGCCGCCTTGCAGGCGACAATGACTGACGATGTCGGGATAGTCAAGCGCGATGCTCGGTTGCAGAGAGCGCAGCGCAGACTCGCTCATCTTTCTGATGAGGTAGACAGGATTTGGCGAAGTTGTTTGCCAAGTCAAGAGATTATCGAATTGCGCAACATGATACATGTTGCTAGTCTAGTGACAAGCGCAGCTTTGCTGCGGCAAGAAAACATTGGTCTGCACTACAACCTCGACCATGAGTGACTTCCTAGAATGGTCCACTGCGCTGGATTGTATCAGTCGTAGTTCGAGGATACTTCGATGCCCTTGATCAATGCGAGTAAAGTATGATTTCGCGGAGTTGCGATTCCCAACTCCTCTCCGCGGCGAATCACCTCACCACATATACTGTCAACTTCGGTGATTCTTCCCGCCATCAAATCCTGTAACATCGATACCCGGTTGTCAGCAGTCCGCTTACACAGATCTTCGAGCACTGCAGCAAGGTCAATATCGCTCATGTCAACGCCCTCAGCACTTGCTACCATCGCCGCTTCCTCCATCGCAGCAAGCCCAGCCTCAAACAGTTCAGGCTGCTCAAGCATCGCTCCATTTGGCACACCTGCGATGGCACATACTGGGTTAATCGCGACATTCAGTAACAGTTTGACCCAGATGGTCTTGTCAATCTCCTCTGACCATCCCGGCTCCAAATCCCCTTCATCAAATGCTGATAATAGGCGGTCAACTCGTGGCTCGACTGGCTCAAGGTCGCTCCCTTCGGGAGCGCCAATGTCAATTCGACCCGGAGATGTCCAACGTACCTCACCGGGCCCGATGCGAATCACACCATGTGTGGTTGAAGCCCCAAGCACCCTATGCTTGCCAACATGACCGATGAGTCGCTCCATATGACCTAGGCCATTGGAAAGAGATAGTGCAAGGCCATCGATTGCCAGCACCTGCTCGGCGATTCGACACAACTCCTGAGTTTGGTGACTCTTGCCACATAGAATCGCAAAGTCGGCCCAACCCAACCATTCGCTGGGTACTTCGCTTTCACCTGTATCGATTACAGCCCAACGGTCGGGAGCCAAAGCAACCGTGCGCCCATCTGGCTTCTCCAACAATAACCCAACCGCCTGTAATGCGTGAGCTGCATCCCCCCGCGCACATAGCAGCATTTCACAGCCTGCCTGTGCCATCCGAGCTGCAATCAGACTGCCTACTGCACCGACTCCAAGTACCGCGACTCGCATCATTCATCACCGCCGTGGGGGGCTAGGTTTTCACAACCTTCCTCAGCGATGCACCATGCTGCTAGATGCAGATACCAGGTGGTTTCATCAGATTCCATCCAAGCGACTCGATGAACTTCCGGCCTTTCCTCACCGAACTCCAACAACAAGGTGGAGTTGGCCGACACCGTCAGGTTTGATGTGAGATTCCAAGCGATTGATGCCTCGACGTCGCCGTGGTATCGCTTGGCAAGCACCACGTCTTCAGACGCGTGACTAATCAACGTCGTATTGGTGAACTGAAGCAAATCAACCCAAGACTTGACGGCTAGAGTCGCCGGTGCTGGACCAAATTGTCGAATCGCATTCGCAGAATCCTCACAAATGATGAACAAACCATGGTCCGGCCATATTGCAGTACCATTTTCAGAATCCATCGGCACAACAGCCTGTGGCATCTCGGTGAGGTCAATCACCCATGAGCCATTCTCATCCCGCTCGGGCTCTCTAGGATCATCTCCGAGCGGGCAATCAAGCACTTCCCCATCCTCACTCCACAGCCAAGTCCGACCAGCGTGTATAGACAACACCTCGTCGTAATAGGTGCCTGCGCTGTAGTTGCGGAATAGTCCATCAATGAACATCGGCCAGACGTAGGTACCACCATCATCCATTGTTACATACAAATTTGGTGCCAGAACATCATGTCCTATGCTTGGAGACCAATGACTCCCTGTAATTCCATTGGGGGTGGCGGTGCTTGGCAGGTCAACAAGTGAACCGGGAACACCTGTGATACAGACAGCCGTCTCCTCGCCGGCAGCGATCTGACTTGAGCCAGCGAATGACCAGAGCGGATGCTGCAATGAGAGGTTCATCCCCAACTCGGCGTCACCGCGTATGGTGGTGCAAAGGGTCGGGTCGAGCATCCTGTCATCCCATGTCCAGCCAGTAGCCAAAGGCATCGCACCTTCTTTCTGAGTGACTAGAACTTGGTGAGAGACAATGGGGAGGTCACCGCGCTGGTAAACCAGAATATGGAATTGAATCTGCCCCGCTGGGAATGCTGCTGCCCCGACGTTAAGCAGCAGAGGTTCTGTGTTGAGACGCTCAACTGCATCGACCTGACACTCAAAGACTTCTGAGGTCTCGATGATGTCGCCGGGGCAATCGATTTCGTAGTTGAATCCAGGGGTGGATCTGGTCACCTCGACTCTAATCGTCAAATCGATGGGAACTACACCAGTCGGTGCCAGAGGTAGCACGATTGGAGAGGTCTCTCCGGTCACCAAAGAGAATTCATCAGGCCATTCGGAGGTGTCCAACCCCTCATCCCAATCACTGACTGCCTGCACAGGCATCATTCCCGGGAAGGCCAGTAGCATCGCCATCACCAGCACAATACCAACTGAGTTCCGAGTGGAGTCTGGAAGTTGCTTGGTCTCATCAAGGATTAGTGCTACATGCGGTCCATCTTCTGAGAAACGACGCCAAGCGGAAAATACCACAATAATGAGCCAAGGCCAATATGAACCATTGAGCATCACATAGATTGTAATCAGCAGAACAAGCACGAACAATAGGGTTTGAGTACTGTTTTCGGACGCCTTTTCAGGTCCAAGAAGAGCATGGAGAATACGGTCACCCGGCATCCTCGGGAACGGCAGAAGCAAAACCCAACCGAGGATGGATAATCCAACGCCAGCCAAGCCAAGAGGGTGCAACCAGTTTGAACGCAGTGCAATCTCATCTGCTGGAACCAAGAAAGATACGACAAGGCTGGCGATTGGATTCAATGAGATTGAGGCCGGGATGCTGGATAACGACGGTACGCTAGACGGAGTCATCAACAACCCAGCAACCGACATTGCAGTCCCGAGTACAATCATCGTCAAAGGTGCGGTTAGGCTCACCGCCGCAAGGTGCGCTCGCTGTTTGAACGGGAGCAAGTCCTCTCGACGCATACCCATACTTGCAATGATAGCAAACGGCCAAATCGGTGCGCTGGGAATAAGAAGGAATGGGATGCCAATCGGCATCAAGGGTCCGACTTCAAGTCCACGATTACTGCCAACCATTCGACGTAATTCGCTGGCCATCAGTAGTGAACCAGTCAGTGGTGCAGCGAACCAAATAACAGAATCAAGCAGGTTCGCTGAATCTAGCATCAGAGTTCCTGAACGCTGCACTACAAGCCAGGAAGATCCAGTTAATATTGTGAAAAGGAAGAAGGCCCCCCAGGCGAGAAACTGTTGCCCAAACGTGAGAGCGCTTTGCATAGGTGGCTCAGGCAGAATTATCACTACGTAGGGGTCACTCTCTTGCAGAATAGCAACCCACGACAGATGGGACAAACGCTTGTTCAATCTCAACAGGGATTGATGAGCATCGTTCTGATCAGCATGCACACCTACATGCCAAGCAAGGTCAGCACCTGCAGCCTCATCGTGTCTGATGAAATATCGGTCAATGATACGCCCAATCATCTCGCGGTGACTCCACAACTCCCGGTCGATTCGAAGTGGCTTCAACTCCTGCTCAGAGGAGGCACTTGCAGCAGCATCAACTGCCGAAGAATCTGCGTCCGCTCCGCTCAAACATTGCACCCCGGCAACTAAGCCACTACTCAACCGCTATTATTCCCACGCAACAGAAATGTTGAGAGCAGGGTCGTAGACCCTGCTCACTTGTTCTTGAATCGTTTGAGTCGGAAAGTCTCCTCTCTCTCGACTTCCTCAAGGCGAAGTTGGATGAAATCGCGGGCTTCCTCCATCTCAGGGATGACCTTGAACTCAAGCGCATTGACCCTTCGCTTGGTCGATTCAATCTCAACAAGCAATCGCTTCAGCGTGGACTCCATCTCGGCAGCCTTGACAATACTCACGATGAGGTCGCCATACGAGTCAGCGGCCTCGTCTAGGTAAGGTGAGCCACCGACAAGTCCCAACCCTCTTTCGGTCATCGATTGCGACAGGTGGTGGCCCTCGACTTTCGGAACCACGACTCCCATGATGTTGTGCCGGCGAACCTCGACCTCAGGGTGTTCTGCAACCGCTATGGCGGCACTCTTCACCGACAGGCCACCTTCAATTGCTGAGGCGAGTGAAATAGCCTGCTTGGCCTGACGGTAGGTTACAACCAGTCCTTCCTTCGCTTCAATCATCTCGGTGAGCAGAGAGCGGAACTCATGGAACAGGCCGTCGCGCTTCATCTTCAGCAATTTGTAGCCGTTCTCAGTCTGCGTGATGCGCCGCTTGAGGTTGATTAACTCGCTACGAGTTGGTTGGATATCAAGCGCCATTTTTTCTCACCGCTTTGTGCTCATACAGGGATTCAGTTCACTCTTTCTTCTCAGTTGGATGATACTTGTCAATCCACTTCTGGTCGAGTCGGACCAGATACTTCGAGTCGATGTTAGTCAGTAATTCCCAAGCGAGGTCGAGGGTTTCGGTAATCGAACGGTCCTCGTCCCTGCTCTGGCGAAGATATCTGTCTTCGAAGATGTCTGCGAACTTCAGCATCTGCTGGTCGCGCTCGTTGAGCGCATCCTCGCCGACGATGGCGACTAGACCACGCAGTTCTCGTCCTTGTGCGTAGGCAGCATACAATTGGTCAGAAACCGACTTGTGATCCTCTCGCGTCTGCTCCGGGCCAATTCCAGCATTCATCAGACGCGACAGCGAAGGCAGCACGTTGATTGGTGGGAAGATACCCTTCTGATGCAACTCACGAGAAATCACAATCTGACCCTCGGTGATGTAACCGGAGAGGTCAGGAATTGGGTGTGTGATATCATCACCGGGCATGGTCAGAATCGGGAACTGAGTGATTGAACCCGATTTCCCCTTGACGATTCCAGCCCGTTCGTAGAGCATGGCTAGGTCTGTGTACATGTAACCGGGATAACCACGTCGCCCTGGAACTTCTTCTCGAGCGGCTCCAATCTGTCGTAGCGACTCACAATAGTTTGTCATGTCAGTGTAGATGACCAATACGTGGTAGCCTTGCTCGAAAGCGAGGTACTCCGCAGCGGTAAGGGCTAGACGCGGGGTGATTAGTCGCTCGACAGCAGGGTCGTCAGCGAGATTGACGAACAATACCGCGTTCTCCAAAGCGCCGGTGCGCTCAAGGTCTTGCACGAAGAAGTGGTACTCCTCAGCGGTGATTCCCATCGCACAGAATACTACGACGAAATCATCGTCGCTGCCGACGAGTTTCGCCTGTCGAGCAATCTGTAGTGCAATGTCGTTGTGTGGTAGACCGCTGGCACTGAAGATAGGCAACTTCTGACCTCTGACCAGAGTAGTGCAAGCATCAATGGCCGAAATTCCCGTCTGAATGAACTGCTCGGGTGATTGTCGACTGTAGGGGTTAATCGCAGCACCGATGATGTCGGCGTGTGTCTCTGGAACAATGTCCGGTCCGTCGTCTCGAGGCTTTCCAGAACCTGAGAGAATACGCCCAATGAGATCCTTGCTCACTGGCAGTTTGAACACGTCACCGAGGAATTTCACCCCGGTCTGCAGGTCAATACCAGATGTACCTTCAAACACCTGCACGACGACTGTGTCGTGACTGGTGTCGAGTACCTGTCCGTTCTTCATGCTGCCATCGCTCATCCTAAGGCTAACAATCTCACCGTAGGCCACCGATTCGGTGTCCTTCAGGAAGACCAGTGGTCCTTTGACGTCAGTTATTGTTCGATATTCCTTTTCACTCATAATTCATCCCTCCTTAAGCGGCCTCCACCGCATTTTGAATCTCGGAGCACATTGCCGCAACGAGTTCCTCCAGAGCCTTGTCGTAACCTTCCTCAAAGCGACCGCGCATCAGGTCGGTGCGTGACTGAACGTTCACAACGTCCTCGAGTTGAGCACCGCTGGCAATCGCCTTCTTGGCCTCAGATTGGAAAGTGAGAATCGCTTTCACCATACTGTACTGCAAATTGAGAGTGGAGTAGGTGTCCACCGGGTGGAATGCGTTCTGCTGTAGGAAATACTCACGAATCATTCGCGCTACCTCAAGAGTCAGTTGCTGGTCAATCGGCAACGCGTCAGAACCGACTAGTTGCACGATTTCCTGCAGTTCAGACTCTACCTGAAGTAGGCTGCTGATTTCGGTCCTGGCTTCGGGGAAATCAGCTGCGATGTTTTCGCGATACCAAGCGTCAAGAGATTGCGGGTACAGACTATACGACTGTAGCCAGTTAATCGACGGGAAATGACGCTGACGCGCCAATCCAGCGTCGAGTCCCCAAAACACCTTGACGATGCGCAGGGTACCTTGGCTGACTGGTTCGGAAATGTCTCCGCCAGGCGGTGATACAGCGCCGATAACCGACACTGAGCCGTCGTCTCCTGACAACGTCGCTACTCGACCGGAGCGTTCGTAGAACTCGGCAAGGCGACTGGACAAGTAAGCTGGATATCCTTCCTCACCGGGCATCTCTTCCAAACGACTGGAAATCTCACGCATGGCTTCAGCCCAACGAGATGTTGAGTCAGCCATCAGAGCAACATCGTATCCCATATCTCGGTAATACTCAGCGATAGTGATTCCAGTGTATACGCTCGCTTCTCGAGCGGCCACAGGCATGTTCGACGTGTTGGCAATCATGCAGGTGCGCTCCATTAGCGGCTTGCCGGTGTGGGGGTCCTTGAGTTCAGGGAACTCAGTCAACACCTCAGTCATCTCGTTGCCGCGCTCTCCGCAGCCAATGTAGACAACAATCTGCGCATCAGCCCACTTGGCCAATGCCTGCTGAGTCACAGTTTTTCCACTGCCGAATGGGCCGGGAATGCCTGCTGTGCCACCCTTGGCCAGCGGGAATAGGAAATCGAGGATCCGCTGACCAGTAATCAGTGGTGCATCCGGTGCGTGTTTGCGGTTGAATGGTCGAGGAGAACGGACTGGCCACAACTGCATCATCGCCAGTTCGCTACCATCAGAAAGTGTGCAGACCGTATCGGTGACTGTGAACTCACCACCATCGATTGATGTGACTTCACCCCCCTTGCCGGGCGGAACCATGACTTTGTGCAGGATTGTATCTGTCTCTTGCACTGTGCCAATAACCTCACCAGAGGAAACATTGTCTCCTTTCTTCACCGTGGGTACGAATTCCCAGAGCTTTTCCATATCTAATCCGTCTGCATCAACGCCACGGGTGATGAACACACCCATCTTCTCCTCAAGAGCCGATAGCGGTCTCTGGATACCATCGTAAATCTGTGTTAGCAGACCCGGCCCCAGTTGCACCGACAGCGTGTTACCGGTATTGACGACCGGTTCTCCTGGACGAATACCAGAAGTATCCTCATACACCTGAATAATCGCTTTGTCACCGTGTAGTTCAATCACTTCGCCCATCAATCCTTCATGTCCTACTCGCACAACTTCATACATCCGCGAACGGATGCCTGTGGCAGTCACCACAGGACCTGAAATGCGGTAAATCACTCCATTTTCGTCACTCATTTTTCGTCACTTCCTTTTTTT
>CAZYIX010000016.1:0-35156 GCA_964647665.1 uncultured Candidatus Poseidoniales archaeon
GCAGCCTTCTCCTCAGCAGCCTTACGCTCGGCTTCAAGTCGCTTTTCCTTCTCCTCAGCCTCTCGCCTTGCCAACTCCTCAGGTTCCATACCCTGAGCGATGGCCAACTTGCGGCGACGCTCGTCACGAGCGCGTTTCTCAAGCAGACGATGCTTGGCGCGTTCGTGCTGCTGCGTCATGAACATCGCATCGTGTTCAAGCAGCGGTGAATCCGAGATGATGGTGATGTCGAGCCATTCTCCTTCCTCAGCTAGGAACTCTGCGAATGGCTCAAACTTCAGGTCAGACTTCTTGATTTGAGTATAATGCAGAGCATTGCCCATGCGGTGCTCGATTCCACTGAAATGACAGTAGAATGTCTTTCCACCAACCGTTTCGCGGACCTCATCGAACAATTCGGCAAAGTCCTCACTGGTTCGCAGACGTCCATGCCCACGCGCGTGAATATGAGCTAGGTTCAGCACTGGCACCGTACCCTCAACGTGATTGCACACCTCAAGTACCTCCTCAAGGGTCCCCCACAACTCTTGGCGACCACTGGTTTCAACACCGATTAGAGTCGGCTCATTCTCAATGACCCAAGGCAAGGCAGCGTAATCTTCAGACTCGCTCTTGTTACCCCAGATCTGTGCGCATCTGTCGACCACGCCAGCAATCACATTGGCTACTTGCTCGTTGGCGTCCTTGCCGCGAGCGAAATCACCGTACGGGCCGACGTGATAGGTGATGTGGCGCGCATTGATGATTTTCGCAGCCTGCAGACTCGCTTCCATCTTGGCGATGGTGCGGTTTCGCTGGCGACGATTTCCAAGTAGTTCCGCGTAGTACGGACCATGCAGATTCATCTCAAATCCGGTCTTCCAAGAAAGGATGCCGGCTTGCCAGTATTGGTCAAAATGATGCGGCTGAACGGTTCGTACCGTTTGCACTTCCATTGTCTCTAGCCCGAGGGCCGTGATATCGTCCATTCCTTCTACGATTGTTCGTCCTTTACAGGATAGTGGAACTCCCGCGGGACCTAGTCTCAGTGGCACTCATCATCCCCCCCGGCCCTCCGGCCGAAACGGTCCCGGTTGAAAAGAATGCTCGGTCTCATTCTCCTTATGCTAACTACGACTTTTTCTCCACGCACCACATTACGTGAACCCCGAGACTCTTGAACCCTGAGGCAACAGATTTTCTGCAGTGCTACGATAATAATGCCGAGTACACTCAATATTTGGGTTTTATACGCAGTACCGGTTAGGGGATTCATGAGCAGGGTGGAGGCTACACGACATAGTCGTGGTTCGATTATTGCACTGATTATTGTGGCGTTGATGTTAGCACCTGCCTCCGCTGCTCCAATCGGAAAAGTCGGTGCCCCTGAATACGAATCAGATGGCGGCGACCCGACCCCAGAGAAATACTACTCGATAGATGGCAATGGAGTCAATTCAGAACATCCGGAATGGGGTGCAACAGGACAAAACCTTGGTCGCCTCTCTCCGGCAACCCATGAGAACGGTTCAGGACTAGGAATGATAGGATTTCCCAATCCAAGGGCGATTAGCAACATTGTCTGCGATGAGCCAATAATCCACAACGACGATGCTGGCCTGTCAGATTACAATTGGCTATGGGGACAATTCATCACTCACGACATTGACTTCACCTTGACTCAGAACGGTAGAGTTGGTCCGAACAATATCTCAGAGAAGGCCGACATCACAGTTCCTGAGGATGATGCCGATATGCTGCCGGGCTCCAAGTTGCCGTTCTTCCGCTCGCTATTTGACCCGGAGACTGGAACCAATGATTCCAATCCACGTCAGCATCCAAACAGCATCACTACTTGGATAGATGCGGGTGTTGTCTATGGAAACGATGTTGGGCGCTCAAGTTGGCTGCGTACTTTCGAGGGCGGTCGACTGAAGGTCGCTGAGTATCCAGAGGGTGACCTGCTTCCTGTTGCTGCAGGTGATGATGAGACCGCTCCGGGGATGTCATTCGCCGGCTTCTCAGCCGATGTTCGATTCATCGCAGGTGATGGCCGAGCAAACGAGCACATCGCTCTGATGGCGATGCACGTGCTTTTCATGCGCGAGCATAACAGATTGGCCGACCTGATTGACGAGCGCAACCCCGACTGGACAGATGAGCAGATCTACCAGCGTGCTCGAAAAATTAACGCCGCATTCATCCAATCAATCACCTACAACGAATTCCTACCAAGTTTAGGTATCGACATGGGGCCTGACACCGGCTACAACTCGAGTGTCGACCCGATGATGACCAACGAGTTCGCTACCGCAGCATTCAGAATGGGGCATAGCCAGATTGGCAACAGTTTGCTGCGCTTTGAGGAAAATCGTTCAATGCACCCCAATGGCCATCTCACCCTCGCTCAGGGCTTCTGGACAACCACGCCTGTGACACAGGAAGGAGGCATCGCTCCGATTCTGCGTGGTCTTGCATTCAATGTGCAACCCGAGGCTGACGTCTTGTTCGGTGACGACCTACGCAACCAAATGTTCGGTCTACCTGGTGCTGGCGGCCAAGACCTGTGTGCAATCGACATCCAACGCGGTCGCGACCATGGCCTATCAGACTACAACTCGATACGAGAAGCCATCGGGTTGACCCGAGTGACTAACTGGAGCGAGATTACCTCTGACTCTGTGATGGCCGAAGCTCTAGCGATGATTTACGATGACGTTGACCACGTCGACCCACTCATTGGAATGCTCGCAGAGGACCACGCAGAGGGTGGAACTCTGGGTGAGACGATGAACACAATCATCCGCGACCAGTTTGAGCGAATACGAATCGGTGACCCCTACCACTACACACACGATGCTGAGTTGGTGGGGATTGTTGATGAGATTGCGAATACCACACTATCTGACATCATTCTGCGAAATACCGAAATCGAAACGCTGCAATGCAACGTGTTCTTCGCCGAGCAGAGCCTTGAGGAAATGCTGTGCAGCATGGAGAATGTCGATGACATCGTTGGCGGCAATGGCGGCAACGGAGGCAATGGTGGTAGTAACGGCGGAGCGGCTGGTGTGACCTTCATCGACGCCACTTCAAGCAGTGGACTCGACAGCGTTGATGCCGGGCCAATGACCTACTGGGCGTCGTATGGACCCGGGATATCTTGGGCAGACTACGACAACGACGGAGATATGGACACATTCATCACCGCCCGATTCGACCAATTGGGACTTGAAAGTCTGGGCGATGGCAGAGACCCGGCGATGACCGCAACTGGGCGCACACACCTCATGCGCAATGATGCCGGTGTATTCACCGACGTGACTGAAAGCGCGGGTCTGCCAACTGCTGATAGCACCGCCCTAGGTGCGGCTTGGGCAGATTACGACAACGATGGCGATGTAGACCTCTACGTGTCCAATTACGGCAACGCCGACCTTTCCAACTACAACACCAGCGGAGAAGCGAACACTCTGTATCGCAACAACGGCGATGGTACATTCACCGATGTGACAGCAACAGCCGGTGTCGGCAACCCTGGTCATTCCAGCGGCGCTGTTTGGGCCGACTACGACCATGACGGCAACCTCGACCTATACTCAATGAATCTCGGAGTGGTCAACGAATCCAGTTCAATTGTGCGCTCTGCGACTAATATTCTGTATCACAGCAATGGCGATGGCACATTCACTGATGTCACCGTGGAAGCCGGGCGCATCAGTGGACAGGCAGAGGTATCACACATTCCAAACGAAATCGTCTATGGAGACCAGTATTCGATTGCGCCCGCTACCCCACCAACCGCCAGTTCCGGAGCAATTTTGCCAAGCCACCTCGGACACGACGGGCGGGGCTCGGGACTGTCATGGGCAGCCATCTGGGTCGACTACGACAACGATGGGTGGGAGGACCTGTATGTGGCGAGTGACTTCGGAACTTCTCCTCTATACCGCAATAACGGCGATGGCACATTCGAAGTCGTCACTACACAGGCTGGCACCGATAAATCCGGCACCGGCATGGGCGCACACGCAGGTGACATAGACAACGATGGCGACCTTGAAATCTGCCAATCCAACTTCGGACCGAACTTCCTGTGGAATAATCTGGGCGACGGCACCTTTTCTGATGATGCAGAATGGGCAGGGGTTGGAATGAACATTCTAGTGAACTGGGACTGCCACTTCTTCGACTATGATCTCGATGGGGACATGGACCTATACTTCGGCGTCGGTCGAATCAACGAGTACGTCACCGACCAAACAAACTCGCTATACCGCAATGACGGAGATGTTGGCGTAGATGGTATACCAGATACCGGCGACTATCTAGAAGGCGATGGTATCCCAGAATTCACCGATGTAGCTGCTCTACTAGGTCTGGCTGGATTGGAAGGTACAGAGGGCCAGAAAACCATGGGTTCAGCACTTGCGGATTACGACAATGATGGTGACATCGACATCCTGATGGGTCACTCTGACGGCCCACTCATACTATGGGAGAATCAAGCGGTACAGGAAACCAACAACCACTGGTTGAAAATTCGACTCAATGGGGCGGACGACCCCGGTGGCAGCAATGCCGGTGGAGTCGGAGCATTGGTGACTGTCTACATGGCTGATGGTCGCACCTTGCAACAGCATGCATACGCAGGCAGCGGCTTCCTCGGTTCCTCAGACCCGCATGTACACTTCGGGCTTGGTGAAGATGGAGATATAGACCAAGTTACTATTCTGTGGTCGAGTGGTTGGACTCAAACCCTCGAAGATGTTGATTCTGACAGTACTGTACAGGTTAACGAACAATTGCCTGTGGTTCTTCCCACTCAGATTGTCTGGGCACTAATTGCGGCATTGGCGGTTATCGCGGGATTGGCACTGGCATCGGGCGTATTCACTACAAATCGGGAGAGCAAGAAGGACTAATTCACCTGCTCATTCGAATACACACTACCGAAAATAACGGGGTTCAACAGCCCCTCGGCGTAGCCGAGCCGGATGACCGATACAGCAGGCGTGACTGACCAAGGCGGATTGTCAGGGAATGTAGCACTGGCGGCAGCGGCCTTCGCTCGCGGCGAGCCGGTGATGGTCTTCGATTCTGATTACCGTGAGAAGGAAACCGACCTACTGTGGCCTGCAACCGCGGCCACTCCACAGGTAATGCGTAGGCTACGACAGGACTGTGGAGGTCTACTCTTCTTGGCCATTGGAGACGAGGTTGGAGAGATATTTGGCCTTCCTTGGCTACAGGACATCCACACCCACGAGGCGCTGGTAACTGAGAATCCAGTACTCGGGGTACTAATCACCGACGACCTGCAATATGACACGCGCTCAGCTTTCACACTCTCGCTCAACCACCGCGATACCTACACTGGCATCACCGATTATGACCGAGCGCTCACAACTCGCCGATTTGGTGAGTTGGCTGCAGAAATGCTCGCACTAGGTGCAGTAGCCAGCGATGCTAGGGCGATTACAGCACTCGGCGCAGAATTCAGAACACCTGGACATATCCCACTTTGCAGAGAATCACCCGGTGGCCTGTCGACAAGGGAAGGACACACCGAGTTGGCTGTGGCAATAGCGCGGCTGGCACAGGTGTCACCCTGCACGATTGGTGCCGAGATGTTGCAACCTGATGGTGACCGGGCGCTGCCGTTGGAAGATGCCCGCAGATATGCGGAGGAGCATGGTATTCCGATGCTGACTGGTGCAGATATCACCTCGGCTCTAGGCAGTGAGGATTGAAACGGGAAATTTAGCGAGGCTTTTCAGCAGACAACTACTTTGGAAAAACGAGGGATGATGATGACTCGAGTTATGGCGGTCGGGGTGTTCGACCTATTACACGCAGGTCATCTTCACTATCTGGAGCAGGCCAAGGAATTGGGGGACCACCTTACCGTTGTCATCGCCCACGATGATACCGTGAGGATGCGCAAACATGAGCCGGTGACCAGCATGGACCTGCGTTGCAGAATGGTCGCTGGATTGAAGCCAGTGGATCATGCGATTGTCGGTAATCCACCGTCGGTTCCAATGTACGAAATCCTACCTCTAGTCAAGCCAGATATCATCGCGATTGGCTACGACCAGCAACACGCAGAAGCAGCGATTAGAACAGGCCTAGATGAACGTGGGTTTGTCGATATCAAAGTGGTCCGAGTAACCGGCCTGACAGAGGATCTTGACGGCACTAGAAAAATCGTTGAAAAAATCCTCAGTCTGCAGTGGGCGCAGAAGCGACTTGCTGAGATTGAAGACGGAGAAGAAGGCGCGGAGTAGGTCTTTCTATCGGGTGGTGGTATAGAATGTTCTGCGGAATCGTCACCGGCGTAGGAACCATCCTGCATTGTGCGGAGAATGGCGAGGTTACTACCCTGACAATCAGCCTGCCTTCCGACCATGGAGAGGGGCTGGTAATCGGTGCATCTGTGGCGGTGGATGGTGTGTGCCTGACCGCTACTGAAATTGATGGCGACACCGCAACATTCGATCTTATTCCTGAGACTCTTGAGCGTACCACCCTAGGTGGTTGTGCAACCGGTAGCCATGTCAACATCGAGAGGGCAATGAAATTCGGAGATGAAATCGGCGGACATCTTCTATCAGGGCACGTGATTGCTACTGCTGAAATCACTCAAGCGGAACTTGGCGATGAAGCTGCAAATTACGTACTTCGTGCTCCAGCCGATATCGCTCAGTACATCCATGAAAAAGGCTTCATCGCCATTGATGGAATCAGTCTCACCATCGGTGAAGTCGATGGTGATGGAGGGTTCGATGTCCATCTGATTCCAGAAACTCTCAGACTCACTACCCTCGGCTCAAAGAGCGAGGGAGACTCAGTGAATATCGAAGTCGATGCCATGACACAGGCTGTGGTCGAGACTGTAAAGAGAATGCAGGAGGCGTGAGAATGAACATCGGAATCGTCTGCGGCTCATTCCACGAAAATGAAGTCTCCCGTATGCTTGAATACGCTAAGGATGAGGCTAGTAAGCATTCACTGACTGTGACTGAAGTCGCTTGGGTTCCTGGGTCAATGGAGGCTCCTCTGGCTCTCGACCGCATGTTATCGCGAGACGATGTCATCGGAGCCGCCTGTCTTGGTATCATCGAGAAGGGAGAAACACAGCATGGACTTGCGATGGGCCAAGCTGTGACAAAGGCAATCATCGACCTGCAACTAGCACATGACAAACCAGTGGGACTCGGTATCATCGGCCCTGGCGCAGAGCCGCAACACATCGAGCCGCGCCTTGAGCCACATGCTCGTGCCGCCATCGCCGCAATCATCGAAATGCTTTGAGACGAAGGCCAGTGAAACCTCGAGGGGTTTTGGCGTCAAGGTTGAAAGTATGCCGGCAGCGCGAGCGCACCATGAGTGAGGATGTGCGCAACGTCATCATCATCGGTTCCGGGCCGGCTGGATACACCGCAGGTCTGTACGCTGCTCGTGCCATGCTCAATCCACTGATGTTCGCCGGCTACATGTCTGGCGGACAACTGATGCTCACCACCGATGTAGAGAACTTCCCCGGCTATCCTGAAGGAGTAGAGGGGCCTGAAATGATGGTTCACATGCGTGCACAAGCAGAGAAATTCGGACTTGAGGTACAAGACAAGAATGCCGAGTCGGTCGACTTGTCATCTCGCCCATTCACAATTACTGTAGAAGGCGAGGAATATCAGGCTCAAGCCATTATCATCTGCACTGGAGCAGAAGCCATCTGGCTAGGTGCTGAAGGCGAGGAGGCTCAGAAAGGGCGAGGCATCAGCACCTGCGCCACCTGTGATGGAGCGTTCTTCCGCGATGAAGAAGTAATCGTCGTCGGTGGCGGAGATTCCGCTATGGAGGAGGCCACCTTCCTCACCCGCTTCGCCTCCAAGGTCACAGTAATTCACCGTCGAGAATACTTCCGGGCAAGCCAAGTGATGTATGACCGTGCAGTCAATAATCCAAAAATTGACATCCGCACTTTCAGTCAAGTCAAGAAATGGCTTTCTGATGAAAAAGGCTTGAGCGGAGCTGTACTCGAGGACCCGCGTGATGGTTCAGAGCAGGAAATCGCCTGCACTGGTGCTTTCATCGCTATCGGACACAAACCGATTACTGCATTCCTCAACAATCAGGTTGAGACAGATGATGAAGGATACATTCTCCACAAACAACACACGATGACTTCTGTATCAGGTGTATTCGCAGCAGGCGACGTTGTAGACACTCGATATCGACAGGCAATAACTGCTGCTGGCATGGGTTGTGAGGCAGCGATAGATGCCGAAAAGTGGCTTGAGGACAATGTCCACTGATTGCATCGACACTAGTTTGCCCCAACGGGGGTACTGGGAATACTTTGATGAGTAACTCATTGAAGTGTACGGCTATGAAAGCAAAACAGACGTTTGTTGCTTTACTAGGCCTGCTGATGTTGACAACCTCATACGCTGGATGCATTCTGCTTCCCCGTGAGCCAACCAATGATCCTAGCATGAATATCTACAGAGCAGATGACGCAGCCGATTCGGCCAATTCAAACAGTGATAACGTACTAATCGCAATGTCTTGGGTACAGGCCCAAGAAGGTATCAGTTGGGCATTCTTGACTGTCAAGTTAGAGTCAGGCGACAATGTGTATGATTGTACAATCGACGGTTCAGAGGAATGTCTGATTCTGCAAGACGGTTCTGACGATGCGTCTTGGGAATTCGATGAACGTCTGATGCTAGTTGAAAATGGAGTGGATATCTGTTCATCATCATCTTGTATGATTGGACTCTATTTAGTTTATAGAGGGGGGCAACTTACCGGAACTAGCGACGTCGTCGTAGAATAGGTGGGACAATGCAACCGGGACCTGCTGACCAATATGAAAGTCCTGTCAATTATGACAGCCAACAACCACAGTATGCTGCGCCGGCTCAAGCCCCTGCTCAAGCAATAGCTGTCCAGAAAAGTGGCGGCGGTGGCGCTGGAAAAATTATCTTGATTATCGTAGTGGTTTTGTTGGTTATTATCCTGATACCAATTATCCTCGTTGTCTTGAGTGGAGTGCTTTACGTGTGGTCAAGCAGCCTTGCTGAAGAGCAAGTAGGAGGCAATGGCACCAACAACGTCTACAACGCTCAGGATGCTTCGGCCGCTACTAGCAGTGATACTGACGACGGTTTAATGCGACTGGATTGGACTCATGCAGAAGATGACTTGAATTGGGCTTTCGTGGAAATAAAGTTGTCAGTTGGCGATAATTCATATGACTGCGGTCCCGATGCTGGATATGATTGTGTTATAACTCAAGATGGTGCAGATGATATGACTTGGGAGACATCTGAAATCATTATGTTGTCTGAATCTGGAACAGATATTTGCAACTCATCAGGATGCCACGTGGACATTTACATTATGTACAAAGGGACATATGTTGCAGGAGACAGTAGTCTCGCCATCAGTTGAACGTAGTTCTGAAGATAGAGGACCGCCCCGCAGGGGTCGTGACCGGAGACGATGAGCAGTTTGCTTCCATATTGAGCCAAGACGAAAAGGCGCGTTATGCGCGCCATCTCACACTGCCGCAAGTTGGAGATTCTGGGCAGCGCCGACTGAAGGATGCAAGCGTTTTCTGCGTCGGCGCAGGCGGCCTTGGCTCTCCAGCACTGCTGTATCTTGCCGCGGCCGGCATCGGAAAAATCACTATCATTGACGATGATGCCATCGAACGCTCAAACCTTCAACGCCAGATTCTGCACGCCGACGCTTCGGTCGGCGAAAGCAAGGCAACAAGTGCAGCATCCCGGTTGGCAGAACTCAATCCAGAGGTTGAGGTGACAACTCACGGCGAACGGCTGACCAGCGCGAATGCACTAGAATTGCTGCGAGGCCATGATGTGGTGATTGATGGAACCGACAATATCCCTACCCGTTACCTCATCAACGACGCCTGCGAAATACTTGGCATTCCTTGGGTGTACGGCAGTATCTTCCGCTTTGAGGGACAGGTCACTGTGTTCAACCACGACGGCGGGCCGACCTATCGAGACCTGTTCCCAAGTCCACCTCCACCAGAGGCTATTCCATCTTGTGAGGAAGGAGGAGTTCTTGGCATTCTTCCGGGTGTAATCGGTAGTATTCAAGCGACTGAAGCGTTGAAAATCATTCTTGGACTCGGCGATTTGCTCAGTGGTCGCTTGCTGGTTTACGATGCATTGGAAATGTCATTTCGTGACCTCACATTTGTGGCGATAGCAGGCAGAGAACCAGTCACCGAGTTAATTGACTACGAAGGCTTCTGTGCAGGTTCAGCAGCAGAAGGCTCACTCGCTGCTCTTGGAAGTAAGGCAGAAGGGGCGTTTCTGTTTGGGGAAATCGGGCCCGCAGAATATCTGAAACGCAAGGAGCAAGGATGGAATCCAGTGCTGCTCGACGTTCGTAACGACATCGAGGCTGACATTGTCACGCTCCCCGATACTGAAGGGTTGATTCCGCACGAGCAAATCCTAATCGCAGCCGCTTCACTTCCTCGTGACCGAGACATTGTGTTCTATTGTCGAACCGGAGGGCGGTCTGCGGCTGCAGCATGGGCGCTAGGCCAATCTGGATTCGAGTGGAAGCGGTTGTGGAATCTTGCTGGTGGCATCCATGCTTGGTCAGAACAAGTTGACTCAGCAGTGCCGAAATACTGAGCCGCCCCCTAAGGGGTCGGCTCTGCAATAACTGCCGTCGAACCTCAATATGAGTGGTGAAGGTTGAAAGTCGGTGCACGCCGGCCGACACCCGTTACAATGGCATCTATCATCATCGCCGACGAGAATGAAGGCCGACGGAATCTGCTCGCTGGCTCGATTGAGCGTGAAGGATTTCAAGTCACCAGAACAGGCACTCTAAGACAGTGCGAAGGCACTGCACTAGCAACTATGCCAGACGTTGTGTTGATTGATGGAGAGTGGCAAACCGGTGATGCGATTGATGCTGCCAGCAGACTATCCAGTGACCCTGAGTTTGAACTCAAGTGCCGCATTGTTGTGCTTTCATCCCAGAGTGGTGAGGATTATCTGGTCAGCGCAACCAAGGCCGGAGTTTCTGAAGTTCTGTCCAAACCCGTTGACATGAACAAACTTCTCGTTCAATTGGACAAACATGCAAAGAAGATGTTCGTACCACCTCCCGCCGAAGTAGAAACTGGGTCGGGAACCGGATTCTTCGATGTCAGCATCACTCCTGGCGACCCATCATGGTCTCTACCGATTCTACGCGACCTGCTCGGTGAAGATTCCATCGATTCGGAATTTGTCAGTGGATTGCTGTCTCGAGTCAAAGAGGATGAAGGAATTGACATCGATGTCGACGACGAAGTAATGGAAAAATTGCTCCGTGCCGCATTTGACGAACTGATTCTCGGTGCCGAGGTCGAAATCGAACTCGGTGATGATGAGGAACTCATTTTTGACGAAGATGAGGAACTAACTGATGAGCAGAAAGATGAACGGCGCAAGCAGCAAAGAAAGTCACGCCGCACAGAAATGCGCAGCCGTCTTGTAGAGGCGATGGAAGAACAATCAGAGGAAATTCAACTGAAACTTGAGGGAGACCTTGAAAAATTAACCGACCCCCCTGAAAAAGTCGCTATTCTCACCCCTGATACCGGATTGGTTCACATCGACCCGAATGCGCTAGAGATGACTAGACTAACTATCGAGGTAGTCCGAGACTTACTTTGGGAAATGGGGCTACCTATCCGAGAGAATCTAGCGATGTACTCCACACAGGTTGAGGATGCTACCCAGATGCTTGAGGACTCTCTTGCATCATTGCCCGAGCAACTGCAAACTGAAGATGTAGAATCCAACGATGCGGATGGCGAGGACGACTCGGATGCGGACGAGGCTGCTGGTAGTGATGCAGAAGTAGAGGACTCGGAGGACTTGAAGGTGGAAGACGCTGCTGGCAGTGATAGTGAGGAGTGAGTGCAGATGTCTGCTGACTCAATTCGGCTTCCGTTATTACCACCGGTTCCCAAAGATCTCGCCGTAGGTCTCCACGCTGAGGAACTTCGCAGAATGCGGCGTGACCAGCCGAGGCTGTACTTCTGGCGAGCTGGACTCGGATTACTATTCCTCGTCATCTGCGCAGTTGCTGGCTTATTCCTTTTCAAGAATACCGAAACCGTACAGGGTTGGGTCGATGATGCTGGAACATCAGGGCCGTGGATATACCTCGGAGTATTGGTAGTCGCTACCATCCTAATGATGCCAACACCGATGTTGAAGATACTGTGTGGTGCTTTGTTCCCAAACATTTGGCTTGCCGCAGCGATAAACTTCGCTTCAGCAGTTATCGGCGGCTTGCTGGCTTTCTTACTAGGCAGATGGATGTTCAGAAAAGCGGTCAAAAAAGCAATAGAAAGTGATCCGAAAGCGAAGAGGATTCACGCGGCCTTGGGGAAAGAAAGTCTGCGACTCTCAATGCTGATTCGGCTTTCGCCAATGATTCCTGATGAATGGGTGAATTACATTCTGTCCGCAGGTCCAGTATCAACCAGAACTTTCGTCACAAGTTGCAGTGTCAGTGTCATATTCTCAATCATCTATGCATGGTATGGTTCCATCCTCGGAGACCTTGCTCTTTCAGGAACTGGAATTCGCACACTGAATGATGACCCACTAGCCATGTCAATGACCCTTATCGGCATCATTGCAACAGTTATTGCTACTGCAATCATCTCCAAGGTGTCGTTGGATTCGATGCAGGACATCATCGGAAATGGAGACGATGAAGAGTGAAATTTCATTCAATTTTCCGGCGCCCTAAGGGCGCCGTTCTCTCCGCATCGTTTGTAGGCCGGACTCGTTGAGCATAGCCGAGGAAGATGAGTCAGGACGAACTGCCCTCAATCTGGGGCGCTGATTGGCGACCACGCGCTCACCTCGATTTCGTTGAGGATATTCAACCAGCAGATGCCAGAACCGAGTTGTTACGATTCATCGCAGAAAGGCACGATGGGCACCTACGGCTCATCGGTTGGCTTTGGGATGAGGAGGCTGCTGAATTCGAAAGCGGGTGGGATGGTCCTACATTCCATCTTTTCAGTGAGGCGCTTGTCCAGCGCATCGAAGCAAACCTAGCCCAACGCGATGAGGAGGAGGGTATCTCTGACATCTCCTCAGCCGAGATCATTCCTCGCCGCCATGGAGGACTACACCTCTCCCGCAGAACCACGAGATTGCTGATTGACCTCAGACTCGCTCTGCGCAGAATGGCTCACTCCGCGGCAATCAACCTCGACCAGCGTATGCTATGGCAGCGATGGATGACGAGGACAAGAGCACTCGATACTCACTTGAAAGACCTGTTTGCAAACGGCCTTGACACACCTGATGGTGACAAATTCGGCGGCAAGGGTTTCCGTAGCACTTGGCAGGAAGCAGTAGTCGCTAGCGCCACCGCTCTCAATCTTGCTAGTGAGGCTGCGCAAGGAGTTAGACACAGTGCAGACGTCGTAGCCCCGATGATTCGTGATGTCGGATTGGCATTGGCAATGGGTCAGTCGCCGACCGCAATATTTGCCGCTCAAATGGGAAAATCCGGTTCGTACATGGATGGTGGGCATGAGGGCGCAGGCGGCAGGGACTTGCACATCGGTGACCTCGATCTCGGCATTTTGCCTCCAACCGCACCCCTTCCAATCGCCAGCGCTACAACTACCGGAATCGCATTGGCCAGCAAGAGACTGGGTATGGACAGATTCCAACTAGCACCTGTCGGAGAAGGCTGCAGTAGTAGTGGAGAGTTTTGGGAAGCGATGAACTTCGGAGGGGCGAGAGGCTTGCCCATCTGCTTCATGATTCAGAATAACCAGATTGCACTCGACACCTTCACCACCAGCCAATCTGCGGCTGAAACTTGGGGTGATAAGGGAGCAGCGATGGGAACACCTGCGTGGACCATCGACGGCTCGGACCCTGCGCTATTCCACATCTCAGTAATGGTTGCCCGCGAGTTCGCGCTTGAAGGCGGAGGGCCTACTCTAATTCATGTCGAAACCATGCGTGGCTGTGGCCACGCCCACCACCACGATGACCTATATATCGGCGCACCAAGCGGAAATCCCCCGGGTTATATTGACCGAGAGCTGCAAGAATATTGGCAGGCAAAAGACCCCATTACACAACATCGTGACTTGCTCAAGCGGATGGGAGTGGCTGAGACCGCTCTTACTGCGATGGAGGATGAGGAGCAAGCCTTTGTCGATGCTGGCCGGGTCGAAATGGAGGCAATGGCTTGGCCAGAGGCGGCTACTGTCACCGCCGGAATCACCAGCATCCACGATGCTGACACTCACGATGCTCAACTCACTCGTATTCGAAACTCGGGCGCACAAGTTGGCGATGAAAATGAAGAAAATACAGGTCCTATTGCAGTGGGTGAGTGTGCTATCGAGTTCTCTGATTCTGCCAGCGCATGGTCATTCTCGCGAGCGATTCAGCAGGGCATGGTTGCTATCGCTGAGCGATACGGCTCCAAGACTGTATTCATGGGCGAAGACATGGAGGTAGCCGGAGCTTTCGGGATGAATATCCCACTGAAGGTAGCGGGACATTCTGACCTGCTTCTCGATATGCCTCTTTCAGAATCTATCATCATCCATTCAGCGACCGGTGCTGCTCTCGGTGGAATGCGTCCGGTCGCTGAGATTCAATTTGGCGGATTCGCTGCACTGGCAATGAATCCGCTCATCAACAACGCAGCGCAACTACGTTGGCGCTGGGGCGCCGAGGTACCGCTTGTAGTGCGTATTCCACTAGGTGCGAAGACCCGCTCCGGTCCGTTCCACGCTAACATGATTGAATCGTGGTTCATCAACGACCCGGGCCTGATAATCTGCTTCCCATCAACCCCACAAGACGCCTACGATATGTTGGTAGAAGCCGCAGCACTACCTGATCCGGTGATTTTCCTAGAACACCTCGGGCTGTATGGACTACGCGGAGGCACTACAGGATGGGGAGACAGAATCCATCAGGATGTGGATATCAACACTGTGAATGCTGCATTGGATTCTGGTCGGTCACCGGGAATTATCGGCAATGCCGCAGTGGTTCGCGGCGGTTCTGATGCAACCATCGTCACATGGGGAGCAATGGTCCATGTTGCTCTCAAGGCTGCTGAAGTCATGGCTACTGAAGGCAAGGAGGTAGAAGTCGTTGACCTGCGAACAATCCTACCATTCGATTCTGCTACCTGTATCAGTTCGGTCAAGCGAACCGGACGGCTTCTCGTGCTACAGGAGTCGCAGTACACCGGTGGACTTGGCCACTCGGTCAGCAGCCGTATTCAGGAAGAAGCATTCTGGTGTTTGGAGGCACCTGCGGTGGTAGTCGGAGCACTCGATACACCCGTGCCCTTCTCACCGACCTTGGAGGACCACACCATCCCAACTACGGAACTCGTCGCAAACCACCTGCGTAACCTCTGCCAATGATGGTGATTTTCCGAGAAGGAATCTCAACTCTCTGAGTGTTGGGTGAATGCTAAGTGAGGCCCACCGGTGGCGGGAGCATGGTCGACTTCACGCTATCCGAGGAGCAGCAGATGCTCAGGGAACTGGCGCATGAGTTCGCTCGAGACAATGTGCGGCCAAATGGTGAGTATTGGGATGCCAACAGTGAGTTCCCAATCAAGGCGATTGAAGAAGCCCATGAACTCGGCCTGATGAATCTACACGTGCCCGAGGAATACGGTGGCATGGGCATGGGCACTTTCGATGAGGTGCTGGTGCAGGAGGAGTTCGCTTGGGGCGACCCGGGATTCGCCACCGCTGCCTACAGCAATGGCTTGACTGCGGCACCGATTATCACCGGCGGGACCGAGGAGCAGAAGGCCAAGTATCTCGGCAGACTCACCGAAGCACCTCGTATCGCTTCCTACGCTGTCACAGAGCCGGGCGCCGGCAGCGATGTGGCCGGAATACAGTCCACTGCGGTCAAAGATGGCGACGACTACATCCTCAATGGTGCCAAGATGTTCATCACAGGTGCTGGCAAGGCTGACTGGTTCTTCGTGCTCGCATTTACTGACAAAGATGCGGGCTACAAAGGAATGAGCGCATTCATCGTCGAGTCTGGCTGGGATGGTGTGAACCTCGGTAAAAAGGAGCAGAATATGGGGCAGCGAGCCTCGGATACGCGCGCTATGACGTTTGAGGATGTGCGAGTACCTGCTGCGAATCTTATTGGGGGAGTCGAAGGCAACGGTTGGTTCAACGCAATGACAGCATTCGATTTGTCACGGCCGAATATCGCCGCTCATGCGGTGGGAATCAGCAGAGCGGCGTTTGAACACTCACTACAATATGCGGACGAACGAGAAACCTTCGGCAAGAAGTTGCATCAGCACCAGTCCATCCAATTCATGCTCGCTGACATGAAGACCAAAATCGAGGCGGCAAGGGCACTGACCTGGAAGACCGCTTGGGAAGCGGATAATGGTGTTCGCAACACCGAAAGTGCCGCTCACGCAAAGCGATTCGCTGCTGATAGCGCGATGGAAGTCACCACCGATGCTGTGCAGGTATTCGGTGGCTACGGTTACTCTGAGGAATACCCGGTCGCGCGCCTGATGCGAGCGGCAAAAGTGATGCAGATTTACGAGGGCTCAAGCCAAGTGCAGCGGATGATAATCGGCCGCGAAATCACCCGCAATATCTGAGGTGATACCGTGCGCTGTGTCATACTGGCCGCAGGAGCCAGCACTCGTCTGGGTCAGCCCAAAGCATTGGTGGATTTCGAGGGTATGCCACTGATACAACATCTAGTAGAGCGCCTTGAATCACATGGTCTTGAACCGGTGGTAGTGACTCGCGCTGAGATTGTAGTCGATGTGCTGAGGGCCCTACCAGACCGAACCGTGGTCATCAATCCAGACCCTGATGCCGGCCGGACCGGAACGCTGCAATGCGGCCTACGCCAAATGCTTGACACCAAAGGCGGAGAGCAGGCCTTTCGGCTGCTGGTCGTCCCAGTCGACCGGCCGGGATTCAGTGATGAGACACTCACTAGGCTGCTTGATGCCCAGGAATGCTGTTGCCCGGCAAAAGATGGCAGGGGAGGACACCCGCTGCTGCTGATGCCTGAGGATGTGGGCAGAGTGCGTTCCGCTGCACCGGATACCCCTCTGCGAGAACTCTGCTCACCGACTCGATTCGAGGTCGAAGATGAAAATCTCCACCTGAATATCGACACTCCAGAGGACCTAGGAGAAAGCGACGTCTAGAACCATCATCACCGCGAAACCCAACATCGCACCCATGGTGGCGATGTCGCCATTTCCACCTCGGTGCGCCTCTGGTATCAATTCCTCAACTACGACGAATATCATCGCACCGGCTGCAAAGGCAAGAGCGTAGGGGAGAATGGGGGCAGCTGCAATAACCAACGCGGCCCCCAAAACTGCGGCCACAGGCTCGACTGATGCTGATAATTGACCCCAAATGAAACTGGATTTCCTTGAGAGTCCCTCGCGCCTGAGGGGTAGTGAGACCGCGGCTCCTTCGGGAAAATTCTGGATGCCGATTCCTATTGCCAATGCGACCGCTGCACCCACAGTTGCACTCGATAACCCGGCTGCCGCTGCACCGAAGGCGACGCCGATTGCGAGGCCTTCTGGAATGTTATGTAGGGTAATCGCCGAAACCAACAACATGCTCCTATGCCATGACGTCTTGACTCCCTCTGTCTCTTCTGGAGGAGCGCCCGGATGCAGATGTGGAAGGTACATGTCAATCAGTCTCATGCAACCCCCACCGAGCAGGAACCCGACCAGAGCAGGGAACCAAACTGGTAGGCTCTTACCTTCGGATAATTCGAGCGCAGGAGCAAGTAATGACCAGAAACTCGCCGCAATCATAACGCCAGCAGCAAACCCAAGCATTGCGTCGAGGACCTTTCTGTCGACCTCCTTGAAGAAAAGTACCAAAGCAGCCCCGGCCGCTGTTAGGAACCAGGTGAAAATCCCCGCAATCAATGCCTGTTGGAGTGGTCCGAAACCTTCCATGAAGGTGATTATCCCCAACTCCATAGTTCGTCCACATAACTTCGACACTAATAGTTAGCCGTGGCTAACTTTCAAGTTTGGTGTCCTACACTACCAGTGGAATCGCTGTGAGTAGGCTGCTCAATATCTCCAATACCCTCTTGATGAGGGGGCTATTGCAGGAACCGATGACCCAACGAGTTCTAGAATGGGCGACCCAGCGTCTGCGCTGCGGTGAATCGGTAGCATTAGCCTCAGTTATCTCAGCACAGGGTTCTGTTCCAGGCAAACCGGGGGCGCATCTCGCCATTTCAGATTCTGGAGAAAGTTCCGGTACAGTCGGAGGTGCTGGACTTGAGATGAAAGTCATCGCACACCTCAACGAGATGTTACAAGAATCCGCAGCCGGGGAACTAAGTGGCGGGCGGGTAGAAACCTACCAACTTCGTCACGAGGCCCTGTTGAAAACGGCTGCTGGTGAATCGGAAGGTGCCACACCTCTTGACAGCCTATGTGGGGGCGTAGTTACCGTATCTATGGAAGTTCTTGAGCCAATGCCACACCTACTGCTCTGTGGAGGTGGACACTGTGCTCAGGCGATAGCTGATGCCAGCGCACCTCTAGGTTGGGAGGTGTCGGTTTTCGATGTGCGAGAGGAATTTGCGGACCCTGAGATGTGGCCGGATGCCAGAGAACGCATCTGCAGCAGTGTCAGTGAATTCCTCGATTCCGAGTCGGGGGATTCACTGATGCGATTCTCCAACCTGCTGCTGCTCGGACACGATTGGAAGGTCGATGAACAACTGCTGATCGGTATGCTGCAGCGCATAGGAGGCGAACTGCGACCACGCATTGGAGTCATCGGCTCGAGAGCGAAGTGGCAATCGTTCGTCGATACCGCTGTTGAATGTGGAATCAGTCAAGACGCTCTGGACTCGGTCATCTGCCCGATTGGAGTCAACATTGGTGCTGAGTCTCCTCAGGAAATCGCCATCGCCGTGCTAGCGGAGATTATTGCTGAGCAGAAAGCGGTGGTTGTTGGCGAGGCGAGTTGGAGAGTACTACTCGATAGATAGGGAGAATTACCTTTCTTCGGCCATCTACGATGGCCGCACACACGCAGGAAGGCTTTGAAAACCGCTTCACATCCGCAAATCCATGGCATCGGCGCAGCGTACCACAAATGCCCTGCTCGCGGCCATCTTGCTTCTCTGCGCAACCCTCGCTATTGGAGTCAGTCCACCCCAGGCTGCCAACTCACTGACAGAAGACGTGACCAGTTACGCCCTCACCGCTCCTTCCTTCCCAATCGGCACGGTGATTGAAACCAATAATTTTCAGGCTGCACGAAGCCTCTGCTATCACCAAAACAACGATGTTTCAATCGCTGGATATCATCAGAACAGCCTCACCATCGCCAACTCAACCAGTGGTGGCAACTCTGCCTTCGTCGCTAGAATAGATGGGGGAGGCGACCCTGTATTCATCAGCACACCATCCTTCAATGGAGAAGGTGTCGTGTTCAATGATGTCACCTGTTTGCCGGGAGGAGACACTGTCGTCGTTGGCCTTCTGACAAGTTCTGCAACATTTGGCAACACCTCTCTGAGCCATATCGGAGGAGAAGACATGTTCGCCGCAATGCTCGACTCAAATGGCACATGGGTATGGGCCACAACCGTCGGCAGTACGAATGATGAAGTGATATTGGCTGTAGAATATGACGCATCCGCTGATTTAATCCGTCTTGGAGGCTATTGCGACAACGGCACATTCTCAATAGCAAATGACTCTATTTCATGCAGCGGAAAGACACCAGTGCTAGCAACCATTCTGACCAACGGTACTTGGGTTGGCGCATATGCAGCTGGTACAAGTTTCGGTTTCTCAAACAAAATTACAGCGCTAGCAGTAGACGCTGTGGGGAATGTGCTGGCAGTCGGTGAAATCAGTGAAGATATGTCGATTGGTAATTTCAATATCACCACATCGTCGGGTGGTTCATTCTACGCTCTATGGAACCAAACCTTCGGTTGGCTTTGGGCCAATGCAATAGATGGTGTCTGGTTGCAGGATGCAGTCGTGAACGCGAACTACTTTGACGTGACTGGATACTACCACGGTAATGTCACAATCGGCTCATTCAATCTCACCAACAATGGAGATACCGATATCTTCGCCGGTCGCATCAACTTCCTCGGTAGTTGGGTAGCAGCCAACGGTACAGGCATGGTAGGGCCCGACAAGGGATATTCTCTAGCGGTAATGCCGTCAGGTGGCGTGGTTATCGCCGGGTCGATAGACCATGGAACTTGGAGTTCACAACCACAAGGTATCCTGACTGAATGGACACCGAGCAACCGGTCGTGGAATTGGATTGAAGAGGTAACTAATACGGGCTGGAATTCGTTGAGCGAAATTGTCGCTGTAGGCACTCAAGACCGGATTATCACCGCTTTAGGGTGGTTCAGCGCAGGTTCAATTTCGTTCAGCGGTGTGACCTATACACGTACTGGTGGTTCACCAAACGGATTTGTCACCATCAATGCACCCGACATCGATGAGGACGGCATTCCAGACCGCATCGACTCCTGTGAAGAGGGCTTGATGGGATGGGTAAGCAATGCGACCAACGACCACGATAGTGATGGTTGCCGTGACTCGGATGAAGACTTGGATGACGATAATGACGGGATGCTCGATACACCAGATGTTTGTCCGCGTGGTGATTTGGATTGGATTAGTAACGCGACTACGGATTATGACAACGATGGATGTCAAGACTCGGATGAGGATAATGACGACGATAATGACAGCATCCGCGACCACAAGGACAAATGTCACCTCGGATTATTGAACTGGACCAGCGAAGCCAGCATCGACCACGACGGAGACGGCTGCAAGGACGACGTCGAGGATGAAGACGATGATGACGACGGCGTTCTCGACGCAGCAGATGATTGCCAAACAGGGGCCTTGGGCTGGACATCAGAGCCAGCCACAGACCACGATGGTGATGGCTGCAAGGATTTCCACGCTGAGGATTGGGATGATGATGAGGACAACGTCTGGGATGCCAACGACCTGTGCCCGCGTGGGATGATGAATTGGACCTCACAACCTGCCAATGATAGGGACGGAGATGGATGCAGGGATTCAGATGAAGACTTGGATGATGACAACGATGGGGTTGTCGACGAGAACGATCTGTGCCGCGACGGGATGATTGATTGGGATTCAAATAACCAAACAGACCACGAATCTGATGGTTGCAATGACGATAACGAGGACGAAGATGATGACAATGACACCGTCCTCGACATCAACGATTATTGTGCTCGCGGAGAATTCGGTTGGATTGCGTCAACGCAGACAGACCATGATGGAGATGGTTGTCGCGACCAAGGTGAAGACCTCGACGATGATAACGACGGAGTACCCGATACCAACGACACATGTCGCACCAGTGTTCTAGGTTGGAGGGAGCAAGGCAAGGTCGACCGGGATGGAGATGGCTGCGAGGACATCTATGAGGACCCGGATGACGATAATGACGGCGAGTACGATGTCATCGACTTGTGCCCTCAAGGTGACTTGAACTGGAATGAAACCGACCGCGATGACGACGGTTGCCGCGACGAAACCGAGGATGATGATGACGATAATGATGGAATCAAAGATACTGATGACAACTGTCCTGCTGGCGAGTTGGACTGGTACAGTCTACCAATGGTTGACATGGATGGTGATGGCTGCAAGGATTCCTCAGAGGACGATGATGACGATGGCGAAGGTGTTGACGACGATATCGACAACTGTCCGGGTGGAAAGACCGGCTGGACCAGCAATTCAAGCACCGATATTGACGGAGATGGCTGCCGCGACAGCGATGAAGATGACGACGATGACGGTGATGGCTGGGAAGATGGCGATGATGACTGCCCAGAGGTATGGGGTAATTCTAGCGCAGACAGACAAGGATGCCTAGACACTGACGGCGACGGAAGGTCAGACCCGGATGAAGACCATCCAGCGCACCCCATCGGTCAGGCTGATGCATTCCCCGACTTGCCGCTAGCATGGATGGATACCGATGGAGACGGGCATTCCGACCCATGGGACCGCTTCCCTGAGGACCCCAGCGAATGGAGTGACCGAGATGGCGATGGATTCGGAGATAATCGTGACGACCTGCCCGATAACCCGCGTGAGTGGGATGATACGGATGGAGACGGAGTCGGTGACAATACAGACCGCTGTGCTGACACTCCATCGGGCAAGGAGATTCTGATGAATGGATGCCATGTAGGCTACAAGTCAGATCAAGGTGTGAGTGATTCCTTTGGACTGATTCTGTTAATCCTAGCTGTTTTCCTAATCGGTGGAGCGGTAGCGGTCATCATGTTGCTGCGCAGGCGTTCTCAGGCTGAACCACCGGAGAAGGAGCAACCACCTGCGGAACTTTCTGAAGAAGAAAAACAGCGAGCGATTGAATATTACCAACAGTGTCAGAACCAAGGTCATGAGCCCGAAGCAGCGCTGACGTATACTCAGCAACATTTCCCCGGCTGGGAACCGTGAAACTGTCACTCTTCCTCAGCAGAATAATCGATTTCTTTTTCCGGTTCACTTCTGGATAGTTTCAATGCGCCAAATCCTAGAAGAAGCGCAGCAATGAGGTAGATTGCCAAGGTTATCTGGTCGATGTAGAATGAACTCTTGTTCGTATCGAAATTAGTCCAATAGGTCATTGGCTCTGAATTATGCAACACCTTATCCTTGAATGCCTCAGCATCATCCGGGTCAATTGATGCACTCGATTCAATCAAGAATACAGGGACCAAGTCCTCAGTTGACGGATTGGCCGCACCGACTCCACGTGTATCGAGATAAAAGTAAAATCCAGTCTCCCCTGACATTGCCACGCCAGTTATCGGCTCGACCTTGAGGTCAGCCTGTCCTCCGAAGTAAATCGGAAGTGCTCCTGGGAACACATCGAGCAGAGAGTCTGAGCCGATGAGTTTCGCTTGAATTGGGTTATCTGTAGGGTCGAGGTCGATGCTGTGAGATTTGGTTGGAATACCGTGGATATCACTATCACCCATGTATTCCGTATGCGCGACGGCGTAACCACCAAGATTGACCAGTCCCCCTTCATTGGGGTCTAGGCGCCCACCGACAGTGCCAGCCTGTAGCACTGGCTCAAGCCGGCCGTATGTCTCCACTTGGTCATCAACGCCGCCCCATGGCAAGTATCGCCTTCCATCGTCGGCGAGTCGATGGCCGGTCTTGGCCAGATTAGTTTCTCCAGTGTAAATGGTGATGATTGACTCTGAATCAGTTGACACACCATTCGAGCCATAATACGTCTTATTCGACTCTAAACTGACCCAACCGAGGTCGGGGTCATCTGCGTCACCTGAAAGTTGAGCAACTAGTTCGTCGCGCCAGCCGAACAGCCAATTGTTTACCGGCTGGGTCAGATATGGAGTAGCTCCGAACAAACTGCTGAGCATGTCACCAATTGTCTGGTTGAAAACCAGTTCACGCACGAACCAACGCAACGCGCGCGCGGAGTTCACATCAATGTCATATAACGAAGCGACGAATTCGTCGTCCCAGACATGCGCGGTACCTCCCATGCTTGCATTCATATTCTCATCCATAGGAGTAGATACTCCAGCGAATTCACCATAGAGGAATTGCAAAGCAAAGTCACCTGTCAAGCCGTGTGGCCCATACAGGATGTTCTCTGACTGCTGTTGAGTCAAATCCACAGGTGGTTGGTCATACATGATTTCCCACAGTCCACCAATGTTCAAACTAGCGTAAATGTAGTCACCAGTTATTGGGTCGGTAGAGCCAAATGATTGCAGAAACCAATCGTCAGCATTGATAGTCCCGGAACCTCCACTCAAAACCAGAGGAAACTCGGTAGTTGCAAGGAACCAATCTCCAGCCCAACCGCCGAGGTCTTCAAGGTCAGAAAGGCCAATTCCATAGTCGAGTGCGACTTGGAATGGATTGTCCAAAGCGCCCGACAGGAAATTTACCACGCCCCATGACAATTCCTCGCCGACCAGCAGGCCGACAGGGTCGCCGTCCTCGTAGCCAAATAGTAGGTTGTCGATTTTGTCTTCGGAAATTGTCGCACCTGAGGCTGCCTCTAGTCTAGCCGAAAGGACGGCGGAATCAAGTGTCTCGAGGTCAACTCCGCCGTCCGCAGCAGCAAACATTGTGGCGACAGCAGAATACACCGCCCAGTCTCTCGCCCATGTTTCAGGGTAATCAGGTACCTGCCCGTTCATCGCAAGATAGCCGAGCAATGAGGCGCGGGCGATGGTAGTCGAATCAGCGCCGGCGGCGATTGCATCGGTGATGCTCGCCTCGGGCGCGCCCATGCCCGCAACCAGTACAGGACCGAGGTCACAGGTCAATGCGATACAAATGCTGGAGTCTGCCGGATCGGCCGCGTCGTAGAGCAGATGATGTGAGATTGAAGTGAAATCAGGACTGCTCCAGGTATCGACTGTTGGGTCTCCACTTGAGTCCAATGTTGACTGATATAGCAGTTCAGTCTGGTTGCTTCCATTCCATGCTCCGTACCATGCGGCAGAAACGTAAATTTCACCCATGCTTTGATCCGATAGCAAGGCCACTGCTTCATCGACATCAGATGAAATTGCGTCCGCAGTTACCGCCCCCGGCAGCATATTTGTCAGGTCATTACGCAGCATGCCAGCCGTGAATCCACCCTTGGCAAACGATGTGCCTCCATCGATAGCAAGACCAGTTGCACCGATGCGCTGTGGATTCCACAAGATGTTGACGTTGGTGATTTCATCTGTGCCCGGTTGCCCGCCAATCCACTCAAAGGAACTGACTTCCTTGTAGGTTAGAGTGCCAGCATCAGGGTCATGCATTATCACCTCTCGTTCAGTAGTAATTTCATAGGTGAATGGGCCAACCTCTTCAAAGCGCATCTCAGAGTCTACACCGGCTTCCAGTGCAGCAGCATTAGTCAAATTCCATGCAGAGTAACTGCGCTGGCTTTTTTCCAGCAACCAGTCGGGGTCCTCCCAATCCTCTTCTGTCCACACTACCGCTTCGTCGACCAAACCTTGCACAGCACCTGTAGCGGCTGGACTGATTACCTGCAAATTTACCCCTACCAGTAGTAGGCTTACCACTATCATCACTGCTGGAACCACTCGACCCATGTCATGCTCACCGACTGCCGCACCCGGCGGGTATCGGATAATAGTTCACCAAAGCCATGCGGGCTTTTTCTAGCGTGATTGCTATGGTCTGAAGGCAGGTCGCGACGGCCATGCGGTGGCCTGCAGACCCCGAACATCGTGAAAAACTCGGTTTGCGTTATCGGCTTCTCAGATGGTTCACTCGTCAGGTTACCGCAACTTGGTTTCGCGAATTCTCAATCATCGGCCATGACTTGATTCCACGCAAGGGTGGTGTGCTCCATATCGCATGGCATGCCGGTGCCATGGTTGACCCCTTGGTGATGTTCTCTGGCATACCCGGGCGGTTGACCTTCGTAGCAAAACACACTCTATTCCAAGTGCCGGGTCTGTCGCTGTTGCTGAACGCTGCCGGGGCTCAAGCAGCCTATAGAGTGGAAGACTCCAAGCAATTAGGCGATGGGACTGCCACTGCAAATGATGCACTGATTCAGAAGATGGCGGAACTGCTAGCAGAAGGCAAACACTGTGCCATATATCCGGAGGGTAAAGCGCACCTTGCCCCTAAGCCAGTCACTATCAAAACCGGACCTGCTCGTATCCTATTGCAAGCAATTCGTAACGCTCGCGAACTTGGCAATCCAGACCCATGTATGATTCCAATCGGCCTGCATTATACAGATCAACACCGATTCCGTGAACGCGCCCTGATGGAAATTCATCGTGCAATCGCGGTCCCACCCCTACCCGGGGAGGATTGTGCCCCAACTGTGAGTGAAGATTTGCTCGCTGAATTCGGAGAAGAAGTTGCAGCGGACCGGGCTTGGGTTCAGGCTGTTACCGACATTATCGAGAGCGAATTGAATCGAACAAGCATAGGCATGGACTCATGGGGAGATCGGCATATGCTGTGGAGAACGCGCTCACTGGTCCATCAAGCTCGAAGGGCAAAGGAGGGCAAGGGTCCTGTGAGACAGCCTTACGCTGAGGCGATTGTAGCAGCACGAAGGGTTCGCGCAGCCTACCAATGGTTGGAACATGAGGAACCAGAAAAGGCTGACGAAATGCGGACGCTTGTACGACAGCATCACTTGAGCATGAAGGAATACGGTCTCGCTGAATTTGAGATGTTTCAACGGAGGAAGCGTCCTTCACCAATTCATTTGGCTAGATCGATTGGTTGGTTGGCTTGGTGCTGGTTCTGGATGCTTGGATTGGTCGGCTGGTGCTCTATGATAGGAAATTACGCGCCATATCGGGCAGCAGGCATCATTACGCAACGAATTACCATGTCAGACAAAACCGGAGTCGGCTCTTACAAGGTGCTGTTATCGATTGTACTGCTGCCGTTATGGTGGCTGGCTATCTCAATGCCTCTCGCTTGGTCTCTTTCCACAATAGTACATGCGGTGAATATTCCCGATGTTGGAATATTAGTTCCGTTTGCTTTACGATTGGTGCGCTCAGTGCCTTGGTGGGGTCTTGGATTGTTGATGATGGTGATTTGGCCTGTGGCGGCAAGACAGCATATGCGGCTGTACGCTAGGACGTCTAGAGCATGGCGTAGTGTCAAGCGATGGTTCAGGTTGCGTGATGACAGCATCCCTTGGGCTGAAATCAAGGATAGGCAGCAACGCCTCGCAGAAATACTGATTGGAATGGGTGACTCATTCATTCTTCCCGGTGACGAAGAATGGCAGGACCCACCCACTGGGCAAGACGATTGGCAAGTTGTCAGACTCAAACCGACTAGTTAGTGAAACCTTACTTTGTAGTTTGGTTTGTATTCCGCCTACGGCGGAGCATCATAGCCGGGGCGAATCATCATAGGCGGGAGCGAGGTGGGTGGTTTGGTAACCATGAGCGTCCGCATACACGTTCCAATGCTTTCGGACGCCGCCCCGGTACGTTGGGAGGCTACTGTAAACGGCACTCCGCAACAGCATCTGATGCAAAGCAATACGATTCTGCTTGATGCACTAAGAGACTCGGTAGGGACATTGGGTGTCAAACGTGGATGTGACATGGGGACCTGTGGTTGCTGCGCTGTGATGATTGATGGGCAGCCACGCCTCTCCTGCCTTACCCTTGCCGGAGAAGCAGAAGGTTGTGAGATAACCACAGTCGAGGGTTTGGCTGAAGGCCATCATCTACATCCGATTCAGAAGTGCTTCGTAGAAGCCGGAGGCAGTCAGTGTGGGTTCTGTACTCCCGGCTTCCTCGTCGTCTCGGCAGCATTGCTGGCCGAGAACGATGAACCGACGGATGAACAAATCAAAGCCGCCATCGATGGTAACCTCTGTCGCTGCACCGGCTACCAACAAATTGTCCAATCAGTGAGGGAAGCAGCAGCATTGCTGCGTGCTGGTGGATGTGGCGATTCGACAGTTGCACAAAGTGACCCTGACCCCGGATTCTGATGAGGTGATGAGATGGCTGATGATGAGAAGGAATTTGTTGGCTATCATCAGCAGCCGGGTAAACTCAAGTTCGGCAGACCCGGCGGGGGCGGCTCAAGGCCATTGAGTGACCTGCGAGACCCTGAGATGATTCCTGAAAGTCAGGGGGGAAACAAGCCACAGCCCAAAGGTGACCATGGTCATGATAAATTGGTCACCGGTAGTGTAATCGGAAAACGTACTCCGTTGATTGATGGCAGAATGAAGGTTACTGGACAAGCAAAATACGGCGACGATATTCGCCTTCCTGGTGAAGTAATCGGCAGAATACTTCGTTCACCTCATCACCATGCCCGCGTACTCAGCATCGACACCACTGAGGCCGAAGCCCTCCCCGGTGTCCTCGCAGTATCAACAGGGGTTGATGCACCAGACGTATTCGGTGTGCTACCAGTTACCAAAGATGAGCATGCTATGGCTGTGGAAAAAGTCCGCCACGTAGGGGATCTAGTCGCCTGTGTGGCAGCTGAAAATGAGGCGACTGCCCTCGAGGCCTGCCGATTAATCAAGGTAGAATACGAGCTGCTCGATGCCGTCCACGACATCGAGGATGGTCTGCTAGATTCTGACAGCCCAATACATGACAGAGGCAAATACCACATCGGAGAATCCAACGTTCAGAAACGAGTCTACCAAGACTTTGGCAATGTTGGAGAAATGCATGAGAATGCTGTAGCAAGTCACAGTGCCGATTGGAAGTTCGCTGGAGTCAATCATGGCTTCACTGAACCACATGCAGTATCCGCTCATTGGTCACCAACCGGAAGGCTCACCCTGTATACTCCTCAACAGGTGCCGCATTATGTCCACAGAGCGTTGGCTGATGTGATGCAGATTCCAATGCACCAAATCAATGTCCACAGAACATTTGTTGGTGGAGGCTTCGGAGGTAAATCTGACCCGTTTCCCCACGAGATGTGTGCCGCCATCTTAGCAAGAAAATGCGGACACCCAGTTCGAATCACCTTCGACCGCGAGGAGGTATTCTGGGTCAATCGCGGTCGTCATCCCTCACGGATTGAGATGAGTCTGCACGCTGATTCGGAGGGGCGGTTGTGTGGCATCGAAACCGATGCACTGATTGATGGAGGTGCTTTTGCTTCCTTCGGACATGTCACGACTTACTACAACGGTGTGCTACATACCGCACCCTACGAAATTGGCGGGTTCCATTACACCGGAGCGAGGGTATGGACCAACAAGCCTGCAAGCGGTGCTATGCGAGGCCATGGTGCAGTGAACAGTCGCTGTGCCGTCGAAGTAGGAATAGACGATATTTGTGAGCAACTGGCTGTTGACCCGATTTCATTCAGACTGGCAAATCTGCTGCCACCTCAATCAGCGACAATCACAGGATTCAGAATAACCAGCATAGGTATGCGAGAGTGTCTTGAGCGAGTAAAGGAGGCAAGCGGCTGGGATGACAAGTTCCGGAAAATGCCGCTAGGTCGTGGTATTGGAGTAGGCTGTGGATTCTTCATCTCCGGCAGCGGTCTACCGATTCATTGGGACCCAAACAAGTTCCCTCACGCAACCGTGCATCTGAAGGTCGACATGGATGGAGGGGTCACGGTTCACACCGGTGCTGCTGAAATCGGCCAAGGCTCCGATACAGTGGTTGCGCAATCTGTAGCTGAGGTACTTGGATTGCCGCTTGAGATGATTCGAATCCGCTCAACAGAAACCGATACCGCTCCTGTCGACCTCGGCTCATATTCTAGCCGTGTGACCTTCATGAACGCCAATGCGGCAATCACCGCTGCCATGAAAATTCGTGATGAACTACTCAGCGCAACTGCTGAGATAACCAATGCTGACCCAGACATGTTGGTTCTAGGCGACCGCAGAATCTACGATAAGCGCAACCCAGCGGTCGGAGTTTCCTATCTGGAAGCACTGCACAAAGCGCAGGAGGAAACCGGGGCTCTCGTGGCCTCAGGAGCCTATAGAACGCCACCCATGGGCCGAATGCACAAAGGTGCAGCCGCAGGTCTTGCCCCTGCATATTCCTTCTCCGCATACGTCGCTGAGGTCGAAGTTGACCCCGAGACTGGATTCACTCGAGTCATCAAAGTCTGGGCCGCACACGACTGCGGTAAAGCACTCAATCCATTGGCTGTTGAGGGGCAGATAATTGGCTCATGCCACATGGGCATGGGACAGGTCCTTTGTGAGGAAATGAAGTATGGCAGGCATGGACATTTGATGAATCCAGACCTACTCGATTTCAAGATAATGAGTGTCCACGAGATGCCTGAGGTCGTCCCAATTATTGTCGAGTCAAACGACCCAGAGGGACCTTTTGGAGCCAAGGAGGCAGGCGAAGGACCGCTGCTACCCGTTCTTCCAGCCGTCTGCAACGCTGTCTATGACGCGATTGGTATCCGTGCAGATGAATTGCCCATCACACCAGATAGAATGTTCAAGCGCATCGAAAGCAAGTGCAAGGAACTCGACATCGACGACCCGTGTGACTTGCCGACACCAACCCTGACACATTCAGATATGCAATCCACGATGGATGAGAGAGCTGCACAGCACAAACAGCGGGACCTTCAACGCAAGTTGGACAAGGACCGACCCCCGTATCACAATGGAGCGCTATTTGGGTTGGACCCAACTATCCCCGCTGATGAGCAGGACGAGAAGTGGCCTGCTACTGTGCTTCCGGGAGAGGATTATCTCGCTGCACCACGATTAGCGGGAAGAGCATGGTTGCACACTGAGCGCAGGCACCGGGGTGATGTGTGATGTACAAAAGGATTCGAGAACTATTGGTCAGAAGCGCCCAATTCGTACTCGGGTTTGATGGTGTCCTTCATGTAATTGAAGTCATTTCTGCAATCGAGGAAGGGGCAACGAGGACGGCGATTCTGACCAGCTTCCATGCCTGCATCTTCTTCCTAGGTGTCTATTTCATCGGCCACGACCATAGCCACCACAAAGAACATGATCACCACCATGGGGAAGAATAGGAGAGAGCCTGATGCTGACGCCACCTTACACTCTGCATATGCCTACTTCCCTTGATGCGGCTCTTGACAAGGCCCGAGAAATCATGCAAGCCGGTGAAGACTTCGATTGGGTCGCTGGCGGGACCGACCTGCTGCCGAATTACAAGTGGCATCTCAACGTCAAGCCTCACGTCATCTCCCTCGCACGCGTGCCCGAACTAACCCAACTATCCCCTACTCACATCGGTGCAATGGTAAGATTGCACGACCTCACAATCGAAGATTCAACACATGATCTAGTGCGGCAGGCTGCAACCAGTATAGCCAGCGTGATGATTCGCCGCTCGGGGACCGTTGGGGGCAACATCTGTCTCGATACGCGTTGCTTCTGGTTCAATCAGACCGAGGAGTGGCGACGCAGCATCGATTGGTGCTACAAGTGCGACTGTGGCACCGATGCTGACTGCCGAGTCATCCCCAACCAAAACACACTGTGTGTAGCCACTTACCAAGCAGACCTTGCTCCTGCTCTAATCTGTCTTGATGCCACAATCCATCTAGCATCTCCTAACGGGATACGCTCGATGCCTTTGACCGAGTTCTTCCAGCACGATGGAATAACCCGTAATGTGCTAGAGACGGGTGAGATTGTAACTCATCTTGAGTTACCTGATGATGCACATGTATGGGCTGGAGGCTACCAAAAACTCGCACTGCGAGAGGCTTGGGATTTCCCAGAAGCTGGAGTCGCAGCCGCTTGGAAAGTAAACGGGGCTGGACTGGAAGGACTTCGCATATCCACCACAGGGTTGGAGACAACCCCCGGCGACCATTCAGACATCGCTTCAGCGGCGATAGAAGGTTGGAGTGGTGAGCAGAGTGTCAAGGCATTATCTGAGCAGGTTAGGAAGGATATCAAGCCTGTATACAACACCTACTTTCCCGCTCCATATAGACGCAAAATGATCAGAGTTCTCGCTCGTCGTGCACTGTCTCCTTTGGCCAAATTGTGAGCCGAACCCATCTGCGGCGGATTCATGCTTGATGAGTAAGTCGCAGACTCGTGGCCAAGTCCTCAACTCTCGTTCTCATTCTGTTCGCTCTGAGTCTGCTCGCTGTCGTTGCAACAGTCCCAGCGACCGCGCAAGCACCAGAAGTGATTGGATGGGAGATGGGAATCAGTTACATCGATGATGATGAAGATAATCCGTTCATTCTCGATGAAGATGGAGACGTCCGAGTTGAGTTCTGGGTCCGAAACGACAACCTCGTAGGTGAAATCACTGTCTCTATATCCTACGACAACGAACTTGGTGGCTCTGTGGACGGGACCGAGGAGGTCAGCGTTAGTTCGGGCTCTAACGAAACCTTTGATGCCGACATCAAAGACGTGATGGTTTGGCAAAAATCTGGTGATTCGCTCGGTGTCTTTGAAATTCGAGGAGAATTGGTTAGTTGGGGTAGCACGCCTGCTATATTGCCAAGCATTCAGAATGTAGAGGCTGATCTCAAAGTTCCGCGCCTGTACCGTCTATCTGTAGAACTTGAAGACATTGAACATCCTGTCAACTCAGGTACATCCATCTCATACACAATGTGGGTAGAAAACCTTGGCAACTCAAACGACTCGGTGGCCGATGTGACTCTGACAGATGACTGCCCATTGCTATCGTATGACGATACGCAAGGAACACTCGCCGAATATTGGCAGGACTTTGGAAGAATCACCAGTAGGACTAGTACAAATGTCGTTCTTGATATCTCCTCAAGTCACCCCGGTCGAATCTGCACCATCGATGTTACCGTCGTCTCTAGCGGTGCCGACTCGGGCGGTCTTGGTGAAAGGACAGCGAGCGATGATACTGAACTCGATATTAAAGCCGGAAATATCGGTTCAACTCAGGACAACAATGACGCAGGGATTGGTGGCGATGATGGTCCTGATGATCCTGATGAAGTGGTGTCGAGCAATTTCATGCCCCTCACATCGCTGCTCGCACCTGCTAGCATTCTTGGCGCTGCTATCGCTCGCAGACTCGAATGAGAAACACCTCATCTTTTTGTTGAATTAGCAAAAGTGAAAATGATAGAAAACAGGTGCCGTGATAGGGTTTTTTCCCAATGATACGGAAAGGTTCGGTTTGATTCTCCGCCGAAGGCGGGCATTTGAGCCCAATCGACGTGCAGCAACTTATATTTGCAAAACAGAGTTGGCGAAGCCTGCGATTCGCTGGAGCCTTGCTCCATATTTACTGAAGGGGTTGAAAATATGGCCGAAGATGAAACCGGAAACCGTATGTTCGGGATGATTACCGCGGCTAGCGTAGGATTCATCCTTCTTCTCGTTCTTTTGCTTCCTATGGCATTCAGCGCTGGCAAGAATCCTGTGTATTCTGCCTATGTCGGAGAGACTTCAGACGATGATGCCCTTCGTCTCGCTCAACTCACAGAAATGAGGCATTCACTTGGACCGGGAGTGGGGAACGAAGGTTACACTATTCGCAACACAATGTCAACGCCGATGCTAGTCAACGATTGGCAAGATCCACACCGAACCGTGCTTGTGATTGTCAGCCCCGAAAAACCGATTGATGAAACTGAGGCTGACGCGATTCATGACTTCGTTACCAGCAAAGGTGGCAAAGTCATCATCGCTGCTGATAACACCAACGCAAACCGTGTCGCCTCCAAGTTTGGTGTCACTTACTTCGATGCACCACTGCTAGATGAGAATCAGCACTGGTACGAAGTTAACCCGGAGACAGACCCACCCGTGGAACTACCTGCGAACTGGAAGAATGTCTGGGGTTTGGCTGCAATCAACGAATCTGTCAACACGATGTCGGACAGTGGGATGCGTACCGGTTGTGGCAACGTTGAACTTACTCAGCATTTCTACCAAGGCTGCAGAATCCCTGTAATGTTCCGTGAGCCTACAGGAATCAAGGTGGAGAATTACTCTGAAGATGAAATTGAAAACCGGCAAATCAAGATTCTCGCCGCTGCTTCGCCTTCAGCTTTCATCGATATCGCTGGCGACGGTGATTCGGGCAACACCCAGAACCCAGCGCCCGGTGACCTCGCTCTAGCAGTCAGAATCGATTATCCCGGCATCACAGCACTCGACCAGAAGGCTGGAGGCAAGCGTACCTTGTCTGAGATTCTAGTAACTGGTTCGATTGTCTTTGTAGCAGACGATACCGCCTTCTCTAACCGCCTATGGAATTTTGAGGAAGCAAAAGCAACTGGGATGGCAGAGGACTGTGATGTAAGTCGACCATCGTGTTGGAGGCATCACATGAGCAGCAATCACCAGTGGCAGGGCAACGAACTCTACTTCCGTTCACTAATCTACTCTATGATGGAGTTGGACAATCAGGAGTTGTCTACAACCGTCACGATGACCCACAGCAAGTTCCTGGTCGTTTTCGACGAGAGTCGTCACGTAACAGGTGTGATGAGCGCACCGTTCACCGATGCCATGGCAACCATCGTTATGCTGACCAGCAATGCCTTCCTGAAATGGCTGGTTATTCTCAATCTTCTCCTACTGCTATTGGTCGCAATAATGGTCGTTCCAGAAAAGACCAATTGGCGACATGTGTTTGATTTAACCAGATTCAGAGAAAGACCAGACAAGGTCGATCCTCATACATACAAACAGCGAGTGCGTGAATCCTTGATGACAAAGGTACGCATTTTCTATGATTTCACGCGAGATGAAATGGCGCTGAAATCACCTGCTGAAGTTCAGACGATGATCGGTGATCCTCGTCTCGTAGAACTGGCTTACAGCCAAAACCGAACATATTCCCCCGAGGAGCTACGTCAGTTGCTCCAGACAATACGTCGATGGGGGAAAAACTGAGAATGGAGAAAAAATAGAGGAGATGAAAAATATGCAGGCACCACCACCACCGGGCGCATCAGCGCCACCACCAGCACCGGCGGCACCAGCCGCCCCTGCTGCACCAGCCGCACCAGCGCCACAAGCGCCGGCTGTAGCTGCTGCACAGGCCCAGCCGAAACACCAGAGCACACCAGAAGTGCGTGAGCGTCTGGCAGCCGTAAGCGCGATCGGTAATGCGATCAACGCCGAGGTCCAGAAGGTCATCATTGGTAAGAGCCACGTCATCGACAATGTGTTGGTTGACATTCTAGCGAACGGCAACCTGCTGTTCGAGGATTACCCGGGTCTTGCAAAGACATTGATGACCAATACGTTCGCTGACGCTTTGGGTTGTGACTTCAAGCGTGTGTCGTTCACGCCCGACCTGCTTCCAGCAGATATTACGGGAACGAACATCTACGACGCTAAGAAGGGAGAATTTACGTTCAAACCTGGACCTATTTTCTGCAACCTATTGCTTTCTGACGAGATAAACCGTGCTCCTGCTAAAGTACAGTCTGCATTGCTTGAGGCTATGCAAGAGAACCGAGTAACTACGGGTGGTAATACTTATGAGCTTGATCAGCCATTCTTTGTTCTTGCTACACAAAATCCAATTGAACAAGAGGGAACATATCCACTA
>CAZYIX010000016.1:35166-38817 GCA_964647665.1 uncultured Candidatus Poseidoniales archaeon
GCTTTCTGACGAGATAAACCGTGCTCCGCCAAAGACGCAAGCCGCACTGCTTGAAGCGATGCAGGAGAAGCAAGTTACGATTGGTACTGTGACACACAAGCTACCATCGCCTTTCCTGACCATGGCGACCCAGAACCCGGTCGAGCAGGAAGGAACCTACCCGCTGCCCGAGGCTCAATTGGACCGATTCATGTTCAAGATGAGCGTCGGTTACCCTGACCGTGCTGATGAGGACGAGATTCTCGCCCGACGTATCTTGCGAAAGAAGGACGCGGTCGATGTTGAGGTCATTACCGACCCAGCACGAGTGGTTGCAATGCAGCAAGCGATTGAGGATGTGTACGTGGACCCCGCTGTCCGCATGTACATGGTCGAGATAGTCTCCAGAACCCGAGAAGATCCTCGCGTTTTGGTCGGCTCGAGCCCCCGTGGTTCGCAAGCGTTGCTCAAGACCGGTCGAGCCGCTGCAGCAATGCGCGGTCGAGACTTCGTGACGCCAGACGACGTGAAGTCAATCGCAACGCTAGCACTAGCACACCGACTGATTCTCAAGCCAGAGCATCAGATTAAGGGATTGGAACCGCAGGAAATCATAGAATCTATCTTGCGAGAAGTGCCAGTTCCGACGGTCTGAGACTTCAATTGAATCGGAGTAACCCGTAAGAACCGGAGGAATGCCCATGGCCTGGAGTAGGAAATCAGCAATGTTCGCCAGTCTGGCGACAGCGTTGTACCTACTCGGTCTCGTGCTGCGCAATCTGCAGCTCGTTACCGTGGCCGTCGTGCTGCTATCATTCCTGACTTGGGCCGCTATGAGAGCGGCTCACGCCGATGTTGCCGCAAGTGGCCGTCGACTCGAGGAAGATGCCCCGGACGGGGGGGTTGCTCTTGCGACACTTTCGGCGATGCGAAAAGTATCAGCCGCGCGCATTTTTGAGGACGGTGAAATCGATGTCACCCTGCGCCTACAGAATAACTCTCCTCTCAGCAAGGTGCTGGAAGTGAAGGATTCCGTCCCCGAAGTAATGCGCATCAAGAAGGGAGCCAACTACATCCTGATGGAGTTGGGTCCTCGACGTGAGACCCTTATCGAATACACAGTTGAATGCCCGCTTCGCGGCTTCTACACACTAGGACCTGTGGGTATCAGAATACAGGACCCATTCGGCCTATTCCACAAGGAAAGGGAATTGCACGTTTACGATGACTTCCTCGTCTTCCCCAAGACTGAGGACCTGAAGGACGCCTTTGTCAAGAGCAAGGTGCCAAAAATCTTCACAGGTGCTGTCAACATCAGGCAACCCGGTGAGGGTTCAAACTTCTACAACCTAAGAGAATACATTCAGGGTGACCCGATGAAGAAGGTCAACTGGAAGGCCTATGCTCGTATGGGCAAGATGATGGTCAACGATTTCGAGCGTGACGCTGTCAGCGATATCATCCTACTCGTCGATAGTAGGGCCATCTCAGAAACCGGTCCGGTCAGTCGAAATGCACTGGTGTACAGCACCCGTGCGGCAGCGAGCCTCGCCCAGTTTTTCCTCTCGAGGAGAGACTCTGTTGGACTAGTCATCTACGGCGAAGAAATCACCAGCGTCGACCGAGATACTGGTAAGAAGCAACTCTACGTTCTGCTAACCAAGTTGGCTGGTGCTACTGCACGTGGTAATACACCCCTGCAAGTTGTGGTGAACAGGATTCTGCCCCACATCAACCGAGGCAGTCCAATCATCATCATGAGTCCACTGGAAGGAGACCCGACTCTAGTCAATGCTGTGCGTGATTTCCGTGCACGAGAATTCGATGTCACAATCCTATCACCAAGCAGTCTAGAATTTGAGTTCGACGCCAAGCGTTTGGACCGAACAGGCTACGAGGTGCTGAAGACCGAGCGAGATATCCTAACCTCTGAACTACGAGGTCTGGGTGCATTCGTGATGGACTGGGAACCCGATATGTTGCTCACTACCGCGCTTGCTGGCGCGAGGGGATTCTGAGGTGAAATAATGGTTCAACCAAGCAGTGATACTTCCCACCTTTACGAGGGCAAGACCATACGCGCCGCTCCACCTAGTCGCCGTAAGGCTGCAGGCAAACTGAAAGGAAGCAATGAAATCCCAAAGGATGCTGTTCCTGACGTTTACATTCCAACATTTGTTGAGAGCCTATTCGGTGGACCTCTCATTCCCAAGATGAAATTCCTACCAGCAGACCGCATGGTGCAAACCCTGCAAATGATTTCTGCAGGCCTGATGATGGTATTGGGCATCCTCACCTATCTCGTGACACCTGTCGATGGCACCCTTTGGGGTGGATTCACCATGTGGCTGGGACTCGATTGGATGGGTCAAATGCTTCACCTTCTCATCGTGCTAGTCGCATTAGGTTCTGGCTTCTACGGAATAGCTAGGCGAGATGCGCGAGGTCTACTCGTCTCCTACATGCTATTCATTCTGATTTCTCTGAGATTCGCTGCAAGCAAAGTTGCCTTTGAGGGTGGATTCGAACTTAGTGATTCAAGCACTAAGATGCTGCTAGTCGGCTATGCGGTCTTCTTGGTAATGTTCATCGAAGTCAGCAACAGCATCATCCGATTCTCAATGCTCGACACCTCAATCAGAACAAATGAGGTCTATGTGATGAATGTAAAGAAAGTACTGAGTCGCTATCACATCAGTCTGGTCATCACCCCTATAATCGCCACACTGGTAGCAATCCCTACCATTTTTGTCAACCGAATCATCCCGTGGTTCTTCCAAGCCATTGACCCGGAAACTGCCCGCAGATTAGGTGAATCAGTCGAATTGGAGAGCGTGTATGGAGTTGCTCTTGGTACTATGATTGTCTTCCTGATTGTAGCAACAATATTTGGAGCGAATCTTCCGTTGCGAGTTCAGCAATGGCGTGAATCTATGGATTGAAACAACCATTTGCCACAAGAAGATTTGGAGTGGTAATATGGAGCAAGTTGCACAACTTGAGAATCTTCTTAAACGCTGGATTGATCAAGGGTGGAATGCCCAAAATCTTGAGATTATTCCCGAGATTTTCTCTGAGGAATATGAGGCGTCGGGTGGCTCATCCAACATCATCGGTAGTATCCACGGCCATGAAGGCCTGCGGCAATACGCCAAGATGACCTTTGACGCATTCTCTGACCTATACGTCGAGATTCTAGAACTCTACGTTTGCGGCGACATTGCTATGCTCTCATATCAATTCACAGGCACTCACACAGGCTCCCTAAATGGGGAGGAACCAACTGGAAATCAATTGGATATCCATGGTGTTGATGTATTCCAATTTGAAGATGGTCTAATCATCAAACGACTCGTTGCTAATTACGACGCTAATCTCCTCAACAGCCAACTCGGCCTTTGATGCAATTCGATTGCATTGAGAGAAAATATCACGGCACCAACAGATTGAGCGCTTCAGCGAACCCGATTAGCGCCGATTCAGTCTGATTGAATGGAACCGTCGCGTGGATAGCGTGTTCACGTGGAGCGTCGGCGTGAATACTCAGAATGATACCTGATTTGCTAGCGGCTGACTTCAAATCTATACGCACCTGTTCATCGCTGCCTATGCCCTCACCTACGAAACAAAGCAGCGATACTGGCTCCTCCACACCGGGAGTAGGCAAACCGG
>CAZYIX010000017.1:0-35727 GCA_964647665.1 uncultured Candidatus Poseidoniales archaeon
TTCCTCAGCAGGTGCTTCCTCAGCGGGTGCTTCCTCAGCGGGTGCTTCCTCAGCAAGTTCCTCAGGTATTGGCTCACTATCAGGCTTGATGATGGCAACGTCAACCAACGGGGGTAGCCCAACTTCGTGGCGTGCCTTGATCATTATCTCGTGGGGCAACTTACTACCTGGTCGCATGATAGCTACGGTGCAGCCGATAGTTCCCAACTTGCGAACGGCTGTTCCTCGACCAATGTCCATGAATTGTAGAGCGGTGTCACCGCAATACTTGATGTGGCCGTCTTGGAATTTCTGAGTTCGGTGTCGACTTCCAGTCAACTTACCGGATAGAACGACGAGGCAGCCTCTTGCGCCTGCCTCCATAATATTGAGGAGTGTGCTGTGACCTGCTCGGCGGAAGTACCAGCCACGCTCAAGAGCGCTGGCCAACTTGCTGGCCATTACTTGTGCGTTCAGAGCGGGGTTTTCAATTTCTGCCACTTCAAGGCGAGGGTTTGTAAGATTGAAATCTTCACTGAGTCTGCTTTGCAGTTCGTTGATTATCTTGCCCTTTCGGCCAATTACCATACCAACTCGCTCTGCGTGTAGTGTAACCTTGGTACCTTCAGGTGTACGCTGGAACTCAAGCCCACCAAAACCAGCGCGCTCGGTCTTATCGAGGAGGAATTCACGAACGAGTTGTCTCTCGACATTTCTGTCGATGAACTTGCGAATGTTACCCTGCTTGCTTGACATCATATCACCTCAGAACTCGTCCTCATCATCTTCCTCGCCTGATTCGAGGTCCTCGAGGAAAATCTCGAGGTTAACTTGGTAGTGGTTGGAGGGGGTTGCGCGACCGCGTGCTCGCGGTCGCATGGCCTTGGCTACGTTGCCGCGGTGTGCAGCGACGTGAGTAATCACCATGTCCTCTGCTTCGACATCTTCGTGGTGTTGCCGAGCATTATCCATCGCGCTATCGATGAGCTTGATGTATACGCGAGATGCATTACGAGGATAACGGCCCGGGCCCATCTTACCCTTGCGGTGGCCAGCCATCGTGTTACCACCCTTGCCCTTACGGGAACGGCGCATGTATGGAACCGCGACCTCTTGCTTGATGACCCTCTCAAGATACTCGATTGCGTCACCAGCATACATACCCTTGATTGCCTTAGCAATCTGATAGCAGTGCTTGTGGTGAACATCGCGGTTTACTGCACGAGCGGTGGCAAGGCGGCTGCCCTGCATCAGTTGGGTGTATCCAGGTTGAGGCTTGCTCTTGTCTCGACTCATCATTCCCACCTCACTTCAGTGCTACGTGCTTGCTCGACCGTGTTGCACCAACACCGGGACCGGTGTGAGTGACGCTGCGTCGAGTCAGAGCATATTCTCCCAGAGCATGTCCAAGCATCTCTGGTATGATATCGATGGTGCGGAATTCGCGACCATCGTGGATTCCAATAGTTCTGCCAATCATCTCTGGCAGGATATACATGGAGCGGCAGTGAGTTCTGACTGTCTTGCCGGGGTTTTCACGTAGATGAGTGAGGAAATTCTCCTCATCCAAAGTCAGACCACGTCGTAGGCTCCTACGCGGGCGCGCGGGCATGATGGAAACAACAGAGAGCGCATCGGGGTCATCCTCGGGTGGCCAAAGCGGTAGTGCTTGCAACTCCTCAAGGGTGAGTCCTCGGTAGGTGAACTCCTTCTTGCGGCGTTCTGAGATTTTTGAGCGACGCTTACGCGCTGCACGGCGAGCCGCCTTCGAAGTGCGCATTACCTTCTTTTTTCGACGTGCCATCTCAGTTCACCTCATTCCTTCCTCTTGCCTCGACCGCGACCAGTTCGGCTCGGTGCGATGTGTCCAACCTTCTGTCCAGGCGGTGCGTGTCGGCTTACGCTGTTCGGGCCGTGCACTGCCTGATGGTTACCACCACCGTGCGGGTGGTCGACTGGATTCATCGCCACACCGCTGACAGTCGGGTAGAGTTTGCCTCGCGCCTTGGCGCGGTAGAATGCCGCACCGGCCTTCATCAGAGGCTTCTCAGTGCGGCCGTGTCCTGCAAGAACACCAATGGTTGCTCGGCACTTTGCAGGTAGATCCTTCAGGCTGCCACTTGGCAACTTGATACGGACCTTGTCACCCATTCGAGTCTCCAGCATGGCATTGTTGCCACCAGAGCGGGCGAACTTACCCCCGTCACCGGGTCTGCACTCTACGTTGCAGATTGGTGTCCCTTCAGGGATGTTGGAAAGAATAGTGATGTTACCCGGGCTCAACTTGACCTTATCACCCATGGAAACCGATTGACCAACCGACATTCCTTCGGTTGCTGCAACAAAACTCTCCTCGCCATCTTCAAAGCGAATCTTCGCCAGTGGTGCGGTATGTACTGGGCTGTGAATTATCTCGGTGACCTCTGCAATTTCCTCACCACGGCGAGGAATGCTGATTGCACCAGGGAAGCGGTGGCTTCGCACCTTATTCTTCGGACTTGACCCACGTCGCTGTGCACGAATTCTCTTACCCATTCATCACACCTCCATCAGAATGCGCCCAACTTGAGCGCAGCCTCCTCTGCATCGTATCCTTCAGCCAGTTTCACACTCGCGTGCTTGCCTACCTTCGAAATGCGAGTGTTTACACGCGCTACCTTGACTTCAAGCAGGGTCTCGACTGCAGCCTTCACATCGGCCTTGGTCGCTTCCTTGTGGACTAGGAATTCCAAACGGTTGTTGTTCTCAAAGTAGCCATACTCCACGTTGGCTACGCGGCGTGCCTCGAGAGCCTTCTCGGTAATCCACGGCATCAAAATCACTGCGTATGGATCCATGAATATCACTCCAGTGCTCCTATTGCAGCCTTGGTCCAGACTGTTAGTCTGCCAGCGTCGCCACCGGGTGCCAAGTCCTCTGCACTGAGGTCCTTGGCGACAGCAACGTCCACTCCGGGAACGTTGCGTGCGGCGCGCGCTAAGCCGTCACGCTCTGCAACGACGAGTAGAATGCTCCTTGGGGTTCGGCGGCGGCGGCCGCGCATCTTGCCCTTGCCTGCTCGGATGTTGCGGCCGTCCTTGGCTCGGGTAATATCGTCACCAATTCCGAGCCCATCCATCATAGCGACGAACTTCTTGGTCGCCTTCTCGTTGGAAATATTCTCAATACTGATTGACTCGCCATTTTCATCGTAATCACTAATCACGATTGGGAAGCGGACTTCATTGGAAAATTTGTGGCCTCGGGCGGAGACCATATCGGCATCAGCAGTAGCTGCAATCGCTGAATCACGAGCAGCATTGCCTTCCTTGGTGTTGACCTTCTGTGCCCATTCCTTCTGGACCATTGGACCGTGTGCGCGGCGCCCACCGCGGGTATGCGGGTTCTGGGCGCCGGTTCGCTGTCCGGTCTTTCGCATGATTCGACTCACACCGCGACCCTTACCCCACCACTCGACTGAGTGCTTCATTCCAGGCTGCGGGGCACGCTTGCCGACGTGTTCGCGGTGACCGTACGCCTGCCGGCGGTTAGCACGGCTAGCATGTACTGCGCGGCGAATCAAATCAGGGCGATGTTCGCAGTCAAATGCTGCGGGCAACTTCATTGCCTTGCCATCAGATACCTCGACATCGTATTCGAAGACTTCTCCAGCCTCGAATTCCTCGACCTCGATGGTGTTGGAGAGAATGTATGTCTTGACCTTCATCATCACACCCCCTGCTTCGACGCCGTGCTGACGTAGGTAATCTCAACCGGGTGATCCTTGCCCTTTTCACGGCTAGCGTCACGGAATCTGATGAGGCGCTTGGCTGGGCCGGGTAGGCTGCCTTGCACAATCATGTACGGATTGCGAACCTCGCCATAATGCAGGAATCCACCCGCCGGAGTGATTTCGTTCTCCTCGGGTTCACTGATTCTGAGAATGCGCTTGTTATACTCCGTGCGCTGGTGATATCCGGTTTGACCACCTTGGCGAATGGTCTTGCGCACGTAACCTGTGCCGAAGTCGCCCATGTTACCGATTTGACGGCGACGCTTCGAGTTCTTGTGACTCAGCAACTTGACACCGAATCTGCGGACAACACCTTGGGTTCCGTATCCCTTGGTGACTCCAATCACATCTATGTTGGAGCCATCTGCGAATACATCATTGATGCCAATCTCGCTGCCTAGGTTTTCCTTGGCCCATTCGAGTTGAGATTCGATGTCACCACCGGTTAGTCCCAACTCCATCACTTCTGGAGTTTTTGAGCCAACAGCCGAAATCATACCGGGCTGAGTAGTGACTAGAATTCGGACCTCGCAGAGTGTTGACTCGGCGAGTTTAGAGAGATGTGCTTCGGAGTCGTGTTCTTTGCGCTTTGGCATACGACGATGCAAGTCGGGCACATTCTCCTCGACAACATCTGACGATGCCCAGGCCTCACCGACCGTCTGCTTGCCATAAGGAGTCATTCTGTAGCCGCGAACTGCGACGATCTTCATCGGAGGTACTTCGACAACTGTGACCGCCTTACGAACCTCTGCACCTGCGCTAGGACTGCTTGGGTTCAGGTCACGTAGCAGAATGTGAGTCATACCAGCCTTCCAACCGGCGAATCCCTGCACACGAACCACGTCGCCGTTGCTCTCTGGCCACGACTTGACACGACCGTAGCGCCTACGTGCCCGCTTGCGCGGGCCGAAGCCCATACTCCCCTTCTTAGGGCGGTGCCTGTCTCCCATGTCGGATTCCTCCAGTGTAGTTTCGGAACAGAAGACCCCGTGAGGAATCCGCTCCGGCTCCACATCTAGGGGGCAACCGTGACACCGAACCGCATTCTACAAATGGGAATTGCGGTATTGTAGGGATGATTATTCAGTGCCCTGTGGTGTCTGGTAGCCCGATGTTGAGCGGCCCTCCGACCTTCCTCCGGTATATGAACGACTCGGTTTGTGTGGCCCCCCTACGGGGGACCACCTTTCGCTGCGTACAACGTTCAGCCCTAGTGTCAATGCTTTAGAACCATGAGGGTAAGGCTCTGAACCCATGGCCTCTCTAGTGTGTCACGAACTGCTCTCACCGGGTGCACTTGAAGCTAGGGCATACCAACTTGATGCTGTTGACCATTGTTTGTCGGGTTCCACACTTCTAGTGCTACCAACCGCAATGGGAAAAACCCCGATTGAAGTAATGGTGATAGCAGAGAGACTGCGTACTCATCCTGGCCTCGCAATCCTACTAGCACCGACCACGGCACTAGTCAATCAACACCTAAGCGACCTACGGGAAATGTTGGTACTGCCAAGCGGTGCTGAGTCAATCGTTTCGATGACTGGCGCAATTGCACCAGCCAAGCGCGAAGGTATGTGGGATAGTGCGGCTGTTGTGGTAGCAACTCCAGAGGTTGTGCGCAACGACATCCAAAGAGCAGCCATCAACCTTGAGAAAGTCAGCATCATCGTCTTCGATGAAGCACATCACGCCAGCGGAAACCATGCGATGGCACAGGTCGGTGACCACTACTCAGAACAATGCGAGGATGGACTCGTGTTGGCTGCTACTGCCAGCCCGGGTCATCGCGATACAGAGATTGCTGAAGTATTCGACAGATTGGCGCTGCAACGAATCCATGCGCGACCGGCTAAGGACGCGCTTCTAGCACCGTATGCTGCAGGGTTGGAAGTAAACGATGTGCTCGTCGAAGTTCCAGAAGAATTGCAGGTTCTCGCTAGGCCGCTAGAGGAATGGTTGAATCACCTAGTTGACAAGTTACGACGACAGGGTTTCTACACCCGCCAAGGACACATCACCACAGGTGGATTCCAAGAGTCTCGCGAACGCATCAACAAAGCGATTGCAAGAGGTGAGAACATTGCCTATAGAGCGGCTAAGGACAATGCAATCGGCATGAGGTTGTGCAATCTTCACGCCTACCTGTTATGCCAAGGTGTTGCGGCCTCGAGAGAATACCTCACAAGGCTCGAATCCTCAGAGGGTGCTGAGGCGAGTTCCGGGCGGGAATTCCTTGCCGACACAAGGGTGCGAAATCTGCATGAGTCGCTTAACGAGATGACAGAGTGTCACTCGAAGGTGACGATGGTAAGACGAATGGTTCGGATGCGATTTCGGCAATACCCTGAGAGTAGAGTGATTATCTTCGCCAATTTCCGTGATACAGTAGAAGAAATTGCCAAAACTCTAGCAGAAATAGAAGGCTCACGACCTCTGCGATTTGTTGGTCAGGCTAGCAGAGATGGCTCTACCGGAATGAGCCAGAAACAGCAGTTGGCAGGTTTGGACTCATTCCGTTCAGGTGAAACCAATGTATTGGTTGCAACCTCAGTAGGTGAAGAAGGTCTTGACGTTCCAAAAGCCGACCTCGTCATCTTCTACGAGCCGGTCGGTAGCGAAATCAGAACCATACAACGGCGAGGTAGAACTGGACGGCACCGAGAAGGAACCGTGCATGTATTGGTAGCGCGTGGTACTAGGGACGAGGGTGCTCGAGCAGCAGCAAAATATCGTGAAGACAGAATGCATCAATCCATCCAGACGGTCAGACGGCGTAAGGCGGCTGGGTCGGTTCAAGCAGATGGGGAAAATCTCGACGCTTTTCATGTCGAAATCGATGGAGAGGTGGAATCCTGCAAGCACTGGGTAGAATCCGAGAGGGAGCGGCTCTCGCCCATGCTCAGTGACCCGGTCAGCACCTCGCAAAGCCAGCCTAGTGAACCGACAGATGCAGGTGACACACAGCAGGTTGTAGGTTCAAACATGAGTGAAGGGGAAATTGCCCAGCGTTTGCGACCTCGAGGCCAAGTCGGCCTCGATTCGTTTCCGGCTATGAGCGAGGATGTTAGGCTCATCGATCCTGAACATCTGCAATCCAGCCAAGAAGAGCAGAACGCTGGAGAAGAAGAAATGGTGATGATTGCGGCTGAGTCGCTGGTTCAGGGACTGACAGAGCAACCATCGGCAGATAGTACAGTCATCCGTATCGACCATCGGGAAGGGGGCAGTGCAATTGCTGCTCGACTCAAGCAGGCTGGAATGACAATCGAAATCGATACCCTACCGGTCGGTGATTTCCAAATCGGAGGGATACTAATCGAGCGAAAAACCGCTCGTGATTTTGTCGATTCACTGCTCGATGGTAGGCTGCTCACACAGGCTGCCCGATTGGCTGCGGCTGCACCACGAGCAATGATGTTGGTCGAGGGCAGAGATATGTTCCATCACCGCTCTGTACACGCTAATGCTCTGATGGGTGCGCTTGCCTCGATTACTTTGGATTACGGTCTGCCAGTAGTCTCATGCGCGGATAGCAGAGAGACGGCTAACTTCCTCGCTGTTGCTGCCCGCCGTGAGGAAGCAATGCTTGCAGACTTGAATCGAACCGCACGTGCAAGGATGAAGGCAGCGAGCCGCCCAAATACACCTGAAGCTCAGTGGCAAGCCAAACAACACCCAGACCGATTTGCAGACGAAGAAGAACGCGAGGCTGCCGATGCTGCATCAGCCATCACATCACCCGACTTTGAGCAGCCGATTCTTGACGCTACTCAGCAAACTATGGCGGCTCCTCTAGCAACTTCTCGTCAAAGAGAGGCCGAACGTGACACTAGAGCAATGCTGCAAAATGTCACAGGCATCGGGCCTACCTTAGCCAACAGAATCATCGAGGAATACGGTAGTATTGCCGAACTGCTGAGCGCGACACCTGAGCAACTAACCGAGGTCAGAGGACTCTCACCTGCTACAGCCGCTCGTCTTCTAGATGCAATCCACGGCCGAGCGGAGAAAACTAACGATTAGTCGCCGATGACCATGACGCGAGTGCGCAACTGGGCTAGGCGATTCTTGTCACAACCGAGCGCCCAAGCAACCAATTCAGGCAAATGGATGACCGGAAGGGACGTGTCAGTGCCAGAAGCCTTGCCAGCCTTGACCTGATAGGTATCGAGATTGACGTGGGAAAGAGGACATGCGGTCGCGAGAATCTTTGCGCCTTCCTGCTTGGCATCTGATAGCACAGCAGCAGTCATCTTCAACGCACTCTGCTCCTCGGAAAGAAGCGAGGGGAATCCAACGCTCTGAGTGCGGCCAGCATACCGAACCGCTTTTCCACCCAGTACCTCGATTAACTGCTCAAAGTACGATGGCTCGAACGGGTCGTCATCTCCACATGCACCCTCTCTTTGCATAGGTGCTCCGTAGTAGCCACCGATTGGGAAGTCGATTGGATTGACAACTTTCTCAGCAATCACTTCAAGGCCAACATCCTCGATAAGAATCTGCAACAGGTGTCGCATTTGCAAAGTTCCCTCAAAGCGTGTGCCACTAACTCGCTCAAGCACTTCATTTACTTCCTCTCGCAATGCTGCATCTGTCTGGAGTTTGACCAAATCCTCATGCATATTTCCTTGACAGGACGCACATGGAGTCATAACGTCGAGGCCATCGGCCTCGGCTTGAGCAAAAGTTCGCGCGTTGATCGCGGCCTGCAACTTCCAATTGGCTTGCTTCATGATGCCAGCACCACAGCAGGCCGCACCAGTCATCGCTACCAACTCAATGTTGAGAACTCGAGCAAGTCCCTGCATCGCGTCTTCGACCTCGCGAGCAGAACCTTGAGCCACACAACCGGGGTAGTATGCGTATTTGTGTCCCTTAGCCATCATATCACCTCAGAACCTCTTGTCGAATGCGTTGAACAAAGCCACCACCTCATGGTGATTATCGATTGAACTGTTGACCAAAGGCGGCAACTTGCCGATACTTGCAGGAATACCGAACGCAGCCAGATATGATTGCTTATCACGCATTATTGGACCACCAGTTCGAGTAAAGCCAGCAGACATCCGGACCATCTGCGGGAGATTTTTCATCATGCCCAGTGGACCCATTGTCTGCATCGCCAAGATAGTCTCGTTGAGGATTCCACTGCTCTTGACAGTCCAGGTGAACCACCAAACATGCTTGCCGTGACGACCGGTGAACGAATCCTTGCCCAATGCTGCATTCTTTGCCTCGAGCAGGTTGCCAGCACCAATTGCACCAATTCGTCCTTGACGGGAAACGCTTGCCATGTCGGCTTCGGCCTTGACACCGTTGATTCCACACAAAGAGGTAAGGATGCTTTCTCGAGCCTTGTCAGATAGCCGCGGGTCGCAGGATCTGTTCCATAGATGACCGACCACAGCCGGTCCGATGTAATCGCGATTGAACTGAACTGTATCTGAGGAAGCATGTAGCAATGATTGGCTAGAAATGTCATTAGAAGCGTGCAGAGTGGTGGCTATACTCGCATCCATCACACCGATGACGCCTTGTTCGATGTAAGCGCCTTCACGCTCTCCGCCGACGAACCATGGCTCGGCTGCGGCTCGCTTATTCTCGTACGATGCTGGGTCAGTAACCAAATCGCGAATGACCTCGTAAGCAGAGAGCGGTTCGATTCTCAAAGTACCGTCATCTCTGACACAATCAGAAATTCGAACCATTCCCGGAAGCACAAGACGGCTATTGACCATCAGTCCAGTAGACGGGTCAGAATCTGCACCATCCCTGAAAGTAAGCGAACCATCCTGAGTTGCCTTCAGGGTGCGCAGCAAATCTAGCACGGAATGATGCCCGGGGATAGCACAAGCCCAAGCGTCGGTGCCAGCTACCCCAGATACTGCATCGTAGCGGAATATGCTGACGGTGACTTGCATCTCAGGTTGTGCGACATTGGCTACCGCCATATCACCGGAAGCGCCGCTAGCATCTCCCGAAGCATGAGCCTTCATTGCATCGACAAGGTCTGAATGGAAGGTGCCGGAATTATCAACGCAAGCGATGGAGGCCATCGCTTCAACCATCCACGATGCGGCAGGAGCATCATAGTCCACATCGCAGTCGACTCGTGGAGAGACACGGCTACCGCCAAGTTCCTCAAGACGAGTATCCCATTCAATGCCGCTCTGGCAATAGAATTCGTAGGAAGTATCGCCAAGAGCGAGAACAGAGAAGTGAGTAGCAGATAGGCTAGGTGCACCATCTGCATTGGCCGCTTGCCACAAATCCTCGGCATTGTCGGGCATATCACCCTCGCCCCAAGTCGAGCAGATGATGAGAATGCGCTTCATCGAAGCCATGCTTGCCAAGTCAAATCCATCCATATCGTGAATTTGACACTCGAGGCCGTATGCTGATGCTTTCTTTCCTACCGTGGCAGCAAGTTCCTCCGAGTTACCGGATTGGCTGCCAAATAGAACATGAACGGAACGGTCGCCTGACATCACAGCAGCCAACTCACCTCCACCTTCGCCGGCTGTTGCAACTTCTGCTGCTGCAACCTCGACTGGTGCTACTTCCACCGGTGCTGCGGCCTCTGCCTCAACCTCAGCAGGGGCTTCCTCTGCTCCGGCGTCGCCTTCATCGCCTGCTATTTCGTAGATTATCACATCAACCGGGCAACCTTCGGCTGCTTCGATGATGTCCTCGGAGAAATCATTGGGATTCACTCCATCTTTAATCAGACAAGTATCGTCTGTAACCTCGAATACTTCAGGACAAGTGGTTTCACAGGCATCACAAACGATGCAACCCTCATCAATCCAGACTTTGGTGACGACCGACACAAACTCACCTAATCAGCCGTAGGCTGATGAATCGCTCGACCTGCGCTCGATTATTGAACATAGCGCAGTGCCCCGGACCTGAGTGGTCGCCTACGGCGTAGTTCAGAATCCCATGTCCATGCCGTCCATACCGTCCATGCCATTCATGCCGGCACCGGCTCTAGACGAGATGACATCATCGATTCGCAAAATCATCACAGCGGTCTCAGTTGCGCTTTGAATTGCTTGTTCGACGACGCGGAGAGGCTCGAGGACATTGGCTTCTAGCATGTCCATGACGCCGCCTTCGAAAACGTTGACTCCGTAGGTAGCCTTGCCTTCAGCGTGAGCCTTTCGGACCTCGATTATGGTGTTGACTGGGTCTAGACCGGCGTTTTCCGCAAGGGTTCTTGGGATGACTTCAAGCGCGCCAGCGAAGGCTTCTATCGCCATCTGCTCGCGGCCGCCGATTCCCTCAGCAAATGCTCGCAAATCCCGGGAGAGTGCTGCTAGAACTGAGCCACCACCGGTCAGGACTGCTCCGTCCTCGTGAGCGACAGCAACCACACCGATTGCATCGTCGAAGGCACGGCGAATCTCATCGACCACATGTTCGGTTCCACCACGTAGCAGAACTGAGACGCTCTTGGCCTCCGGGCATCCGGTAACGAATACCATGTCAGAATCACCAATCTTCCTTTCCTCAACCTTTGCGGCAGTTCCGAGATCACCTTCGCCCATGTCGTCGAGGTTGGTGACAATTCGTCCACCGGTCGCTTTGGCCATGGCCTCCATGTCACTCTTCTTGGCTCGGCGGATTGCGAACAGTCCAGCCTTCGCCATGTAATGCTGAGCAAGGTCATCAATTCCCTTCTGGCATATGACGACGTTGGCGCCAGCAGCCTGAACGGTATCGACCAAACTACGCAGGTAGGCTTCTTCCTCATCGAGGAATTGGGCTAGCATATTCGGGTCTGTAATCTGAATCTTGGCGTCGACTTCAGTCTTTTTGACTTCGATAGCCGAGTTGACTAGAGCAATGCGCGCATCGGAAATGCTGCGGGGCATACCACTGTGCACACGCTCCTTATCGAGGATGATGCCGTCAACTAGTGTACTGTCTCTGATTGAGCCGCCCTGCTTCTTCTCGACCTTGACATCGTCTAGGTCGATATTGACCTCGCCGCCCAACTCGGTTGCCACCGACATTACGGCGTTGACCGAAATATCAGCGAGGAATGCCTTGACCGCCTCGGCACTCTTGCCAGTTAGCGCAGTCTTCGCCACTTCGACCAACATGTTGCTGTCGGATTTGATAGAATGTGATTCGAGCAGTTCGACAGCCTTGTCAGATGCAAGGCGGAATCCCTCGCAGATGACGGTTGGATGAACGTTCTGATCGATGAGGTCCTCACTGCGCTTCAGCAATTCTCCAGCGAGCACCACAGCAGTTGTGGTACCATCATGGCAGTGCTGCTCCTGAGTCTTCGCCACTTCGATAATCATCTTGGCAGCAGGATGCTCAATGTCCATTTCCTTGAGAATCGTTGCTCCATCGTTGGTGATAACCACATCTCCCATGCTATCGACTAGCATCTTGTCCATTCCCTTAGGACCAAGAGTGGTACGAACTGCATCCGCCACAGCTTTCGCAGCAGCAATGTTGTTGCTTTGTGCAGTCTTTCCACGGGTTCTATTCGTGCCTTCTTTCAAAATGAAAATTGGTTGTTGTCCGTCATACATCAGTCCCACCTACCCCTATTCGCTCTTTAGAGCGGGGCTGCCGACCCACCTCCCCGTCATAAGGCCTGTGACTGTGGGTATGAGGGAAATCCGCGGAAAAACGTGGTATGTCTCAGAAAAAACGGCTGAATCAGAAGTTTTCACTGACCCTGCGTTCTCTCGAGATATTCTTCGCCGTAATGCACCCACTGCTCCATGGTCCAACCCTCTGGAAGACCAGTCTCGGGCAGTGGTGGGCCACCTGCTGCAGGAGCCGCAGGTGCGGGTGGCTCAGGCGGTGCGGCATCAGCCGCAGGAGCAGCCGCAGCCGCAGGAGTCGGTGGCAGGCCAGCCGGAGGAAGACCTTCTGGAAGAGAAGCCGTTGGTGCAGGTGGCGTCTCCATCACAGGCTGCTCGAACAAGTCCTGCGAGCCACCATACATCGAATTCGCAGTGAGGTCATCAGAAGGCAATGTCGGAGCATCGGGCAGGGATGGTGCAGGTGGTAGCGAGCCATATTCTGAATCAAGTGTTGATTCGTAGCCACTGAGGGTACTAATCTCGTCCTCTACATCGGTAGAGCGCATGACAATAATTAGGGCAGCGAGGAGGAATACAACCACTAGAATTCCTATAGACCACAACACTACAGTCTTAGCAAGTTGACGGAAGTCCGATTCGTCGTCGCCGGAGCCAGAACCCATTGCCTTGTGTTTGACAACCAACGGTATGATTAGACTGGCGACATCATCGTCAGCCTCTGCGGTCAAAGTGATGTTGAATGTCATTTCATTATCAACTAGATTCGCCAAATTGGTATCTGTCACCCAGACTTCAATGTGGACAACCCGCAACTCGTCTGGAGAAAGCAGGAACTCTTGATCGCTAGTTGACACGCGTACTCTGTCAATATAGTAAACAGCCTCACCTTGGTCCACACTGAGGCGGATTCGTTGCTGCTGAGATGGGTGCCTATTGCGTACCGAGATATTCATCAGATACGTTCCTGAATCGTCGATGGAAAGAGGTGCGCTCGGGTCAAGAACAATCCATCCTACTGAACCCACTTGGAAGTACACTTCACCGGCGGCTTGCACGCTCTGACCGGCTGAATCTGCAGCATTGCTTACTGCGGTGAGAGTAAGAGTTTTCATTCCCTGAGTTCCAGCAGCAAAGCGGTATAACAACGTGACATTTGTCGAGGTACCAGCAGGTATCCAAGCCGTATTCTCGGCATCGACCAAGCCACTTGAAATTGAGGCGATAACACCCTCATCCATATTGAGAGATACTTGGAAGAAATCATCCTGATTTCCGTGGTTGAATACTTCGAAATTGAGGGTGCGGTCATCGACCCCTCCAGCACTGAAGGTCTGGTCTGTCATATCATCACCGACGACCTCCACGATGTATGTCACTGGAACTTCAAGAGTGAATGAACCAGTTCCCGATATGAACTGATTGCTTTGGGATGTCGCGGTAATTGAGATTGGATAGAAGGAGGGGAGTAGTCCTTCCGGCATCGGCAACATTACCATGACGACGGCTTCGCCACCGAATGGGTCTATCTGCTCAGTAATCATCGTGGGCAGATAAGCGCCAATATGCCAGTCAGCATCCACTGACAAGTCAAAACTTTCCGGCGAATTTCCATTGTTCTTAACTACCATCTCTACCGTTCGGATGTAGCCATTTGCCTCGGCGGTAATCGTAGATTGCCCGGCCTCGACACTGACGGAACTAGTGCCTGGAATCTCGATGTAGATTCTCTCGACCGACTGCGCACTCGCGGGAGGAACTCCGCTAGCCACCAATGAAATCTCAACCTCGCCGGGCGGAACTTCCTGAGGTGCGGTGAAGCGGGCGGTCACAATCTTCTCCACACCCTTGCCTAGGGCAACTTGGTTAGTTGGTGATAGGTTGCCGTCCTCATCCCAATCTTCGAGCCACTCGAGATTTGATGCCCCCCAGGTTGCATCGGAGAAGTAAGACCCAAGATTCCAGTACGCCAGTTGGTTTCCGGTGTTAGTCACCGTCACCTGCACATCGCCAGTTTCACCCGGTGATAGCGTGAGGGCAGGATAAGCGGGGTTGAGTTCGTCGATTCTGACCGAATAAGAAGCATCAACTGTTATTGGTAACACCATCCAGTACTTCTGCTCCCCAGAGGAAGCATCGGTCAGCTCGACCGTCCAATTCAACGACTCGACGTTGGCACCATCTGGTACTGTCAAGTTAATCCAAAATTCAGTGGTAGTGCTGCCCGGAAGTGGGTATAGGGTCACGAAGTTATCGTGGTCGAGGGCGTTGCTGCTGTCAATACGAAGTGGGTATGTGTTCATCCAAGTGCTGTTGGAGACTTCAGTGTTGATGGAAATCTGCGCGGTTCGATAGCCATTATTTGTCAACTGACAATACAATGACGGCGGTTGGGGGTCAGCAGGAATCACCACATATGCGTTTGGCGAAGGGTCATCGCAATCGAGAGAGACTGTGTACTGGCCAACTCGTTCTACAGCGAATAGTACGAAGTCGTCGACATGGATGCCTTCGGTCGCTCCTGAATCATCAGCGATTTTCGTGAATGAAATATAGTATGGATTGTCATTGTGCATATCTGTCAAATCCCAGACTACCTGCTTCCAAGCACCAGGGCTTGCCATCAGGTTCTGGTCTGTGAGATTTAATGATTCAATCTCGTTGAAGCCACGAATCGCTTCAAGTGCCATTTCATCTCCCGGACCCATCGTACCCCATGCACTGCTTACCCATTGAACTGAGATATACTCGTAGTCGTTAATCTGAGCGAGACAGTATGGGACGCCGTAGTAGTTCTGTATGTCAGCATCCATGGTTCCAAATCCCATGCCGTGCCCGGGGTCGTCACAATTGCCGCCGATAGGGATGAACCACCCCCAGCGTAGCATTTCCTCGGTGGTTGAAGCGTACTGAGAGCCCGGGTCAGACACCCGCATGTGGTAATTGCCAGCAGCAGCAGCAGATGCATTTTCTCGCTGCCAATCGGTTCCACCGGGGTGCAACTCCCTAGGGGAACGGCTGGTATAAGCCACTGGAACAAACTGTAGGTAGTTGGTAGCGAGGATTGGACCCTCAAGTTTGTCTCTCCATAGTGCGACTGGTGCGACTTCCTCATACTGGTCATTGGCGTCGTTGGTGTCTAGGACTCCGCCGTCAATGGTAGCACGAAGAATCATCCCACCGCTAAGTGTGCCGTTCACATCGACCACACTGTGAGCAGCATCGGGCGTCCATGTGACTGTTTCAACGCTCTGTTGACCACCAACCATTGAGAGATTGAATCCCCACGACGTAACAATAAAACCGATTGGGTGCACTACCTCAAGGGTTGCATAAGCATCGGTAAAACTGAATGAATTCCCAGCCTGCATGAAGGTTACTGCGACCTCATAGTCGACATTACGCAGCAGGTATTCTGCTTCGCTGGCATCCGGTTGTGTCCAAGTCTGAGTCGGCACGCTAGCATTGCCAAATTCGATTTTGATAATAGTAAAATCAACAGCATCTCGACCACTGGTATTATCGGTGAATTTCTTGCCATCAAGCATCGTATCAAAAGACGCCATAGGAGCGAAAATAGAGGCGAGTAATATCGCGATTATCAAGCGCGCCCCTACTGTTCGCATCTGAATCAACGACGCACCCACTAACGTGCCGGTATTAACGTTGATTGCATTATGTCTAAGACATAATTGCCGATACTATGGCGCTGGCTAGTGAGTCTAGTAACCGTCAAACACTACTCATCAAGTTGCGACAGGCTCATGGTTCGATGGGTAGCCGTAGGATGTGTGTCGGTAAGTAGAGGCACCCTGCTAGCACGAATGTGGCTGACAATCATTGTCGCCACGCAGGTGTTCATCGCTCCTGTTCTTGCCTTTACGCTGACTTACATCATCGACATGGACTGGGACAACTGGACCTTCGTGATACGCATCGACCTGATACCTTGGATTATTACTGCTGCGGCCATGTATGGAATCATCTCGCTATTCCTAGGTTTAGCCGTCGGAGGATTCATGCCAACAAGAGTGGCAAACGCTGGAGGGTGGTGGCCTGTTTTTGGTATCTCTAGAAGGCTGAGGGATGCTGATTTGGTAGACCTCGCCAGAATGAGGCTGCACGTCTCACCATATGGCCAGATGATTAGAATCGTAAATTATCAGATTCAAGACCGAGGGCGGCCGCTACTGGAAGTTCATGGCGGATTGCAGTTGCTGGCACTGCCATTACAGATAGTGCTGATTACACTACCACTTCTGGTTCTGAGATTCTTACCTGAAAACTGGTTGCAGCCCAATAGACTACTCGAACTATCACTACTCGTCTATCTATCTGGATTGGTCATTGGACTGCGTATTTACCCACATTATTCCAAACGCTTCGCAGGATTCGCCGCAGTAGCGAGGAGAATCCTCGTCGACCGCACCAAATTGGGCTGGATTTTCCCAGTACTCATCCTGTGGATGGTGGAGCGAGTCTTCGTCACATTCGCCTTCCAAGCCCTTGAATTAGATTATAGCAGATGGAATTCGATTCATGTTGAGCAGAATTTCCTCGAGACACTGCTTCCAATCACAGTTGACATCCCAGAAACTAGCTTCCTCGACCTATTGGTGGCTCTCTCTGTTCTGCCCTTGGCCATCTTCACCACCATCGCGGTGCTCGGTGGAGGAGAGAAGGAGGTTCCGAAATGGATGCTGAAGTCCGATGCCAATTGGACAGACCTTGACGGAAAAACCTCAGCGGAAGATACTCACGCTCTATTCGCCCCGGGTGAAGGCATTGGAGAAGGTGAAGGAACCGACGTTCATTTGACCGATGAAGAAGTTGAGAGCGAGGACGATAACCAGGTTGCGGATGAAGACGAGGGAGGAACCGATGAAGATGACAAAGGTATGTCCAACTTCCTCGATAAGGCGCAGTCATTCGCTGAAACGCTGGGTAAGTTGCGCGGAGACAAAGACTAGTTTTCGTCGGCACCGGCTTCAAATGGAGAAGAACCGTCGAGAATCAGGCATCGAAATAATCCTAGAATCGTTCCATCGCAACGAACCCTACCAAGATCTGGACGGGGCGCTGACAGCAGAACTTTACCACAGGCAGCGCAACGGATAGCTCGTACCTCGAATTGAGGTGCACATCCCTCACAGCAGGGCTGTTCTGGCTTTCTTAACTCATTCACACACCTAATCAAAGCCATTGATATTGGCCTTCGCTTGACCGGTTCAAAATCAGTTGGTACAATACGTGATAGTACCCACCACCCTGAGCCAACCAACAACCCAAGAGCAAATGGTTCAGGTGACACATCAAGCACAAGCCAAGCGAGTAGAATGGGGAGCATGACCAGCACCCAGCCCATATTGTGCAGACGGCGCATCAACAACATCCGCTGAATGAGCGAAACATCAACGGGAAGCGGGTCTGGGTGAGGGGTCAAATCTCTTTCCAAATGAGTGAATCTGCAGAAGAATAGAGCAGGGATTCGAGGAATGACCATCCCGATGATACCACCGATGACGAGAAGGGCTATGTCTCCATTGAGACCCATCTAGTCCTCACTCCTACCACGTAGGCTACTCAAGACAGTCTCGACCTTGTCCATGCCACGCTCGATATCTGCACGTCCTATTGTGTAGGCGAATCTGAGGTGGCCTTCACCACTTTCACCAAAGGCTGTGCCTGGGGAACAAAGAACGCCACCCTTCAGCAACTCCACCGCTACTTCCTCAGAGTTCATTCCGGGAACCTCTACCTTGGGGAATACGTAGAATGCGCCCTTGGGTATGTGGCATTCCACGCCGGGCATTGCATTCAGTCTCGCGCAAATCAAGTCTCTACGTGCGCGGAATTCCTCAGCCATCTGTTCTGGATAGTCGGATGCTGCATCGAATGCCTCGAGAACAGCGTGCTGCATGGCATCATTACTGCAGGCTGTGATGTAATACTGTAATTTGATGATTTGAGCCATTGCTTCTCGATGCTCGGATATGATGTAGCCGATTCTCCAACCGGTCATTGCGAATGTTTTGGAGAATGAGTTTACCAGCAGAACTTGGTCGTAACCGCATCCGAGGAAGGATACGTGCTCGGAATCGTAGATGATGCGGTCATAGACCTCATCGGTGATAATCCACAGATCGTGTCTGCGCGCGAAGTCAAGCAATTCGTCTCGCTGTACGTGTGTGAGCGTCGCACCGGTTGGATTTGCAGGGAAATTGAAAAGAATCGCCTTTGTGTTCTCATCGATAAGTGATTCGAGTACATCGATTTGCGGCACGAACTCGTATTCGAATAAGCATGGATAGAATCGGCCCTCTGCCCCTACAATCGTTGCATCGGGCGCGTATAGTGGGAAGTAAGGTTCAGGCAACAGAATGCTGTCTCCCGAATTGAGCAAAGCTAACATGCAGTTGAGCAGAGCATTGGTACCGCTCATCGTCATGCAGACATTGCTCTCATCCAAGCCCCGAGCGTGTTTACTCCACGCTTCTGCAATGCGACTGCGCAGGGCGGGCAGGCCGGCAGTGGTGGTGTATTTGTTGTGGCCTGCTCGCATTGCACGCTCCATCGCATCAATGGCAACGGTTGGTGGCTGGAAATCCGGTTCACCCAAACCGAACGAGATGATGTCGTCTCCAGCCATGTCAAACATCTTGCGTACGCCCGTAGGCTGAATCGCTAGTGCCCTGTCTGAAAAACCGGCCATGCTCGGCCGGAAACGGCTTCGACACTTAACCGAATTGTGGGATTAACTCAGGCTCTGCTCTACTCTCGCAACCTTTTGAGGAGATTTTGCTTGTTACCAGATACAGTCAATCCGCGTTCTGACAGTAACTGCTTCAATTGAGCCACCGTTTTGGAATCAAAATCATCATCGGGCAATAATTCGGCCTCGACCACCTCCTCAATTTCAGAATCGGTGGGAGATTCACCGGAACCAGAGCCAATTGCCAAATCATCACCTTCGACATCTGATGACCTTCGAATCACGAACAACATTGCAACGCTGGCGATGACAAGCAACAGCAAACTTGCTCCAACTATCACTAGAATTGTCCCCATGCCTTTCGTCTCCTCTCCGCCAGTGCCGGTTACGATGGCGATGACAGGCAACGAGTGGGAGTCTCCACTGACAGCGCGGACTTCGATTGAATGATTGCCGCTGAGCAGAGACGATGCCGAGATGGCCACTGTCCAGTTGAATGGTGTAAGTGGTGAGAGGGTAGCAATCTCCTCCTCGTAGGTCGCCTCATGCCACGCTCCGCCATCGATTCGATACTCCACACTGTCCAGAGTAGCCGACTGAGTCCAAGCATGCCCAGTGACGATGATAGTGCCGGCTTCTGTGGTCTTGTTGAGCAGGTGATTCTGCAATGTCGAGTCAACGGTCATCGATTGGTTGGTCACGTTAAGATGCAGAGCGAGTTCGACTGCTGCTTTCGCATCTATCATACCCCAGCCGAAGTCCTCGTTCCAATACGGGTCAAACTGCGGCTGGGACGCAATACCTCTGCGCTCGGCAGTCTGTTTGATGATTTCGCGAATCTGCAATGGCTCGAGGTCGGGATTGGCTTCTATCATTAGGGCAATGACACCAGAGACAGCAGGCGTAGCATACGATGTGCCAGAACCGCGACCGGTGTAGGTATTGTCAGATGCATCGCCGCCGAGGAAGTTGTTGCATCCTCCAGATGTGACGCAGCCTTCGGCTTGGATGATGTTGGTTCCCGGAGCTGAAATCTCCGGCTTCATCTCATTGATTGGATTGCCGTCGCCATTGTCGCGACGGGGACCACGGCTGGAATAGGAAGCGATGCCATCATCGTCGCGGTTGATTGTGTTCATGTCATCAGTAGCGCCGACAGTGATGGACAGACTTGAGGAACCCATGCCGGACAAGCCATCGTTGTCTGGCCCATCATTACCCGCCGCCACGCTGACGGTTACACCGGCTTCAGTGGCGTCATCGAGTATTCTACTGTGCATGTCAGAACCATCGCTACCACCATTCTCATGGCTGGTGATTCCCCAAGAGAGTGAAATGATGTCGATGCCGTAATATTCCTCATCAACACCGGGCCATGCTGTGTCACTGTTGTCGATAATCCACTGAACACCGTTCATTGCTGACTCATAGAATTCCTGACTGAGGAAGTAGTTCTCAAATGGCCCCGCTCCCACATCGGTACCGATTCGCACGTCGATGAGGCGAGCGTCGGGTGCCGAACCAGTGAAATTGGATAGCGAGCCATCTGCCTCGATTCCAGTAGCACTGGCCATTCCCATGCAGGCGGTACCGTGTTGATTGCCATCATCCGGGTTGAAGGAACCGTCGTCCTCCCTGCTGCCACCTGCGAATACACAGGCTGGATCTGAGTGCATGTAGCACACAGCATCGTAGCCTGCGACAAACTTGCCAGAAAGCCCGGGATGTTCGTCATCGACTCCTGTGTCTGTCAGAGCGATGTTGACCCCTTTGCCGGTCACACCCAAGTCCCATGCTCCAACTGGGTATTCGGTTGAGTTGCGAGACTTGACTGCCGGAGTTTGAATATCACCGTAGAATACGACTTGCCCGTATCTCTCGACCATGACGACGCCGTCTAGTTCCGAGATGGCGGCGACTTCACTCGCATCGATCTGGCCAATCAGCAGCGCGTCGACAGCAGGAACCTCAAGATTCACTGGATGACCGAGAGCAGCCAGAGCAAGAATCTCCGACTCACCTGGCGGGTGGTCGTAAGAGACTCCGACCCAAACCGGCCCGATTGCTGTCTGCAGCGAATCATGGATTCCATTTCGGTCCGAATCGAGACGAGTGGTCTGCCACCACGGCCTCTCATCGATGAGCAAAGGCGAATGCGCGGGAATGGTTGTAGTCCAACCATCCATGAGGACCTGTCCTTCGCCGCCGTCGATTACCGAGTTGAAGCGGGTCTGCTCAACAGGCGCAACGCTACCGACCAGTGGAGCCATTAGCAGCAGGGTGAACAGTAGCGCTGAGTGCACTCGTGTCGCGGCCATCACATACACGCACGCACGTGCTCATCAAGAACTCGACGCCTCAAAGGAATCGATACAGCGGACGAAATATCCTACGAAAACAATCGCTCAGAAGCAATGGGACGGCTGATTATACTGCCGAAGCAGTTATCCATATGAGAGCGATGTCGGTGATGGGGAACCATATGAGTGACGCACAAGGATACTATGACGGACTAATAGAACAAGGATATACTGCTGAGCAGGCAACTGAGTACACCACTCAGCACTATCCTGACTTTGCAGCAGCACCGGCTGCGGCAGAACCTGAGCCTGCAGCGGCTCCAGCACCGGAACCAGCGCCAGCTGCGGCAGAACCTGAGCCTGCAGCGGCTCCAGCACCGGCAGCTGCAGAACCAATGGCAGCAGCAGCACCAATGGCAGCAGCAGCACCAATGGCAGCAGCACCAGCAGCAGGTGGCAAGTCGAAGATGGTCGCACTACTGCTTTCCATCTTACTAGGAGGACTGGGGGTAGACCGATTCTACCTCGGATACACTGGGCTTGGAGTACTGAAACTATTGACCGGTGGAGGATGTGGTATCTGGTACTTGATTGATCTTATTATGATTATAACCGGCAGCCTCGGACCTGCTGACGGCAGCGAACTAGTCTGATTACAGCAACCCGCAAAATCACAACATCAGCGTGATGACTCTGCTCCAAGTGAGCCATACGAACATTGGCACAGCCGCAGCGTAGAATGACAGGCGCAGCCAGTCTGGCGGGCGAGGGACAGAATCCCAACGCCCAGACTTTATCGCCCATATTGAGGCGAATAGAGCCCACAGAAATGCTGCATAGATTAGCAGCGATGCCGGATTGAAGTCGATGGCAGCAGCAATATCGCCATGCGATATCGCCACAAACCCACGCGACATTCCACAGAACGGGCAGGTGATGCCAAACAGATGGTACCACACACACAGGCGCATTCCATCCACCCCTCCATGGGGCAAGGCTAGCGACACAGCCAACACTCCCGATACTGCACCAGCAATCAGCGCAGGCGGGGATAACAAGTGTGAGTGGGGTGAGACCACCTCCGATTTTTCATCATCTTCAGAAAGTTCTGAGTCGCAACCTCCACACATGCTAACCCACCAATTCCTCAAATCAGCCATCCGGGCCATTGTTTATTTATTGACTCGATATCGGGGAACCATGCAAGCAGAAGCACAAGGTAAGTCGAAGATGGTGGCGCTAATTCTCTCCATTCTTCTTGGAGGACTAGGAATTGACAGATTTTACCTCGGATACATCGGTCTAGGAGTACTGAAACTATTGACCGGTGGTGGATGTGGTATCTGGTGGTTGATTGACATAATTATGCTCGTCACCGGCAGCCTCGGACCTGCCGACGGCAGCGAACTGGTCTGATACAGCTAGCAACCCTGATTCTTCAGGTCGATAGCGTGAGCGCTGTGTGTCTCGGAAGAGGTGGGGGCAGAGGGATTCGAACCCCCCTCCACCGGTCTGGAGCCGGTAGTACTACCAGACTATACTATACCCCCAAGGGTAAACGATGGCCAACGGCAACGATATTTCAAGCGAACGGTGAATCGCCATCTAATCGATGAGAAAAAACGGTGAGAGAATCACTGCTTATTCTGCTTGCGAGCCTGCTTACGGCGGCGGAGTTTCTTCTTTCTCCATTTCCAGCGTTGATTGCCAGCCTTCTTCCAGGCTCGACTTCCTCGCTTCATGCGTCCCGCCGACCTGACAGCCGTATATGAGAACATCGGGATAACTAACTGTCCACAGTATGCCGAACAGGTGCAATTACTTTGGGCGTGGGTTGATGAAGTGCGGGCTATGCGAAAGAGCAGGGCGCGTGGTGTAGTTGGATATCATCCTGGCCTTCTAAGCCGGGGACTCGGGTTCAAATCCTGGCGCGCCCACCATCAATTCAACCTCATTTGAAGGGACGTGCGCACTTGGGGCAGCGTGCCGGAGCACGGACGGTATCCCTACTCCAAACGAAGCCGCAATGGGTACAATTCCAGTCCTTCACCTCCTGCTGTGACAACGCTTCCTCGCGTATACGCGTGAGCAGTGGGCTGTCAGCAAGAGTTGGTGCCGGTGCAATTTCAGTTACCAATTCGGTGTGGCGTGAGGAGTGGTCGGTCAAGCCAGCGGCGTGCAGCAACTCGTGAGCGAGTGTGTGTGCGTAAAGTGCCTGATCCTCGATGAGGACCGGGTGCAGTGAGATGGTAATCTCTCCCGGTGGCATTCTGGTTCGTTTTCTTATCTCAACTTCGTGAGTAGCCATCTCGAACCGGGTGTTTCCTAGGCAGTCAGAATCAGCTGGTAACCACTCCAAAGCAACTGAACTGGCAAGATGTCTGAGAAACGGAGCCTCTTGCTGATTCAATAGCCCTGTGATGACATCAATCATCCCTGTGGGAATAGTCGGCGGCGACGTGGGTGTCTCTGCTGCGCTCGCAGTAGCACTGACGTATCGGCGAGCGCGTCCCGATTCAGCAAATCCATCCGCTCCCGACATACTCAATCGAGCCCCCGCGCCTCATTGGACAAGTTGGTGAGGCTTAAATGAGCGGGGCCATTCGTCGCTGCGCTCTCAAGCAGTGTTTGTGAGCAAATGGGCGTGTAGATCAGCTGGAAGATCGCTACATTGGCATTGTAGAGGCCCCGAGTTCAAATCTCGGCACGTCCACTTGAATCACGACCAGCGGAGGTCTGTTGAAGCGGTCGTAGGCGGTCTACAGGTCATGCCTTCGCACAACCACGCCATCCATTCATCATCACCGCGGCTTTTTCCACCATCGGCCTTGATTGAGGATACCACGAGTTGCCTGTCGCCTGCATCTTGGCGCAGTTGCGAGACTTCCGGTGGTTCCTCGCCATCGTGGTGCACAAACCAAATTGCCCAAGGTTCAGTGAAGTCACAGGCGGCGTTGAGCAGAGCCCAGTAGGCAGGGCCCTGATGCGCCAATGCGCCAGAGAGGTTTCGCAGCGCACCTTCTGCTACCTTTCGCCAGCGCTCAGCAGAAGCATGGGCTGGCCAAATGCCAAGCAGATTGGTCAGCAAACGTACCGCAACCGCAGTGGCGCCCGGTACCGCCGAGTCTGACTCAGAGCGCTGCCTGATTGGCAGTTCGCTATGAGCTTCGGTTGCAAGCCAAAAGCCCCCCTCTGGGTCTGAGAAATCATCGAGCAGACGGTCGGTAATGGCCAATGCACGTTCAATGAGTTCGCCATCATCAATATGAATGCCCCAATTGAGCAAGCCTAAGGCTGCCCAAGCACTATCGTCAAGGAAACCAACTCCGCCGTCGGTCTCACCTCTGCGGGTGCGGAGAACCGAACCATCGCTTTGGGTTGAGCGTTCCATCAAACCCAGTGCGACATGATTGCCGATGCGGTGACTGGCCTCACCATCGAGAGTTGTGCATGCCACCAGCAGCATTCCATTCCACGCCGTCAGCACCTTGTCGTCGGTTCCCGGGCGAGGGCGTTGTGAGCGTGCATCGAGCAGGGTGAGTCGTAATTCCTCTTGCTTGGCGTCATCGAGTCCATCGACCTCGCTCAAGGCCAGCACGCTTCTGCCACTGCCTTCGAAATTGCCATTGGCAGTGATGGTCCACCGCTGACAAGCCAACAGCCCGTCATCGGTTCCTAGGACCGTCTCGACTTGTTCGGGAGTCCACAGATAGAATTCTCCTTCCTCATTGTGGCCCGAACCGTCATCAGAATCTGCGTCGAGGGTCGACCAGACGCCTCCATCCGGGTCCAGCATCTCACGTTCCAGCCATTGAAGTGTTAGCCGGATTACTCGCTCGTGCATCGCCGCATCGCCGACTCCTTCTCGCAGAGCACGCGCGTGGACTGGCAGCAGCAGCGCGTTGTCGTACAGCATCTTCTCAAAGTGGGGAACTGCCCATTCTGCATCGACGCAGTAACGGTGCCATCCACCTCCGATATGGTCGAACAGACCTCGACCAGCCATCTGTTCCAGCGAGGTCGCTACGGCATGCTGCGCCTCATCGGAGCCTTGTCGCAGCAGCCCTTCGAATCTCATCGGCTGCGGAAACTTCGGCGCACCTCCGAAACCGCCTTCATTCGTATCGAACATTTTGAGGGTGTGTAGGACGCTGGCCTCCGCCACCCCTGCAATCAACTCAGAGAGGTCCGCCTCATTCGCCTCTATTCTAGTCGTCATCCGTTCGATGTGCTCGGTCAGTCGGCCGGCGTTCTCAAGCACAGCATCGCGCTCATCTCGCCAAGCATCGGTGAGAGCGGTTACAATCTGCTTCCACGAGGAGTGGCCGTGGCGGGGTTCAGGAGGAAAATAGGTGCCAGCGAAGAATGGTTTGAGGGTGTGTGGATCGATGAAAGCGTTGAGCGGCCAACCACCGGACCCAGTCATCGCTTGACAGGCTGACATGTAGAGAGAATCGACATCGGGTTGCTCTTCACGGTCGACCTTCACGCAGACCAGTTGCTCGTTCATCAGCGCCGCAGTCTCCTCATCGTTGAAGGACTCATGTTCCATGACGTGGCACCAATGACAGGCGGCATAGCCAATCGATACCAACATTGGTCGGTCACGCCTTCTAGCCTCCTCTATTGTCTCATCATCCCAAGGTTGCCATGCCACGGGATTGCTCGAATGCTGAAGCAGGTAAGGGGAGGTGCAGCGATCGAGTCGATTGACCAACGCCTCGTCCTTCATGATGCGAAGACATGTACATCCGGTATTCAATGTCTGTATGCATTTACCTGACTTCTTGCAAGCGTTGATTGAAAGCGGATTGATGCGAGGGGGTGCCATGGGTGATGCCAATCCGTTGTCAGCGCAGCAGCAGATATGGTTCGACGCAGGTATCAACGAATTCGATTCTGGGCGATTCTGGCACGCCCACGAGGACTGGGAGGACCTATGGAAATCTCTGAAGGCACAAAAGGCCGACCCGTCCTTCATCCTAGGCATCCAGGGAATGATTCAATGCGCTGCCCTGTTATTCCAATATGAGCGCCAGAACCCACGCGGAGTCGCGAATATGTGGTCAAAAGTGACGGAGAAACTCGGCACATCGGATTCGCCGAAACTCAAGGAATTGTGGGGTGTGAACATAGTAGAACTGCTCACAGACCTACTACCCTTCGTCGATGATGCCGCCGAGAAGATCCCTGAATGGAAACTTGAGGCTACTTCGGTCAAAATCACTCACAACTGAACTGAAAGGTAAATGCAGATTCAGATTGTTCCAGACTGACTGCGCGTTTGGCAGTTGTTGAGCAATAACGGTGGCCATTCGTTCAGTTGAATTGATTAATCTAAGCGATTTGAAAATCAAATGTTCAGGTAAAATGCCATTTACTGTGCAAACGTTTAGGAGATAGTTAGAATTATAGGCAAACAGACACAATTATGGGAATACGTTGTGGATACGGATAATGTAATCTGAAGGATTAAGTGTGTGACGCGTTACCGTTGCCCCCGCTAGGGGGCATGGGATGCTGGCGAATGGAGTGGATGGAATGAAGGAAAGCATGGTGGAAACAAACAGTGGAGTCGCTACTATCTCATTGCCTGTGGCTGATGCGGCGAAAATGTCTCGGGAGAAAGCCGACACTTACCATCGCTACCACATTGATTCATTGGAGACCGACAACAGGCAGAAGATTCCTCGCCGCTTCAACGTCAAAGTAGGAAAAGTCGCTCTGGCCAAATTGATTTTCAAGGAGTTCTTCAAGTATTTCGGCAAGTGGAATGTCATATTCTCTCGACCATGCACCTACGGAGTTTTCAGTGGCCCAGTCGGTGGCTTCGCACCTCGCCCAGACCTGTGTGTTGGTTGCCTGCGCTGCGAAGTTCAACATCCTGATTTCATCTCTGTCACCCACAACCCAGCCTTGAGTCGTCTCGGTGATTCTTACATGACTCACAAGCACATCGCCACCATCGATGAGGAGTCTACCAAAGGTGGTGTTCCAGTTCGTGGACAGGGGTACCGCGGGCGTTTTGGTGGACCCGGTTTTGACCAGATGTTCACCGACATGTCTGAGATTGTGCGACCTAGCCGAGATGGCATTCACGGTCGTGAGTTGATTGGTACCACCGTTGACCTCGGCTCCAAGCCGATGCAACTGAAGTTCTCTGCCAAAGGTACTATTCTGAACCCTCCAAAGATGGTGTCCATTCAAGTTCCATTCATCTTTGATGCTCCACCCACGACAATCACCAACCCAATAGTTGCACGAATCTATGCAAAGACCGCTGCCGAGATAGATTCGCTCGCCTTGCTACCGGCCGACACTGTCCGTGAACTCGGTCTGGCTGGGCCGTGGGTTGCTCCAATCGTCAAACCGTTTGAGATCGGTACAATCGATTCTTTCGGCAAAGGCACTCAGATGGTTGAGATGACCTCATGGGATGCTGAGGCATTCGCGGCCAGCAAGTCAAGTGACCTGATGGTAGCAGTTCGGCTACCTTTCGCCGGTGACTGGAAATCGACCATGATGGAAATGGTCGATGCTGGTGTCAGCGTCATTCACTTTGTCGCTGACTATCATGGCCAGGCAGATGATGGAAGGTTCGTGATGGAATTACTGCAGGAGGCGCATTTCGCTCTTGTCGAAAGCGGCGACCGGGATACAGTCACCCTGCTTGGGTCCGGCGGGGTTGCCGGTGCTGACCATTTGCCTAAGGCAGTCATTTGCGGGCTAGATGCCGTCGCTCTTGACCTGCCACTACTGGTGGCGATGCAGGCACACCTCAGTGGTGACTTGCAGACCCGGGATGCTGTGCAAGTCGCTCTACCAAAGAATCTCGACCTCGAATGGGGTTCGCAGCGATTGAAGAATCTCTCATGCTCATGGCGTGACCAGATGCTGGAAATTCTTGGTGCGATGGGAATTCGTGAGGTCCGTCGCTTGCGCGGTGAGACTGGTCGAGCAATGTGGTGCAGCAATCTTGAGGCAGAAGCATTCGCTGATATCGAAGGTTTTCCGGGAGGTGATTTCTGATGGCGAAAGACCCAGTCAAACCTAGTCCGGCCATGATGGAGAAAACCCTGCATCTGATGCATGGAGGATTACACACCGTTTCTTCGCCAGAAACTGGCCTGGACCTGCCCGAAACACTGGGAGATGCCAGATGGACAGATGAGCTGATTGCAGCCACCTGGTACATGGCTGAGACCGGAAAGGTACCGGACCACCTCAACTACAAAACCGGCAAGAGCGGCGGTGGGTTTGACCGGTTGGAATTCAAGTTCCTCGATGAGGAGCAGTGGCTTGAACACAGCGATGAAATCGATATGTCTCTGGATTTGAATCGACGCGGAGATAACCGCCGAGACATCACCATCGCTGTACCATGGTATGGTGGAGGAATGTCATACGGTTCAGTTTCGGTCAATGTGATGATGTCGCGTGCGTTGAACTCAAAGAAGTGGGATACACTGATGTCAACCGGAGAAGGCGGTTATCCAGAGGAACTCTACGCTGTGCAAGACCACGTCATCACACAGGTTGCTACCGGCTATTTCGGAGTCGAGGAGAGGTCGATTATCGCCACACCAATTGTGGAATTCAAGTATGCACAAGGCGCGAAACCCGGACTAGGTGGACACCTGCTTGCCACCAAGGCTGGCGAAGAGGTTGCAAAAATGCGAGGCTCGGTTCCATTCGTGTCACTATTCAGTCCGTTCCCGTTCCATTCGACCTATTCTGTGGAGGACCACATGAAGCATCTCGATTGGATAAAAACAATCAATCCAACCGCGCTGATGTCGGTGAAAGTCAGCACCCCTCACGATGTTGACATGGTCGCAGTTGGCTCATTTTATGCTGGAGCACACATCATCCACCTCGACGGTGGATTCGGTGGTACTGGAGCCGCTCCAGAGATCGCCAAGAAGAACATCGCCATGCCGATTGAATTGGCAATTCCCAAGGTTCACAAGTTCATGCAGAAGGAAGGGATTCGCAACAATGTCACGCTGATTGCCAGCGGTGGCGTCAGAACTGCTGATGACATCGCGAAGGCAATCGCCTTGGGGGCAGATGGCTGTGTTCTAGGAACCTCTGACCTCGTTGCAATGGGTTGCACACGCTGCTCTAACTGCGAAGGCGGCCCAAGCGGTCGCGGCTGTCCGTGGGGTCTGACCACCACCGATGTTGAGTTGCAGGAATGGGTGCAGCAGAGTTGGGGCGCGATGCGCCTTGACAACTACTACAACGCCTTGCAGTGGCGCATTCGGGAAATTCTGCGCAAACTCGGACTTTCCTCTGTCAGTGAGTTGCGTGGTAGAACCGATTTGCTAAGATACATCGCTGGAGGTGATGAGTGATGTTCGACTCGCGCCCACGCGGAGATATTCCCGCAGACCCCGAAGCGATAATTGCCGCTCGCAAGCGGTTGACAGAATCACTGCCGCATATCGAGATGAATGACGAAGATGCGGCAGAGGGCGGCTGTGGGGTTGTCGGCCTAGCCTGTGAAATTCCAGTCGCCGGCCGCCACTTGTTCAAGTCGCTTGAGCAGATGAGAAATCGTGGTAATGGCAAGGGTGGTGGAGTCGCACTTGTTGGAATGAATGCCAGCCAATTCGGAACTACCGATGAGATTCTGCAACAGTCATTCATGATTGCTGTCGCTTATCTGAACTCAGAGGTCAAACAAGAAGTCGAGGAGAAATATATCCACGCAGTATACCATGTAGACCACATCCATGAAGTGCCAACCATCGATGACTGGAAGCAGTTGGCCGCACTGGAAGTATGCCCGCCTGACGTAACCTGCTATTTCGTGCGTCCGCGTGAGGAGAGCATCGCCAACATGTTCAGCGAGAGCGGAACCAACCCGGGTGATTTTGATGACGAGGAGGCGATTCACTCTGAGTTTGTCTTCCGCAACACGCACAAACTGAATATCGAGTATTATGCGCAGGACGGCCGTGCTGATGCTTTCGTGCTAAGCCATGGCCGCGACATGCTGATTCTGAAAATTGTAGGATTCGCTGAAGACGTCATCAAGTACTACTGCCTCGAAGAAATCACCGCGCACGTCTGGATTGGACACCACAGATACCCTACCCGTGGGAGGGTCACCCACCCCGGTGGCGCCCACCCGTTTGGTCAAGGGATAGACGTGGCACTGGTCCACAATGGGGATTTCAGCAACTACACCTCGGTCAAGGACTACCTTGGGCAGCGAGGGATGGAACCGTTATTCTTCACAGATACTGAGGTGGCTGCGCTTGGATTTGATTTGCATCAGCGCGTTTATGGCTATCCGCTGGAATATCTCATCGAGTCGCTGGCTCCGACCAGCGAACTCGATTTCGTGATGCTATCTGACGAGAAACAGCAGGTGTACGATGCGATACAGAAGACGCATATTCACGGCTCGCCTGATGGACCTTGGTTCTTCATCATCGCCCAGGGCGCTGGCAAAGACCATCATCGACTACTCGGAATCACTGACACCAGTATGCTACGGCCTCAGGTCTTCTCATACCAACGTGGAGAAGTTGGAATCGCTTTCTGCGCCTCCGAGAAGCAGGTCATCGATGCAGTGTTGGACAGCCTTTCGGCTGAAGACAAGCGATTCTGGCGCCGCTGCGATGAGTATTGGAACGCACGCGGCGGCTCTTACACCGATGGTGGAGCGTTCATCTTCGATGTGGTCAAGGGCAAGGAAGGGTTTGAATTGCTGATGACCAACAAGTTCGGTGAAGTTGTCAATACCCATCCAAAGGGGAACCCCGACTATCAGGAGCCAGCAATGACTTCCGAAGTTGAACTACCAGATGGCTGGAACCCAGCCGAAGCATTCGAAATCTGCGTAGATGGCTTGCAAGAGGCCGATTGGCCAGCAGCAAGAGCCATGCTTTCAGAGATTAACACCCATTCGCAGCAGGTGAACCGATTAGACTCGGTTGCCTTGCTCACTATGCTGCTCGACAGACGCTATCCAACCGGAACTCTACGTCGTAGCAGATGGTTGGATTGCGTCGAGGATGCAATAGTTGAAATTCTGATGTCGAGCGCTAACGCACCGTGTGAGGACTTCGTTGGCCAGATGACAATTGGCCATCGCCCTGAACCGGCTTCCCCTTCACAAGCGATTGTCGTAGACTGCAGACCTTACCCGATTGAAGGCTCAGAATCTCTAGCACGTGAAATCGTGGCCCTGCTAGCAATGGGATGGGAGAATTTCCAAATCATCAACTGCCAAGGCCACCGCTTCATCGGCAATGGGCTAGGACCGACAACAGAAGGCGTTCGCCTCGATGTCTTCGGCAATGCTGGTGACTATCTCGGAAGCGGTAACGATGGCATGATTATCCACATGCATGGCAATGGCCAGGACCAAGTTGGGCAGATTCACAAATCTGGAACCCTCGTTGTACATGGAGATGTAGGACAGTGCTACGGTTACGGCGCAAAAGGAGGCAAGATGTTCATCCTTGGAAACGCTGCTGGAAGACCAATGATCAACAGCGTTGGAAGTCCAAAACTGGTTGTCAACGGTACCGCTCTGGACTACCTAGCTGAATCATTCATGGCGGGAGACCCCCTCAAGGGTGGTGGATTCGTACTCATCAATGGAATCAATTTCACCGGTGATGGAGATGTCGAGGAGTTAGAGACACCTTATCCGGGAGGAAATCTGTTCAGCCTGTCAAGTGGTGGTGCAATCTACGTACGCGACCCACATAGTCGCCTGAGCAGCAGCCAATTGAACGGTGGTGATTTCACCCCACTTACCGAGGAGGACTGGGAGGTAATCAAGCCGCTCCTCATTGAAAACGAGGAGCACTTTGGGATTCCGCTCGCTAGTTTGCTGACAGTCGAAGGTGATGTGCGAGCGCCATTGGAAGTCTATCGCAAGATTATTCCACTGAAGAACAAGGCACTTTCAGTCGAGGATGCATGGGCAGCCAAACACGAGTGATGGCATAAATCGTAAAGTCGAACCTTCATTCGCAATCTGCATCAGGGCGTGTAGATCAGCTGGAAGATCGCTTCGTTCGCAACGAAGAGGCCCCGGGTTCAAATCCCGGCACGTCCACTCCAAATCAGCCTTCAGGTTCTGAAGGGGCAGCCTCGACTTTTGGCCTCGCCACAGCAAGAATCGCTATGGCAGCCCAAATCGCAGAAAGAACGGCAAACGGCCACTCGCCGGTATCATATGCGCGGAATCCGAGCATTATTTGACCTGAAGCCATCGCTAATAGATAGCCGATAGAACGACTGGATAACACGCCCCTTGTCTCAAGACCGAAGGCGATTAGCACCAGCAGCATTCCGACGTATGCCCCTATCATCGTGAACTCCATATCAGCACCTATCGGAATGTCCTCGAATGCTTTCTAACTTCAATATGAGGGCTGCCATCAAAGGTGAGATGACCATTCTGTCAGTAGGACGATGACAGTCGAGCGTCGGATTGATAGCACATCGGTAAGTGAGCAAATCGAGGCGACATCATGCCAAAGGTACGCAAACCAAAGCGCGGTTGGCCTCGTCTTATCGAACGATTGAAACGTCGGCCGAGATTTCGTGAGAAAAACTCAGGTGTTGGCCTTCCTCCTTGTCCTGAGTGTCGGAAATACGCGATGAAACGCGACGATGCCCGCGGTGAGATTTACTGCACGATTTGCGGTGCTCTACTCGGTCAGTGATGAGAGGACTCTTGAGGTAGCATCTCCTCGCAAGTTTCCCGCAGTGATGATGACTGGATGCCGACTGCTGTTTGTAGTGAGGACTGATGGGCGAACTGAGCGGGACATTCTGGGCATGGCGGGAATCCATTGAAGGGGCACGGGCTCCCAGATGAAGGCATGCAGCCGACGCCATCTAACCAGCAGTCGGCAGGAGCACATCCGATGCATGGTGCATCATACCACTCATACTCAGTGCAAACTGTACCACTCTCTGTGCAACCTATGTCGCAGACACCGGCTCCTGCCGGAATGATGTGGACCCCTGCTAGGCCACCTCCTCTCACTCCACCTCCACATGGATTGCAACTGTCCCGCAGCCCTCGGCCATGGAGGATGTACGGTAGGGTTCTCGGACTCGTCGTGCTGTGCTGGTTATTCATCGAAAGTATGGCTAGTGGACTAATTTTCATGTTCTCGGGTGACGGTATTTTTTCCACTCTGTGCCTCGGTTTCGCCCTGTGTTTCTTATTGGGAATTGTAGCGATGCGCAGACCTCGAACCGTACTGGTTGAGCGAGCGGTTGCAGATGAAGGAGGAATGCACCTACACCCGCTGACAAGTGGTGGTTCATTGGCAACTAGGATGAAAACAAAATTCAGTAGGCATCTCATCCATGATGATTCGATTCTTGAGACGCCACAGACCATGGTGTCATGGGCAATTTTCGTCGTAGCGGTTGTAATTGCTCTGGTAACAGGAATCGTAGCGGCGTTTGGCGGCGTCGGCATATTCATTCTCGCTCTCGTCATCATTCTTCCAACCATACTGATTGGATTCAGCATCCCGGTGATGGGCTGGTGGTCACATTCCACTTGGAGACTTGGACTGCCTACACGCAGGAGACATGCGGAAGCATGGTTGATTGCCGGGATTTTATCTGCCCTTCCGGCGATGCTCATCAATTCGTGGCTATTTCCAGCAATACTGCCAAGCGGGCTGTCAGAATCGGTACAGATGTTCCTGCTGTTGACCGTCTCCGCCCCTGTTGGTGAGGAGACCATGAAAGGGCTTGCAGTACTGTTTTTCTTCAGTCAGATGAGGTCGCCAAGACACGGTTTTCAAATCGGATTCACGGTCGGTCTTGGATTCGCCATCATAGAGAATCTGTCATACGTGATGGGGGCAGGATTCAGCCCTGCTGGTGGTGACCCAATTAGCTTCGCCTTCACCATACTGATTCGCGGAATCGGGTCAATCCCCGGACACGCCTTCTGGACCTCGCTGACCGGCGTTGGCTTCGGATGGATGGCATACCGCAATCGCAAACTAGCGTTGATGAGTGCGGCTGCGCTTGGAAGAAAAGTCGACGCCCCCAAGGAAGACTCGGTCGATTGGATACTAGTCGACCCCATTACTGGGCAGAAAATCGCTACAACTCAGGACGAGTTGGAAGGAGAACAGATTGCAGCATCGATGGCGCAGATTTGGAACCCACAGATTACTCCCTTGGCGCAGAGCGTTGTGGCGCGGAAGGAATCTTTCGGGCTGCCTCTGCCTACCAATGCAGTGGCAGGGTGGTTACTGGCAATAGTGGGACACGCTACTTGGAATGGCTCTAGCTATCTAGTCGAGTTTCTGGCACAACTCTTCGGGTGGCCTGATGTGCTGACGGTTCTGGTAATGCTCGGTTGGATTGCCTTGCTAGTGGCAGGGGTGCTGCTGATTGGTTCTGGATTACTGCGAGGAGTAAGAAATGCCCCCGATGGCAGTGATTTGGATGAATTGCAGAGTAGTTTGTCAAAACAACCTCGAAATCCACCTCACTCACAGATGTCGTCTAGGTAGTTGCATGTGAACCCCATTTACAGCCGTTAGGCTGTAGGTAACATTCAACCGAAGAAATCAGTTCGGTTGCATTGCGGTTGCCGCGGGTGAGTTGCATATCTGAGATTATTGGAGGATTCGATTCTACCAATCTTGCTATCTCTCTCAGTCTGGTTGTTATTCTAATCGTAGCGAGCAGAATGAGAAATATCCTAGACAATGAAGGCACCGTTGCTGCAGCAATTCTTGGGCTCATAGTCGGCTTATTGGGCCACTGGACATGGCTGATTATCTTACTGACATTCCTGATTGCTGGTTTTGTCGCTACTCACTGGCGCTGGGAGGAGAAAAAAGCCAAGGGTTTCGCAGAAGGCGAAGACGGAGAAAGGGCTTGGACCAACGTCATCGCCAACGGTGGAGTTCCCGGAATCATCGCAATATGGGCATTCATTTCAGGGGATTGGAGCGGCGCTACCCCGCTGTATGCTGCTGCGGTTGCAGTGGCAGCGGCAGATACTTTCGCCAGTGAATTCGGATGCCTAGATGAGCGGGTGAGGATGATTACCACAATGCAACCTTGCGAACAGGGAATTAACGGCGGATTCAGTCCGAACGGTCAGTTTGCGGCATTAGCAGGAGGGGGCATGGTAGGTGTAATAGCAGTCATTCTACAATCAGCCGTCACAGGAACATTCGACGCAAATGGTGCTGGTATGCTCATCGCATTTGTCACTTTGATTGGCTTCATCGGATGCCAGATTGACTCCTTGCTTGGAGCGGTGCTGGAGAATAGGGGATACATCGGTAAAGGTACTGTCAACGCACTGGCAATCGCATCTGGAACCCTGCTCGCAATCCCATTACTCAGCCATTTCGGATTGTGAGG
>CAZYIX010000018.1:0-2386 GCA_964647665.1 uncultured Candidatus Poseidoniales archaeon
TCAATGGGCTTTCAGTGGGTCGAGTCAAACGCTACCCATCCCACTAGCGGACGCTTGTGGGTCCGCACCCCTTCTCCTTCATGACTGATGGAGGAAATGCAACTCCAATATCCTGAGAGCGGTATGCATATCAAAATGTGCTTGTGGTGGGTCCGTAGAACGGGTGTGATAATTGCGACTCGGTATTCCAGCGCGTTTCTTTGCAACGATGCACCATATTCTTCCAGCGAAGATGGGAGATGGCATGTGGCGATTGTGGTACCAGCGTCTGGCGAAGGCAAAGGAGTGGGGCGAACTGAACTACATGAACTACGGTTTCACCGATGCAGACCAGCCGGTTCTCGACGAGAAGGACGAGAGCGACCGGCTGTTCATCCAACTCTATCACATGAACATCCGCGACATCGAACTCGAAGGCAAGCATGTACTCGAAGTTGGTTCGGGAAGAGGTGGAGGCGCGGACTGGATCGCTCGGACCTATTCCCCTTCGACCCTTACTGCCGTGGATTACTCCGCCAAGGCCGTCCAACTCTGTGAACGGTTGTATGCCGGGCAGGGCAACCTTGATTTCGTCAAGGGGAATGCAATGGCCCTGCCCTTTGATGACACGTCCTTCGATGTCATCTACAATGTAGAATCCAGCCATTGCTACAGCGATATGGGTGCATTTGTCAGTGAGGCTCATCGCGTGTTGCGCTCAGGTGGGCTGTTCGCTTGGACGGATTTCAGAGATGAATCGAGGATGCGCGAGGTCCACGATATTTTCCTCGATGCCGGATTCGTGATAGTTGAGCAGTCGAACGTCACAGCAGAGGTGCTCAAGGCCCTGGACGAGATAAGTGACGATAAGCAGGCTCGAATCAAGAAGGGTACATCGCTAGCCATCAGACGCAGCTTCGAGACCTTCGCCGGCGTGCGCGGCACGCCGGTGTACGAGTCCTTCCAGAACGGTTCGCTGGGATATCATCGCTACTTGCTCACCAAGTAGGTGCTATTTCCTCAAAATACCCGCATAGGGGTATGACCCACAAGCGTCTGAACTTCACTCACCATGCGCCTCTAGCAAATCAATGGGAATAATCGCCAATGCTTCCTCGTGGGTGCATTCAAGACTCACTGGACAGGCAACACCCTCTGTCGCCGCATCCATCCATGTCTGAGCACAGACGCACCAGCGGTCTCCGGGGGTCAAGCCAGGGAAGTTGTTCTGTGGCGAGGGAGTAATCAGGTCGTTGCCCTGTGAGCGGGCGAAATTGAGGAAATCTTCAGTCAAGATGCAGCAGACGACATGCTTCCCACGGTCTGATTGGTCGGTGTTGCAGCAACCATCGCGAAACCACCCAGTGAGTGGATTCATTGAGCATGGTTCGAGTTCAGTGCCGAGGACATTGATACAGGGGTTCATGGAGTGGGGTTAGGGCAGATGGATATCAAATATGACACTGATAGATTCGTGTGATTCTAGGTTAGAATTGCTAAAGGAATACGGCATTAGGTTCAACAGCCCCACCGGCACGTGGCCACCCATGGTCTCCGAGCAGGACTTCATCACAGTCTTCCGCGCTTACCGGGATATTCTTGAGGACCCAGGGACACACGTCACCGAGGCGGGCTCGGCTCTCCGCGATGTTGTGGATGAGAATGTTGAGAAACTAATATCCAAATTGCCACAGGCAGTACGGTCGGCTGCACGTGCGCGTATCAATGCTCAACTCGATAAAATCGAGGAGGAAGCGATAATGCACGCGACAGAGCGTGTGACAGAAGTGACCGACAAGGTCGAGGAATTGGCTTCTGTAGCAGGTTCTGCGGTAATAGTAGAACCAATAGATCCTCGACCTAACTCTCCGATTACTGTATATTTTTCAGGTAGTTCCGGAGAACCAACCGCTTGGATTGGAATATACTACGGTTACAACGCGCCGCATAGCGATCATGGAAGCAACTGGTTGTATGTCGGGGGCTCACAAACCCCCGGTGAAGGAAAAACCTCGGGTTCTGTGACTTTTCCCGAAGGCCGAGATGCGGGTCATTACGAGGTGCGTTTGTTCAGAAACAATGGCCATGAAGATATTGCCTCCCATCAATTTTCTGTTGTATTAGGGCCCGAGCCAGAGCCCGAGCCCGAGCCCGAGCCAGAGCCTGAGTCTGAGCCTGAACCCGAGCCCGAACCTGAGGCTGAACCCGAGCCGACGATCGGCGATTTGACAGCGCTTGATGCAGAGATATCTGGATTCCGCCTCAATGGGGAAAAGAGGCGTAGAATCGAGGCTGAAGCATCTTCCCTATTCCTGCTAGAATTGGATGTCACTAAGATTGAACGCACGATGGGGGTTGGCTTGACTGATGCTTTCCGTGGTGGGCAGACGGTGATTGGCACAGCAGA
>CAZYIX010000018.1:2486-19136 GCA_964647665.1 uncultured Candidatus Poseidoniales archaeon
CCCTCAATCACGTAATGCATACTGACACTGGTGAAGCGTCGCGGCGGCTCTTCTCTGCGAGTAGAATCCAGTTCAACCCAAGCATCTCTAACCACACCCATCCTGTCTTTCAGCCCAACGATGACATCGATTATCGAACATGCTCCATGCGCCAACAGCACCAATTGGACTGGGCTTGGTGAATTATCGGTGTGGATTGGAATCCGAATACCACCTTCGGTCTCCCCCTCCAAGCATTCCCCACCTTTCCAGCGTACGACACCTCGCATGGATAGCCGAGGAGGGTGAACTGCATGAGAGTTAGCATCATGAACGGGTGGCGTCACGGCCCGCCCGAGAGATATGAGCGCAGGCACCCCGGTAACCAAGGCCGATGGCCGACTTCAGGTTCCCAATGACCCGATTGTGCACTTCATCGAAGGCGATTGTATCGGTGCTGACATCACCCCTGTCATGCAGTCAGTAGTGAATGCTGCTATCGAAAAGGCGTATGGCGGCGAGAAAGGTATTGTTTGGAAGGAACTTCTTGCTGGTCAAAAGGCGTTTGATACGACCGGTGAATGGCTTCCGCAAGCGACCTTGGATTCGATTCAACAGGGACTTATCTCAATCAAGGGCCCGTTGACCACCCCGGTCGGCAAAGGCATTCGCTCCCTCAACGTCGCTATGCGCAAGCGCCTCGATTTGTATGCGTGCGTACGACCAGTGCGCTGGATTCCGGGAACCCCAAGCCCGGTCAAGGATCCCGGGGCGGTCGACATGGTAATTTTCCGTGAGAATAGCGAGGACGTCTATGCGGGTATCGAATGGGAAGCTGGCTCCCCCGAGGTGAAGCGTCTGCTCAAATTCCTTCGTGAGGATATGGGTGTGGATTCCATCCGCTTCCCTGAGACCAGTGGTATTGGCCTCAAGCCGATTAGTCAGGAAGGAACTGCAAGGTTGGTCAGGTCAGCGATTAAACACGCTTTCAAGCATCAATTGCCGAGTGTCACTTTGGTTCACAAAGGCAACATCATGAAGTTCACAGAAGGAGGTTTCCGCGATTGGGGATATGATGTTGCCAAAGATGAATTTGATGGGGTAGTGATTGGCGAAGGTCCGTGGTGCGAGGTCACAGACCCGAAGAATGGCCACACTGTGCTCATCAAGGATGTGATTGCTGATGCGATGTTGCAACAGGTTCTCACCCGCCCGCGTGAATACAGTATATTGGCGACGATGAACCTGAATGGTGACTATATTTCTGATGCGTTAGCGGCGCAGATTGGTGGCATTGGTATTGCACCGGGAGCCAATATCAACTACGAAACCGGTGTCGCCATCTTTGAGGCCACCCACGGCACTGCTCCCAAATATACTGGACTTGACAAGGTTAATCCCGGCTCGATAATTCTGTCAGCAGAAATGATGCTTCGTTACATGGGATGGTATGAGGCTGCAGCGCTTATCATCAAGGGCATGGAGGGTGCGATAGGTGCCAAAACGGTCACCTATGATTTTGACCGCCTGATGGATGATGCGACCCTGCTCAAGTGCTCCGAGTTTGGTCAGGCGATAATTGACCACATGTAAATGTGGTGAAAAACGATGGACGAGAGGCTCGAGGAAGTCCGCGCGCGTTTACTCGTGATGTCAAGGGCTGCTGCTGCTGATGGTGAACCGCTTCGCTGGTTTGAGGAACTGTACGCGGGCGCTGATGGTGACTGGAAAGAGATACCTTGGGCGGACATGCAACCAAATCCAGTGATGATGCAATGGTTGTCTGAATATGAAATCGCTGGAGAAACCAGCGGAGGCTCTTTTGGGTCGCCTGTTTCACGCCGTGCGCTAATGATTGGCTGCGGCCTTGGTGATGATGCTGTGGGATTGGCTGAAACTGGATTCAAGGTGACGGCTTTCGATATTTCAGAGACCTGTATCGACTGGTGCCGTGACCGCTTCCCTGATTCTGAGGTTGATTGGCAGGTCGCAGATCTACTCAAGCCACCGGAGTCATGGAGGGGGGCTTTCGATATGGTCATTGAAATCCACACCCTGCAGGCTATTCCCGAGGAGGTCCGCCTTGAGGCGGCTCCGATTATCCCGACTCTGCTCGCTCCAGACGGCCATCTTCTGTGCATCGGAAGGCTCGACGATGGTGGCGAGCCAGCGGTGCCACCGCCACCTTGGCCCCTACAACAAGAATGGTTGGAACAGGTGTTCAGCGATTTGGATTCCGTAGGATTCCGTGAATACGTCGAAGAAGACACTCCAGAAGTGCTTCGGTATGCTGCGGGGTGGATTAGGCCAACTGTGGCGATGTAAGGTATCACACTTACTTTTTTTCAACACACTGAGTATCCTTTCCACAACTCCACGGTTTAATTATGGAACCGAGTCATGAACTACTGCATGACCGCTGTAATTTGTGGATTCGCTCGGTCGCCGTTCACTCCAGCCAGAAAGGGAGCCCTCGCTCGCTCACGGCCGGATGATGTCGCGGCGGCCGTTATTCGTGGCCTGATAGAGAAACTGGAACTAGACCCAAATGAGATTGAGGATGTTATCGTCGGTTGCGCCTTCCCAGAAGGTGAACAAGGATTCAACTTAGCTCGCATGGTGACTTTCCTCGCTGATTTACCGCAAGACGTTGGTGGGGTCACCATCAATCGATTCTGTGGCTCGTCAATGCAGGCTATTCACGATGCTGCTGGTCGCATCGCTTTGGGCTCAGGAGACGCCTTCATTTGTGGTGGGGTCGAGTCAATGACCCGCATTCCGATGACGGGATTCAATCCATTACCAAATCCGAGGCTATCCGAGGAGAAGCCAGAGGCTTTCACCTCGATGGGAATTACCGCTGAGAACCTAGCGAGCATTTACGAGATTGACCGTGAGACTCAGGAGGCCTTTGCTGTAACTAGTCATAGTAAGGCAGATGCTGCCCGAAATGGTGGATTATTCTCTGATGAGATAGTACCCATCGAGACAGAGGGAGGTCTGGTTGATTCTGATGGATGCATCAGGCCCGACACCAGTGCAAGTGCGCTGGCCGGGCTCAAACCCGCATTCAAAACCGAAGGTTCAGTGACTGCTGGCACAGCATCGCCGATGACTGACGGCGCAGCATTCGTATTGGTTTGCTCCGAGGATTTCGCTGACAAGCACAACCTATCGGTGCTAGCCCGTATTCGGTCCACCGCTGTATCTGGCTGCGCACCGGAGATAATGGGTATCGGCCCGGTAGAAGCGAGTCGCAAGGCCCTTGAAAGAGCCGGCCTAACACTTGAGGACATTGACATCATCGAATTGAACGAAGCATTCGCGGCTCAATCTCTCGCAGTAATTGAGGAGATGGGTTTGGACGCTGATAAGGTAAACATCGACGGCGGAGCAATTGCCCTTGGACATCCATTGGGTGCAAGCGGCGCTCGAATCACCGGCAAAGCCGCCCAACTGCTTGCAAGGAATGGCGCAAAGACCGCGTTGGTCACTATGTGCATCGGTGGAGGCCAGGGAATTGCCACCGTGCTGGAGAAGCCGGACTGAGGTGATCTCTTGGCAGTTATTACCACAGCAGAACAAGGCGCTGAGTCATCCGTTGACGCGCTAGAAGGGGGTGTTGAAGGTATCCGCCGAGTCGCGGTCATCGGCAGTGGTGTGATGGGCGCTGGCATCGCAGCACATTGCGCCAATGCCGGCTGTGATGTGGTACTGCTCGACATTGTTCCTCCAGAGGATACTGGATTAGAAGACAGGGACGCATTTGCCAAAGGTGCGCTCGCTAAGATGGCGAAAGCAAATCCAGAGGTGCTGATGCACCCCGAATTCGCAGCTCGAATAACTCCGGGAAACATGGAAGATGATTTGCATCTGCTTGAGGATAGGGATTGGGTCATCGAGGTAGTTCTTGAGCGACTTGACATCAAGCGCGACGTCTATTGGAAGTTGGCAGAACACATGCCCGCTCATGCAATCCTATCATCGAATACCTCCACCCTTCCACGTTCAAGCCTTGTCGCAGGGATGGCCGATGAATTGGCCTCTCGCTTCCTAATCACTCACTTTTTCAATCCACCACGTTATCTGCCATTGCTGGAAATAGTTTCTGGGCCCGAGGTTTCACAGGATACTCTGCAGCGATTCTCTGAATTCGCTGATATCAAACTCGGTAAGCGGGTCACTCATTGCAATGATACACCCGGTTTCATTGGTAATCGGCTTGGCATTTACTTCGTACAACGCGCAATCGCTGCTACTCTAGACTACGGTTTCACAGTTGAGCAAGCCGATGCAATGCTTGGTCGACCAATCGGCCTGCCAAAGACCGCTGTATTCGCACTGATGGATCTGGTTGGAATCGATCTGATTCCTCACGTCATCGAGAGCATGGTGGGGAACCTGCACGAGGACGACCCACTTCACAAGATAGCCGGACGCGGCGGCGATATCATTCAGGCGATGATAGATGATGGCTACACTGGCCGTAAAGGCAAGGGTGGCTTCTATCGGCTCAACACCGATGATGGCCAGCGCATCAAGGAGGCAAGGTCACTTGAAACTGGTGAATACGCAACCGCCAATAGGCGAGCAGCCTTTGCTTCAGCAAAGATGGGGAAACAAGGCCTGCGTCGGCTGCTTGAGCATCCTGACGAAGGTGCAGCATTCCTTAGGGAGATTCTGTTTGACACCTTCGTTTATGCCGCATCACTAATCCCTGAAGTCAGCGATGATGTTTATGCGATTGATGGAGCGATGAAGGTTGGTTACAACTGGAAGAAGGGTCCATTTGAGATGATTGATGATCTCGGTATTGACTGGTTGATCTCCCAACTTGAGGCTGAGGGACGAGAGATTCCCGCACTGCTACAATTGGCTGCACAGAACGGAGGATTCCACAGTGTGGTAGATGGAGAACCGGTCAGGCTGAGTCCAGATGGCGAGTTTCTGCTTGTTGAACGCCCAACGCACACCCTGACTGTTGCTGACCTGAAGCGTCGCGGCAAACCTCTGCAGAAAAATGGCAGCGCAAGCCTGTGGGACGCGGGCGATGGGGTGCTGTTGGTTGAATACCACTCGAAGATGAATGCGATGGACCCGCTCAGCATGGAGATGCTCATTTCGGCCGTGCAGCGAGCTGAGATCGATGACTGGAAAGGAATTCTCATCGCTAACGATGCCTCACATTTCTGCGCCGGTGCCAACCTTGGACTCGCACTATTCGCGGCCAATCTCGGCGCTTGGAAGGAGATAGAGGAGTTCATAGCTCTAGGTCAAACTGCTTATTCCACTCTGAAATACGCCAAGGTGCCCGTAGTCGCAGCCGCCACAGGAATGTGTGTTGGCGGAGGCTGCGAGGTCCTGTTGCACTGCGACGGCGTCCAAGCTCACTCGGAGTCATACATCGGATTGGTCGAGGTAGGAGTAGGCATCATCCCGGCTTGGGGTGGCTGCAAGGAGATGCTTGCGCGCATTCCGGAATATGGGCTGTGCAGCGGTGGTCCTATGGCACCAGTAATGACTGCCTTCGAGAATATCGGAATGGCCAAGGTGGCCAAGTCCGCTGAACAGGCGAAGGAATTGGGGTACCTAAGGCCCACTGACCGTATCACGATGAACCGTGACCGGCTGCTCGGTGATGCTAAGGAGCAATTGCTTGAACTCGCAGAGGATTACACTCCTCCTGAACCACACACCTACTCATTGCCCGGACCAAGCGGTAGGGTTGCACTTGAGATGGCGCTGAATGATTTGTCATCTTCAGGCAAGGCAACGCCGCACGACGTGGTGGTGGCAAAGGTCCTCGCCGAAGTGCTCTCAGGTGGCGACACTGATGTCATGGACCAGTTGAGCGAGGACGACTTGCTGGAACTTGAACTCAATGCTATTCTCCTATTGGCGAGGAACGAGGCATCTCTCGACAGAATGGAACATATGCTGCTGACGGGCAAGCCGTTGAGGAATTGATGGAGGGATGAAAAATGGTAAGATATGATCCACCGGGTGCCGAATACAGATTTTTGTTCAATGAGGTTTTCGATGTCCAAGAACTGATTGCAAGGCTTGGCTATGAGGACATGGATGAGGATTTCCTTGACATGATGTTAGATGGTTGGTCAGATTTCTGCAAGGATGTCATATTGCCGACCAATCAGATTGGTGATTCGGTTGGCTGCAAGTATGAGGATGGCAAAATCACCATGCCGCCGGGCTTCAAGGAAGTCTGGGATGAGGCGGTAGAAGCAGGGTGGTATGCCGCAGTATGTGAGCCAGAGCATGGAGGCATGGGCCTACCTCTGTTTTTCCGTAACGCAATGGATGAGTTTTCGATTAGCTCCAATATGGCGCTTTCAGTGGTTCCCGCATTGTGTCTTGGCGTCTATGACCTAGTCAACGAGCACGGTGAGGATGACCTGAAAGCACTCTATGCTCCGAAGGTTGCAAACGGTGAATGGTGTGGCACAATGTGTCTGACTGAGCCTCATGCTGGTACTGACCTTGGCATCATTCGCACCAAGGCGACACCGCTTGTTGATGACGATGGCAGTGAAAACGGTGCGTACAGCATCACCGGCACGAAGATTTTCATCACAGCCGGTGAGCATGACCTGTCTGACAATATCATCCACTTGGTTCTCGCTAAACTTCCTGATTCACCAAAAGGCACTCGTGGTATCTCGCTATTCCTCGTACCCAAGCGCATGCCCGCAGATTGGCATAGTGGTGGAGTTGCGGGTTGCAGTGATACTATCGCCGAGGAAGTGAACGGAGTGCGCTGCAGCGGCACTGAGGAGAAGATGGGGCTGCATGGCTCACCTACCTGTGTGCTCAATTTCGATGAGAGCATAGGTTGGCTGGTTGGCGAGGTTAACGCCGGGATGGCGCTGATGTTCGAGATGATGAATCGCGAGCGTCTTGCTACTGGAATGATGGGATTGGGCCTAGGAGAGGTTGCCTATCAGAACGCATTGCATTGGTGCAAGGAGCGCCGCCAGGGCCGCAATCTGACTGGGGTAGTAGACCCACGTGAGGATGCAGACAATATCTTGGTTCACCCCGACGTTCGTCGGATGCTGCTGAAAGCGAAGGTGAACAATGAGGGATGTCGAGCGCTTGGCACTTGGGCCGGTATGCTACTGGACGAGTTGAAGCGGGGCGAGGGCGCAGACAAAGAACGAGCAGAATCGCTAATCGCACTACTAACTCCTGTCATCAAAGCTCATTTCACTGACTTAGGCTGTGAGACAACCAGCGAGTGCATCCAGGTGATGGGTGGAGCAGGCTACTGTAGCGAATACGGTGTTGAGCAGTTTTACCGCGACGTCCGAATCGCGCCGATATGGGAAGGCACCAATGGCATTCAGGCACTTGACTTGGTTGGACGCAAGGTCACCCACAAGATGGGACGTCATCTGCGCTGGCTGATGTGGCCTCTTCTCGAATTCATCGAGGAGAATCGAGACGACCCCGAGATGGCTCCATTCACCAAACCGTTGTACCAAGGTGTACGGGGATTGCAACAGATCACCCTGCTGATGATGGCTGAAGGAATGGCCTCCCCTCACTTCCTTGCTGCTGGTGCAACTGATTATTGCCGATATTTCGGTAATGTCTTACTCGCCTTCATGTGGGCGAAGATGGCCAAGGTTTGCCTTGCGAAGAAGGGAGAGGAATTCTATGATGCAAAGGTAGCGAGTGCTCATTTCTTCTTTGAGCGAATCTATCCTGAAACCATTTCTCTCGCAGCCAAGATCCAGGCGGGGCACAAGCGATTGATGGCGTACCCGGAGGCATCTTTCTGAGTATGTCAACCAATAACCGAGGCGCAGGCGCCTATCTGGTTCCAACAGATTTGCACAGAATCAGCCTCTCATCTATGCTTGAAATCGTAATCGCAGTCGAGATTCTCGGCTTGCTTCTTTCAGAATCGTGGCGTACATCGTCTTTCGCTTGGGTGTTGTTTGGAATCAGCGTACCCATCGCGGTTTGGCTACTATTTCGTCGTATTATCGTGCGCATTTTGATGCGTACGCCCGAGCCGTGGGATGGTAGCCTGAAAGATCCCCGATGGGCACCGTTCCGATTTGCCGGGTGGGGTAGAGATACCCTCACAGCACACTTGCTGACTACCGAGGAGTCAAGCAAGGATTTGGTATTGTATCTGCATGGCTATGGTTCATCGTTAGGTAAAGCGGAAGACCGCTGCCTACACCTGAATACATTGGGTATGAACGTAGTTGGAATGAATTTCCGAGGTCATGGGGGATGTCCGCACAGAGATGACTGGACTCTGCTGAAGGTGATGACAGATGTCGAGGCTCTATTGGAAGCCATTCCCAAGCAGATGGGTGTGCTACCCGAAAGAGTATGGCTGTACGGCCATTCTGTCGGAGGTTTCCTTTCAATCCGCCTCGGTGCCATGCCGAGTGGCTGGTGGTCGAAGCGCCTCTCAGGAATAGTGTTGGAGTCCCCAGCATCGTCCTATCCGATGGTAATCGAAAGAGCGATTCATCCTAATCTCAGATTCTCAATGCCTTGGGTTCGCTGGATTCTACGGCGAGAGCACGAACGAATCCACCCTGACCTATCTGTGCGCTACGCGACAGCGCAGGTGCCGTATTTTGGCCTGCCTAAAGTGCCGATACTGGTATTGCAGGCTGCTATTGACAAGACGCTGGGCCTGCGCCATCATGCACTACTAGTCGATCAATTGGAGGCGCATTCCATTCCATTTGAATCGTATGTTATCGAAGGCCATTCCCACACCACATCGAAGGATTCTGACGCACGTCGGCAGTTGCTTGAGAAGTGGCTAAGCCCACAAATAAACGGAGAGTCCAGAGGAGTGTTGGTATGAGTATCAAGCGTAAGTTTGAGCGTACAGCAAAGGATGTACTCAGCCTGACTCAGCGTCCAGATGACGCTACGATGCTCACATTGTATGCGCTATACAAGCAGGCCAACATGGGCGACGTATCAGGAAGTGCTCCTTTCGCCAAGGGGATGATTGCTGTGGCGAAGTGGAAGGCTTGGAATAAACTGCAAGGAACCAGCGCCGAGGATGCGATGACCGAGTATTGTGAGGTTGCGGATCGATTACTGAACCAAGATGAAATCCAGGATGCCGGCATCGAATCATACCGAGGTCGGGTGGTGCTAATCACTGGAGCCAGTCGAGGTATCGGCAAGGCGATGGCCATCCGATTGGCCGAAGAAGGAGCGAGGTTGGTTCTTTGCGCACGCAGCATGGATGCGAATCCAAAATTGCCGGGCACACTGCCTGAAACCAAAGCCTTGGTGGAGGAAGCGGGCGGCGAAGCTATCTGCGTTGCAGTCGATGTGCGTGACGAGGATATGATTCAGAACGCAGTAGATCAGGCCGTAGAGAAATTCGGTGGTATCGATGCGGTGATTTGCAACGCGGGTGCATTATTCATCGCACCTTTCGAGGATACTCCGATGAAGAAATTCGACCTAGTTCATCAGGTCAATAGCCGTGGCTCCTTTGCCCTGTGTCAAGCCGCACTGCCCCATCTGAAGGATTCTGATAATGGCCGCATTCTCATGCTTGCGCCACCAATTGCCCTCGAAACCAAATGGTTGGTTGGGACTCTGGCCTACACCCTCTCAAAGTACTCGATGTCTATGTTGACGCTCGGTCTTTCAGCCGAATTAGGCCCAGACGGCATCGCTGTGAACGCTATCTGGCCGGCGACGACGATTGATACCGCTGCGGTTCGCTACAACAAGGCTCTAGGCGGCGAGGAAATGGTACGTCGCAGCCGCAAACCGCGAGTCGTCGCCGACGCTACATTGTACATTCTTTCACAAGACGCGAGTGTTACCGGTCAGTTCTACACCGATGAATCGGCATTGACAGAGGCCGGTGTCATTGACTTTGAGCAGTATGCCGTGGAACCGGGTATGCCATTACAACCGGATTTCTATCTCTGATTATGATTACTTGTTTGAGTAGACCGACACCCGTACGCTGAAGTGCTTGAACAGGTTCGTTGGAACGTGGAACTATCGCATGCAGCAGTACTACTGCTTCACCCATTGTTGGCACTTGCAGTCATTGCTTGGATGGTGCGCCAGCATAGGTGGCGACAACGAGGCATGCAGTTGAAGGGCGAAGAGCGCAAGCAAGCTGTAGCCGAGCACGAGCGTCACGGCGACTTACTTTACATCGCCATTTGGTGTCTGGTCATTCTAGGGTTCGCAGTCAACATCTGGCATAGGATGACTACAGAAGGTGCTAGTTTTCCCGCCGCCGCACTACCGAATGGGGCTGGCGGCCTGCATGCAGGGGGCGGTCTGCTTGGTCTTGGACTAGTGACTGTGTTGTGGCGTAAAGGCCGTCGCACCAAGGCTCTGCGCGAAGCCGGTGAAAAATTCGCGATGGAAAAACAGCGCCACGGTAGGGCGAGCGACATCATTCTCATTCTGGTAGCAGTTCACGCCTTTCTCGGCTTCCTTTGGCTGATGTCATTGCTCACCTAGTTGCCCACTCGGCTAGCCAAGCTTGCAGATTGCGATGTACATCCTCTGCAGTCAGCACCCGTTTCTCCACAGCAGACGGCCCATCTCCCACCGTTGTTCCGGTGGGTACTGGTTGAATCCTACAACCGCAGGCATCAGCGTGCCCTCCACCATCGATATCGAATGATTGTGCTAATTTTGTCAGGTCGAAGATACCTCCATCGTGATGTAGGAAGGAGTTGGTGTAGAAGGACGCGGATATCGGCCACCTGTCAGCATTTGTCAGGCTACCATCGGCATAGCCATGCACGATACAGCAAGCATCGACTGTATCACCGAAATGTGCTGTCACTAGATATCCATTTGTTCTCACACCTTCCTCATCTAACCGGACGATAGCGAGCCGGTCCAGCACCTCGGACTTGCTTGAAATCAACTGTCGAGTCCGTTCGGTTTTTACCCGCTTATCATCGATTCTCATCGCCACCTCAGGCAACGCAGCAATCTCAGCCGGAGATAGCCCATCCACTATCGAGTCAAGCAGCAACTGACAGTATTCTGGCTCAGTTTTGCTGACGGTACGTGAAATCCACACTATTGGGTTGTCTGAGAGGAAGTCGCTGAGCGAAACCTTGCCTCCATCCAATGCATCTAGCATTGGCAGCCAATCATCGAATCCAGATAGATCAATTTCATCTGAAAATGCCTCAAATGCGACCCTGGCTGCACTATCTCTCTCAAGCCAGTGAATTACTCCACCTTTTTCCTCGTGAGCCTGTTTCAATTCAGCAGTTGGCCGATTAGTCTGGTGGTGGTCAATCCATAGACCACATCCAGCGTGGAATGGTAGGTCGAGTACAGCAGTATCCAAACCGATTTCAGCATCGAGTAGCCCTGCTCGAATTTCGGCCGGATGTGACCAAATTACCTCTGCATCCGGCCATTTATTGCGAAGAACTGCCGCAGCGACAAGGCCATCCATATCGCCGTCAGCCACGATTCGTCTAATCTTCAAAGCCATCTACGCATCGCCACCGGACGTGGGGCCTGTCCGAATCCCCCTCTTAGGCATGGCGCCTAGTGTACATCCGCAGAGTACGGATTGGCAGAACGGCAATCCTTTCAACAGTGAAGTGGAAGTGAGGTCATGGAGACCTCGTGCGGTGTCGTGCTGGTCAATTTCGGCAGCGTTCTATTGCTGCAATATCCACAGGGTCACTGGGGCTTCCCCAAGGGTCACTACGAGGAGCGGGACGGCGTCTATCAGAAGACCGCACTACGCGAATTGGAGGAGGAGACTGGTATCAACGACGTTCGCATGCTTGAGAATTGGACTAGGCGGACCGAGTATTCGTTTTCTCGTAAAGGACGAAAAGTCAACAAGCAGGTCATTTGGTTCATCGGTGAAACTGATATTTACGAAATCAAACTCTCACACGAGCATAGAAACTACCTTTGGTTGGAGTGGGATGATGCGATGTCGCAACTCTCCTTTGAGCAGTCACAGAATATTCTATCCGATGCTCGTGAACATCTGAGCAGCCTAGGTAGGGATGAGTGATTACTCGCGCTTGCCCTTCGGTGTCCACAGTACTTCGCCTTCACCGAGAGTCAGCGTTATCCAGCGCGAGAGTACGAATAACCAGTCTGAGAGCCGGTTCATGTACGATAATGAAACTGCAGTCACCGCGTCATTACCATCGGTATCGCGTAGCCTGACTGCACATCTCTCGGCCCTGCGGCAGACGGTGCGGGCCAGATGCAGAGTCGCTACTACAGGTGAGCCAGTGGGCAAAATGAACGATTCGAGCGGTGGTAATTCTTGCAGCCACTCATCCATTTCTTCGATCAGTCGATTAGAATCAGCCTCATCGAGAGTGGTCATCTGTGCTGGCAGGTCATCGGGATGACAAGCAAACTCACCTCCAAGGTCGAATAAATCCTGCTGCAACAGAGCGAGTTTAGGCCTGATTAGATTTTTCACAGTACGCACAGTTGCCCTATTTCCTCCATCTGAATGCATTGAATCAATACGATCCAATTCAGTACGTACGCAACCGATGAGCGCATTGAGTTCATCCACAGTACCGACTAATTCGATTCGAGGAGCACTTTTCGATACCATATCGCCCGATAACAGCGCGGTATCCCCCTTGTCACCGATTCCGGTGTGTACTCTGTTAATGCGAACCATCTCTGCCCCACATTGAGGCACGATGCGTTTCAATCAAGGGGCTTTCGGATAAGAAAGAAGCCTATTTTAGGAGACTGCTACATTCTGGTTGTCGTTGATCCGATGAAATAGCAGGGTGCCGAAAAGAATCCATACAACCATTTCTATTACAAATAGAATCCAATACCATGCACCAATCGATTGTAGCAGTGAGGTTGCATCGTATGGAGTACCATGTAGACCCATGTAAACAGCCTGTGAGAGAAGATTAGCGGAGAACCATATGATTACCGCTGCCCATCCAATGCGAAGTCCACGCACTTTCAGATTCTCGGTCTCCATCTATACCCCTGTGTATTATCTGCACACCGCCATATATCAATACAAAGTCGAGGAACCCTTGGGGCCCCACAAATTACTATATTATTCCTCGGAATGTGATTGAGCCACTTTTCTAAGACATTTCGCGATTTTCTTACGCCAAGTTTCGTCGACCATTTCTTCACCACCAAGTCTAGCCAATCTCTGTTCATGCATTGATGCTTTATCTGCATCCCCACGAGCATTGTGTATAGCGGCAAGAGCGGAATGACTCATCACATTGAGCCAGTCGTCTTCCATATTCCATGAACGGTCAAACATCTCGATGGCTCCCCTCGGGCCGTCAATTAAGCCGCGTTCCAATTGTCGTAGTGCCGCTTTTGACCAAGTGATTCCAGTGACCCCGATAATCAGCCCTTTCCAAGTCAGAAACAATTGGCCAAGCACTAGGAATGTAACGAGTAGAAATCCGACAATTTGTTCCGTACGTTGGTAGGAACCCCATCCAGCGGTCAGGAGAGCGATGGTTCCCGCACATAACAGGAAGCCTGCGAATGGTGCGAGGATGACATCGGTGCGGGTAATCGATGTTGATCGGACTCCAATGATGACACCAATTCCACCAAAGCCAGCGGCGAGCAATCTTGGGACATCGGTGTCAGTTGCTCTCGGAGATTGGGTGGAAATCGCTAGTAAACCAGCGATGAATAACAGCAACCAAGCGTAACGCGCGCTGACTTCTGGGAAAGGCTGCGAGCGACTCATCCACAGAGTAACCGCACCGATTAGTGCGAAGAAGGCTACCCAATCGTACATGTGCTTCAACACGAGGCGAACGCTTTCAGATTTCAATCCATTCCACCGGAAGTGCCCGGTGCCCCATCGTCACCTCGCCAGCCCGGCAACCAGAATTCGTCATCGTCCAACCAGCCCAGCCATTGTTCCGCATCTGCTCTGAGCAGCCGATAAGTACGCCTTTCAAGGCCTTCTAGCAACTCATCAGGAACCTCTCCCAATTCATGTGCTTCCTTCCATTCAATTTGCAGTTCTCGAATCAATCTCTGGCCCTCTGCGTGACTGTTGAAATTACGCTCACAAATATCACGTAAATCAGTCAACCAAACCCTCGTGCCGCGGATGTGCGGATCGGAATCGAGTATTACTTCTCGCCGTTTGAATGGCCACCAGCCCATTTGACTCCCCGCCTTGATTCCTAACGGGTGTGCCTTGAGCCTTCGCCCGCCCGAAGCCTGATGGCTACAGTTCACTTGGCTTGTACATGGCTCGCATAGTGGTGCACACGCATGGGCGAGCGCGAGATAAGGCATATTCCTCACTCATCCGGACTTATTCTGAACGATTAGCCGGACGGGGAGTGAGCCTTATCCAACACCCAGGAAGACTGAGTCATGATGATTATCTCAGTAAATTGGTCGATGCGGCGGGAGAAGACGAGTTGATTTTACTCGATGAGAATGGTAAGGCTACCACCACCGAGGACATGGTGAGTAAGTGGCAGAAAATCCGTATTTCTTCTCGCACAGTACACTTCGCTGTTGGGCCAGTTGATGGTTTTGAGGCGTACGCTGTAAGAGACCGCGAAACACTTTCACTCGGTCCGCTGACCATGACATACGAGATGGCAGCAGTAGTGTTGCTAGAGCAACTTTACAGAGCCAGTGAAATCGACCGCGGCTCCCCTTATCATAGGGAATAATCAGCATCCAATATATTCGGCCGCGTCTATGCTGTGCGACAAGTCGACGATGCAGTTGTTTGAATCGACGTGAACAATAGTTGGCAGGTGTTCGTTCACCGTTTCAGATGGTATTGCCTCATAGGTGACTAGGATGACGAGGTCATTTGGGTGGATTAGTCTCGCTGCAGCACCATTGATGCATATTTTGCCGGAACCCGCTGGCGCTTTGATAGCATAGGTTTCAAGGCGTGCTCCATTGGTTACATCTAGCACGTGTACCTTTTCCCACTCTTCGATGCCAGCAGCCACCATCAAGTCCTCATCGATTGAGATTGAACCAACATAGTCCACGTTGGCCTCGGTCACAGTAGCGCGGTGAATCTTGGAGCGCAGCATCCAACGCATGTCAATCACGGTCCTTGCGGGGCGAGCCCCCTCTATCAATCCGTTTATCTTTGAGGGCTCACAATTTTTGCAGGTTTCGCCGTTGAGCATCGACGGCGCAGATGGCAGCCATGTGAACTACATCTCGCACCCCGTCACCGCGCTGCAACACATGCACCGGCTTTTCCATACCCTCTAGAATCGGGCCGGTCATCTCTGCATCAGCTAGACGTTGCAGTAGTTTGTAGGCGATATTCGCCGCAGCTAAATTAGGACAAATCAGCACATTTGCAGGGCCATTCAGATCCATGAATGGGTACTCTGACTGGATGTTCGTGACCAATGCGGTATCAGCCTGCATAGGCCCATCGATTTTGAGGCCCGGCTCCATTTCTCGAACTAGTTGCACCGCTTCTTCGATACGGTCACTGCGATATTCTTTCGAGGAGCCGAAGTTTGAGAATGAAAGCATGGCCACCTTTGGAGTGATGCCAAATCGACGTGCTACTCTCGCGGTTTGGATAGCAATTTCTGCCAAAGTTCGAGCATCAGGATAGATGTTGACTGTGGCATCGCCGATGAACATCAGATTACCTTTGATAGTCATCATGTATGTTCCGACCAACCGGTGGGCTTCGGGGTCTTTGCCGATTGTCTCAAGACAAGGTCGGATAATGTCTGGATAATGGCGAGAAATTCCACCGATGAAGCCGTCGGCATCACCACAAGTAACCATCATGGAGCCAAAATATGGTCTACTCTTCAGGACGCTATTTGCATCCGCTCTAGTCATACCTTTACGCGCGCGTTTTTCATGCAATCTCTCAGCGTACAAGCCCTTGCGACGAGGGTCCTCGCGAGCGTCTATGCACTCGCATTCAAATTCCAATCCTAATTCGGCCTTGACTTCCTCGATTGCTGTATGCCTACCAAGCAATATCGGTTCGCAGATTCCTTCTCGAATACACTGGGCTGCTGCCTTGATTAGAGTAGGGTGATCTCCTTCACAGAATACAATACGTTGCTTGTCTCGACTTGCCTGATTGAATACACCACGCATGATGGAGCGAGTAAGCCCGAGCCTTGCTTCAAGTTCGGCCCGGTATGTGTCAATATCGAAGTCTTTCTTCGCGATTCCAGCCTTGCCTTCTGCAACCGCGGCCGCAGCGACTGCACTCGCTTCCCAAAGCAGTACTCTTGCATCGAAGGGCTTTGGAATGATGTAGTCGCGACCGAATTGCAATTGTTCACCACCATAGGCAGCAGCGACATCGTCTGGAACCGGTTGTTTGGTGAGTTCTGCTAGGGCTTGAGTAGCAGCCATTTTCATGCCTTCAGTAATTTCAGTAGCCCTGACATCAAGCGCACCCCGGAATATGTAAGGGAAGCCGAGCACGTTGTTGATCTGGTTTGGATAATCGCTTCTGCCGGTGGCGATGATGGCATCGTCGCGCACCGCTTCTACTTCTTCTGGCATAATTTCCGGCGTTGGATTTGCTAGCGCAAATATCAGCGGGGAGTCAGCCATTCTCGCCACCATAGTTCCGCTGACAAGACCGCTTTTTGAAAGGCCAAGAAATACGTCGGCACCAATCATTGCTTCAGCGAGTCC
>CAZYIX010000018.1:19236-32795 GCA_964647665.1 uncultured Candidatus Poseidoniales archaeon
TCACGCACCAGTCGCTTTTCTATCTCAAAACACTCAGGCGCTTTGATGTCCTCTAGGTTAATTCCACCAAATGTAGGTGCAATTCGCTTCACCGTCTCCACGAATTCATCAATATCCTCGGTGTCGACTTCGATATCAAAAACGTCGATATCAGCGAATGCCTTGAACAACAGACCTTTGCCTTCCATCACTGGTTTTCCAGATACAGCCCCGATGTTACCGAGGCCTAGGACCGCAGTTCCATTGCTGATGACAGCGACTAGATTTCCCTTTGCGGTGTAATCGTAAGCCTTGTCCGGGTCTTTTTCAATCTCAAGACAGGGATAAGCCACACCCGGAGAATAGGCTAGTGAGAGTTCACTTTGGGTGGAGTGGGGTTTGGTAGGCACTACGGTGATTTTTCCCGGAGGGCTTTCAGCATGGTATTCCAGCGCGTCCTTCCGGAGTTGTTCATCACTCACCACAGTACCTCCAATTGATTCGGGCCTACCCCGCCCATATCCACGTTTCCCTACATTCACATGCTGAGAATCCGGTTATCTAGGGCTAATATTCGGATTGGTATACATGGTATACCAGTGAAACATGGGACCATATCGTTCAAATGATGTTCGCCAACCGTCACCAGCGATGCTTGCAGTTAATGCGCGCCGCGCCGTGTTGCTAGTCGCGATTATGTTATTGGCTTCAGCAAGTCCACTGCTCGCAATTTCTACAGCGTCATCGCATGGAGGTTCTGTCACTAATTGGGGTAGTGGTGGCAGTAATGACACCGGCTGGATTAGAATAGATGCAACCGGTGCTGACCAAAGCCTTGGACAGAATGCAGTTGGTACCCTCAACCTCGACTTTGCACCCGGCGCTGAAATCAGTAACCTCACCTTTGAGGTTAGGGTGGACGGTGCCAACGGACTTTGGGTGGATCAGCCTCAATTGATTCTGCCCGATTCCCAAGCCAGTCTGATTGATTGGCGCGGCTTGGGCGGTTTTGGTCAACTGAGTGATTTCGTCGGTGATGACCCGCATGTTGGTAGATTGAATCCAAATAGCGATGCAAACGCGGGTTGGGTATTACCCGGCGGTGTCAATGTCACCGACGTGATTATCGAGGCTCTGCGGCCTGCTGACCCACTGGTTTCCATGGTGCAGATTGATGTTGATATCCGCTCCTACGCAACCCATCCTGATGACGGTCGCCTCTACGTGTCCGTCGGTGATGCAATCGTTCAGATCGATGCAAATAATGACCCACCAATGATTGAAATTGATTCAGATGTAAATGCTTACGACATTGTCGTCGATGTTGGATTTGGACATCTCATTGCTGCAACCGAATCTGGTGAACTGCGTATGTGGTCACTCGATGATTCCAGCGAGGTAGGCTCACTATCAATCCCATCTGGAGTTTCCAAATTCACTTCATTGGCTGTGTTTGGGCCCGGCTCCATATGGGCTAGTGACGCCGTTAGTTTGTATCAGGGAACATATGCGTGGAATACCAACACGCAGTCTTTCCTTACTACATGGGTGAAGAAAGCGGACCTAGCAACGGGTATCGATGGCATGGCTTCCACAATGTTGTTGATATCTGGAGATGTGTATGTTGGAACGATGGGTGGTGGTGTTTACTTCTACGACGACAGTGCAAATTCAGTCACCGAATGGAGTACACAAAATACCCTGCCTAGCGATTACATCACCTCTCTTACCTTGGCCAATACCTACTTGCTAATCGGCACTGCTGACGCAGGTGTTGCCCGACGCGATATTGCAACAGGTAACTGGCTTGCTACATGGAATGATGGCAATTGGCTTGCAAGTAATGCGATTCACAGCCTGTCTACCATCGGAGGTTGGACTCACATTCTTGCCGGAGATACAGTCCATGCATACAACACGAGCAGTCTTTCCTTCGTGCGCACACATACCATGTCGTCGCTGCAGTTGAATCGCGATGATGGCAGCGACCTCATTGCTTGGCCTTCTGGTGGATCACGTTCGCCAGCCAACAACACGGTACTTGTCGGAGATGCTTCCGGCCTGTTTGCTGAACTTGAGCCGGACAGTAACAACCCGCACGTAGGCGAGATACTGATGGCTACAGGCCCAAGTGAAAACGAGATGCGAGCTGTTGTGCAAATTGGCAATATCGTCTATATTGCAGCGGGTGATGGCATTGAGAGATTTGACACCCATCGAAATAGATGGTTGGCACCATTTTCTACGGGCGGGAGCGCCGCTCTGTCTCTGGCTACCGATGGAAGTACTCTTTTCGTCGGCACCGACGGCACCGGTGTTCAGCAGTTTGCAGCGGATGGAACCATGCTCTTGCATTTGAGTATCCAAGACGGCATGAATTCTGACGATGTCAACCATATTTCGTTTGACCAGACCACCGGCTTCGTAATCGCTGGTCACTCACAGGCAGGACTGTCAGTCATCGACCCAACAATAGGAACAGTAAACCAAACATGGGCTACTGGCAACGGTCTTCAAAGCAATCAAATCACTGGATTGACAGCTCGTTACGGTGTTGCTTATGCTGGCACGTTCAACGCGGGTGTGCAACGTATTGACCTTGTTAACAGCACAACTTTGACCGCTTGGTCTTCTACTGGCGCTGACGATGTTGAAAGCGCCCCGATAGTGGTTGATGGCACGACGATGTATCTTGGATTGTATGGTTTTGGAGTATTCATCTACGACTTGAACACTGGTGAAATAACCGACAAATGGGTGCGCACTGGTGGCGGAGGAGGAAATCAGAACAGGCAGATTCCCTCGAACGAAGTTAGGAGTCTGATGGTTGAATCAAGCGGGAATATTCTCGTAGGAACCTCTGATGGTGCTGCACGACACAACGCCAATGGTTGGGCCCCCTTCGGCAATTCGGGTAATCAGAATGCAAATGAGTTCAACGATTTCGAGTTGGATTCTCAATACATCTACACCGCTACCAATACTGGTGTCTGCCAATATTCACGCTCCAACTTGGCTTATCAGGGCTGCTGGGATGATGACCCGGATGGCTTGCCAGGGGAATACACATTCTCGGTCAGGATGATTCAGCCAGACCGCCTTTACGTTGGCACCTACGAGGGTGCAGGAGTTATCGACATTGCCAATGATACGGTAATTCACTCATGGGAAGCGGGCGTGCAGACCGAGAACGCGAAAACAGTGGTTATCGGTGATATTGCTTATATTGGCTACAATGGCCTCGGAGTTCTACGTTATGACATCCTAAATGATACATGGCTTGCGCCTTGGGATAGCACCACCAATTTGCTCGATTCAAACGGCGTGACAGCATTGGTTCAGGACATCAACCCATCACGAATCTGGGTTGGAGGAGACATGGGATTGAATCTCATCGATGTTGGGAGCGCCACATTGGTTGTTGATTGGGATGACGGTGGGAACTCGGGCGGAGTCACTTTGCCTCAGACGTCTCCTGGGGAGTTGGTAATCATTGGCGACACCATGCACTATTCCATGGCGCGTAGTGGTCAGTGGGAATCTAACGATTACATCTACCGTTATGACATTGTCAACCTAACTCAGAAGTCCACTATAGACGCTGGAGCCTCAGAGGGCTATACCGCCTTTGTGCATGGTATTGGCGCAGTGGGCGATGTGTTGCACATTGGCATCTCACCAACCCAGTGGTGGAATGGTGATGGTCACTTGGTAATGTGGGATACAACCACTGAGCAATGGTTGCAATCGGTTGCATCCGATGGGCAGGTGTTGCGGGTGAACGCGCAGTACGCGGGTGAGTGTTACCCAATCCCCACCAATTGTCACCTATACGCGTCCTACGGCGACACACCACTGCATAAGGTGGACATGAATGGCAATTTGGTTGCCTCATGGAATTCTTCAGTCATTGAGGGGCCAATTAGGGGCATTGAGACGTGGGGTAACACTGTGCTATTTGCGACTGAGGACGGCGTTGCACGCTATGATTTTATCAACAATACCTGGTTGTCAACTTGGTCTGAGAACAATGGCCTGCCAAACAACGTCGAAGATGCAGTATTCTCAATGGAGGTTGTTGGCAATGATTTGTGGATAGCCTCGATGACTACTGGTGGTGGATGGCAGCGTAATTCTAAGATTTCAGTTCTCAACGGAACTACTGGTAACTGGCAGGTATTCAATGCTGGAAGTGGCCAGATTCCACAGGGTTATGGTGCTGATATTGGTGTGTGCTATGGTATCGTGCACGTTGCTATGGGGCGGACCTCTGGATTTGGTTCCCAAGGCGGAGTGGCGCGATATGATATGCGCACCCATTCTTGGCTTTCAGATTGGACCATGGGTCAAGGTGGGCTGCCCGATGATGACGTATTTGCAATTGGCTGTGATGAAAATTACCAAGTTGCCTACATCGGTTTCAACAATTTCGACGGTCAAATAGCCCGCTACAATTACCATACCAATAATTTCTTGACGCTTCTTGACGACAGTGATGGCGTCATTGGAGAACCGGTATTCCCCGGTGCAATGGAACACAGTGGTTCGCACCTCTACATCGGTCACATGGAAGGTGGTGGCATCACCCGTATTGCTACAACAGGCGCATTGGTTACTGGAATAGTAGCCCTTGATGTCGGTACAGAAGCCAACAGCATCGCGCTTGTTCCCGGCACAAACCCACCTGCCTTTGCCATCGGTCGCGCCGGTGGCGCATCCGGTTACAATCGGGTCGACCATCTTTCTCTCAACGGTTTGATTCCCGGTGCTTGGGATGTACTCGCAACTCTATCCACTGGAAGAATCGGTGAATTTGCTGGTAACTCCACTCACGTATGGGTATTGCCGATTGATGACTATTGGTCTGAATATGGCTCAGCCGTGCTTGAGGGCCTACGGATGCCTAACGGTACAATAGAATGGACAAGAGCGTGGAATTTCAATGCCGAAGTAGCCAGCGAGATAATGCTTGATGGCGATGTTCTATGGGTCACTACAAACGGTTGGGGTATGCTACGTATCGACCTCACTACTGGACAAGTCATCAACACGATTGGTTTGCATTGGGCTATCGATGGAATGGCTTGGCACGGCACGGACATGGTCGTTGGACTGATGGGAACTGCTGCCACAGCAGCTGGCGTGCAGATGTTTGATACAACAAATATGCAATGGGGTAATGGCAAACTTGTTGCAGGCTTACCAAGCAATTTCGTTCGTGACTTCGGTTTGTCTGGCAATCACGTCTACATCGCCACCATGGGTGGATTAGGTGTATGGAATCTGACCAGTGATGAATGGGATGATCCAATCACCACCGCAGATGGGCTACCTACTCCTGTGCTGAACTACCTTGAGGTTGATGACGGAACTGGCACACTGATCATTGGAACCCCGATTGGTATTGTGCAATATCAGCCCGGTCAAGGAGTTGTTGGCAGCACTCTGGGCCGAGCGCAAGGTCTTGTTGGAGATGATGTCAGCGGATTTGCGCGTGTTGGTTCTAATACATCGTCATACAATCTCTATGTCTCACACGGTGGAACAGGTCCAACCAGACCGGGTGCCACATCCACTATTGTTGGACAGCAGCAACCCCAAGCAGGAGTGCAAATTACAGTACTCGACACCTATCTTGTCGATATGTTACCGAGCAACGAGGTCACGGCAATCGCTTCGGATTGGTGGGGTGTGCACATTGCAACCACCGAGCAGCCACTAATGCATTGGGATGGTGCAGCCAGTGAGATGGAACAAGGAATTTCCTCTTGGGGCGTAGCGTCATGGCCGATATCTCAACTGTCCAGCGATGGAACAAACCTGCTCGCCCTCACCACCCTTGGCCTAGACCTCATCGATGTGCAGAGTTCGGCTCACAGTTCGACCCCCCTCGTGCGCATGCCCGGGCTGGTATCAGGATACATTGACTCAAACGGGGTTTGGGTAGCGGCCGAAGAAGGATTGTTTGCATGGAGCGGAGCACCGTCCTTCCAAGCGTTGGATAGGGCAGTCATGCGTCGCGCAGAACCGCTGCAAATCAACTTCGGCGGCGAATCCCACGATGTGACTGAACAGGCAAGACCGGGCAATCGCATCTATCTGGTCAATTCGTCCAATCCAATTTCCATTCCAAATTTCGGAACCTCTGGCCCGGGCAATATCCCACTCACTCAAGATATGTTGACGATTACCAGCCCGGTTGATGGTGCGGCAACTTGGGCCTCATCGGTTCGGGTGAATTATTCCGGCTCTTGGGACCTTGCTGCCCTCGATTCAAATTTCTTGGTGATGTTCCAGAACGCGATTGATTCTGGTTCCCTCTCTAACATGGGTCGGGCGATGCAAGTACAATTACAATCTCCACGCGATGGTGCTCTTGAGATTCGCTTGACCTACGATTGGGTCCGGAGCGAATCACCGAGTGAGATGATTGACCTTTACGATAGGCCAGACGATGGCGGTAGCGTACTTGTAGCAGAATGGACAGTAACCCAAGACCACTCATTCGCTGCCTACAGGCTCTATCTGCGCGAGGGTAGCAACTGGACATCTCCACCAACTTCTGCAGATTTGCTGAGTGAGTCCTATGCTGCACGCATACCTGATTGGACCCGAACTACCGTTGAAATCGACACCTTGGCCGGATTCCAACTTTCCAAGACAACTCCGTATTGGGCTGTGGTAGCCATCGAGTATCCGGACGGAAGTATCGGAGAGCCATCGGCCCCATTCGGTCCTGCGACACCTACCGATGAGATTCCAATGCCACCAGAGTGGGCAGAAGCAGGTCCTTCAGCCGGTGGTGCTGATGGCGATTTGTATGTTGAATGGGCTGCATGCATCTCCATGGACATATTTTCCACTAGAATGTGGGCAAGCCCTGACCTAATCACCGATGCAGTTGGCCTTGCAGGTGAACTCGACCTTGCACATTCACAGGGCAATAGCACTGTATTAATTCTCGAGGAGGGCAGGCCATACTGGATTGCTCTAACCTGTGTGGACGAGTCAGGCCAGCACGACCCTGCTAATGCAACCATCATCGGGCCAGTGGTACCAACAGGCGGCCTCAATGATTGGACACCACCTGCGCCAATTGCCAATATCGATGCCTTCGACACTCCAGAGGATGAGGGTGGGCGAATCACAGTCACTTGGTCCCCCAATGAGGAGGAAGATTGTGCATGGTATACCATCTACATCTCCGAACAGGTAACTGATTCAGTTCCAGACAATGCGACATCTGCTGAGATTTCTACCATCATTTCCGATTGTGCCGCCAATGGCACAATCATCACAGAAATCGGTGGAGTACCTTTGGTCGATGGCAGACCATATTGGATTACTGTCGTCGCTGCTGACAAGTGGGGCAACGAGGACTTGTTGGACGTTACTTGGGTGAATGCAACATCGATTCAGGATAACAGCGGCGGAATCGACCCACCTCCAAGAGTCGAGAACCTTGCTGCATGGGATCACCCTGATGATGATGGTACGGCAATCGATGTCGAATGGATGTCAACAAATGTGGACGATTTCTCATTCTATGTCGTCTGGACCAGCGAGCATTCGGTTGCTGATGTGGCGATGAAGTGGGTAGAATGCGAGGATGACCCTGCAGCATGCGGACTACTGGTGATACGCCAACAACGACATGGACTTTCCGAAATGATGCGAGTCAACGTCACTACTGCATTGTATGGAGATAGCCTTGCAGACTCGACAGCATCGCCAATCTCACCCGGAGAACCACTGTGGGTCACAGTTACTATTCACGATGTCAAGGGACACGCGTTCTTGACACGACTTTCTGACAATATGGTACAAGTTACTCCGGTTGATAATCGGGGTGACGTGATTCCACCAGACCGCCTAGGTGCACCAGAGGTGTGGGATCGGCCGGATGATTCAGGCGACGGCCTGATGGTCAAATTTGCCCTGAGTAGTGCGAGTGACCTCGATCACTACGCAGTATATGCTGATACCATTCCGGTGGACGATGTCACCGGTAGAGAACCAGCAAAACTCGTTGACAGGAATGTCGATGGGCCAATAGAAATCGAGATGCTTTCAAATGGACAACGCATCGATCCCGGGGTTCAGATATGGGTCACAGTAGTGCCTGTGGACTCTTCGGGCAATGGTTGGCTAACCGACCTCTCATCTGCCTATGCAATTGCCATTGACGACAGTTTAACAGACCCAGGACTACATCTCCCTGAAGTCACTGGAGTGAAGGCGAAATGGACTGATGATGGCGAAGGAATCATTGTCTCCTGGGAAGCTTCAGATGACCCACAGGTCCGTTCCTACTTCATTTTCATCAGTGAATCACCATACGAGGACATTCGCTCTGCTATCATGGCCGAAGACCGATTACAGAGTACTCGGTTCCAACTAGGACAAACTATCGATGAGAATTATTCCAATAATCAGTCGTGGTACATCGGCGTGGTCGCATTCGACGGAGATGTGCATCGCTTCGGCGTGGACCCATACCACCTGTTGCCCTATGAGCCACCCGCGGATGTGGAGGGAGACGGTTCTGGAGAGGGTGAAGCCTCACAATGGTGGGAGGCATTCTCCTCATTCGAACTCGTCGCAATTTCACTACTTTCGCTGATGATAATACTGCTTTCTCTAGTGTTGGTTATCAGGTTGCGAAAGCCAAGATTTGACCCTCTTGACCATGCCACACCAAATTGGGAACTACAGGGTGATGACTGGGCCGATGGAGGTTTGTCTGAAAACGTTGATTTCGCTGCAACATTACTACCAGCGGCAGAATCGATAACCAGTGTAACGACCGCTCCTCAGGTAAAGAGCGACACAGCACCTGCGCCCCCGATTCCTGCTGATGTCCACGAATCTCTCGATGATTTGGCCGCCGACCTACTCGTAGACTCGCCGAAGAAGGATGACGAGGTGGACACCTCCTTCCTCGATGACTTACTCTGATAAACGCGAACCTTTGCACGGGTGGCTTGAAGCGGTCCTCAGGACTCGTCATGTTCAATGGCGTCACCCTTTGACTCGGTATTCACAACGTTGCCTTGGAATGGAGCGGGTGACGTCGCGTTTCGACTTGAGCACATATCTCGACTTCAGCACCACTCAGAGAGGTTGGGAATAGATTGGCCAGATGATTTTGAGCAACGGCTAGCCGAATCTGTCAACTCGACAGAAATTCCTGACATCCAACATGGCACAGGTCTTGCTAGCATTCGCTTAGCAATGGATGGAACAGTCAGCATCTCGTATCGCTGGTCACAAACCCCCCCTTCTCCCCTGAAGGCAGTTTCACAACAGGCCCCGAGATGGGAAAGTCAGGTGATGGGTTCCAAACATGGAGACTGGTCGCCATATTCCGCAGCTAGAGAGGCGGCGTTGTCTAGTGGGGCTAACATTGCATTGCTAGTACACGACGGAGCGGTAGTCGATGGTGATCAATGTACTCCGATGTTGCTCGATGGCGATGGAGTCGCGCATGTATCGGTTAGTTCTGGTGGTGGGATTGATTCGGTCACGCTTGCAGTGTTGCTCCCAGCGCTTGAGCAGGCGGGTATTCCATTGCATCACTCCCACCTGACTGAAACATTACTCGGGCGTGCACGCGAGGTAATCGTAGTCGGCAGTGGTTGCGGAGTGGCATGGCTCTCTGAAATCGACGGGCAACCGGTAGGAACTGGAGCATTAGGGCCCCTGCATACAATTCTATCAGAAGCGTTGGACTTTGCACTTGAAAATGGGTATTCACCACTTGTCGTAGGGGTGGATTCGGAATGAGTCAAACTGTCATTGCTGAATCTTGGGCAATTTCCTCAGACGACAATATTGCACTAGACCTGCTTGCCCACTTACGAGAATCCTCCCTCATCGGAGAGGCAGAAGGTGTGCGAGAATACGGGGCCCCCGATGAATTGCTAATGCATTCAGGCGGCCCTCTTTCTGACATTTCTCGCTATTCGATGTTAGCAGGTCCTTGTATGGTGAGATACGTCGCCCGCCAACCCTCACGCGATGATATTCCGGCATTGGTTGCCGACCATTCTCCATTGGCAGGCGAATTGCGCCTCGGTCGGTATCACCCAGACTTAGTATTCTCCGAGGAACACTGGGACGGCGAACAATGGACACATCGTACTACCATCACAGGGTCCGACTTTGCTTCCGCCCTACGTGCGTGCGCGGAGCGAGTGAAGTCAACGCAGAGCGAGATTGAGTCAGCAGATACGCTAGACACTCAGGATGATGTTTGTTCACCGGTCAGACCTGGCATCCTTTCTGGTCTACTGACCTACGAGATGTTACAGTGGACAGAACCCCTCAACCTACGTCATCCTCCGCGGGAGGATGATATGATTGCAATTCTATGGAGAGTTGACCGATGGTTGGTACACGATAGGACAGAGGGGCGACTACATTTGCAAGTAGCATTTGATGATGAATGGTCAAAGTCGGTCGCCCGACTTCTCTCTAACCTAACCGAGTTCTCTACTGGCGAAATCAGTCTCCCTGCAAGACCGCCGGTTCAGCAAGCCACCTTCAGACAGACACAGAGTGAGAGTGATGAACAACACGCAGAAAAGGTACGGCAAGTCCAACAAGCGATTCGTCAAGGTGTGCTTTACCAACTAAATTATGGCCGCATCTGGCAAGCAGCAATAGACGACCCTTGGGAGGTTTTCCAACGGCTCTCTACATCTAATCCAGCCCCGTATTCTTGTTGGCTGCACGCTCCGGATATGGGGTTAGCAATCGCATCCTCAAGTCCTGAAATGTTGTTGAAACAACATGGAAACCACCTCGCAACCCGTCCTATCAAGGGAACACGGCCCCGTGGTGATGATGCTGAGACAGATGCGAATATGCGAGGTGAATTGGCAGGCAGTCGCAAGGAAATGGCAGAACACCTGATGTTGGTTGACCTTGAGCGCAATGACCTAGGCAGGGTATGCAAAGCGGCAACGATACGATGGAATCGTTGGCGTATCGAGTCTTATCCAAATGTTCAACACATGGTATCGGAGATTGTTGGTGAACTGCGTGATGACTTAGACGGCTTCGATGCGCTGCAAGCTGTATTCCCGGGCGGCTCGATTACCGGTTGCCCAAAGAGCGCGACTATCGCCGCAATCGATGAAATTGAACAACAACCACGCCGAGCATGGACTGGCTCAATTGGCTATATTGACCACAGTTGCGGCATCTCAGAATGGAATATTCTGATTCGTACCCTTGAGGCGACAAGGGTAGAGGAGACAAGTTCTGCTGATGCGAGTCAATGGTTTGCAGTTGTTCAGGCAGGAGGTGGGCTGGTCATCGAATCAGACCCACTGCAAGAAGTCGAAGAAGCCCGATGGAAGGCTCACGCACTCGCTAAGGCCGCGTGGGGTGGTGAAAACGGTGGAGGGGCAGGCATTGCACAGTTGTCTGAGGTGAGCATTCACCCAATCCCTCCGATTACTGCTGCAGTCAGGTCATTGATTGTGAGTCGTGACACTGATTTGGTGCGACCGAGCATCGATGCCCTTCCACAACCTATCGTGTGGAGTGAAAACATGCAGTTGCACAAGTCGGCAGAAGGGGTATCCCGGGTGCTATTCATTGACAATTTGGACTCGTTTTCATGGAATCTCGTTCACGCCTTCGCCTCGCTTGGAGCAGAGGTCATATCATACCCGGGAAGGGCGGATTCCCCCACTGACCTTGCGGTGTTGCTCAAGCAAGTCAATCCCACTCATGTTGTTCTTGGACCTGGGCCCGCAAGGCCAGAGATGTCTGATATTACTATGCAGATTGCTCGTAATGCGCTCGCTGGTGAATTGCTAGGCGAGCAGGGCGAGCGATTGCCATTACTCGGCATTTGCCTTGGCCATCAAGCGATTGGTATTGCAGCAGGATGGCCGTTGATTGAGAGCCCACTCGGTGCGGTGCATGGAGTTCCAGATACTGTAGAGTTTGATGAGGAAAATCTTCTGATGACCAGATACCATAGCCTGATGCTTGCACCCGATGAAATACAAGCGGGCGGAGACCTAAGCATCGTAGCGAATGATGCAGCGACTAGAACAATCCCAATGGCCCTCGCTCACAGTTCACTCCCGATAACCTCCTATCAATTCCATCCAGAATCTGCGGGCTCGGTTGGCGGCTTGGACCTGTTAGGTCAATTTCTCAAACAGTAGAGCCTCGAGGTGCATGCTTGCACTGCGAAGTGTTCAAGAAACGACTTCGGCTCGAGCGGCTTGGAGAGCAAGATGCCCGCCTGCCGCCTATGTCGTTCGGTCTATCCCGAGGACCAGTTCATTACCGGTAACGGTCCTCGTTACCAGATTTGTGTGCGTTGCGGAGTTGAGGAGGGTATCGTCGAGGCTGATGATGTTCCACAGTATTACAGTGATGATATCGCCAAGAAGCGAGCATCGGTGCTCGGGCGCCGGTGGATGCCATGGTTTTGGCTTGGTATCGGTTGGTTCGTTTGGGTCGTTTTATTCCAGGGACTGGAGTTGTGGACTACTGCGATGTTACTGCTACTTCTCCTCGGCACAGTCAGTTTGCCGGTACTCCATTTTCTACGAACCCCTAGGTTTAATGCTGAACTGCGTAAACTCACACCCTAAGGGTGTAGGACTGCAATCAGTCAATGAAATGCTCTAAATAAGGTCATGACGAGCGGAAGGATAGAGGGAACACCGGGTTCCCTATGAACAGACAGTGGCTCTAGTGGCATATAACGGAGGAATAAACGAAGCACTGCGTGGGATTTTGGGAAGCGAGGAAAACTCGCTTGTAGCGTTGTATACGCACCCTCTTCCCGCGAGCGCTCAAAGCGAAGGGGCCGAGCGTCAGCCCGCTCTCCTTTGCGATGTCATTCAAGCCCACCCGCAACTCCCAGAGAAGAACACCCTGCACGGCGGGGATCATCCTGGCAAGAGAGAACAGCGGGTTCTCTGAAAATGGTTTACAAAAAGGAAGTGAAATGAAAATGAATGCAAGAAAGAACCTGAGCATGCTAGTAGCTCTGTTCCTCGTATTGATGGCGACTTCGGTCTCCGTCAGTGGTGAAGGCACCGACCCCCTCGACCCGTCAGACGGCGGCGCAGATTGGGACGGAGATGGTCTTACCAATGCAGAGGAGCAGCAGCACGGAACGGATATGACAAAGGCGGACACCGATGGTGACGGCCTGCCAGATGGATGGGAGGTCTCTCATGGCCTCAACCCTAACTCTGGCGGCGACGCTAACGCGGACCCTGACGGCGATGGTCTGACCAACGCCCAAGAGTACGCGAAGGGTACCAACCCTAACAGCGCAGACACCGACGGCGACGGCCGACCTGACAGCACTGATCCTTTCCCTAACGACCCAAACGATGGTGAGTACTCGGACTCTGACGGCGACGGCATCCCCGACGCCTACGACCCGGATTACCAAGACGCGGAGACCGGCACTGGAGACGGCGGCACCAATGGTGGCGGCGAATCCAATGACCAAGGTCAAGGCGAAGGTCAGGGACAGGGACAGGGCCAAGGTCAAGGCCAAGGTCAAGGCCAAGGTCAAGGCCAAGGTCAAGGCC
>CAZYIX010000019.1:0-32580 GCA_964647665.1 uncultured Candidatus Poseidoniales archaeon
CCGGGATTTGAACCCGGGTCGGAGCCTCGACAGGGCTCCATGATAGGCCACTACACTACAGGGGCTAAGCGACTTGCCCAAAGCGGACTTGTATTTAATCGGCACGTCATCCGGCGGTCGGGTGCAGTGATGGCAACAGACGATGGAGATGCAGAAGAAGGGCCGCAGGCACCCGTTAAGGCTCCAGAGGGACCACCCCAAGGACCCCCAGGCGCTCCTCCAAGCGGTCCCCCAAGTGGCCCCCCCAGTTCTCCTGCTGGAGGGCCCACCATGTACGGTGGAACAAATAGCCCAGTTGCAGCGACACCACCCACACCACCCGCCGGTGCACAAATGATGCGAACGGGCACAGAAGGTGTTCTAGAATCTGGCAAAGAAGCATCAGAGAAAGCAGCGCGCCAAGTCAAGGGTGATGAGAAGGTTGAACTCCAACGATTACGCGAGGAAAATGAAGGTCTACGCCAGGGTCTGGCAAGCGCATCGCAGGTGATTAATGAGGTTGAAAATCCCGAGATGCCCCCGATAGTTGGAGAAGGATTTGTGGTGCCGGGCGATGTAGTGGGTAATCTGGTTCATACCGGGCGACAACTTTCGAGAGAAGGATTGGCGCATGGGCATGCAGGGAGTATTTCCTTGCTCTCGACTAAGGCACCCGGGTTAGTACACATCACGCGTGAGGGTGCATACCTTGGCCAAATGACAGAGCACGATGTCATAACAGGCAGACTTGGGGATGCAGCACCTCCGAACGCAAGCGCCGATTGGCGAGCCCACAATGTCATGCTTGCAATGGGCTCGTTGGAACATAACGGGTTGGCAGCCTGCGTCCACGTCCATGCACCATACACCTGTGCGATGAGCTTAGAATCGGATCGTTATGTATTGGTGCCAAAAGACATTGATGGTAGAAAACAGTTTGACCAAGGAGTCATCGTCGATGTTGACCTGAAGAATGTTGACGACTACCTGCGTGACATTACCGAGGCTTTGAAGCAAGGTGGGGGCAAGTTGGTCATCGCACGAGGGCATGGTATCTATGCTCTGGGTCGAGATGTGATGGAGGCTTGGCACAATGCAGCCTCCTTCGAGTATTCAATGAAGGTTCAATTCCTTGCAAATCTCAGTCGCTGATGAACATCAGCGTCACGTTGATTTGATGTCGCAGTTGCGGATTGTGTATGAGTGATGCAGCATTGGTCATCGACGTCATCGACAACGGAGGCCAATGGACTCACCGCGAGTGGCGAATGCTACGCTATCTCGGTGTGGATACAACCATTATTTCCAATAAAACACCCATCGATGAAATGAGGGAAGTAAACGGCCTCATTCTTTCTGGAGGTGCGGCACGAGTCGGCCTTACCGGGGAGTTGGGAAATTGTGGCGCATACCTAGGATTGCAAATCCCAATTCTTGGAATTTGTGCAGGCCATCAGTTCATGGCGGGTTTCTATGGTGGTAAAGCCGATGAAGCACCTAACCCTGAATTCGGTGCCGCAAAAATCACCCTCATCGATGGCGGTGACCTATTATTTGTTGGAACTCCCGACGAACAAACGGTTTGGGAAAGTCACAATGATGAGGTAACTGAAGTTCCCAATGGCTTCAGTATTACTGCTAGTAGTGAGTCATGTCAAGTGCAGGCAATGCAGAATGAAGTGGGTGATAGATTTGGATTACAATTCCACCCAGAAGTCAATGACTCTGAGTTTGGACAAGAGATATTCCAGAATTTTGTAGAGATATGTCGACGCGCCCGCGATGGAGAGTGACCGGTCACCCGACCATCCCCGCATAATCGACGCCTTCAAATGGGGCAGGCCGGTCGCCCGGCCCGATGTCTAAGTCAATCGAGTACAAGTGTCTGCGCTGCGGCAGTGTCGCAGAGTTCGACATAATCAGAAAAGAGGGCAAAGGAACTGGGCTTTCTTGCCATGGATGTGGATTCCGTATATTCGTTAAGCCACGCCGACAGAGTCACAAAACTCTCGATGCGATTTGACATTCGTGATGTTTGCAGCGAAAAAGCCTTCAAAGGCGTTCCTAAAGTCAGAATATGGCCGGTTACGACCAATTTGACCCCGAGCAGTTGTCCAAAGACGACACCACCGTCAGCATTCTTGGTCTAACAGGGGTTGGTTGGGCCACATTTGCAACGTTCGTATGGCAACTTCCTTGGTTTTGGACCGAGTCGTTGCAAGCCGCTACTCAACCAGGCTCTGAATGGTGGATGCTACTTGCCATCTTGCTGACTAGCATCGCAGCCGCACCGCTGGCCGCTGCGGGTACAGTACTTTCATGGCGAGGAAAAAAGGTCATGAAGGGTTGGAAGGAGGAATTATTCGGCCTAATGTTTGCGGGAGTCCCAACGGCGGCAATTTGGGCTGCTTTGTGGCTATATTGTCTGCCACATACATGGCAACTTCTACCATGGGGAGGGGGTGAAGGGTGGTGGAAAATTTTCCCCTACCTTGGATTGGGGATTATGGCATCCCCGTCAGGTTGGGTTCTTTACGAAATTGCTAGACGACTTGCAAACCCATCTCTACTCAATCCGGAGACTATCGAAAAATATCTCAATGAGTATATTGAGAAAGGGTCCAGTGGCGACAAAGTTCGCGAATTACAGGAGCTACTCAATGAGTTTGGGGCTTCTCTTGGAATAGACGGTAATTTTGGTGGACAGACCGAAGCGGCCGTGAAGGAATTTCAGGAAACTAACGGCAAGTTGTTCGCTGACGGCGTTGCAGGGGTTGCCACGTTTGCTGCGTTGCGTGAAGGCGATAGCAGCGACAAGATTAGTGTCCAGTACGAACGCGTAGCAGTAGAACCGGCAAATACTACAGAGGAATTCAGTAAAACCCTCGCCGGAATCGCAGAATCGGCATCGTCCTCTGATGATGATGACCCCAACCTTTTCACATCAATCTTGCAGGGTTTTGAAATTGCTGAAGACCTCCTCGGACCCAAATAATTGGGGGTATTAGAGCGAGGAAGAAAAAGCCAAGTTGAAGGACTGTGGCCGATTCATCAGCATCGATGGCATCTTGGTTATCCCTTCACGCCCCTCGTCGTTTCGATGAGTTGGCAATACCAGAATCCGTTTCTAGCACACTGTGCAGAGCCAGTCTTTCAGGCAGCCCTCCCCACATTTTGTTGACAGGCCCCGCAGGTGTCGGTAAGACTGCGGCTTGGAGGCTGGTGGCAAGGCAGGTATTGGGTCCATCATGGGAGTCGACCTGTCATGTTCTACAGGCGCGGGACTTGGCACGACAATCAGGAGCAATGCGAACCTTTGAGGATTTTTTGCGACCGGCGGGACTTGGCTCAAGGGACACCCTCGCTAGCAGAACTAGTTTGGAGGCATTTGACCGCAGTATGTGGGAAACAGAACAAGGCGATGCACCTGCTGGTGAGGAGACAGTTCCTGCGGAAGGCATGGCTCCTGTAAGCCGCCTTATCGTCATAGAAGACGCCGACCATCTAGGGATGAAGCGTCAACCATATCTCAGGCGCATGATGGAGGCAGAGGCACTGACTACACGTTTCATTTTCACTGCGCGTGCCCCGAGTCGCATTATCGATGCACTACGTAGTAGAATGGCACACATTCGAATCCCAGCAACCATCCCGGAAGATATCGTCCAAGTGCTTGAAAGAGTGGCGGTAACTGAGCAAGTCGAAACCGCCCCTGGACTCCTTGCTGATGTTGCTCATGTAGCAGATGGAAATTTGCGCCGGGCCCTGTTCACTTTTGAGATGCTGGCCCGACGAGGGCTTGCAGACGAGCGTGGGAAATTGTACGAAGTTGTTTCAGCCAGCAGTCTGACAGCAGCTCGTGAGATGGTCGAAATGGCTCTGAGAGGTCGCGTAATCGAATGGCGATGGGAGAAGGAGCGCGGCCGTAACGTGAGGAAACTCGAAGGTGCGATGGGTAAACTCGATGAGATGGAGGGAAACCATGCTCTTGATGCAGAGGACATCATCCATCAGGTTCACGCTGAACTGATTGGTAGTCGATTGATGTTAGCAGCACCACTCAGGCAGGATCTGTTGACGGCACTGTCTCAATGTGATGTGGCAATACATCGTTCAATGCACAACCGCATCCAACTTGAGCACTTTCTCCACAAGGTTGCAGATGCTGGCAAGAAACATGGTTTGGCGTTGGCATGAATAGGCACAATGGTCTTGAATGGTGCACATGAGGATTGGCCGGGCGCGTAGTATAGCTTGGATAATGCACCGGCCTCCTAAGCCGGGTATCGCGGGTTCAAATCCTGCCGCGCCCGCCTCCGCTCAAATCAATAATTTCTCAGTGGATTATTGCGATCACTTCACACCTACGGTGTGATGCTACGTAGACAACGCGTTTATCATGCGTCCGCAGGTCGCCGTCTTCAACGGTGAGTAATATGCAGGCATGGGACGTTGTTGTAGTTGGAAGTGGCTCTGCGGCGTTACGGGCAGCAATAGCCGCTTCAGATGCCGGGGCTAGCGTGACTGTGTTGTGTCCGGGCGCCCTTGATTCACCGCAAGAAGCGCCGATGTTAGCGGGTCTTGCCACTTCGATGGGTGAAGATGGAAGCAAAGCACACGTTTCTGACACGATGACAGTCGGTGTCGACCTTTGTGAGGCACAAGTGGTACGAAGCCACACCTCCTCAGCAGTTGACCACCTCATTGAGTTAGAGCGGTGGGGGTTAATTCTCCGTCGAGATACCAACGGCCTTCCATTGATGTCCCATCTTCCAGGTCACAGTATTGCTCGGGTTGCTGGCACTGGTGATTCGACCGGACGGGAGATCCGTGCCATACTAGAGGAGCAATGCACCAAGCGGAACATACCTCGTCGAGCAGATATTGAAACTCTCGAGATTGTAATGAGTGATGGATGTGCTAGAGGTGTTGTAGTTCTTGATGTTGCAACTGGCGAGATTTTCGCTGTGCAGGCCAAGGCAGTCATACTTGCTGGTGCAGGATACGAAGGAGCTTGGGGAGATGCTGTGAACCTTTCATCAGCATCGCTTGCCGCCGCCGCCAACATCCCATTAGTGGACCTTGAATTCAATTCCAGGCATCCATTGTTCGTGGCCGATGCAGGTGTGGCTATTCCGATGGAGGTACTGGCTGCTGGTGCTGAACTGCGAACCACAGCAGGCGACCAACTTGAGGTTGCAGATATGACTAGTATCGACTCGATATGTGCTGCTATTGATGCGGCCGGAGGAGCCGTATTGAATGCTACAGCACTATCCCGAGATACAATGCCTTGGTTCGCTGGCCTTGCCAGCATTCTCTCAGAGCGCTGCGGTATTGACATGGTGACCGAATCGATAGCGGTTGAAACGGGAGTAGGTCATACCATTGGTGGTATTCCAACCGACGGCAACGGGCAAGTCGTAAACGGAAATTGGGACTCTCCGGTTCCGGGCCTGTTCGCAGCGGGCGATGCAGCCTGCAACGGCTTCCATGGCGCAGCATCAAGTTGTGGTAATCGTCTTCTGGATGCACTGGTAGGGGGTGAGTGTGCGGGCAGTCATGCTGCGCAGCATGCAGCAGACAGCAAGTTCGCGGCTTCAAGCACTCTTTCTAGTAGTGCCAAAGCAGCCACCAGTCACATGAACTCGACTCTTTCTACATCGAATGGAGGCGTGGGATTCGGTGCTGTGCGTACAGCCTTGACCACAGCGATGAAGGCACACATGGGTGGTGTGAGAGATGGTACTGGACTCGGCGTCGCTGCCGGAGTAATTGCTGAGTTGCGGTCAACAGGAATTTCACTGTCTGATTCCTCTCCAGTGATGAACACCGAATACGTGGCCGTTCACCGCCTCAATGGTTTATTGGCTGTCTCTGCGGCAACGGTGGCCGCCGCAACATCACGCGAAGAAAGCCGCGGCAGTCACGTCAGAAGTGATCATCCAGACACTTCAAACAATTTCGACCATCACTCAGTGGTTTCCTCGGACGGTGAGGTTAGCAGCCTTCCAGTTAGGGTCTGAGTGCATTTGACCGTTGGATTAACATCTAACGCACCTCAGCCATACATATGCACAGGTTAGCCATCCCCGTGTTGTTGGGGCTGCTTATGCTGACAGCGCCGCTTTCTGGTTGTCTGGGTTCCGATGAGCCAGACCCTGTGGACCCTAGGGATTCTATTCCGATTCCGGACTGGCCGCCCTGTCCAGAAGGCTCTGAATGCGCTAATGCACACACCTGCTCTGCTACAGGAGGGTCGCCAGTACCTACTTTCACTGAATCTTGGAATAGTTCCGGCGACAATCGAATATGGGCTTCTCCTAGACTAGCCGAACTCACTGGAGATGGGATTCTCGATGTTGTGTTCGGCACTGGGGTGGAAGAAGGACAAACGGGTAGCACTGTTGCATTGGATGGCAGTAATGGCAGCCTATTGTGGGAAGTTGGCGCAGATCAGGAGATATTTGCTAGTGCCAAATTCCATGATATTGACAGCGACGGCACCCTCGACGTGGTTGCTGGCGGCAGAATGTCACAATTATTCGCAATCAGTGGAGCATCGGGAGATGTCATCTGGCGCTTTGATGTAAATAGCCCTGAAAGAGCAAATTGGTATCAATTCTATTCTGGCCAATTCGTTGATGACGTGGATGGAGACAATACTCCAGATTGGTTGACTGCCAACGGTGGTGACCCTACCAAACAGGCTGGAGCAGCTAGGTCACCGGGTTATCTGATGCTGCTTTCTGGAGCCACCGGCGAAGTTCTCTCTGTTGCTAATGTACCCGATGGCAGAGAGACTTACATGTCGATTTACCACTACAAACCGCACCCTGACCTTCCGGCAGTGGTGCTGTTTGGTACCGGTGGTGAAACTTTTCCCGGTAGCCTATGGGCTACCAATCTTGACGACCTTCTCGACGGTGATATTTCAGATGCAATCGAGTTGCTACCTCCTGAGGAAGGGGTGGACAAAGGAATTGTTGCACCACCGGCAATTGTTGACCTAACCCTTGATGGTATTCTTGACGTTGTAGTATCTTCTTTCGACGGGCGCACAGTCGCTATTGATGGCCGAAACTACAGTATATTGTGGACACTCGATGCAAAAGACCACGCCGGAGGCGGGGGGATTAACGAAGCCGAGACTTATGCGACCCCCGCCATCGGGTATTTCTCCGATGACGCGGTTCCTGATGTGGCAGTTCACTTCTCAGTAGGCGCTTTTCCAATATATCGTTCTTCTTGGACAGGCGTCATTGATGGAGCAACCGGGGAACTAATTTGGTCAGCAGACGCAGAGCATACCGCCTTTGCCAGTCCATTAGCAGTTGACCTGACTGGCGATGGTCGTGATGAGGTAGTGATGACACGCGGCGCTGGATTATTCACTCCGGATGAATACTACGAAGTATCTGTGCTCGATACTTGCGCAGGAATGCTATTTGAGATGACAAACTCCACTGGAGCAAGTCTTGGAACGCCAACCATTGCAGATGCAGATGGTGACGGCGACCTCGAGATGTTTATTGTGAGCCACACATCTTTTCCACCACGCTGGACAGTACAGAGTTTTGATTTGGATGCAGCAACACCAGAATCGATTTCCTGGGGTGCTTATCTCGGGACGGCCTATGATGGCCTGATGCAGACGTGAAGTGATTCAATGAACATACACCCATACACGCGTGAGGTTTGCTTGACCATCATCGTAATGTTGCTTTTGATCGGTGCCGGATGTTTAGGTGGTAGCAATGAGCCCTGCCCCAATGATACCGGCCCTGATATTGACCTTGCTCCACACATGTCATTGGTCGTCGACTACTCAAATCAGGAAGTCGTCACTGCGAATGTCCGCACTCTTGATATTGATGACGATGGTGCAGACGAAGTGGTATTCACCGAACCTCTCGTTGGCCGTATTTCTTGGGTACAAACACCTTGTGAAGAAGGCGAGGACCCAACAGGCACCTATTGGTCACCTTGTCAGGAAACTTGGTACAGTGATGGATTGACTGCGCCAGTGCGGACCGATGCCGCTGACTTGAACGGAGATGGATATACCGATATTATCGTCGCTGACATAGGAATCCTATGGCCGAGTGATGAGCGGGCGGGCAGCGTAGTGGTTCTATGGGGTTCAGAGGATGGTAATCGGACCAATGAGACGATTCTCGCAGGACTTGGCAGGACAACATGTGCCGAGGCCGGAGATTTAGATGGGGATGGAGACCTCGACCTGACCCTATGTGAGTTTGGACATGAGAACGGTTCAGTATCATGGATAGAGAATATGGGAGACGGGAATTGGACCCAGCACATTATCGATGCGCGACCGGGTGCGATTCATGCAATCCCCTTCGACGCTGATAATGATGGTGACCTCGACATCGCAGCCAGTATCTCACAGTTGGAGGAGGACATCATGTTGTATCGCAACGACGGTAATGGTACATTCAGTGTTGAGACTCTTTTCGATTCTACAGATACCTACTATGGTATGAGCGGACTACGCATCATGGACCTCGATGTGGATGGCGATGATGACATTGTATTCACCAATGGAGATACCATGGACCGAGATGTTCCTGACGGCATGGACCCATACCAAATCCATGGGGTGGCTTGGCTGGAAAATGATGCTGGCTTATTCACTCACCACGACCTCACAAGACATTGGGGTGCATACGACACATTGCTGTATGATGTCGATGAGGATGGAGATGAGGATTTGATTGTGGTGTCATTGCAATTTGAGGACTTGTTTCCCATCACCGTACCTCGGCAAGACGTTATCTGGTTAGAGCGCAATGGCACGGATTGGGTGAGGCACGAACCGGTGGATGTACCCCGGATGTTCTTCATCACCCTCGCTCAAGCAGACATGGACGGAGATGGCGACCTCGATATCGTTGGTGCAACTCACGACCCACTCGCTCAGGCCGAAGACCCCACTCGCCTTGGAGAACTGCTTGCACACGTAGAGCCGGGCGCCAGAATATGTCCGACGACTTGACCGCCGCATTCTTGATGCCCGCCCCATTCCCAAGTACATGGCTGAGGACACCCTGTTCACCAAGATCATCAATGGAGATATTCCTTCCTCCAAAGTCGCAGAAGGTGATGGATGGTACGCCTTCCTCGATATTTTTCCGCGTCGGTCAGGTCACACACTGGTTATTCCGAAGCAGCAAGAGCAGCGTATTGCAGACTTGGCCCCTGAAAGTCGAGCAGCATTGATGGAAGGTGTTGCAGAGGTTCAGCGGCGACTTTCTGCCGAGTTCGACACCACTGATTTTTCGGTTGGGATTCATGATGGGCCGTTGGCGGGTCAAGAGGTTCCTCACGTACACGTACACGTATGCCCGCGCACCGCAGGAGACGGGGGCCTGACTCTACTTGCATGCTGGCCAGACGCGCCTCCACATGGCTCAGTTGAGCCCGATTTTGCTGCATTAGCAGCACTCGCTGAGCGCTTGCAGGCCCATTGATAGCACAGGCACCCATCGCCGCTTCGATGGGCAACGATGAGGGCGACACACTCCAGACTGGTGCCGATGGTGCTGTTGACCACCATGGAGACACCCTCCCAGAATTGTCATCGTCGGCGGCAGTCGCTAAAATAGAGAAGTTGGAATCCGCAAGACGCCGACCGAAGAATCCGGGCGACCACCCCGGCTCACCTTTGATGTGGGGGGTTTTGTCAATCCTATTCCGCAATGCGATGAAAATGCAGTTTGGTACAGTAGAGGTAACCGGCACTGAACATATCGATACTGATGCCGGAATGATGACTTGCGGATGGCATACCAATGGGCTGTGTGACCCGCTTTGTGTGGTCGCAACCCAATCGAAGGGATTGGTATTCGGTGGCCGTCACGACATGCTTACACGCCCAGTTATCGGATGGTTCGCCTCTCGCCTTGGTTCCCAACCCGTGCTACGTCAAGCAGAGATAAAGCGAGGAGTTGCTAGCCAAGAAGATGCAACTCGCATCAACTCAGAGACCATGCTCACCATAGCCGAGTGCATAGCACACGGGTGCTCTACCGCGCTATTTCCTGAAGGCACATCTCACGTTGATTCTCGGATGAAGCGGCTCAGAACAGGTCCAATGCGCACGGTCATTGCAGCACACTCTCTTTCTCATGAGAAGGGATTTTCACCGGCGCGCCTACTTCCAGTGGGCCTGCACTACCGCACGTGTTGGAAGTTTCGAACCAACCTATATGTCGAGTATGGCCCACCGGTTCCTAAGCAAGATCTCTTGCATTCTCCTGAAGACCGTCAGCGCCTGCTTTCAGGTGAATGGGTGGAAGCACCAGCAGATTCGGTCCACACACTACGCGATAGGGTTCGTGATGCATTGACCCAGATGACTCCTGATGCAGATTCATGGGAACAATACGCTTCGTGGGAAGTGTTAGCACATTTGCACACTCAAGCAAATGGGAGTAACTTGGGTACTTGGCGAGAGGAAGTACACGCTGCGCGCGATATTCGTGATGGGATAAGGGCTGGAGGGGACGATGCACCAACGTTGGAGGAGCAAGAAGCCGCTCTTCGTATTGGTAGCACTCTGCTCGAAGCCGACCTTGATGCCCGCGTTTTGGATGCAAATAGCAACACTGGATTACGAAGACCCAAAGTCAAGGAACACTTTGCTTGGTTGCCTGGGGTGCTGATAATGTTGGCAGCTCTACCGTTGTCTTTCATTTCCACCGCTCCTCAAGCGGCATTAGCAAAGTACCTCGGAGATCGCACAGATGAGGGCTTGGATGCGAGGTGCAGTTACCATGCCATCGCCTTCATTCTCGGGCCAGTGTTGGTTTGGCCCATTCCCGCCATCACCCTTTCCGTTTTGGCTTGGTGTTGTGCTGATGCAAGCGGCTATGGCACAGTTGAAGCAAGCCTCATTGCAATGGTTGTTTTTCCGCTTTCTTTCATTGCATTCAACATCTCCAACCGGGTATTCCTTGCTGGCTATGACTTGTGTCAAATCAGTAAACGTGGTCGTAGAATCAAACGATTTTCAACCACAACTAAAGCCACAGATATTGAGAAAGACGTACATGTGATTCTCGGCGTACTGAAATAGGACGGATTCCTCGATAGACACGATGGGTGCCGACGAAATCGAAGCCAAGGTCAGAAATTGGTTGGTAGGCGAAGGCCTTGAGGTGCGTGAACGGGAAGACCCTCGCGCCGATTTTCATCTTCTGGTTCGATACCCTCCAACAAAGCACGGTCATGTATTCAATGTGCTTTCTCCAAAGTCGCGTGACCTAGTCGTAGTATCCTCAGTAACCCAAGTCGATGCGGGTCAACAAGATGAGATGGCAACCCATTGCCAGGATGAAGCACACGGATGGGAAGAGTGGCTGCACGAAACTAGGGTACGTTTAACGCGCGCTCAAGTTGATTGGGTATTGCACGTCGGCCACCCAAAAGAGGAGAATGGGCCACCTGGCCCCCTACAAGCGTTCAATCTCTCAATGCCAATTTGGTTTGATGGAGTGACTCAAAATGAGGTGATGCAGACTCTTCGAAAACTATGGTTGACAAAGCTCGCATTAATTCATGAAATTAAATTTTCATACGGCCCAGGACTCGGCCGACCCGGCAAAGTTGACGATTGGGAACAGGGCGGCGCACCGAAGAAAGAGGATACATCTCCTGCCAGTAAGGTCGAGACCGATGATACCGGTGGATTTGGCACGGGTTTTGACCCAAGCGATTGGGTTTGAGCATTCGGACGGACTCAACCTTCTCTGTAGAGAAGTGACCGCGCGGGGTCTCAGTTAAGTAGGAGTGCAAGAGCGTTGCCCGAATGCTGGAATTGTTGTCCAGGGAGTCGAGAAAAATGAACCAAACACGAGGAAGTATAACGATGGTCTTGCTACTGGTGATGAGTACACTCATCTCAGTGTACACACCACCCACTGCACAGGCCGCAACAGTTGTCATCACCGACGCAGTACAGGTCGTAGATGGCGGCGCGATGAATGAGCGAATGGCCAGTATGGTAAGCGATAGCGAAGGCAACATCCACTTTGTGTGGAGCAGAAATACTCAGCACCTGTATTACACCATGCTTGACCCACGTGCACAAACCCTGATTGATGCAACTCAGATTTCAAATCCGGGTTCACACAGATCATGGCATCCGGATATCGACATTGACTCCGAAGATCGGATTCACGTGGTTTGGGCTGATAAGGCAAGCCAGCATGCTATCAAGTACACACTGCTCGACCCTTCTCTTGATGACCAAGATGGAAGCCCATCTGATGACAATACCATTACTATTGTCGATGACAAATTGGTAAGCCAACGCCAACAAGACCGTGATTGGCCAGCTATTGCAGTGGATAGTAAGGACAACGTCCATATTGTTTGGGAGGACGCGTTCGACGCTCTCGACAAGTACTTCCAACAGCCACAGATTTACTACAAGTTCTTTGAAATTGACATGGTTACTCGTGAGGCACTAGTCGCCATTGATGACACCTTGTTGACTCCAATTATCGGCCACAAGGGTCACCCCGACATCGCTGTTGACGCAGACGACCTTGTTCAGATTGCATGGGATGACACCCGCGGTGGTAAGGTGGAGTTTGCAGCCCCAATCGACACTTCTGGCTCAATGTATTCCGAATGGGCTGACATGTGCACTGTTTTCTATGGCGGTACATGGAGTAGTGGTGGGAATTTCGTCGGGATTAAGCCGATGCTGGAAGAAGCTAATATTACAGTTTTTGAGACCCTATATGCACTTTCAGGTAACTGGCCATCCGCAGCAACCACCGGTAGTTGTCAAGCACCATATCAGACCGGAGGCTCTGGCGGCAATGTCCGCCCAACAGCCCTCGGCCTTGTTCCGGGAGATGAATCCGGTGGAATACGCGCTTTGACCGAAGTTGTCTATGACGGCAGCGCTACCAACCTGCCACAAGACGGCGGCTACTACAGTGAATTTTGGGGCCCCGGTACCAATTGGCTATGTCTGTCTTGGCAGGACATAAATGGCATGGTTCCCGGCAACCCGCCTACGTTGAAAGACCACAAATGGAATCCAAACGCAACAAAGATTGCTATGCCTGTATCCGATGAAGGCCCATATGGTGGAGACCCATCACAGCAGGCGAATGACATCCTGTCCATCAACGAGGCTCACGATGCCTGTGTGAATGCAGGCATCATTCCGGTTCCGATGTATGGTTCCTCTTGGGGTGGTAACAATCAGGTCTCGAGCCATATGAAGGATTTGGCTCAGTGCCCGAACGGTCAAGTGAACATGAACCCAAGGCTTTGCCCAGGTTCAACGATTCGTAACACCGATGCCGGTGGGCAAGTGTACGCTTTCCCAGCATCAGGTTCCCACCAGATGCAGACCCTAGTTGAAGCAATGGTTTTCCTTGCGACAAACAACTCTCGTGAGATTTACATGACCGTTCTCGATCCGTATGCTAAGATCAACAATCCAGCACCGGGTTGGGCATATGGTGACCATGGAACAACAGTTTGGGGTAGTACCTACACCGAGGACCTTGGCCCATCAATGGATGAGAGCGGCTACGGGCACCTAGTTGTAGTCAATGATACCCGCGTGACTCTTGACGATGCATTCAGTTTGCACCCTTCAATTACAATCGACAACAGTGGAGACACCCACATCACTTGGATGGACACACGCGACTACGGATTCGACAAGGACGATCCATACGAAGTCTACTACACTCGCCTACGCCTTCGTGGTGTAGCTGAGTGGGACGGAGTATCGGGTGGTTTGCCTGCATTTGGAATCAAGAAGATTGTAGATGCACGTATTTCACATGTTGAAGGCGCGGCAAATGTGAACCCACAGAACCCGTGGAGCGTCTCCTCCTACATGCCAGTAGTATTGGCTGACAGCCAAGATAACATCCACATTTCCTGGTTGGATAACTCTAATGTCACACAAGGCGAGTCAATAATGTACACGAGATTGAATCACACCAATGATCAGGCAGATTGGCCACTCAACACAATTGCTTCTGCAGTACTTGACCCGTGGGAAGCCACATCTGTGACGGAATGGAATAGCGACAAACTCGGCCCAAATAGCGGCCGCAATCCGGAATTATCCCAACCACCAGCGTTTGCTAATGACCTAGGAAGCGGTGCACACGTGGCTTGGTCCGACACCGATAGATGCGGCGACGGCTCCAACAATGGCGCCTACACATTATGCTATACACACATCTTGACAGGTCAAGTCGATGTGATGTTAGAAGGCGACGAAACCTATTATCACGTGATAGAACCGGGTGAACAGACCATTTACAATTTGACTGTGAACAATACCACTCCCGGACCTGTTGATTTGGTATCTGATACCTATTCAGTGAATATTTCAGGTGTGCCATTAAACTGGAGTGCTAACCTATTCTTCTCTGAGAATCACACCGCAATTTTCCCAGAAACACCAATTTATCTGAAGGGTGGGGAATCAGTACGCATTTACCTACGCGTGCGCGCACCCTCGATTTATCAGGCCAATGAGGATCAATTGGCACAAATTACTGTTAGTGCAGTGTCCTACAAGGACCCAGCAATCCGCAGCGATAGGTTAACGCTAACACTGATGGATGTCAAACACGGGATACAACTCGACACCAGTCACTATCAATCAGACGTTGAGCAAGGTCAGACGGCAATTTTCTCGATTACCATCACAAATACAGGCAATGTGCACGATACTTTTGCCTTCTATGACCCGACAACCTTGCAAGGACAGCAAGAATGGCTATTGCCGTTTGGATGGCAGATTAACTTCCCGTTGATGGTTAGTCTGGACCCCGGTCAATCGGTGACAAAGAATCTTGAGATTTCCGTCCCCACCACACAGGACCCGGGGACTTTTGCCCTATATCTGAAGGGATGGTCTACAGGTGAACCAATCAAGAGTATTGACAAGGGAACCTACGATGTACTTGAGTTATGGGTGAATGTGTCAATTCGCTCAACCGGTAACATCGTCTTCGAGATTTATGACACCTCTGAGTATGTGATGCCGGGCGAGTGTGCGACTTACGATATCGATGTCATCAAGCACTTCGCTCCGGGATATCTTGTATTCACCACTCCTGGCGCACCTGAGGTACGTCCAGACGGCGTGCCAGAAAATGTATGGCGCTATGACCACTGGACAGTGAATATTGATTTCACCAACGCTCCGGGGGGCAATGATGCTGCTATGTCCGAGCCCCGATACTGGGCTCAGATTGACCACCCGTATGCAGTTTCAGTTGTAGTATGTGCTCCGACCAATGCTAGTGCGGGACTCGGTCCTGCAGTTACAGTCAGGGCTCATCTGGACGGTGCCAACCGTGTATCCGACTCGGTTATCCTCTCTACTAACGTAATTCACGTCTATGGTCTTGAAATGGACTTTGCACAAACTGAATTCGCAGTGGACCCCGCCCAGACCCTCATTGTACCAGCGACGGTTTTGAACAGCGGCAACGGTCCGGATCGATACGATATGCGTGTCACTGCGATTCAAGATTCTGATGGCAATAATTTGCTGTGGGATGTTGAAGTGCCACGGGCACTACTACAGGAACTACAGAGAGATGGTGAGCAGACCGTCGAGATAATCATAAATGTGCCAGAGCAGATTGTTGCAGGCGACTATGTAATTCAGATCAAGGCGTTTAGCGAGGAGTCATATGATGGAACTCGCGAACGAGCGGTTGTAGTTCTGCAAATCCATGTGAATGAATTCCACGATATGCAAATCTGGATTGATGAGAGTGTTGAGAGTCAAATCAAGACAACGGCACCCGGTCGTACTGTTCGCTACCTAGTTAACGTAACTAACAACGGCAACGTAGCCGACATTCCATCTTTGCATAATCACACCAAGTCTGGTGATAATTGGAATACTGTTCCGAGCATGGGCGTATTGCATGAGTGGAATGTACGTTTTGCTCTTGTTGAAGACTTTGACACCGAATTGCCACGAGAGATTCCGTGCACGCAGGTTGCTATTGGCGAAGCCGCACCTGAGGACAATTGTGCCTATCACCTTGGCGACGATGTTTGGACCCTGCCTGAGATGGAGGCGTACGATACCGTTCAGGTAATGGTCATTGTTGACATCAGCCCAACAGCACCACTTGCTAATCGCGAGATAGGCATCAAGGTGCTCTCCAACTATGGAGGCGCACCTTGGGGTGACACTGATGAGACTGATGACTGGAGTGATTCTTGTACAATCGATGAGGATAATGATGGTCTGTACGACAATGTGTATCCATGTGACACCAATGAGCAGGTGATACGTATTCGTCTAAGAGCACCTGACCTAGACATCCTCAACGTTCAGCCAGTACGACTGGAGGCCCCTATCGGAGATATGATTCCGATTAACGTCGAGATTATCAATCGCGGCAACGTTCACGCTATTGACATCAACATAGTTTTGTGTGAGAATGAAGATGAGGAGTTGATTGAGGATAACATTTGCTCAGAAGAGAACGTGGTCTACCGACAGGTGGTCGGCGCATTGATGCCCCCTGATGCTAGCGGCTCAGATGCTGAGGATGCAGTTGAGATCACTCTACTGTACCCAGTCAAGGCTGGCAACCACAAGATTTCGGTTATCGTAGACCCAGGTAATGCAATTGTTGAAGCGAATGAAGCCAACAACCATCGCACGCTCAGCGAGAAGTTGGGCAGCGAGAATGGTTGGGTCGACGTCGCCTTTGAAGTGATGGGTCAATGGTCGGTTCCAACTATTATCATCCTGCTAACTATCGCCCTGATGGGTGTGGCTGGTCTGGTGATGAGCTCACGACGCAAGGAAGCACTTGCTCGCGTCGAGGAACAGTCGAGCATAGTCAATGTCAGCGACGATATACGGTTCTGATTCAGTCCCGAATAACCCACCAAGGCAGGGGAGTCCCTTCCCGCGCAGCGATGACGTGACCACGCCGCACACCAACCTCGCGCATCATCATCAAGCGTAGTGTATCCATCATTTCCTCTGCATCAGTGGTCTGAATGCGCATATCGCGTGAGAATTGGTCCAAATCTAATGGCCTTGTAGGAGCCTCAAGCAGAGCGAATGCAAGTTGCCTTTCGTGGTATTCCACAATATCGTCGTCTACCGTCTTACTGACTTTTGACATAACCTGCTGATGTAGTGCAATCAATGCGTCTCTTTCTGAGTCGAGTCTCTCAAGTTGTTGAGTGAGGTCCTCAAGCAGTTCCATAGCTTCGGACATCGGCAATCGCCGACGAGTCCCCATAGTCTCTACAATTGACAATGCTTGCTTGGGAAGACGACTGGAAAGACGGACAGGACCACCCATTGGTAGTTGACGATGTGCACATCTGAACAAATCAGGACCTAGATCAATACGCAGAGAAAATGACTGTTGTATGGAGTAGAGTTTCTTTGGAGGCCCCCCTTTTTCGCTTGGTACGATTTCACAAGCGACGAATCCAGCAGCTTGCAACACCTTGAGATGCTTCATCACGGCTTGCTGGGATACATCGACCAATTCGGACAATTGCAAGGGATAATGTGGTTCTCTGACCAGATGCTCTAGAATGGTTCTGCGCGTGGCGTTCTCGAGCACTGAGAGTGCTGTATTGAAGTCAGCGACCACTCTACAACCCAGTGTTACCTAGCACCCCTTGTCTTTTCAATACTTGCAGGGCTATCAGCCTTCATCCCACGACCGCCAACCCCGTTGCTCTTCTGAGGATTCCTCTTCAGTAGGGGTTGGTGAAACCTCGTTGGTATTTGCATCCATTAAGTCGTCAACGACCACACCAACCGCTGCCTTTTCGGCAGTATATTCCGGACTATCTGCGAACGGTGGCGCCACACCCTCATTATCCGGCATTGAAAGGTCTAGTGCCTCTCCACCATGCATGGCTGCCCAAACTTGGTCCGTGGTTGGGATGCGGACCTTGCCTTTTTCCTCAGTTCCGAAAGCAATCTCCTCACCTGATGCAGATGTCATTACTACTTGACCAGCCGTTTTTGACCGCCTTGAGGTCCAGATGAACATTCCAGCAATTGGTATTAGTGCGATTCCGAGGAATAGGATGCAGCACCCGGCTTGTAGAATATAGATGGAGGAATTAATACCACCAAAATCTGTGTCATTAACCAACCAAATGCTATCATCTTGCTCAGCATTATTGGCAATGGTGTAATTGCCGCTATCTGTCGGCAAATAAACGCCTACAGCAACATACCAAGTGTCATTCACACCCTGACGAGGCCCATTGAGAAAAGTTGGCTCGACACGGTCAAGCTCCACATCATCAGAGTCGACAATAGAATGGTTTGCTCCGTCTGTGTTACTAGTATTTTCAACACGAAAAGTCGAGTATTGATATCCACCAATAAGCGATACCTCGTCAGTTTCCCCTCCGTTGAGTTGAGTTATGTTGCGTTGGGTTGGGTCCAAGGCTGTCTCAAAAGTACCCCAAGTAAAAGCCATTGCTATTGCACCGCCAATGATGGCTACTGCAGCGAAAATAAGCAGCCATTTTGGCAGGGTTGGAATATTCACACTACTCCCTCACTGTTGGGGCCGGTCGGCTTTCGCCTTAGCAGTTTCACCCGAGGCCAATTTCTCCCAATTTTTCAGGGAGGTATGTTTCTGTGACGTAATCTAGGCCATACTTAGCCAAAGATTGCTGTTCGGCCTTCTTGCCGGTTTGCAACATCATATTGATTTGGTCTTGCCACCAACTGTCAGCGAATCTGGGGTCGGAGAGTTCTGCCTTCAGCGCCTCAATATCCTTGCTTGACAACTTGTCAGAAGGAAGGTCGTAGGCTTCGATATCATCAGCTGTGATGCCGAGATATATCGCGCTCGGTGTAGCTAGATACTCAGAGATATGCGCTGTTTTAATCGCTCCATATGCAATAGAGGCAAAAATGCGGAACGACCACGGGTCTCCGTCGAGGAAGATGACTAAGGGTAGATTCCATTCCTCGTTCATCCGTTTGAGAATGCGCCTAGTACTGCGCGCTGGCTGGCCTTTCAGATGCAACAATGCGCACCTGAAATCTTCATCGAAGCCGTTTTCGACCAATCTGTCGAACATTCCACCAGTTTCGATGGCCATGATGAAGTCAACGTCGTGTTCTACCAGTTGAATTTTTTCTGTTTCGACATTGTATGGAACTCCATAGCCGGAATCACCCACATCATCACGCGCATTGATTCGCATCCATTCACCGCGTCGATTTCTTTCGTTGAGCGTAACATTTCCGATAATACGCGCGCCGTCTTCTTCAGGCCTAAGTTTGAAATCCTCTCGTAGACACTTAGTAACGATTTCAAGGTCCTCGGCGAGGTTGTTACTATCATTTTGTGACCCAAACTTACCGTGGCCCCACCCCTCTGAAATGTAGTACATTTCACGAAGGGTGGACGATTTCCCTGCTTCGATCATTTCCTCAATGAATTCGATGATGTGCAACGCTCGAAGCAACTGGCGAGCCGAACCGAGTGAGGAAGCATCACGCACAGAGCGTTTCTTACCATATTTGTAAACACCCAGCCTTTCATTGAAAGTAATATTCTTCTTGGTTCGAACCGGCAACGTCATTGTTGGTGCTTCACCCTTGGTCAACCGGGTATACATTTCCCGAGCCACACCGTGGAGGCTATCGACGACTTGCTCTCTATTTTTGCGAACTGCAGTCATTCAGCCACCTCCTCTCCACTCGCCGTCCATTGAGTAATATCGCTGGGGTCAGCAGGTCTTGCTAATTCATCGCCATCATCCTCGACTTCATCGACCGACCCCGCGTTTTGCGTCGGAGCCTCCTCGCTGTTTCCCTCAGCGTCGGTATTTTCCACTTCACGGTCGATACTAACTTCCTCCTCTCGCTTCATTTCAGCGAGAATTTCTTCATCGAGTTTGGTCGCTCCGATGATGTCACCCGCACCTCGGAAGAAGAGGTCTAATTCATTCCAATCTCCTTTACCAAGGCCACTTACAGTAAACGAAACAACCGTGCTTTCACCAGGCTCAATGGTTTCAAGTTTCCATGCCCACAAGCCCTTTGCCTCTCGACGACCGCCTCGATGATTCTCGGCAATTTTGACACCCTCCTTCTCTGGCCACGTGCAGAGAATGGTGTATGCGCGAGGCCGAGCAGTGTAATTGAACAAAGTAATATTCGCCCTAGTGGTTTTGCTATCAGCATCCCAAACCAATTCTTCTTCACTGAATACTGCATTCATGATTTTGGTGATTACCGGTGCGAGTTCCACTGGCTGTTCATTGAGAATTTCAATGGTTTTGTTATGGATTTCAGGAAGGATTACATTGACCAACTCAAATTTCTCTTGCGCTTTTTTCTTTTGAGCAGATTTCTTCAGATGGTTACGCAATCCTCGGCCGACTTCTAGCATTGCGAGGCGAATTTCCTCAAAGACGACCTCGTTATCCGCCAGTGCTTCTTTTGCCTCACTGGTGAAGAATACGTTTGTACTCGCGAGGTGAATCAGCACCGCAGCTGGTCCTTTAGGAATGCCACGAGCACCAGGGTGGTCTAATCCGTACCGCTTCCAATCAACACTTTCCAGTGCTTTGGTCAACAGACAGCCACCTTGCTGATACATCAGAGGCACACGATTGGCGAATCGTAGTATCTGTATTGGCTGGTCACCGGGTAGATCTCCTCCAAATATCAGCCCCACTTCGATTTGGAATGGATTACCTTGACTGACTTTAGGAGGGCGGGTGACGGTTGAGACAAATCTAGAATCGATTGCTTTTGACAGCCCTTTTTTGATTAGAAGATCCTCTATTGGGGAGAGACAATCTATTGGGGGCGGTAAGATACGGGTTTCCTTCAATGCATTAAGCAGGTCGTTGGCGGCTTCGGCCTTCAAACCACGTGGTTTCCGATTTTCATCAAGCCCCGCCTTATTGCAAGCCTCGCGTGCAGCACGCATAGAGACACCTGAAAAATTATTACGCAGGAAAGAGGTCAATTTTCGTTCATCACTCGCGCGCAAGAAGCGCTGCAGAGAACCGATTTCCAGTCCATGTGGATGAGGCTTGATCTCTTTGACTGGACGAGGGAGTGTTTCAGTTACACGAGGCCAATTACTTTCATCAATTACAGTTCCATCCTCGTCTATTACCTTGAATGAAATCGATGCGTGCGGATTGACGATGCTGGCCATTTTGAGATATTGATACACGCTCTGCTTACCGCGTTGGTACTTCGCTTTCATTCGAGCTTCTATTCTCACACCATGCTCAATCGCAACCATGGTTTCCTCATCGACCCAATGAACTCGTTGCTGGTTGCTCTTGATGGCTCGATTTTTCTTAGTGTCAAGACCTATATCGACACTAACTGCGGTAGCTTCACTTACCACTTTGGAGGTAATTTTCGTTGGTTTCCCTGTAGTCAATTGACTATACATTACCACACCGGTGATTCCAATCCCCTGTTGTCCTCTAGTTTGTCGAATAGTATGGAACCTCGAACCAAATAGCAGCGAACCAAACACTTTGTCGATTGAACCCGGGGGAATTCCAGGACCATTGTCTTGGCTTATCATCATCAATTCGTCTTTTTTCCCCTGTAGTTTTCTTATTTCGATGGTAATATCTGGCAGGATTCGATGTTCTTCGCAGGCGTCAAGGGAATTATCAACAGATTCCTTGACAGCAGTAATGATTGAACGGGGCAGGGTATCGAATCCAAGGAAGTGTTTGTTTTTCTCAAAGAACTCGCTGATACTGGCTTGCTGCATTTGGCTTCCTGTTGTTTGACGTGCCATCGGTGATTCGCCCTACAACTCCGGGTCCTCCCTCCAGCCTGATGCGGAGGGGCCAGCAAGCCGCAATCAGACCGAGTAGGTTGACGGTGTATAAGCGTCGAGGCCTTCGACACTTCTTCAGATAGCCGAATCATTCTTCGGAGAATTGCGAAGACTCGAGGATGGCCTGTAATTTCTGTTTGGACACTCTTTGCATCCAAACAGCTCCAACGATAGTAACCACCACGCTCACTACCATCGCCGACCACCACAGCGCATCTTTCTCTGGACCAACACCAGCGATGATGTCCGCCATATTCCCGATGGTGGCCCCCCACCACGCATACAGAATGGTGGGAAATACGGTTGCAACATTTCCTACAACGTAATCACGATCTCTGATATCGGTTGCTCCCAGAATGTAGTTGGAGAAATTATAGGGAAGTACTAATGAAAGCCGAATCAGTACAGTTAGCGCCAATCCGTATTCGGTCGTAGCCTCATCGACGGCCTTCCATTTTGGCTCGTGCAATTTCTTTTCGACCAGTTTTCTACCCCCAAATCTTCGAACGATGTAAAACGGAACCAAGGCACCGACATAGGCCCCGAGTACCCCAGCAATCACACCACCAGTGAATCCAAACAGGGCTCCTGCGACCAGTTTCATCAGTGATGAAGGCACCAATAGAGTCGCGAGAATGACAAATAATCCGGAATATATCAGCACCCCTTCAAGTCCCATATCGGCAAGGGGTGAAGCCCATTTGGAGAGTAGGAGGATGACTGGCATAAACACAATTGTGTAACCTAAGTAAATCGAGACTCCACCGATTCCATACTTCAACTTCGACGAATCCACCATGTTCAACCCTCTGATGTGCACCCCTTCGTCATGTCGGGGGCGTTTGCTCTCAAGAAGAAAACAGTCGGGGGTGCCAAGCGGTAATTTTGCCTGTAAATGCGCTCGCCATCACAGTGAGGGGTGAGGCTAGATACAATTTACCCGGACCACTGCGCCCTTGAAAATTCCTGTTTATAGCAGATATTGTCACCTGATCCACGAGGTCAGATACACCAGGGCCAGCACCGATACAGGCGCCGCAGCCCGGGTCAATTAGATTGATTCCCGCCCCCTCAAATAATTTAATCCAGTCGTTGCGTTCAGCGAGGTCCTTTACCGTCCTAGAGCCGAATTGAATGTAGCAGACCACCCCGTCTGCAACGCTAAGGCCAGCATCGACTGCAGCCTGAGTGACCATTGCATAGTAGGCGAAGTCATCTTCCTTTCCGGCAGTACAGGAGCCAGCGTAGGCAATATCAATCGCAATCTCACCGATGTCAGAAATATATGCCCCATTTGTTGGATCACTTGGGATTCCCTTGTCCGGGTCACCCGGATGGGCAACCATTGGCCGAATTTGACTGAGGTCGATGGTGTGAATTCCGCCATCATATGTCGCCCCTTCATCAGGAAGCACAAATGCTGCTCTGATATCTTCCTCAGTAAATTCATCTCTCCGCGCTAACAGCCACTCCACAGTCAGATCATCTGGTTCGCAAATACCAGTTTTCGCGCTGCATTCAGTCGCCATGTTACAGAGGGTCGCCCGCTCATCCATTGACAAAGATGCCAGCCCCGCTCCACCGAATTCCATCGAGCGATCAAGAGTTTCAGAGTTAGCAGCATATTTCCACAAAATGTGAAGAATCACGTCTTTAGCGGTACAGCCGGGGTCTAATTCCCCGATTAATTCGAAGCGGATTGATTCTGGCACATTAACAAAGGCAAATTGATTGTAGATTAGGTTGGCATACTCAGTTGAGCCCACGCCATAGGTCAGCGCATTGGAAGCACCACCCATGCAAGTATGAGAATCGGTGGCTTGAATGAAATCCCCTACATCGATGAACTCCTCACGTGCGACTTGATGACAAATTCCTGGTGAAATCCCACCCTGGGCTGAGTAATCCCTGACCCCTGTATGCTGTTGGAAAGTATTCTGCATCTCCCGCAGAGTCTGAATTTTGTCAGTGAAGGGACTGAACCTTGGAACATCGGTGGCATACAGTAAATGGTCCTCAAACACCGCATATTTTGGAGGGTTAGGAAGTTTGTAATTAGGCCCATATTCCATTTTAAGAAATTCATGCACTTGTGCAGTGGTAAATTCGTGAGAGTATCCACCGTCGACCTTGGCAATGACTGCATCACCTGGCAACACATAAGGCGTTGAACCATTTTGTCCAAGCAATTTGTTTGCAATCATTTTCTCGACCATAGTCATCGGTCGGGCGGGATTAGATACCTCTGGAAGTGATATTTCACCAGACTTCATCCGTTCAGCGAATGGGAAAATACCGCCGCTTTCGATGATAAGGGACGTGACATCGTCATAATTCGATGTAAATTCGGAGAGAAGTAGACTTTCTCCTGACTGGAGTCGAATCAACATTTCATGGTCACCCATCAACTGACCAAGGTTGATGTTATTCCGTTCATGAATCGGGGCAAATGAAGCAGCAATAATCAACCGTATTCCTGACCATCGCTCACATTGAGCAGCAGTTTCTCGACTTGAGCCAGTGCCCTTGCGATGACCCGAGACTATTACCTCAAATCCACCATTTTTCAGCGCATGAGGTTCGAAAACCCTCTGACCCTCATGCATCAGACCAGCGTAGGCGTTTTCTGCAATCAGAGCTGGATCATGGTCAAAACAAACCCAAGCAGGCGTCATCACATCGGTATTGATGTCATCTAGCAGGTCATCAATGCTGAGATCTTTCATTTGCAGTTCAAGCCCTTCATAGAGTTGTTTCTTGATGAGGGTGAGGTCCTTTGTGAGAAAAAGCACGCGTTTATCCGGATTCAGTGCAACCTGTTCCGGCGGCCATTTTTCGCTCATTCCAAGCACCTGCCCTAAAGGGGCAGTTTTCTCGATGACAGAGGGTTATTTTACCGTTGGCTAATCTACTGTGTAGGCAATGGAGAGCATACTTTTCTCAGTTGATACTATGACTTGCATTTTCAGACATTACACGCATCTCCCAAAGGGGCCCAGACGTATTCTCCATGAATGTTTATATATCCTAAAATGGGCGGTTATAACAACTTCCCATAATGATATGGGGTAGCGGAAGGGATTTTATGGATAAAAAAACACAAGTGGAAGACACTGTCAAGTGTCCAGAATGCAACAGCCGTGCTTTAGATCGAGACGAAACACGTGGAGAAATAGTTTGCCAAGATTGTGGCCTCGTGCTTGAGGACAATGTCATCGATCAAGGCGCAGAATGGAGGGTGTTCAGCCCTGAGCAGGGTGATCAGCGCGCGCGTACTGGTGCCCCAATGACCGTCATGCTGCACGACAAAGGCCTGTCAACCGATATCGATTGGCAGAACAAAGATTACTCTGGAAAGACAATCAACAGTAGGTATCGTTCACAATTTTACAGAATGCGAAAGTGGCAAAAGCGCTCTCGAGTCAGCAATGCTACTGAGCGCAATTTGGCCATGGCCCTCGCAGAATTAGATAGAATGGCAAGTCGTTTGGAACTACCAAAATCTGTTCGCGAAGCGGCAGCTGTGAATTACAAAAAGGCAGTCGAGAAGCGCCTGATTCGAGGTAGGTCAATCGAAGGCGTCGCCGCCGCCAGTCTGTACGCGGCATGTCGCCAGTGCGGCGTCCCACGGACCTTGGATGAAATAGGGCAAGCTAGCAGAACAGGCCGCAAGGAGATTGGGCGAACCTATCGATTCATGGTGCGAGAATTGAAGATGAAAATCATGCCAACCGGGCCTGAGGATTACATTTCCAGATTTTGTTCAGGTTTGGGTCTTGATGCTGAAGTCGAGTCCAAAGCCTATGAATTGATCAAAGCCGCTCAAGAAAAAGAATTGACCAGTGGTCGAGGACCCACTGGAATCGCTGCATCGATTATCTACATCGCCAGTGTTCTTTGTGGTAAGAGACGAACCCAGCGCGAGGTTGCTGAGGTTGCCGGTGTAACTGAAGTTACTATCAGGAATCGATACAAGGAATTGATTCAGAATCTCAACATTGAACTCGACATCTGAGTTGGCTAGGTGGCATGCAGGCGCCGCCCTAGTCTTGTCAATGGGTGAGCAGATGAGTGATTGGCGTGAACGTCAAAACCTCTCACAGCGACTGTTTGAGAATACACGAGAAACACTGCAGAAAGTGATGCAGCGCGGTTGTGAGGATTGGCCCCTACCTGAACCACCTCTCAGTGACCCTGACTTTCCAGTAAGGCCGCCAGAATCTCCTGAACACCTACAACAAGTTGCCATCGCACTGCTCGAGGCAAATCGGGCTGCTTTCGATAGAGATTTGGAAGAGATTGGCGAGGCATTGATTCCTCACCGCCTTTCATTGAGTGCAGACCCAGAGCGAGAAGGTAGGAAGTGGCTTGGGCGTCGAGAGGATGAGGTTGCGGAACGTGCATTATTCTCCCGCCTTGAGACCATGCTTGCGCAGGCTTTGGACCGTGAGGCCCCTGATGTGGACAGATGGTGGGCGGCAATTGCTCTACTCAATGGCTTGTCATCACAAGATAGTCCGATTGCCCGTCAACAAGGTTACCATTTGCTTGAGAGCATTTGCATTGCCAAGCCCCCCGGTGGATGGCATGGTGGCGCTAGTCCTGGACCACACCTCATCGATTGGTCTCCTGATATGCAATCAATCGATGTCCTTGACGTACACGAGAGAGGTGTATTTGCGGCTGGATGGTTATTGGACAGAATGGAGGAGGCAGACCCTCCGCGCCCGCTGCTTGTGGAATGGCTTGAGATGGCAATGGTCCGAGGTGCTTTGGTCGAACCGCTCGCTATACTCAACCGATTATGCAGAATGGCCAGCGATGGTAACATCTCGCTTACCAGCCGAATTGCCTCGTTGTTACCTCACGCTTGGGATAAGGACCCAATAGAAAGTCTACGATTACAAAAAATTCTACTCGGCCGAGAGCCCTCGGTCCGTTGTGCTGTAGCAGATACTGCGGAAATGATGCTTCAGCGAAGAGGAAAAGATGCTTTGCCATTACTCGATGAGTTACTCGCGTCTAATGAGAACCAAGTCGTTCGTATAGCTACAGGTAGCCTTGCATTGGTGGCGAAATTCGACCAGAACGCCTTCTTGGAGCGTGCTTCTAGACTTGCTCATCACGAAGACAGCGGTGTGAAGCGTAGATTCTCTCAGACGTGTTTGCGTGAATTGCTTGAGATTGATGTGGGAGATAGCCAAGGCCTAACCGTTCACCTGTGGAATGATGGCGACGAGGTAGTCCGCAGCCGACTGCGTGAATTATTACTAAGAATGGATGAGGTGGAACCTTCTGCGCTATCGTCGATATTACAGAGAATATGTGCTGAAGCCGGAGAGCAGTCTCTCGATGATTTGTGGATGGTCATGGAGGTTAGGTCTACCGAGCGCTGCGAAGCGTGGAAACTACATTTGTTCTCCGACGGTCCCTTACCCTGACTGGCGTCGCTTCTTTCAACCACGAGCATCCTCGCTGCGGCATGGAAGACGGGAAGTCCGAGCAGAGCATACCCCCTTGGTGGGGATTTACAGCGCTCGGTGGCGTCTTGCTACTCGCTGCTTGTGTGCCGGGATGGGCACCGAATGGGCCGTGGGCAGATGAATCGTTCACCCGGGGGGTATTCGGCCTCATCGGCTGTTTTTTCCTGTACCGTGCTTGGTATCGAGCGACTTTTAGCAGGGACGGAATCATGCTGCCGCCAGTAGAGAGTTGGCAGGATGTTCCTAGAGCAATACGAATTCTCACCGTTCTCGGAATAATGTTGGTTATTGCATCACGATTGCTAGGCACTCAAGCAACTTTCCTACCCGAACCAACAGCACTGTTGACTATCTTATTCGGTCTGTTGTTGCTACTACTTGCACTGTATGCATGGATGGTGAGCGCAGGACCATTAGTAGGCAGCGATGAAGAGGAATAGTCAGCGCTTACCCGGTTTCCAGAATTGCAGTGGCAACGGAATCTCACCAGTTCCTGCACGCCAAGCAAGATGGTCAGCTCTTTCGTTCCAGCGATGACCACGATGAGCTCGAACGTGGTCAGCCTCTACACCACGTATTGCTTCAACTTCTTTCCATAGTTGCTGTACTCGAGCCGCAAGTTGCTTGTTGGCTTTTGCCTTCCATATCGATTGGGCGATATTCAGTGCGTATTGTGAATCACCCCGGATTGAAACTGTTCCTTCGCCCTCAGAGGTTAGCATCCATCGTAGAGCGTGCGCTAATGCGCTTAATTCTGCAGTGTTGTTACTGCCTACTTCAGCACCAAGCCACCCTTCATGTTCGGGATCAGTGATTACCCGCCCAGAATTTTCATGAACGACCTCACCCCCACCTTTGCCGATTCCAGCATCACCCCTCACAACAACCAGCCCCCAACCAGCGGATGTGTCAGCATCGACATTGCGATTTTCTTGACAGGAGCCATCGATGTAAACGGTCAAGCGTTCACAGAGCGGTACAGTGCCCTCTGAAGCCATTTCATAACTCACTCTCCAATGGTTGAGGAATAACCGGCGGCATCGAGAAGTCCGCTGATAGATGAGGCATCATCCAATTCAAAACGAGCAATCCATCCCTCTCCATAAGGGTCTGAGTTGATGCACTCCGGGGTGTCTTGCAGGGTCTCATTTACCGCGGTTAGAGTTCCCGCGAGAGGAGCGAATATTTCTGATACAGACTTTACAGATTCCACACTTGCAAAAGATTCCAACTCGGCGACGGGATCTCCAACATCTGATTGAAATTCAACCCAGACGATATCGGTCAGTGCATTTTGCGCAAAATCAGTAATCCCTACAACTACTTCATTGCCATCTACTCGAATCCATTCATGCTCCTTTGTGTAACGTAGTTCCTCTGGAATATCGGACATGGTCTACCCTCTCACCCCTCTCGCAGTGAGGGAGCAGGGTCAAGGTTTCGACGCTTACATCCCTGCTCGCCGAGGCATTCATGTCCACCTACCCGCCCACGTAGTTCATGACGACTCCAGCCAAGGCGGGCGAGCGCATTATTCTCGGGGTTGGAATCGTATTGCTATTGGCAACCGCATTTGCACTAATCGATGGCCGCTTACCACCCGCAGAATGCCCAGATGCAGGCGAGTCGGCAGCGGCTGAGGATTGCACATCTTCTGGTGAATCTGGCTGGCTAATTCCTACTGCTGCGGCAATATGTTTCGCTGTAGTTTTGGTTTCTCGCACCGCTCGTAATAGCGGCTCTGAATTATTTGGCCGCATATTACCCGATGAAACAGATTCAGAGATGCAGAACCGAATGCGCAGTGACAATGTCGATAAGCACGATGACGAAAGATTGTCAGGCGCTTGGGCATCAATGGAAACAAAGATGCTCTCAAGCAAACACGATGAGGAAGAATAGTCCTTCAGTAGGTCTCACGAATCAATTTGTGAATTTTGTAGGGCAGCAGTGCCCGGTTAACCGGCGTGACCTCAAGTATACGCGCATCATCACGCCGACGTATATCTTGCAATAGTGGATGGCGACTCTTTTTGTGGAGGGTGAGAATAGTTGGTTTGTCAACTTCAAGGGCCGCACGAGTGGCTGCGACAAACGCATCACTTTCAACACTGAATTTTCCAATTTCATCGATTACAATAGCTTCGTAGTTTTGCATTGCATCCACAAGGGCGGGAACCGCGACCTCATCCAGAGCGTCCGGATTTATTCCATAACCGAGCACGCGCAGGCGCGAATCGATGTCACGGTGAGCCATCACTGCTTCCTCACCATTTTGGAAATTGATACAGCGAAATCCAACTCTTTCTCCATCTACTATCAGAGGTTCTGTTCTGATACCACCGAGAATTTTTGCTGAGGTCACGTCATCACCTCGAGCCCGCATTTCAGCACGACGTTCATCCTCAAGCATTTGGACAACTTTTTGCATGACTGCAGACTTACCACTTCGGGGTAAGCCAGTAATTCCGATTTTTGGATGGATGCCCATAGTTCCGTTTCACACCTACGTCATGCCGTCATTCGACCTATGGTGGTGCGTAGCCTAATGAACTCTTTCATTAGGACTTATTCCGCCCCGAAAGCCGGATGTTAACATCCGGAAGTCAGTAATTCAAGCCAATTGCTTCGGAACATTGACCTCTGGAGGGGGCAAGGGCAGCATCTCAAGTTCGTAATTGTTGACGTTATTATTGGCAGCCCATGCTCTAGCCCAAGCATCCAGACTATCACTATTCAATTGCTTACATAGCCAGTCCAGTGCAGCGTCCAACGAACCGTGTTCTGCCACTAGACGACGTGATACGCTATCTGGTAGTTCGAGATGGTTAACCGAATTGCCTAGTACACATCCGGCGGGCAATACAACCCAGCGTAGCCTTCGAGATTGTTGGGCATTTACAATTGCTTGACATGCGAGACGAGGATTTTCTGGAGCGGGGATTGGGCCACGCCACTGAGCCTGTTTTCGCTCACTCGCTTCGTGGTCAAGACTGGAATCGAATGATGGATGTGACAGCCACACCCTGCCCTCATCGCTATTGCGGAAGTGGATGCCTCGGATGAATGGAGTTCCACGACTGCCTTTCTTCCAGGGCTTGATATCGGTACTCCAGGTTGTCTGGTCGACCTCGCCAACTCTAACTCGCATCCGTTCTCCATCAGCCAGCCAGTGACCAATATCTGCTAGACGAGGCAGGTCTGCAAGGTCGTCGATGTTATTCAACAACCTACGCCGTTCGAATCTGTCTCGAGGTAGCCTTGGCACTGACCATTCGCCTCTGCTCCAGCGGTGCCAGCGTTCAATGTCTAGCGCAAATCTTGGGACCGCGGGTGACAGTCCGCGCTCAGAACACAACTCATTTGCTTCAGCCGGGCCAATACAATTCAATTCCTGAGTTTGCCCATTTGCGGTGATTCCGAGAACGAGTACACCCTGAGTTACTCCTGTGAATAAGCGTGCAGACTCAGGGAAAGACCAGATGCTAGTCCACTCATGCGAGGTAACCAACAGGTTTCGCAACGGTGCACTACTTTGCTCACGTAGTAGTGAATCAGGGACAATGAGCCTTACTCTGCCTCCTGAACAGACAAGTTGCAGAGCCCTTTCTAGGAATAGGCGATACAGGTTCACGTTACCTCGTAGTGTAGAGAATCTGAGGCTGCCATCATCTTCGCGCAGTTCTCGCAGTTCTTCACCCAACTCTTTGCGTAGGTTGCTGCCATCGGGATGTCCTCGGAATCTATCCTTGATCCTCAACCAAGGTGGGTTGCCGATTAGTAGTCGAGGCCTTTCCGACCATGGCCAGTCATGTCGAAGGGCATCCCCACCCTTGACAACTTTGCCAAGAATTGTTTCAGCCTCTTTTCGTCCGATTTGACCTTCTAGGGGCTTGTTATCGAGAGATACCAAACCTTCCTTGATTGCAGCTAGTAGTAATCGACGGCGCGTTGCCCATATCGCTACTTCGCATACATCCAACAATTGCATGTTAGAGAGTAGGGTACGGGTGTCGTCCACTTTCTCCTCGGGCGTGAGGCGGCTAGCAGTGGATGCATGCCAATGAAGCAGACGGGCTGGGAAAAGGCCACCTCCAACCGCGGGGTCGCCGAATGGCAGGGGAATACCAGTCCTAGTGCGCTGGCCGGATTCAACCTCAGCCAATGCCTCAGTATCGATTTCCTCAGAGGAATCATTGGAGGTGTCGGTATTCATCTGTTCAGCATGAGCTCGGAAGGCTGGCGGCAATGCTGACAGGTTGAGAGAAGGCGACACATTCGCCGGATTATCGGTGATGGTGACATCTTGACGCAATTCATCAGCGAGAATTGCATCAGCGAGACGGGTTGGGGTTGGATGAGCCCCTCGTGGGCTACGACCATCTCCTTCCGCGTCGTGGCGGCACAGTAGATGGTCAAGAACATGGCCAGGATCTGTCAACAAACTTGCCGGTAGTGTTGGCCAGTTTGAAGGAAGGTGTGAGGCTTGTGGCAAACCGCTTCGGAGTGCTTTTTCCCAAGCGTCCATCCATATAATCATCTGTTCTTTTCTGTTTTCACATTCGCGGTCGAGGCGTGCGTACCAGCCGCTGACATTCCCCCGCATCCCACTCGCTCCGTCCGTCGGCGTGGGATTTTCACCTTTGAACCCGTCGCACGTGCGCGAGCACGCTCGCGCCCGCATCCCCGCGCGCACGCGCGCGAAAACAATAGAGTAGTACAACGATTCAATCGCTGACATCCCGCATAAATTGAAAGAAAGGCCACGCGCAACGGAAGATGCAGCCGAATTAATCATTCAGCAGGTCAAGACCATCTTGCATCCAGTCGTATCCACGTAGAACCCACTCGAGCAGAGCATCGACGGTATCACCACTTAGACCCACAGCCTCAGCGATTTGGTCGAGAACAACGCGCTCTCTAGCATCGACGTTGCCATCCGCAGCAGTCATCAAAGTTGCATCCCGCAGAGCAAGCCTGCCAGCAACCGGACCAAGTTCACCCAGACACTCTTCAAGTGTGGGGGGATTCTTTAGGAATCCACGGATTTCTTTGCGCTGACTTGGAGAGAGTAGAGCAGTGCCGAGACGCTGTTCAAACACAGCCATTTCGTCAATAGTCAACTCATCATCGATGCGTGTGATATGTGCTAACAACTTGGCATAAGCGAAGCGCTCGGCTTGAGGAAGGGTGTGTAGCGTGTCCGGGAGCATGGTGGTCGGATAACGACCGGGGATAACAACCCTACG
>CAZYIX010000020.1:0-31987 GCA_964647665.1 uncultured Candidatus Poseidoniales archaeon
TCTGAGGGTGTTGACTAAAATCCCTGCACATCCATTGAAATAGGTGAAAATACCACTAATTCAAGTAGTACGAATCAGAGGGTACCCTCTGCGTTAGGATTGGGTTTTGGCGGAAAGTGATGAAAGTGAAGTAAATGTGAGAGAATGGCTCACTGCGCCGTTTGGTTCATGGACTTAGTGCGCTGAGCGGAAGTTGCCTCCCCTTAGTGTGTTGATATACCCACGACGGACACAGCACCACACAGACAAGGAAGTGAGACAATGAGTGAAGAAAGCGAGACCACAAAGACCGAGACCACCATCGAAGAAGGCGAAGAGGTGGTTGTGATAGAGGCGCCCGAGCAAAACGAGCCGTCAATTGACGACTTGCCGGGCGTAGGACCAGCCACCGCAGAGAAGCTGCGTGAGGCTGGATTTGAAGACCTACTAGCAATTGCAGTAATGACTCCTGCAGTACTTGCGCAGAACGCCGAATTGGGCGAGGCAGTCGCAAGTAAGATTATCGCGGGCGCGAAGAAACTCGCCAACATCGGCGGATTCGTATCCGGTAATGAACTGCTAGAGCGCCGAAGCCAGGTGCTCAAACTGACCAGCGGTGTCGAATCGCTTGACGATTTGCTTGGAGGTGGCTTTGAGACACAGGCTATCTTCGAAGTGTATGGCGAATTCGGTAGTGGCAAGACCCAGATTGGCCACCAGTTGGCCGTCAACACTGTTCTCCCAGTCGATAAGGGCGGACTTGCAGGTGAGGTGTTCTACATCGATACCGAAGACACATTCAGACCTGAGAGGATTACTCAGATGGCTCGAGGCGCAGGCCTTGACCCACAGATGGTCCTTGACAGAATCCACGTGGCGAGGGCCTACAACTCCAATCACCAGATGCTGTTGGTCGAGGAGATTCAGCGCCTCTCAAAGAACATGGAAGTGAAGATGATTATCGTCGATTCGCTGACCAGCCATTTCAGAGCGGAATACTTGGGCAGAGCAATGCTTGCTCCCCGTCAGCAGAATCTCAACAAGCACCTGAAGGAGCTGAAGAAGTTGGCAGACGTCCACAATGCTCTGGTGCTGGTGACCAACCAAGTGCACTCGAAGCCGGATGCAATGTGGGGCGACCCAACCAAGCCAATTGGCGGTCACATTGTTGGCCACGCCAGCACATTCCGCCTCTACCTGCGCAAGTCGAAGGGCGGTCGCCGTATTGGTCGCTTGGTCGACAGTCCGAATCTACCTGAAGGCGAAGCGGTGTTCACGGTCGCTGAAGAAGGCCTGCAGGATTAGACTCTACACAAAAAAAACGCATAGGGTAAGGTCGGGCGGCGTCTGCTCTCCTCTCCAAAGCGAGTCCATTCCATTGGACGTCGCCTGACCACCCTGGCAAATTCAAGGATTGTTAACACGATCGCCAGCCCTGCGAACTGAGTTTGGGCCGCGTGGTAGTGGATATTCATCGATAGACCACTTTTTGCATTTCCAATTTTTCACCTCGGCTTCGACCTTTTCGGTGATTTCTTTGAGGTCAGGGTGCTCGGGGTTAGCACGGGTAGTCCAGCAGGCGAGACAGATGCGTTCTGAATCAACATCCACGAAGTTCAACGGGGTACAAGTGATACCGCAGTCAACGCATTTTCGCCAGCCGTGAAACTTCCCCATGGTGCTCGCCAACCCTCTCTCAGTGAGTGGATGAAATATGCATTTCCCCCGAAACCTCTCGGCACAATGGTCATGACCTGCCCACGTGCCCCCGCGAATCATGGCGATGAATACTGATGACGCCCTGCCCATCCTTGCACGCTGGCCAGTGCTTACCGTTGCCACGATTGGGCTCACTCTCACCGTGGCTGTTGTAGCGGATATGCTGAACTGGAATGGCATGACAGTGTCCGAATACGATTCTTACCTCGTGATGCCTGCCCTACTCGCTCCTGCGTTAGTGTGGATGTTTGGTATGCGAAGCGGTGAGGAGTCCGATGTTGTTCGATTTGCCTACATGATTGCGACCGTTACTCTAGTGATTGTTGTGCTGAAGTTGTTCGGCAATGACACAGTACTCGTAGTCTCCTTCTTCGGAATGATACAGTATTCTGGCCTGTTGGTAGCAATTTGCTTGCTGCTGCTACACGGACCTGTTCCACTATCAGAGCATTAACCGATTACAAGTCGGCTAGGGCTAGATGAGCGAGCGAAGCTCGCTCAATTGATACCCAATCCTCTGCTATTGTGTCGAGACACAACCTCTCGATTGTGTTCTCGGAAGGATGGGGTCGGTGAGTGCGTAGAGTGCCCTTGAGCACGTTCATCAGTCGACTGGCTGTTTCGGCCAGTTCGACTTGTTCCAAATCAGGATAGGCTTGTGGAGGAGCCTCACCTGTTTCCTCAGCCCATTTAGGCAGATGAATGAGCCAACACGCATTGTCTCCTTTGGCGATTCCTGCCCGCTGAAAACCCACTTTGACTTGATGAGTTCCAGCGAGCAGACGAATGAATTCACCATCGAGGCCATTGCTGCGCATGGTACCGTTTCGGTGATTTGAGCCGAGCACAAACCACGCTGTCCACAATTGCCTGTCGGAAACCGCAGCGTGTTCGCCAACCAGTACCCAGCATTCATCGGGTCGTGCTTCGATAAATTGTGTTGCCAATTCGAGTACATCCTCGACCGGCGAAGACAATTCGACTCCCCAGCAGGGGAACGTGGTCACGTTGGCTGACATATCTCCCGTTGTGCTGCGAGGGCTACACCCTCATCAATCACCCGTTGATATCTTGCGGGCTTCAACGCCTGCGCCTAACGCCTGCGCCTCAACGCTGCCGCAGCAACTTCTCTGCTTGCTTCACGACATTGTCGACCAATTGTGGACTCCATCCTCTCTCATCAGCCAATTTGCCTTTCTCATCCTCGGTCATCGATACTACGTCAATCGGAGTGCGCAGACCATGCGATGCCATTTTTCTCGCTCGGACTCTACCGATTCCTCGCATTGAAATCAGTGCGAGCAGGTCTTCCCTGCAACCATTTGTCACGCGTTTGCGCATGATGTCTATGCAATCGAGTAATTCTGCTAATCCATCGTTCAACTCCTCGCTGCGCTCGGAGTCGTAGGAAGCAATCTCTCTTGCAGCATATAGCAGCCACTCCGAGTGGTCAACCCGTACTCGCAAGTCACCGGGTGCTGTCCCCAACAATCGCTCAATCTCTCGCAGCGCTCGCTCTTCGCACCACTCCTCGACCATCCATGCTCCCTTGACGAGGGTTGCTTCTTCCAAGCCACCCTGATTCCAGTATTCGTGAACCTCTCGAACCTCGAATAGCATCTGGTCAGTCATCGCTGCAGCCTTTTGGCCAATTGCAGCAAATTGCTTCTGTCCGCTCGGCCACGCCGGTGGGAAATCAGGTGTACACGCACAAAGATGCAACAGAGCAAACGGCGAAATCGACAGGTCCTCTCGTATTCTGCAAATCACTTCGAGTGCTCGGCGAGTACCATCGCGCAGAATGAGACCTGAGAGCGGGTCGAGATACAATCTGCTGACCCTCTCACCGAATCTTGTCGTCTGATAGGTCATTGCAGGGGGGTCTGGAATCACGTGTGGATTGTGCACGGCAGTCGAGATGTCTGAGGCCCTTTGGAATCCAACAATGGCAGGCCGCTTGACCTGACGCAGTGGTACGGTTTTTTGGTCTTCGATTTCAACTGTAGGAGCCGAACCAAGGCTGTGCGCCTTGGCAGCCCATGGCGGAACCTCGTCATCCCATTCTTCTTCCTCAGCGCCCTTGTCATGCTCGGCTTGGTTCTCCGCGCTGATTCTGTCATTTACCGCATCATCTTCGCCCAGCCTGTCAACAAATCCGTTGTCACATAGCCATGCGATGATGGCGTCAATCCGCTCGTCCAATGCGTCCGCATTCATCGAGCGAGCCAGAAAAGTATGTGAGAAGAATCGACTGATTGCGTGCCGGTCGGTTTTGCCACCAGTAGCAATCGCAGCCAATACATGCATCCGCAGAGCTGGTTCTGTGGCCAATTTGGATTCGATATCCTCTGGCCCTTGCTCAAAATAGCGATGGGCGACTTCGTCAGCATGTTCGTCTGAGCGCGTAATCAGCCAAGCGTCACCAGTGCTGTCGTATGTCGGTCGTCCGGCACGCCCGAGCATCTGGTGGATCTCCATTCTCGGTAACGGTTGGGATAATCCGTCTGCCCAGCGAGTCAGATCGCGTACTACCACCCGCCTCGCTGGCAGATTGACTCCGGCAGCAAGGGTAGGTGTAGCGCAGATGCAGAATAGTAATCGGTCGCGGAATGCGTCCTCAATCAAGCGTCGCTGCGCCGAGGTCAATCCGGCATGATGGAACGCCACACCGCCTCCAACAGCCGCAGCGAGTGTATCGGACATCTCTGTACCATCTTCGGTGCTGGAAATGGCACTGGCCAGTTCCGACAGTCTCTCGATGCGTGCCTCGACCTCAAGTCCCTCAGGTTTGCCAATCGCTGAGCCAGCCTCCTCTCGTTCGCTATTGGCCCATGCATTCATCCGCCCTCGCATCCAAGTTCCAAGTTTTGCGGCACTTCCTTCGGCAAAGCGTCTGGTGTTTCGGAAGCAGAGCAGTTGCCCCCCATCGTTGATGGTGGAGTTCAGAACACTCCGGATTTCATCTCCAAGTCCGTCGATTCTGAATGGCGGTGGCAAATCGGATTGCTCAGGTCCCACCTGTTTTCTTGGCTCGACCAAGTTGTCGACCACAGTTCCGTAACGCAAGGTCACCGGTCGCCAATCGGATTCGATTAGTTCAGCGTTCAGCCAGTCGGCGATTGCATCGGCGTTGCCGACCGTCGCCGACAACGCGATAATCTGTGCTTCCGGCTTTTCCATCTTGACCCGTGCCAGATTAACCTCAAGGGTCGGGCCACGTCCTTTGTCGTGAATCAGATGGCATTCATCGGCGACGACTACGGAAGCGGTGGATAGCATGTCGGCGCGATTACGCAACATTGAGTCGAATTTCTCGCTGGTAGCAACTAGAATATCTGCATCGTCAAGCGAGACGGTTTCTCCACTCCTATCGCCAACCGCCATTCCAACAGTCAGCCCGAGAGCCTTCCCGGCTTCTCGCAACTCCTCAACCTTCTCAGTTGCTAGAGCCTTCAGTGGCACGATGTAGAACGCCCTTGAACCGGGAGTATCGACCAGTAGCCGGTGAAATATCGCCAAGTAAGCAATCAGCGATTTTCCAGAAGCGGTAGGTATGGCGAGCACAAGATTGGAGCCGCGCAATGCGTGTGGCAAAGCCTTAGCCTGAGGTGGATAGAATTCCTCAAACCCCCATTCATTGCGCAGTAGAGAGACCACCTCATCGCTGAGACCGAAGTTTTCGACCTTGCGAACCGATGAATCCCCTTCGACCATAGGTTGCAACCGCGGTGCATCGTCCAAAAGCATACCCATCAAGGGCCGGGTTCATTGCGGATACTGTAAAAGGCCGGTGCTGACACACCGGTGGTGATGCCTCCGGAGGGAACGGAAGATGTCGTCGAGGAACGGCTGGCGTTATTCGGAGAAGACCCGGACATCAACGACTGGTTTGAGGCGGCTCTGGGAGTTGCCCTAATCACCATGGGATTGCATCAATTGTTCAACCCCGGTGGGCTATTTACTGCTGCGGTGATGCAGTGGCTTGCTGCTACGGTTGTTGGCCTTGGAATAATGATTCTCGGCCACGGCCTCAAGGACATGGGCGTGAAGCAAATGCGCCGCTCGATGGTTCGTCTGGAAGTTGCCGGATCTGGTAGGGCCATTGACCACGGTTTGATTCGAGATGTGCTTCTGCACCCGAACCAGTACCAGAATCTCCTCTATGAGGCCTATTTGGCGGCGTACGAGGATGGGATTCTCACCGAAGAGGAGATGCAGGAGTTGACCGCTCTACAACGGGTATTGCAGGTTCCCGAGCGCACGGCCGCTCGCATGGCTACCCGTGCCGCAATCCAGTCTGCTCTGGCCGATGACCATGTCAGCGAGGCCGAACTTGACCTGATTGTAGGAGCCGCCCGCCCACTGGGTTTGTCTGAAGAAGAACTTGGGCGCATCGTGGACGCTCTTCGAGACCACCATCTGGACCCGGTTGAACGAGATATGCTCGACGACTTGCTCGGACAGATTCCGGTTGAAGAAGGACCGTATCCGGATTATGACCTTAATGAAGAAGAGTGAATCACCACTCCTCATTGAGCATGTCGTCAGCCAGACTCATTGCTTCTCTGCGTCGTGACCATTCAACTGTGGCTGCCAGTAGTAGCACGCCGAGGCCAGTGAATGCTACCAGTACATCGCTTGGGAATAGGCCCTCGGCGAGGGTAATCCCTTGTGGAGTCGCCAAATCGTCGATTCTCACTTCAGCAGGACGAATCGATACCTCCAGCGAGTCAATCCCGCATTCACACAGAGATACCGATAGCAGTTCAGGGATGATGGCCCTGATCAATTCATTCCATTCCGAGGTGGTGATTTCAGCAGGGCGACTAGTCCACGCAGGCGCTGAAGTATCTCCGTAACTTTCCCCTCTAATCATCTCCCAATCGATGTGAGCGACGTTACCGAATGGCTTGTGGTCGACGACTAGCAGTGATTCGAGCAACAGCAGGTCGAGCGAGAGCAATCGCCCAGCCCTCATAATGAATCGAACCTGATTTTCCTCACTGATAGGATTCTCGTTCAGATAACCGAAAATAACCTTGTCATAGTCAAGATTCTGCATTTGTTGTGGATGAATTTGCCAACGCCCGTCGCCGAGCGGATGCGCTTTGTCGATGTCCAATCTCAATCGCAGGGATTCGCCGGGTGATAGAGCAAAGAATCCGCCATACCACAACGGGCCGGTGTCGCCCTCATCTCCAGCCTCGACACCGATTCGAATTCGGTCAAGCCTCAAATCGATTAACTCATCGAGTGTGCTTTCGCCTTCCACCGGCATTGCGTTGGTCATCGCCATGGTCGGAGAGACAATACCACCGGAAAGCAGCAGGACCACGGATAGTGGTAGGAATAACCGGGGTAGCCAAGGACTTGAGAGCGGCATTGCGAATCCACCGAGGGCTACAACCAGTCCAACCGTTGCTGCTACCATTGTTCCAACACCGGCGTTGGTTGGAGGTTCTGCTTCATCGACAAAACCGGCCTGAGCCGCTCCGGTTTCCCACTTTGATTCCCCAATGAAATCCTCTGGTGTAGTCCCGCCGATGCCGAGTAGGGATTGCCTGCCGTTGAAGCGGTATGTCTGGTAACGGTCGCTCATGCCAGTCCAACAAATGGTGGTGTCACCGCCCTCTGGTTTGAGCCAGTGAATCTCGTTGATTGTCATCGAGCCTTCAAATCGGGTCCTCACCGAAGGTGAGGGTTCAGGTTTTCCACCGGAATCAAGCATTTCTGGAGGCCGGTGGTCTTGCTCAACCTCAGTTGGTACCGGGTCCCATTCAACGAATAGGGTGAATGAGGCCAATTGGTCATCGATGTTGAAGTCAAAACAATCCATATCGTTGCCCATCAGTGCTGCTTCGGTGGTCTGACCTATGTCTGAGAGTTCTCGGGGAGTTGCGGCACTGGATGGCTCATCGACATTGGCTGTGGTCGGATTGACACTCCATTCGATTGGCAGAGTGAACCAGGAATCTCCAGCGAGGTATAACTCCCAAGTAACCGGTTGGTCGATATCGAAAGCGATGTTGAGTTGGATCATATCGCCACCTTGTAGCAATCGCCCATTGTTGAGGTTCAGCGGTTCAGATTCCAACGTGTATGGTTGAGGTGTGCCTACAGCCGGTCCTCCTCCGTCAATGACCCAGTTATTGGTCGAAGGTCCGAGGATTAGCTCAACGTATAGATCGGGTCGCAAGAATCCGCCCGGGTCCTCCTGAATACGCAGGTCAATTCGCATATCCTCAAGCAATTCAGGTAGCAGCGCAATCTGGTGCTGAGGAGGCTGCATCGGGAAGGAGAAATCGATAGTAATCGGGGAAATTGGAGAAGCCTGTCTTTCATCTCCCGTAATGACAGAATCGCCCACTTGCTGCGAATTGAGACTGCAATTATCATCACCGCTGCAGACTAGATATTGTGTGGTGTGATTGGTCCCGAGGTCAGCATTTGTAACAGGTAAAGCGGCTAGCAACATCAGCAGCACAAAGGCCGCTGTGAGAGCCATCCCTCGGGCCGCAATCGGTTGCCTCATCACTTGTTGGCCTGATTTCGCATGATTCAACCTTGGGGTTCAGTGGACACATCGAGTAGTGTAACCATACAAGTTCTGCAACGATACCGTCCATTCGAGCGCTTAGTGCGAGCGTGTTCACCTCCGCACTGCGGACAGGTCCACAGCCAGTTTGCGCTCCTTCTTCGCAGGTGTTCACCGAACGCTTTGCCCATTGTGCGTCCTTCCTCGTCCGGCCAGAGTCTTTCCAACGCTCGGAACGTTCGGTCATGACCGACGAATCCGAGCGCGTGTAGGTATTCGTGGTAGAGCAGAAATGCTGCGTATTTTCGCCACTGTTTACTCATTGAATCAGGATGGACATCGACACATCGTACATCGGATGGAGATAGGCCATCTGCCCGTTTGTCTACGCCTCTGTTGTAGCGGCAGGCAGCGTGCAGCCTGACAGCATCCCTTCGCAGTCTGCCGAGCGGGATGTTGTGCAACTCCTCCACAGGTAGATTTTGCAGTTGGGAAATTTTACCCATACTATCGATGACCTCGGCACTCAGTGCAAGCAGTTCTTGCTGCGAATCAGTCACCGCAATCTTGGCTCGATTCGCAGCCCAATCCGAAATACTCGTTTGAACTACCATGCGCCGTCCTCTCTCTTGACCCTTCTTCAATAGTAGCACAATTCTGTGTCGAAAAGTGCCAGAATTGGGCCTTTAGGCCCACCGCAAGTTATTCGGCACATATCAGGCTGCGAGATTGGGGATAGTATGCGTTGTGAGCGTGTGGTCTGGGCTGCCGTTCTGGGCATATTCATGCTACTGCTTTGCTCATTCAGCACTTCGGTTGACACTGCAACTCTGAATTCTGAAGAGCCGATGAAAACCTCTGGGCGCAGCGGTCCAGACCTTATTGTAGACTATCTTTCAGCATCTTGGACAACGGCTGATGCAGGAGAAACAAAGAGTGTCAGCACTCGAATCAAGAACGACGGTGATACTTCGTCTGGCTCGTTCCGTTGGGGGCTGTATCTATCGACAGATACCACGATTACCACAAGTGACACCTTGCTTGATGATTGGTCGCAGTCTAGCATTTCTGATGGTAGTACTCGCTCATCAACCAAGACCATAACCATCCCAATTACCATCACTGGAGGTTACTATTACGTCGGGATGATTGTTGACATCAATTCTCAGGTCAGCGAGTCGGATGAGAATAACAACGACGATTACGACAGTGGTCGAATCACAATCGATGAACAACCAGACCTGACTGGACGCAGTTGCAGTGCTCCTACTACAGGAGTTGTCGGAGATTATCTCGATTCATCAATCTCGATCAGCATCGAGAATGACCCCGGTGGCAACTACATCGCCTCATCTGGCACCTTCTATTGGGGGATGTATCTCAGCACTGACAGCACCATCACCACCAGCGACACTCAGGTTGGAAGCGACCAGTACAAGTCGAGTATCAACGGGGGAAGTTACAGTTCGGATTCTCTCTCAACCAGCAATCGCATACCGAGTTCCCTCAATCCCGGCACTTATTACTGGGGCTACATCGTCGATGTTGACGACGATGTCGATGAGCAGGATGAGAACAATAATGGCTACACCTGTAACCAAGTGACCGTCGAAGACGACTTGCCAGATATCGTCGCAGACAGCGTGGGCACTTCCACCTCATCAGTGGTGATGGGAGACACCATCTCGGTTACCTACAGAATCGATAACGATGGCCACGATTACACCGGTTCTTTCTACTGGGAACTTTATCTCTCGACTGACACTACCATCACGACCAACGACATCTACGTTGACGAATTCAGTCGAAGCAGTATTTCTCCAAACTACTACGCTTCTGGCACTCAATCCAGCGTTCAGATCCCAACCGGAATCAGTCCGGGCTACTACTACCTCGGGATGATTGCCGACAGCCGCTCCTCGGTGAGCGAACTTGACGAGAGTAACAACGTGGTAGCAGATACAGGTCGCATTGACATCGAGGAACCGGCAGACCTTGAGCCAAGTTCACTCTCTGGCCCCAACAGTGCCCAAGGCGGTCAGCAAGTTAGCATTTCATGGCGTATCGACAATGAAGGCGACGATGCTTCTGGCTGGTTCTACTGGGAGATGTATATCTCGACGGATTCTACTATCACCACCAGCGATACCAAAATTGGCAGCACACAACAGGCTAGCAGCATCAACGGCGGCTCATATCGAAGTGGCACCTACAGTCCAACTCTGCCGAGCAATCTAGCGCAAGGAACCTACTACTGGGGAATCATCGTTGACACCACCGACAGGGTAGATGAAGGCGATGAGTCGAACAACATCCTCCGAGGAAACTCGGTATCAATCACTGTCCCCGACTATGACCTTGAAGCGGCCTCAATATCAGTGGATTCCAACACTCGGCAGGTCTGTGAAGAAGCCGATATTTTCATCACGATTACCGTTAACAATTTGGGTTCTGACAATGCTGGTTCTCATTATTATGAGGCTACAGTATCCACCGGAAACTCTGCTTCAGCCATCTATTTGGGTACCTCACTTGGCTTTGCCAGCGGTACCGCAAATGTGCCTTATTACACCCATACCAGCATGCGAGCGACCCTACCTGCTAGCATCACACCGGGAACATACTATGTCGGGCTGATAGTTGACTCCGGTGACTACATCTCTGAATCGAATGAAAACAACAACATCGTTGCCACTTCCAGTGCGCAGCTCACCGTTCTTGATTGTGGGCCGGACCTTGAGCCGGTATCGGTTTCTGGCCCAAGTATCGGTGTGAGAGGAGGCACTGTTCAGGTCGATGCTGAAATCGCCAATCTAGGAATGGAAGATGCGTCAAACATCTACTACGATGTATTCCTGTCAAGAGACACCTCGATTTCCTCGCAAGACGTCAATGTCGGCTCTGATGTCGTTGGCTCGATATTGATGGGTGGGTCTTGGTCAGGTTCTGTCTCGCTGGCTATACCTTCGAATCTAGCCGATGGGTGTTGGTATTGGGGTATGATTGTTGACCCGAGTAACTCGCTTCCTGAGATGGACGAGACCAACAATGTCATCGCATCATCCGGCCAATTTTGCCTGCAGCAAGCCGATTTGGTAATCGATTCAATCAGTGTACCATCTGATGCCATCAGCGGTCAATCTGCATCGGTCGTCATCGAAATTCGTAATGCTGGCGGCTCGGACGCCGCAGCGTTCGATGTTCGTCTTCTACTCTCGATAGATGCACAAGCTGGAACAGATGACACTCAAGTGGATTCGTTCCGCATCAGTTCGCTAGCCAGTGGTGCAACATCAAGCAACACGCGTACAGTAACCATCCCCGGACAGCACATCGGTGAGTTTCACTGGGTAGTGTTGGTTGATTCTTCTTCAGAAGTGTCCGAGGATGACGAGTCAAACAACGGGGCTGCTTCAGTCACTTTCACCATTTCAGCACCGGCAAAAGACTTGCTTGCATCATGGGTTGAAGCACCACTCTCAGCGGAACCGGGACAGACCGTGACAATTCGATGGGGCGCTGAGAATCTTGGACAGGAAGCACTGGGTTTCGACGTTGAAATATGGCTTTCAGCGGACCGTTCTCTCGGCTCGGGTGACCTCCGCCTGTCACAGTCCAGAGTACCTTCTCTTTCTAGCGGCTCAATGCTATCTGAATCACAGCCGGTGAATCTCGCTGGTGACACCCAAGGTGTCTGGTGGGTTCTGCTAGTGCTCGATACCTCAGATGAGCATGTGGAAGACGATGAGAATAACAACATTAGAATCTCCAATAATACGCTAACAATCGATTCCAACAGTCCTCCTCCAACCGGTGAAACCCTACCCGGTTGCGATACCCCAGATACAGATGGCAATTTCTCCTCCGATGCAGCCGCCACGCGGTCTTCCGCACACCACTTGGGATTGAATCCCAATCTTACATTGGACGGTTGTCTGATTGGGTTGGATGAAGTTGATTGGTACGCATTTGTCCTCAATGCCGGTAATCGGACTACAATCGCATTCAATGCAGAAGGTGCGCATCTCGAAGTTGCAGTAGTCAATGGCTCTGCCTCGCTAGGTCAAGGGTTGCTTGACGACGAGGTGCAATGGGTGACGCTTTCCGCTCTGAACGATGATTCAGAAGGTGCTCCACAACTATTCCACATCCGGATTTCTTGGGACCCGTCGATGCCGGGTGGACCCTATCAACTGCATTTGGTGACTGATGATGCCAGCATCGAAACCGACCTGACGCCACCTCCGGCTCCGGTAATCGAAGTGATTGATGGATGGACAAGTGCCGACGAAGTCGACGTATACTGGTCAAATGTCACAGACCCAAGTTCTGGCCTCTCCCACTATGAGGTGAGATGGGCAGGTGGGCTGTGGGCTCCGGTCGATACAAATTACACCACTGTCAATATCTTGATGCTAACTGATGGAAGGCATTCCTTTGAGGTCCGTGCCATCGATATGGCGGGCAATGTCGGACCTGCAAACGCCACGTGGATTCGACTCGACCGCGTTGCACCTGCGGTATTGTTGCAGCAAGCAGATGCTCAGAGGGAACCAATCTCTGTATTGGTGCTTAATCTCACGATTGATGATGGAGCAGGCAGCGGGCCCTCAAGCATCGAATGGTCCACTGATAATGCGAGTTGGGCCGTTTACCCAGAAGATGGAATCATCACTTGGACCAATTGGAGTGTGCTTGACTTCCACCTGCGAGTGACCGATGGTGCCGGTATCACCGTGCATCAGAATCTCACTATTGTTCCTCCACCTGCCGAGGAACATACGGCGGATGGCCCTAGCAACGACAATCCAGCCAAAGACAGCGGTGGGAGCCTCAGCATTGTACTGGCAATACCGGTTATTTTTGCCATCATCATTTTCATCGTTGCTACAGCGCTGCTCATTCTCCGAGTGAGGTCAGTAAGTAATTCTGAGGGCGAGGAGGAAGACGAGTCCGAATCAGAGCAAGTAGTGACTGAAGATGAGGTGGTTGAGGAGATTGTTGAAGGAGCAGCCGCTGAGACCGAACCAACCGCATTGCACGTGGCTGACCACACCCTATTGCCGCAGGGCGGAACCTATGACCAGTCCTCTGGTTATACCGCATACAACGACCTTGATGGAAGGCAATGGTGGCAACAGGCAGACGGCTCGTTTTACCATGACCCGGAGGTCAATACCAACGATGCCACGCAGGATGACCTTGCTTGACTGCCACAAACAGTCCATCGCCATTAGCACAGACTTTGCCGTCTGCGGTCAATTCCATGCTGATGTTGGCGCGGTCACCATCGATGGATTCAACCTGGCTTGTGATGTGTAATGGCACTCCAAATGGAGTAGGGCGGCGTAACTTCACAGTGTACTTCGCAGTAACTGTGCAGGGTGCTGAATCCTCACCTCGTTCAGCCATTATTGCCATCGCGGCGGTCCAATTGCCATGGCAGTCGAGCAGTGTGCCGATTATTCCTCCATTTAGCATACCTGGGAATGCTTGATGCTCCTCACCGGGTTCAAACCACATTTCAAGACCATTTTCTATTGGATGAGAGCGAATTTTCAGTCCTTTTTCGTTGGCAGGCCCGCATCCAAAACAGATGCTATTCGGTGCATGCGACTCCTGCACGCTCGCTTGGTCCCGGCCTACCATCGGCAGTTGGTAGCGTGGGCGGCTTTTCTGTTTGTCTGCGATATATTAGTTGGATAATCACGGGTGCATAGCACCCGCTATGGACGCATTGATAGCAGAAGCGCGGCTAGAGACTGTCGCAGCACCGAGTCTAAGGGGATGCAGAATGGCCGGTAAGGATGAGGAGGAGGGTCCTCTTGACCCTCACGAGTATGACCCACCGAAGGTGGCGAAGCGTCGTACTAAGACCCTGAAGGTCTCCAATCAAATTCCACCAAAGCGACGCAAAGAGATTGCTAAAGCGCTTGAAAGTCACGAGCAGGGTAGACCTGATTGGGACCGGGTTTCTGGAGCCAAGCAGCATCGGATGCTCGGTAAGAGGATAAAGCCGGGTACAATTCGACAAATCAAGTTCCCATTGCTCGATGTGACGATGGGAGATGCGTGGCCGACTACAGTCACGGTAATTCATGGCAGACGGCCGGGTCCAGTAGTCACAATCATCGGTGGTGTACATGGAGATGAGATGGTTGGACCTGTAGCTTGCAGCCTTCTTACACAACAGGTATTCACCAATACAGACCGGAATCTTGACCCGGACATGATGGCGGGTACTCTCCGCATTATTCCAGTGCTGAACCCGCCAGGATTTGAGCGGCAGAATCGCTACTTCCCAGATGGCAGGGATTTGAATCGAGAATTTCCCGGCAGTGCTGATGGCTCAACCACTGCTCGAGTAGCCAACAATATTCTCTCTGAAATTATCATTGGCTCAGACTATGTCATCGATTTGCATACTGCAGCCCGAGGCCGTGACAATCTGCCACAGGTCCGCGCCGATCTAGCTCATCCCGAGAGTAACATGATTGCACGCGCCTTCGGCATCGAGGTCATCCTTGACTCAAGAGGTCCGAAAGGCTCGCTACGACGAGAGTGCTCCAATCTCGATATTGGCACACTGACCTACGAAGGTGGGGGGGCTAATCTTGCTGACCACGAAGCAATCAAGGTAGCATTGTATGGCATTATGAACGTGCTCCGCAGCCTTCACGTCATTCACGGAAACCCCTCTCGGCCACGCTTCCGTCTGCTCGCCAGTGGCTCGACATGGGTAAGAGCGGAGGAAGGCGGACTGATTGACCTGTACATCGGTCGCGGCTCCTTCGTGCAAAAGGACGAGGTCATCGGTAGAATCGTTGACCCGATTAACCCCGGACAGAGTGCGGATTTAGTATCTCCAGAACGTGGAATTTTCATCTGCACTGCCAATAACCCAATCGTAACTGCGGGAACTCCAGTTGGCCACCTATTGCCAATCAAGCGAGGACTGAAGGCGGTGAAGCGTGGACTTGACCGTAAGACCAGCCGACTCATCGTATCCGGCTCAAAGGGAGAGCCGGTTTGGCGAGAGGAAGTCGAGGTCGAGGAGATATCCATCGAAGGCGAATGGTCTGGTGGCGGAGTCGATGCCGAGTGGCAACGTGATTGGTTGCAATCGACAGGTAGCGAAGATATGATGGAAGCAGATTCTGAGGAAGAATCTGATTGATTATTCCTCCTCTTGGAGGCTACCCCGCCTGAGCAACGTTGGCATCCTGACGATGCTCCGTGCTAGCGCGGGGATGAGCAGTAGGACACTAAGAATTCCAACCATCCAGATAATGTGTGGATTTTCTTGCAGCCACGATGCTTCAACAACGATTGGGCTGTCGCGCAGTAGTCCGATTGGAGTGTCGGAAGCAGCCTCTGGTACAGGCTCTCCGTTCATGCGCAAGATCAGCAGGTAAGAGGCTTCGACAGTTTCATCCACATCCCATACCATGAGAGTCTCAGTGTCTGTTGTATTTGCCGCAACTTGTAGAGCCGTTTGCATAGAGACGACAGATTGGATTGTAGCCCCTCCTTCCACTGAGGTAGGTGCTACCACCATCACATCCATTCTAACATCCTCAACATTGATGCCTTCAGGTAGTGAAACATTCCACGTAATGGTAGTGCTGGTTTCTGAGAATCCGCCTGCGCTTGCCCCGATTATTGCGGCTCCTTCGCCCGCAAGGTCAGCAGAATTTGACGAGAGTGAACTCACAACATCTTGCAATTCATCCATCTGGCCGGCTCCTCGCAGCAGCCAGTGTCCGTCGACGATAATGCTGGGGTATCCGTCCACGCCGTATTCATCGGCCATCTGGCGAGATTGTGGGAGGTGGTATCTCTCGCTGCTGAGGTTGGAAGGGTGGTGCGCTACCGTTGCAATATCTGGCCACCATTCGCTTAGAGCAGCGACATTTGTCTCGGCATTTCGACAGGGAGCGCACCACTCGGCAGTATACAATTCGACGAGATGCGGCGCAGCAGTAGCCTGACCATTTTCGTTCAATGATAGGGCGGCAACAACGCTACCCGGCGCATTTGCCGCTGCAGATATCGCCTCAGCATCGATGACTACTCCACTGTCATCCTGTCCACTCACCGATGCTGTTGTTGCCAGTAGTCCGACTAGAAGCAATAGCGAACAGATGAACGCACGATTCCGTGACTGCGGAGATACCGTGCGCTCAGTCATTGCAGTCCCTGCCGAACCGGTCCCCGAAGGCGGTTAAATAGCCCATCCGACTAGCGTTCGTCATGACTGATGAGACGGAGGGAGCATCGGAGCAAGTCAGTGATGATGGCTTCGCTCACCTCCTTCCCAAGTTGCCTCTACTGCTGTTTGTATTGACCATCGCAGCAATTCTTGTCGGTGGAAATGTCCGCATAGAGGATGCAGGAGAAGCCTGCCCTGATTGGCCGTTGTGCTTTGGAACATTGAGTTTTGACGTAAACGATGATGAACAGGGGCAGTACTACGCCGACAACCCTGATGAAATCCCCAGTAAGGGAGAGAGTCACAGATTCACTACCGACCAGATTTTCCTAGAGTGGTTCCACCGACTGTTAACTGGCTTGATTCTTGGACCGCTTTGCATTCTGCAATGGATTCTAGCCTTTCGCAAGCGAGCCGAGAGCCCACAACTCCACTTCGCAGCAGCAGCAGTATTGATTCTCGTCGTTATACAAGGTGGACTTGGCGCTATGACAGTGAGACTCGACAATGCACCCCTCACAGTTACCGCTCATTTGTTGTTCAGTATGCTACTCGCCTCCTCAATAATGTGGACTTGGTTGCAATGGCAGAAACTACACGACGGATTACCTGCTTGGGCAGTCTATTCACGAGAGGTTGGCAAACTTGTGCGCCCGAGGATGCTAGATGCCTCGATTTCAGTGCTAATCGCCATGCTGCTCGGGGCGTTGGTCGCTGCTACCGAGCAGGCGAATATGGCCTGTGGAGTCGCAACCTCCAGCGCCTGGCCGCTTTGTCAAGGTTCGATGATACCAGATATGTCAGCAAACACGACCTCATTGCAGGTGGTTCATCGGTTGGCTATTCTATTCGTTTTCATCTGGATGATTTGGCATGCTGTGCAGTTGAAGAAGCAGTCTGAAGATCTGCCTGAGGTCAAGAGATTCTTCCGGTGGTTGCACGCTTCGATAGGCCTGTTTTTACTCAACGCGTTGGTCGGCGGTGCCTACATTCTCACCTGGGCAGACGGTTCGTTCATCGAACACCTTTCCTTGTTGCATCTGTTACTTGGTTCAGCCTCTTTCCTAGCGGTCGCCTTCGCTACTATGCTAGCCCATCTAGGGGTGACTTCACCATTGCCACCTGACTTCTCAAATAGTGAGGAATGACGTTTCAAACCCCTTTGGGGTTTACGATGGCCTTATCACACCCCGGCAGGTCGGCGGGTCGCAGCGAATTGCTGTGAGGGATTGACAATGGTAGAAGATGATCGCAATCACACACGCTTTGAAAGGGCTCGAATCATTGGTGCGCGAGCACTACAAATCAGCATGGGCGCACCGCTTTACGTCAACGAGCAAGACCTCCGCAAGGAGTTCAGCGAGGAACTGGTCAGCCTATACGGAGTTGAGGAAGCCAAGATTCGATTCGTTCTCGACCCGCTGAAGATTGCTCTGCTTGAGTATTACAAGGACCTAATACCGATAGATGTGAATCCCCACGAGGATTGATTCTTCCTCATTCTCGCCTAAAGGCGAGCCGATGGAGATTTCATAGGGCGTCACCTAACGCATTGGATTATGGGAGAGGACGATTCAACGGTCACCGTTGATGAGGCGACAATTTCCGACTGGTTGCATTTGATGAAACCGGGCGTTCTTCTCCTGCTACAGATTACCGCAATGTGCGCCATCCTCATCCATGACCTTATCGAGGTGAGAGCAGCAGAACTTGCTGGCCTCGATGCCAGTCTTGACTGGATGGCTACAGGTCGTGTGATGCTCATCGTCGCTATCGGCGGCTTCCTAACGGCCGGCGGTGCTCATACCATCAACAACGTGCTAGACCGTGACATTGACCCGGGAATGAATCGTACTGCTCACCGAGGTATTGCACGCGGCGCAATTGACCACAGGGCTGGACTGGTTTTCGGCATTCTCCTTGCAGGGTCAGGAACCGCCTTCCTAGTATGGCAGGCAAACGAAGTCGCCGCCTTCTGGGCGGCGTTCAGTGTGCTGTTTTACGTATTCGTATACACACTTTGGCTCAAGCGCCGTTCCGTGCAGAATATCGTCATCGGAGGCATCGCTGGCGCGACACCTCCGTTGGTAGGCTGGGCGGCTGCGGAAGGAGCGGGTCTCAGCATCTCAAACCCATTTGCTCTAGCAAGTCCACTGCCTTGGCTGATGTTCGTGCTCATCTTCATCTGGACGCCGCCTCATTTCTGGGCTCTGGCTCTGTACCGCAGCGATGAATACGCTAAGGTCGGCGTACCGATGATGCCCGGCGTCAAAGGTGGGCAGAGGACACTTTCAGAAATGAGGGTGTATTCTCTAGCACTGATTGGATTGGCTGCAATGCCATGGCTCGCTGTCGACAAAGTTGGAGAACTTACTGCCTATACTTACACTCTGCTCGCGCTGATGCTTGGAATCTGGTACAACCACTCGGTGGTCAACATCCATGTTTACGAGAAGAAGGATGACAAGGGCAGAATTCCATCCGCTGTATATTCGTTCTATGTGTCGCTGAAGTATCTCGCTCTGATGTTCGTCGCCTTGGTAGTCGTGCTGATTTCGGTTGAATTGACTCTTGTATTGTTGGTATTGCTGATGCTGAAACTTCTGCAAAAGTTGGGCAGTGAACGCAAAGCAACCTCCGATTCTACTTCTGTCTGAGAAAAAACACCACTCAGTGTGATTCCAGCGAGTGAAGGCGTTGCATTCAAGCACTACACCGGCCGTCAGCGTGTCACGCGCCACGTTGGCCGGGGTGATGATTGATGCAGGAGAGCGACCTCATCTTCGATTGGAATGTCGTTGATTACGACTTCAAGAGGGATACTGGCGCACATCCACACGGGATTTGGTTTGATGATGAGACCCTGCGTGACGGTTTGCAATCCCCAAGTGCGCGCAATCCGACTATTGAGCAGAAAATTGAACTTTTGTCCTACATGGAGCGACTTGGCATCCAAAAAGTGGATCTCGGTCTTCCCGGTGCTGGCCCGTTCCACATCAGCCACATTGACGCGATGCTTTCCCACATGGGGGATAATGGCTACCAGATTCGGCCGGGTTGTGCGGTTCGAACAGTTGTCAGCGATATCGAACCGCTAGTGGATTTACAGGCTAAGCATGAGCGTCAAATCCAAGCGAGTGCGTTTCTGGGTACCAGTCCTATTCGCCAATTCGCTGAGGATTGGACGATGGAACGAATTCTGTCCACCGCTGAGAAGGCGGTTACATTCGCGGTGGACAACGACATCCCGGTGATGTTTGTTACTGAAGACACCACTCGAAGCAAGCCGGAGGAAATCAAGCAGGTCTACACCCGAGCGATTGAGTTGGGTGCTGACCGAATTTGCGTGTGCGATACCTGTGGCCATGTAACCCCGAACGGCGTGAGGAAGTTGCTGACTTTCATCCAAGACGAGGTTATTCCCGACGCTGGTGTCAAGCGACGTGACATCGAGGTCAACTGGCACGGTCATCAGGACCGAGGGCTTGGAGTGGCCAACAATCTGGCTGCTGCTGAAGCGGGAGCGGATGTAATCCATGGCACCGCGCTCGGTGTGGGTGAGAGGGCTGGCAACGCACCGCTTGACCAAACTCTCGTCAATCTAAGTTTGATGGGGGTAATTGACAACGATTTGACCTTGCTCAATGAATACATGCGCAAGGCACACGAATACGTTGAAGTTGCCTTGCCGAGGAATTATCCGGTGTTCGGCGAGGATGCCTTTGAGACCGGCACTGGGGTGCATGCGAGCGCGGTAATCAAGGCGATGAAGAAGGGCGACCACTGGCTTGCTGACCGAATCTATTCCGGTGTTCCCGCAGCTGACTACGGGCTGCAACAGATAATCCGAATCGGCCATATGTCTGGCCGCTCAAACGTCGTTTGGTGGTTGCAACAGCATGGGCACGAAGTAACCGATGAATTGGTGGCACATTTGTTCGAGGTTGCTAAGGGACAACGCCGCCTGATGCTAGATAGCGAAGTAGAGGCTGCTATCACCGCTTTCAATCAGTGATGATTCATCAAACGAGAACCGCTAAGTGGTAACTGAGCCGGCATCGGCGCATGAGGTGGCTTTGGCTCACAATTGTGCTAGTTTTAGCCGGCTTTTCACCAGCGGTCTCGGCGGTGCCGATTGCGCAGGAATTCGAGCCTACAGACCACCTTTCCTCATATTCCCGTGCGGTGCAATTGGCTTACCACCGATGTGCTGACCTACCTTCACATGACGGAACCTGGTTGGTGGTTTCCGAGCATTCACTCGGCGAGCCAACACCACTGTTGGCCAACTCTCGGCTAGTCGAAGCCAGTGCGGCTACAATTGAAGATTGGATCATCAGGGGGGTCATCGAGATTGCCTGTCCACAGATCGACCGGCAATTGTCAACCAAACTCATTCCGGATGATACGAAATTCGACGACCAATGGCATCTGCGTAATACTGGACAGACCGGTGGAACCTCTGGAGAAGATGCAAATTTGACAGGAGCATGGGATTCCTATCTTGGCACAGGAGTTACCATTGGAATCGTCGATGACGGCCTTGACTTGGACCACCCCGACCTTTCAACCAATTACGACTCGACAAACGACTACGATTATTGCGGCAACGATGGCAATCCATCTCCGAGTAATTGGGACGCACATGGTACTGCTGCGGCTGGAGTTGCCGCAGCAACCGGAGACAACAACCTCGGTGTTTCAGGTGCTGCACCAGATGCAAATCTGGCCGGGCTGCGCCTGATATCTTGTTCACTGTCTGACTCAAAGGAAGCAAATGCGCTTGGCCACGAAAATCAGGTTATCGATATCTACAGCAATTCTTGGGGTCCAAACGACGGCGGGAGCACTTTGGAAGCTCCCGGCCCATTGATGATGGCCGCCTTCGAGGATGATACGGCTAATGGTCGAGGCGGCCTTGGTAACATCATAACTTGGGCTGCAGGAAATGGGCTTGCTAACGACGATGATTCCAACAAAGATGGCTACGCCAACAGCCGCCACACCATTGCAGTAACCGCCATCACCCATTACGGAGACCAATCATGGTACGCAGAGCCCGGCTCCAACATTTTGGTCGCGGCACACTCTGATGGAGATGGAGAGGGGATTACCACCACCGACATCGAGGGTTCATCTGGCTATACCAATAATGACTACACCGACGACTTTGGAGGAACCTCCTCAGCCACACCTCTGGCTTCTGGAGTCATTGCATTGATTCTCGAAGTGAATGCCAATCTCACTTGGAGAGACGTGCAACATATTCTCGTGCATTCCGCGCGCCAGAATCACCCGAGCAGCAGTTCGTGGAATGTGAACGGTGCTGGTCACGATGTCTCGCACAAGTATGGCTTCGGCGCAATAGATGCCGGGGCAGCGGTTGCTCTTGCCGAGAATTGGACCAATGTCGACCATGCTGTGAACATCACTAGCGGAACCCGCGGTGTCAGTCAATCAATCCCAGACGATACTAACACACCCGTCACAGACACTTACACGGTCACCGACCAGTTGCAAGTAGAGCACGTCGAGGTAATTGTCGATATTGACCACAACCATCGCTCCGACCTCGAAATTGTCCTGACCAGCCCTGCTGGAACCCAGAGCGTGCTGGCGCAGGAGCACAGCGATTCTGGCAATGACTACTCCAATTGGATGTTCATGACCGTTCACAACTGGGACGAAGTGAGCACGGGCAATTGGACAATCTCTGTCGAGGATGTGAGCAGTGGAACCTCGGGAACTTTTGAGGATTGGGAAATAATCATTCACGGTGTGCCAGTTGACCTTGACAGCGATTCTGACGGGCTTTCCAACGATAATGAAACCAATGTTTACGGTACCGACCCGTATGACAACGATACAGACGGTGACGACCTGCTTGATGGCCTAGAAGTTCTCACTCTGGGAACCGACCCGCTTGATTACGACACCGATGATGACAATCTGTGGGATGGCATCGAGGTGAATGTGAACGGCACCGACCCGCTTGACAATGATACTGACGACGACGGCCTAGGCGATGGTGATGAGGTCTACATTTGGCTGACCGACCCGCTATGGCCTGACCCTGACGATGATTCTGACACCTTCTATTGGTTCTCTGACTGTAACGACTCCAACCCGAATATCTACCCCGGAGCACCCGAATTACTGAATGGAATTGACGACAATTGCAACGGTGATTGGGATGAGGGATTCAACGCGACAGACAACGATGAGGACGGGCTTTCCAATTACGCTGAATATCATATTCACGGCACTGACGTGGACGATGCAGACACAGATGGAGATGGGCTCTCGGATGGCGATGAGGTTCTAGTTCACATGACTGACCCACTGGCTTGGGATAACGACACTGATGAAGACGGATGGTATTGGTTTCAAGACTGCAATGACACTGACCCGCTGATTAATCCCGGAATGATTGACATTCTCGATGGAATAGACAACAATTGCAAGGATGGCGCGGATGAGGACTACTTGTTTTCTGATTCTGATGGAGACGGCATCCGCGACCTCACCGAGTTCCATACCACTCACACCGACCCATTCCATCCTGACACCGACGGTGACGGCTTGAGTGATGGCGAGGAACTGTACGAGACCTTCACCGACCCGCTTTCAGCGGATTTGGATGAAGATGGTGACGGATTCCGCTGGTTCCTTGAATGCCATGACAACAATTCGCTGATTTCACCGAATGCGACCGAGATTTGGAATGGAATTGACGATGATTGCGATGGCATCATCGATGACGGTGTGGATCGCCAATCCGCTCTGCTAGTCTCACCTGCAGAATCGGTGTTGCTGTTGAACGCCACCGCAGACGATTTGCATTTGGCGGCGCGAGTGAACCTGTCCGGTGCACAGATACTGCTGCTGAATCTGACAACCACTTGGTACCGCAACGGCACTCAAGTTGGCGTAGGCCTGCTATTCCACGAGGATGCTTGGCCATGCGAGGATGCAGTCAATGGCTTTGGACAGGAAATCTGTGCGGAAAACGGCACGGTAGGGCCGTGGAACATCACCGCAGTCATCTCGGACGAGAGAGACCAGGTAAGCATGACTTGGTTTGTGTCCTATCTGGTATGGCATCCCCCACCGCCCCCTGAGCCCGAGCCGGAGCCTGAGCCAATCGAGGGCGAGGGTAACCAGAGCGAAAGTGGGAATGAGACCTCACCGTTCTCGATGATTGAGGATACTAACTTGGTCATTGGAGTCCTTGTTGGAGTGATTGTGATTCTACTATTGATACTAATGATGTCTGGACGCAAAAAGCGTGGAGGAAAAGCCTCGCCTTACTCTAATTTCGAGCCGAATTGGGTTTCGCAGCGCCGAGTATGATTACAGCAAACTGCCTATCAGCGCAGGGATACTGGTCATGAGTAGACCGCCTATTGCGAGAGCCACCACGATTCCTACCACAATCCAAGTGAGAACCTCTGCCTGCTTTTCTGCTGCATGTTGCTCTGCCGGAGTTGTATCTAGTCGCAAATCATCTCTTGTACGCCTTTGAGCCGCAGCATCAGCAGGGTCGACATCTTCAGTACCAGCCATGTCATCAATGACTTTCAGGGAGTCATCTTCGATGATGTCAGCGACCTTAGATTCAACAGCGCTGCGTTTGACATCCAACTCGTCGGGCTGCCATCCTATGTCGCTCATGTCACTCCCCTCAGTGTATCATTGGATGTTCATGCTCAAAGGGATTACGCTTCCAACCCCCGTAATTCCCTTTCAGTTGGCTATTCAGCATACACGCTCGAATAGTACGATTAGCACTTGATGAGCATTGCAACTGCGTTGCCTCCACCTAGGCATAGCGTGGCGATTCCGTTGCCGCCACCGCTCCTTCGCAGAGCAGCGATAGTTGTGGCAATGCAACGTGCACCAGTAGCACCGAGTGGATGGCCGATGGCGACAGCGCCACCATGAGGATTGAATCTATCATCGGCGACGCCGAAATGCTTGGCGATGGCGCACGATGCGGCTGCGAAGGCCTCGTTGTGCTCAACGACATCAATATCACCGATTGAGAGGCCATTTCGCGCAAGTAGCGCATCAATAGCGGGAATCGGGGCGGCCATCACCCGGCCCGGTTCAACTCCACTGGTGACATAATCAACAATTGTAGCAAGAATTGGCCAGCCATTACTCGCGGCTGCCTGTGCAGAAGCAACCAGTACTGCTGCCGCTCCATCAGAAACTTGGCTGGCATTACCGGCTGTGACCTGTCCATCGGATTGGAAGGCAGGAGAAAGTTCAGCTAGATTCTGCGTATTTGTGGATATTCGGATACCTTCGTCACGAGAGAGCGTGGTTGTACTGCCATCCCTTGCCACACCTTGCACCGGGAATGATTCCCAATCGAGCCAGCCGTTTTCCCATGCTGCGTTGGCGCGTTGATGAGAACGGACTGCAAATTCGTCGGCTTGTTGCCGTGCAATGTCGAATTCGCTGGCCATGACCTCGCCAGTATTGCCCATATGTTCGTCATTGAACGCATCCCACAGTCCATCGTGTACCAATGTGGTCTGCAGGTCGCCATAGGCTACGTCCTCGCCTTTGGCCGGGTCGCGCACGAAGTGTGGCGCATTACTCATCGATTCCATGCCGCCGACTACGACGACCTCGTATTCACCGGCTCGAATGCTATTGGCTGCTAGCATTATCGCTTTCAGCGATGAGCCGCAGACCTTGTTCACTGTTAGAGCGGCTGTAGATGGTGGAAGCCCTGCGCGTAAAGTCACTTGACGAGCCGGTGCTTGTCCCGCACCGGCTTGCAACACTTGTCCGAAAATCACCTCATCGACTAAGCCGCTGCCAGCATCAATGCCAGCGCGGCTCAGCAACTCAGTAACCGCCATCACACCAAGATCGACTGCGGAGTACTCTCGAAGCGCTCCGCGAAACCTTCCGACAGGGGTTCGCGCTACCGCACAGATAACCGCCTCTGGCATCGATGCAAGTGAGGCGGCCCCGCCCTATCAATTCAACTCAAGCGTTTTCGCCGATGAATCCGTAGAATTCTGGATTCTTCAGTTCAGGTAGTTCACTCGACTTGATTAGAATTGTCCGAACAGCCCACAGGTCGTGGAAGATGCGATACTTAGCGGTCATATCGAGGTAATCGACACCAGATGAGCCTCCAGTACCAACTCTACGGCCAATCATCCTCTCAACCATGCGTGCGTGTGCAGAACGCCACAGTACCATTGCACCCTCCAATTCGACGACAGCGTCGATGAAGGTGCGTGGCCAAGTTAGCAACGGCAATTCACGATACGATTCAATGAACAACAGTCCTGCGCGGCTGCGCACAACCTCTCCATCTGGCATCAAGAATTCACGCGCTCCTGCCGCAGCCGCCGCAAACCTCTCCTGCACAACTTCTGGATTTGCAACACCTTGCGACTCCATCCTTGCCGCTGCCTCATCTCCTAGTCGTGTATACGATGCCAAATGCGCCTCGACGTAGGATTGAACCTCATCAGCGTCGCCAGAACTTTCTGCTATTGAGCCTTGAATCGGTGTGCGAGCCAACCATTTGTACAGTGCCTCGACCAGAGATTCTTCTTCGATGGTTGCTTCCAATTGAGCCAGAATAGCTTCACCGGCAGGACCTCGCTTTGCTAACTTGCGGAAATGCCCGAGCGGGTCCATTTCTCCTATTCTGTCAGATTGGTCGAGACCAAGCAGAAGTTCCATCTCACGCATTTGGTAAGATTCGAAGCCGGATGCGGTACCCAGTCCATCTCTGAACGCGAGGAAGCCTTGCGGCGACAGTGTCTCCATGACTTTCCATTGATTAGACATCAAGCGGAAGATTTCAGTCACCCTTCCTAGGTGTGAAACTGCCTTCGGAACCAGTGCCTCTGAGACGTGCTCGGCTCCGATGATATCTCGTGCCTCGCGCAATTCGCGGATGATTTGCTTGAACCACAACTCAAAACTCTGGTGCACGATGATGAAGTGAGTCTCATCGTTGGTGAGTTCCTTTCCGCCTTGCAGCGACAACAGCGTGTCTAAGTTCAGGTAGTCTGCATAGGTTTTTCTCGGCTTTCCGCCGGTCGAATCGCCGTCGCCCATGCGGGTTCCATTCCCCTTTGGCTTGAAGCCCTTGCGCCATCCACCGTTCAGGTTTTACTAGGCTATGGCCGTAAGCGATAATTACTGAATACCGGAGCCGTTCGTAATGGCGAGTAGCAGTTCGGGGTTGGCCGCGTGGCTTTCTGACTATGATTCCGCTGAGATTACCATAGGTGTGATAGCCTCGCACTCATCGCTTCAGATTCTTCACGGGGCTCGTCAAGAGGGCTTCAGAACGTTAGGGATTTGCGTTGGGGAAGGCCGACGTAAGATGTACAAGGCATTTCCTGGGGCTGAACCAGACGATTGGCTGATGTTGGAAGATTACTCCGACCTGCTGAAGGAGGCTGAGTGGCTTCGAAAGCGCAATGTCATCATCATCCCACACGGCTCTTTGGTCGAGTATCTAGGCCCTGACAACTTTGCCTCATTACAAGTTCCTACTTTCGGGAATCGTGAGATTCTTCGTTGGGAGGGGGACCGTGAGTTGCAGCGGCAATGGTTGGAGTCGGGTGGCTGTACCACGCCGCAAGTTTTCACCAACCCGCGAGATATTGACGGACCTGTGATTGTGAAGTACGCTGGAGCCAAGGGTGGACGCGGATACTTTGTGGCTAGGAACTTCCGTGATTTCAGGAGGAATGTAGACCTTGAGGAAGATTTTACAATCCAAGAATATGTCCTCGGCACACGATACTATTTTCAGTTCTTTTTCGACCCAATTGGCGAGGACGGCTACCAAGTTGACGGTCAGGGCAGTCATCGAGGAAAGACGCTCGGTCGCCTTGAATTGATGAGTATCGACCGGCGAGATGAGGCAAATGTTGACGAGTTCTACAAACTCGGCAGCCTGCGTGACTTGCGAGACATGAATCTCGAGCCATCATTCGTGGTTACCGGCAACCAACAGGTGGTTCTGCGCGAATCCCTGCTCCCCGAAGCATTCCGGCTTGGCGAAGGTTTGGTGTCTTCATCATTTGAGTTGGAGGAAGGCGCTCGAGGAATGATAGGCGCCTTCTGTCTTGAGACAATCGTCACAGACTCGTTGGATTTCCGTGTCTTTGAAGTGAGTGCACGTATCGTCGCTGGCTCCAACGTGGCTGTAGGTGGCTCGCCGTACAGCGATATCAACGAGTCGGGTATCAGCACCGGTCAGCGAATTGCTCGTTGCATCCGAAGAGCGCTTGAGAAGGATCGGCTCGCCGACATCCTAAGTTAATCAGCCAGCCTCGGCGCATCAATGCAGAAGGTCGCTAGCCTCACATTGGTACTGCTGCTGGTCGGCAGCGCGCTTGCCGGCTGTCTGCAATCCTCAGAAGTCGGTCTTTCAGATCAAATTCCTGAGCCAGAACCTGAACCGGAGCCTGAACCGGAGCCGCTTGACCCGAATCTTGACCACGATGGCGACGGTTTCACCACCGGATGGGAGTTGGGCAATGGCTGGGACCCAGAGGACGTACTCTCAGCACCGGCATGCAATCGATTCCGCGAACTTTGTACGCGTAGTATGAACGAGACTGTCTGGGCGACTTCCCACAATTCACACGCGTCCTTCGACCGTAATCACAACCTCGTAAGCGGAAGTCAACGAACCAATATCACTGCACAAATGCAAGGAGGAGTCCGAGTTCTGAACCTCGATGTTCACGAATACAACAACCAGACGATGCTCTGTCACGGTGGCTACGAATATCCCTTGCACCCATGTTTTCTCAGTGGAAATTGGCCGTTAGAGGATGCTTTCCTTGAGATTGTATCCTTCCTTGAGAACAACTCCTTCGCAGTTCTAATCATCACACTGGAGACCTATGTGACCGCTGAGGACATAGCAAATTCATCGGATGCAACCAATCTCACTCCTTACTTCCACGCACAAGAGTTGGGCGCTGATTGGCCTTCTTTGGCCTCGATGATTGAGTCGGGTGAGCGGGTGGTATTGTTCAGCCAAGACCGACCAGAGATAGTTCTCCCGTGGTATCACTACGACAGTGATTACATGGCGAAAACCCACTGGGGCTACAATGATTCAGCCTACTTCAACTGCGAATTGACCCGTGGGAATCTCTCGAGTTCTCTACGTTGGCTTGACCATTATGTTACCGACCCAGTTTCGTCTGAATCTGCTTCAAACGCGACCAATCAAGTTCCGGTTATTGTTGAAAGAGCGAACAATTGCACTGAACATTGGGGGCAGATTCCAAACTTCATTGCTGTTGATTTCTGGGGGCAGGGCGGCATTGTGCTGGCTGTTGATACCCTGAATGGTTTGGACTCCGCCTAACTTAATTGGTGGCGTGATAGATAACACAGAGGGTCCAGTGAATCTATGCTGGAACCCCTCCGATTATTGCGCACCAATATCAGTGCGAATCTCACTGGTGATTGATTTCAGAATTGTGGCAAAATCATTCTTTAGTTTCCTCGTCATCTAGGGTAGGCCACCATCCTTTGGTGTCCTCGAGATCTTTCTTGATTTGAGAGCCAATTGTCAATGGTTCCATCGTTTTTCGCGTATCGTTGAGGGCCCTATCCATCAACATGTGTCCGAGTTCCTCCTGTGATTGAGGCAGATCTTCAACCTCCATATCCTTGAATATGCTCTCAGGTTTGTGGGCGCCGCTGTGATAGATGATTCTGGCAGCATAGGCAGAATAACTAACCAATAATGTGACAATAAGCAATAATGCGACAATGATGAGCAATGCACCGGTGTAATCCTTGACATGCACCCAAAGCAGCATGCACCACCATCCTGCCATTCCATACATCGAGCAAACGACGAGATAGTCCGGAACCATTGCGAGGCCACCTGTGGGCCCTCTTGCACTGACAATTGCACGGAAGTTATTGTCGTTGACAACTGAGTAAATACCGTGTACAACCAGCAATCCGCCGAGATGACAGAAATTGACAATCACGATGAAGCCACCCATTATCATGGTCCACCATTCAATGCTGTAATATGGAGTAGCATCCCAGTAGACATTCCTTGATTCACCAGTCAGCAAACCAAAGAAAAGCAGTGCATTCATTGAGAGAACTAACACAGCAGCGATTGTGTTGACTTCCCAAACCGCCTGATAACTTGCTTTGAGTGCCTTACCAGTTGGATATGCCTCATTGTAGGCATCTTTCCATAGTCTCCTATGGTCAATTGGATAGAACCACTCAATCAGTGGAACCAATTTGAAGAAGTTGCGCAGGGGTCTGCGAACCTCTGGAGGGTACTGCCCTTTGTCATCTTCCATGATGTTGCTGGAAAATGGCTTGGTTATGTAAGTGCGGGCTGCAATCACCATTGTTTATGCTCAAGAATCGTAGTGAACAGGCGTTTCATCGAGGCTGAAGGCCAGATTGACGAACCACCAAGAGATGAGGTCGAAGGATTCGACCAGATTTTGCTGTCCAGTGGCATTGTCCGTTCCCATCCAGTCAACCATCTCATCAAGGGTGTCGCACGGCGCGTGATAGCAGTCGTATCCGCCGGTAATCGCTCCGAAGTCCATCGAGACGACATCGAGTCGGTAAGCGAAGCGAACGTAGTCACTGCGTCCACGTTGTGATTCGTGAACTGAGATGGTGTTAGGATGGGTGTGGTCGTGGTCCTTCATGGCCGCATATCCCTCATCGAAGTACAGATCGCGGCCATTTCGCATCGTATCAGAAATGTCGTTGTTGTTTGAGCCGAGCCATTCGGTTAGGTGAATCATATCCCATTGCTCACCCAATTCGTCATCGGTATCTGGGATGATATCAATCACCAGTGTGTAATCTCCGGGAAAGTTCACGCCTGCACTATCGATGTTGAGATAATTCGTGATGGTCACATCGCCAGGGATATCGTCAATCCATCGGTCGACACCAGCGTATCCGTTCTCCTCATTCGACCAGAAGCAAACCGCCAGAGTTCGTCGTAAGTCGAACTGGGCAAGACCTCGTGCTGCCTCGAGTGCCATCGCCACACCCGCCGTATTGTCATGGGCTCCAATGTGTGTTCCACCACCCGGGCCGCTGCCGATTTCCGCAATGTCAAGATGCGCTCCCAGAACTAACCATTCATCGGGATACAGCGTCCCGGTTTTGTAGCCGCAGACGTTGGCAGCACCCGGCGTTGAAGACAGTGCATACCGGTGAATCTGACCATCCATACCCATCGAGTTGAACTCATTGCGAAGGTAGTTCATCGCTCGGTCGTAAACCGGGTCAAACGGGACGAAAGGCCCCCAGCGCTCATTGTATCCTGAATTTCCATTAGTGAACATCTGCATCCATTCGAAAATCGAGTAACCATCAACTAGACCTGTGCTGTGATTGGCTCCATTCTCTGCTGACAGACCTGATAGCGGTGGCCTAGCCACTGGTTGCTCAAGGAAGGCATAGGGTGAGGATGAGTATTCACTGGAGTTGAACCACTCTCCCCAACTTTGGTTGGATGCTCGCAACGGCCATTCTTGCTGCCCTAATTCGCCGATGAGGAAGTGTGCGCTGCCCAAGTTGCTCGGTGCTAGCATCTGGATGGTTTGGCTGCCGCTCTTTGTGAAGTTCAGCGTAGTTGAGTTGGTAACATAGCCAGAATCAGTGTCGATGACGAAGTATGGAATATGTACGCTCATCGCACGATTTGCGGTAATATCCACTGTCTGAAATCGTGCGCCTAGCAAAACATCCGGGCTGACTTTGAGGTCGCCTGCACCCGGGCCAGAATCGTCAGCATCGCCAAAACAACCTGACAAGGAAGGAAGCAGAAACAACAAAGCCATCCAGACAGCAATGCTTCCCCTCATGGTTGAGAGAGTATTTGCCGCATATATGCAGGTTATGCGCTGACATGATGGCAATCAACATCACGTAATCTCATACGAATTGGGACGGATTATGCACATATGAGGATTGGAGTTTTCACCACCTTCTACGCACCCGTCGATGTAAATCATGCCTGATAGCGTGTGAATAATCCAACCCCCATCATCATCCAAAAGGATGCTGTCATCAACCAAGGTCATGCTAGAGGAGGAGGCGTGCCATACATACATCGAATAATCATACCCTGATGACCAGACAACCAAGTATAGATTGGAGTCAAAAACAAACATGTCGCCAGTATACCCTCCATCAGCACCGGGTGTTAGGTCATTGACAAGGGTAGTGCCCGCTGTGGTCCCGTCGCTCTTCCACAGTTCGTATCCGTGCAAGTCGTTATCGGCAATAAAGTACAATATGCTGCCCACCACAGTCAGTTGCCTGGGAGAACTGCTGCCTGTGGGATGGATGTCCTTGACCATCGACGTGCCAGACTCAGTTCCATCGCTCTTCCACAGTTCATCTCCGTTGGTGCCGTCATTCGCCCTAAAGAACAGCGTGCTACCCATCACAGTCAGGTAGTAGGGATTACTGCTGCCTGAGGGATTGATGTCCTTGACCATCGACGTGCCCGCTGTGGTTCC
>CAZYIX010000021.1:0-4838 GCA_964647665.1 uncultured Candidatus Poseidoniales archaeon
AGTTGAACCTGAAGACGAGCAGAAAAAGGCAAAAGCCGCTCTAACCGAGTTGTTCCAAGGGGCTAGAAATGATGCGACACCCAAGATGGTTGAGCAGATTGTCGACGAAATTGACAGCATCGTTCGCAATGTTCGATTCGATGGATGGCAAGCCACAAACGCAGGAAAAAGAGACGTTCAGATGGAGTTACGCAAGGCACTGTTCAAGTTCAAGATGCACACTGACCAAGAGTTGTTTGATCGAGCATACTCGTATATCGAGCGCTACTATTGAGCAGATTTTCGGTGGGACTTATAGGGGACGAACTAGAGGGTACCCGGTGCTCAGGCTCTCAGTTGGTGTGGAACAGATGCGCCTCATTCCACACCTCAATCTGCTCATTAGCATCAAGGGTAATCTCCAGACTCCAACCGCCGCGCATCGGCTCAGACGGCGAATCAAATGACCACGACGCTTCATCACCGCCACCAAGCGGTTGTGAGGAGTGCGAAGTCACCTCGCTTCCATTCGCATCGAACAGGGTCCAAGTCACCGTCACATCTTCCTCACCAAAACCGAGGAAATTGGGTGGGTTGCGCACCATGCTCTGGATAGAGAATCGCTTGACAGTATCAACTTCATTGCTGTATTCGGTAGCACCCTGACCCGGCGTAGTGTCAACCCAGAAAATCTCCGGGTCTGTGGTCGCCGACTGGCCGGTCTCGTTGAGATATCCTGACTCATCGACAAACAGCATGAATGATTGTGATTGTGAGTTACCCGCGCTGTCATTGGCGCCTGCTACCGCGCGATACACCCCGTGTGAGCCATAGGTGTAGGAAATCAGGTCATCATCGCTGGCCGAGACCTCCACTCTGTCACCATCTCCTGCCTCCAACCAGTAGGTGTCCATTGAACCGCTGCCGCTGAAAGTCTCAGAAAAATCCCAAGTGAATGTCGCTCCATGACTGTTGGCAGTATCGCTGGAATTGTCTGCTAATCTTGTATCAACCACTTCTCCAGTAGTCGAATCCACACTGACGTTCAGATTGACCGGGCTGGCCTTCTCCCGACCCTCAAGACAGCCGGCCAATGAGGCGCTGAGCATCAATACGCACAAAGTAACGGCGAGCGCCGAAGAAGGTCGCAGCCGTAGTACGTACCTCAGACCTTGCGGGAACATCGATACTGTTTGCGCGGCCGTGCGGTTTGAAGGCAACGGTTTGCCGACTAGGCTTCAGAAGTGGTAGCGGGTGGACGATTTGAACGTCCGGTCTCCGGGTTATGAGCCCGACGAGATAACCTGGCTACTCCAACCCGCTGCTCCTCGCCATCATACTCCCCTATTTCAAGGCCACTTGCAGCCTCGGAGCAAGCGGTAATTGTCACCCAAGTGCGGAACGGAAGACTCAATGAACGCAGCCCAAACCCGAGGTGAGGGAGGAACGAGGACTGATGTCACAGGACATGTTGATTCAGAATGCGCGAATGGTCCTGCCTGCTCAGGTAATTGATGGTGATTTGCGAATCACTGGCGGGGTGATTTCTGCGGTCGCGCCCGGTGGTGGGCTGACGCCTAATTCGGGTGAGATTATCATCGATGCAGAGGGTCTGCACCTGCTACCCGGAGCGATTGACCCGCAGGTGCATTTCCGTGAGCCGGGGCAGCCGGAAAAGGAGACTATCGGCTCTGGCAGCCGCGCAGCGGCTGCAGGTGGAATCACCGCATTCCTCGATATGCCGAACAACAAGCCGGCCGCCACTTCGCTGGTCGCCATGCAAGCGAAGTTGGATTCAGCGGCGAATACAGCAGTGACCGACTACGGATTCTTCATCGGTGCTACCCCAACCAATATCGCTGACCTGCAACAAGCGGTCGGCACTCCCGATTCACCAATCTCAACCGCCGGAATCTGTGGAATCAAGGTATTCATGGGAAGCAGCACCGGCGACTTGCTAGTCCATCAACAACAGCATCTTGAGACAATCTTTGCGGGAACAGCGGGAATCATCGCTGTTCACGCAGAAGACGAAGACCGATTGAATGCGCGTTTTCCCGACTTCGCAGATCGCACAGACATAGCAGCTCATGCTGAGTGGCGCGACGATGAGTGCGCCCTGATAGCGACCAAACGCGCCTCTGCACTTGCAAAAGAACACAACCACTGCTTGCACGTTCTACACCTGACCAGCGGTCTGGAGGCAGATTGGCTGGCAGCCAACAAAGGTGACCTCATCACTACAGAAGTATGTCCACAGCACCTAACTTTTGATGACTCAGACGTTGAAGAACGCGGAGTTCGATTGCAGATGAATCCCCCGATTCGCTACGCCGAAGATAGGGATACCCTGTGGCGGCGACTAACAGACGGAACCATCGACTGCATCGCTACTGACCACGCTCCACACACCCTTGAATCGAAAGCGCTCGGCTTCCCGAAGGCTCCTTCCGGCATGCCCGGTGTTGAGACCTCTCTCCCCCTCATGCTGACCCACGCCAGCGATGGCAAGTGCTCGGTGTCAGATGTGGTGAGGTGGATGTGCGAAGGGCCCGCACGGGTGTACGGGATGCAGGGCAAGGGCAGCCTTACCGTCGGAAATGACGGAGATGTAGTATTGGTCGACATGCAATCGCGGCGAACTTTCTCAGATGCGGATACTTGGTCTCAAGTCGGCTGGACGCCGCTTGCGGGCATGGAATTGTGCGGATGGCCGATGCTTACTGTAGTCGGCGGAACACCAGTTCACCGACGCACTGCTGACGGTCCACTGAGCGGTGAAGCGTTAGCACAACCCGGCGCAGCCGGCCGTGCTCTCCGATTCGACTGAATCACCCGTCGTCTTCTCGCTTTTCTTCGTCAGGGTCGGTGGAACTCGTGCTATCTTCTTCCTCTGTCATTTCCCCATCGTCTTCCCAATAGTAGTAGGGTTCTGGCTGCTCATAACCGGGCAACTCAAGCACATCGACGGTCTCCATAGTAGTCACATTGGTAACAGAGACTCCGGCAGCTGAAAACGCGTAAACGAAGTCACCCATGAAGGTTGAACGGCGCACGCTGGTATCTCCACTCCACCAGCCCGACAACTCATCATCATCGGTGTAGAACTCTGAGTGGTCAACCTCGCCGTAAATCGATAGCGAGCCGTTTTCGGCATCGACATTAATCAGCATCAACTTGCTAACATATTCATATCCGTAGTAAGAATAAGTTCGTCCATCCACAGTGATAGTATCGTAGACATATCGGTAGGTGGAAAGGGGTACTGCGAGCAAATTCAGCGGCGCCCAATAGGTGAATGCCTTGTGCTCATACGTTGCTTCGCTATACGACCAAGTCCAGCCGCACCAGCGGATATTTTCGCAGTTTACATCGAGGTATCCCGCGGACAATGCCTGCGTATCGGCGAGAGTCGGGTCGCTGAAGTTGCTGACATCGAATAGTGAAATCTGAGTCTGACTCCAGTCGAGTCCAAGCCCATCCTCGCCACCGGCTAGGCCGATGGTAAGCAGGGCATCCTCGGTCAGCGGGTGAATGTAGGTAGATACACCGGGTACCTCCAATTCGCCGATCACCTGTGGGTTTGTCGGGTCAGATAGGTCGATGGTCCACAGAGGGTCCATGTTGCGGAAGGTAACCAGATATCCCTTGTCACCGACGAAGCGGGCACTCCAGATTCTCTCGCCTTCTGCAATACCGCCGATGTAACCGATGTCGTCTAGGTCACCGCTTCCATCTGAACGCAGTACTGTGACTTGGTTGCTAGGTTCAGTGACCTCCCATTCGCCACCATCGCTCAACCACCAGCGTCCCCAAGCATCTGAGGTGGATGCAACACGAATGTCGCCGTTCCACTCCGATATCGAGAACTGGTCTTGTACCGTTCCGGGCACGCGCCCACTGCCAATGTAGGATGTCTCACCAATGGTTGAGATGTCGAAGGCGTGAATGTTGGTTTCGTCTTCGAAGCCGTCGTTTCGCCAGTACCACCACCAATCGTTGGCTGGCTCAGCGAGCACGAGGACATCGCCGCTGGCATAGACCTCGACCCAAGAAGATGCGATGTGGTCCAATTCGTGGCTGTAATCCTCTGAAAGCAAATCCATCGTCGTGATGGTAGTGAAGCCGCGACCTACGCTATCCATCGCCGCGGCGAACTCGCTGCAGTCGCTGCTGACACTCGGATGATTGCTGATGCTGCCATCAGCCGCTCGCTCATACACCTGAGGTGCGAAATCATCAATGGTAAGAGCAGAAATTGTCGCCACATTCGCGGCTACAGCATTTTCAATGCTGTTATTCCAGACATCCATCCTCTCCCCCCAATCCTCGATTTCCCAATAATTCGCAGGGGTCTCTGGGTAGGTAACCAGTCCAGGAATCCAAGTCCATAGGTGTGAGACTGTGCGCACTGTGCCATTGACCAGTCGCGCTGTTTCGTAATTTCCCTCGACATAGAGTTGGCGTCCAACCGTTGGGGCGGACTTGTTAGAAGTGTCAATCACCGTGAACTTGACTAAAGAATCTGAACGCCACGAGCCGTCATCATTAGCGATGAGTGGTCGTAGTTGGTCATCTTGAGGTAGGTTCCACATGTTGACTGAGGAGATGATGATTAGCGAATCTCCATCCATCAGCATCGCCATTGGATAGCCTTCGAGTTCAAGGTCACTCACCAGCGTTACATTGCCGTGTTCTGGCACACCTATTATCACCAGATGATTGTTGTTGATCATGTAGAAGTTGTAGCCGTCGAACTTGATGAAGTCCGCTTCATCGACGCCTTCCTCCTGATTGTTGGTCTCAGAATAGGTGCCTTCGCGGTCTTCCCCACCATTCGCTCCACTGCTGGTCGGTGG
>CAZYIX010000021.1:4938-7835 GCA_964647665.1 uncultured Candidatus Poseidoniales archaeon
ATCATCGCCACCAAAGCCACCGCGCCACATCCAGCCACCGGCCCAATGCCAGTAGGAAGATTGGTCCAATTCAGCAAGAGTCTGTGCGGTCAAAGCTGCTCGCAAATCGTCAGCAAGTTCAGTGCAAGAATCGTAATTATCCAAGGTTGGGGCAGTGCGAGTGCGCTCGCCCAAATCGAGGCGTGGCCAATCCACGCCTTCGGGCAATTCCCAGATATCCTCGTATTCTTCTACATCGTCGACTAGTGCGCTGAGGCAGCCGGGTAGTAGCAGCAGCAGCAGGGCAAATACAGCGATGGTTGGTCTCCTTCTCATGTTCATTCGTCTCTCTCCTTTGCTATTAGTGCCGTTGGTTCAATGATTGTACGTTGTTTTCTCCTCATATTGCCGCTGTGACTTGAGCCTTCAGCAGCAAGTCACCTTCTGTGGTAAGACTCCAGCACGCTTTACGTCCTTTGCCTTGCTTAATCAATAGGTCGCGCTCTTCAAGTCGCTTTAGGTGGTAAGCCATCAGTTGTCGTGATGACTCAAGATGAGTGCGCAATTCAGATGTTGACAATCCGATTGCTCCGGAGTTCGCAAGCACTTCCAATATGGCTCGTTGCATTCCGGTTACAGGATGTTCAAGGGTGTTGATTGTTTTCGGGTCAATTCCACTCACTGCGTATCGGCGTCGAATTCCATCGGGCCAAGACAGAATCCTGCCTTCCTTCTCAAGGATGTGAATATGATGACTGGTAACTCCATTAGCAAGTCCAAGCGCGTCTCGCAGCGCAGAAAAGTGGATTCCGGGGTGTGCTTCAACGAATCCCAATATGCGCCCGCGTGAGAGGGTGGATGACTCTCCTTTGAGGAAGGCTCCGATGAGTGGACCTGCCAAAGCGAGCAGTACACCGGTTCTGATACCTTCGCTGACCACCAATCCAGTGGTTAGAGTTCCAATCACTCCTACCGCGAATACCACCATCACCAATATCGCCAATAATCGAATTAGTGTGCTAAAGTAGGTTGAGTCACTAGAATCGTCTGCTTCATTGTAAACTGGCTCCTCATCGCGTGATGATCCAGGTGCCAAGGCTCCTTCTTCACCGCCGTCATCATCTGATTGCTCAGAATCTTCGGCATTGGCGGCCATTTCGATATTCGCCTCGTCTTCTCCTGCTACCGCAGAATCATCCTCGGCCGCCAACAATGGAGTGGCTAACAACACGCTACCTGCCACGCAAGCAACCAAGGCTACTACCAGCAGTCGATACCCCAGAATCCGGTCCATTCGTTGATTCGGGAGGGTTGTGCGGTATAATACCCGGTTGGTTCAGGGATTTTACGCAACGCGACCCCTATCGTATGCTCTACCCCACTCGTCACACCATTGATGTGTCACGGGGTGCACAGCGGGAGTGAGGCGGAGCCATGGATGAGAAGGATGATGAAATCCTACTCGCGGAGATTGATGACTACCTCGGTGAGGAAGCAGAAGCCGCCATGACGAAAGCCGCTGACACTGTAATCCGCACTTGCATGCAATTACAACAAACCGAAAATGTCCTCGTTGTCACCGACCCACATACCAAAATAATCGGTCAGGCCCTGTATGAGGCCGCTGCAAGAGTCAGCGATAGAGTACTGATGGTGATGATGCCAACTAGCCATCGGCATGGCGATGAACCTCCATCTCCAGTTGCTGACCTCATGCGCAAACAGGACGTGGTCATCGCCCCTACTCGCTATTCACTCACCCATACCCGCTCACGAGTGGCAGCAAGTCGTGAGGGGACGCGTACCGCTACAATGCCGGGAATCACTCTACAGATGTTCACCGAGGGTGGAATGACCACTGATTTCAGCGCCATGCAATCTGCAATCGCCCAACTTGGCAAAACCATTCGACGCCGTAGGACAGTGCACGTCAAATCGGCCGGAGGCACCGATGTGACTTTTGATATCACCAATCGCTGGGAATTGGGAGACAATGGAATATGCAATCGCCCCAGTCAGGTCACAAACCTGCCCGCTGGCAAAATCTTCGCCATGCCCAAAGAGGGCACTATGAACGGAACCATCGTTCTCGACGGCTCTTGGGATGCTAAACTGCTCAAAAACCCACTAACACTCAGAGTAGATGATGGCGTGGTAACCAAGGTGAGCGGTGAGGCCGCAGATGATGTCAAAGCGATTTTCGTCGAGGCACGCAACAACCTGAAACCGAAGGACCAAGCTAGCGTGTGGACGGTGGCAGAATTCGGTTTTGGGATGAACCCACGCTCAAGACTAATCGGAAACGTGCTTGAGGATGAAAAGGTGCAAGGAACCTGCTACTTTGCTATCGGTGACAATACAAGTTTGGGCGGCAACGCACACTGCGGAATCCACGTCACCGGAGTGATTCGAGAGCCATCGGTTGAACTTGGAGACTTGCCGCTGCTCGACGACGGTGACCTCAAGTTATGAGTCACAATTTACTGCTACAAATTGGGCATATGCGCCAATGGTGCTCGACTCCTATCGAGCAGGTGGCGCAATACAATCCGGTCTGCACCACATGATGAACTCCGGGCAGCCCAGCACCACGTACCCGTCCCGAGCGGGGGGGCGTCTGACCAACAGGAGCGGGGGCAGCCGGTGCCGTGAATGCACTGGCGAAATCGCTGGCAGCACCAGCCACCGTTGGAGCCGGTGCTACCGGCTGCTGAGAGGGAGTTGGTGCGGGAGTTGGTGCGGGAGTTGGTGCGGGAGTTGCAGAAATCGGTGCTCGCTTGGGAGCGAGGGTAGCGGTCGGAGGTGCCGCGGGCGCAGCAGTCGCAACTGGAGCAGGCGCTTGCTCGGGTGTTGAGACTGTGGCAGGCTCAGCAGGTGGCGCTGTGCTCGCAGGTTCAACCGGAGTTGGTGGTGTCGCG
>CAZYIX010000021.1:7935-31596 GCA_964647665.1 uncultured Candidatus Poseidoniales archaeon
TCAACCGGAGTTGGTGGTGTCGCGGCTGGCGCAGGGGCTGGTGCGGGGGTAACCGTAGCCGGTGCTGGTGCCGGTGCCGGAGCCGCAGTGGCGGCTGGTTGTGTGGCAACATCGAAAGCATCTGCAATACTAACATCGGCCGCAACAGGTTCTGGCGTTGGAGTAGTCGCCGAAGTCGGAGCGGGAGTAGGTGCTGGAGTCGGAGCGGGGGTAGGTGCTGGAGTCGGAGCGGGGGTAGGTGCTGGAGTAGTCGCCGAAGTAGACTCTGTAGTAGGTACGTTGGCTACTGGAGCGGGCTCTGGAGCGGGCTCTGGAGCGGGCTCTGGCAGACCTTCAGGTGTCTTGACCTCCACCCGTACAACTGGCCCACCAGTCAGTGCGGACAATGACGAAGCCGCGCCACCCGACATTGTAGTTGCCAAGGCCTGATCCAACTGCTTTTGCAAAGCGATAAATCTGATTCTATTTGCACCAACATCCTGCATCCAAGACTCAAAATTAGCAATGTACTGGTCAAGTTCCTGCAAACCTCCAACGACGTGGCCAATTGCCAGCATCTTCAACAGACGGAATGGGTCGTTGAAGGAATCTAAGGCGCTAATTTCGTGACCTGATATACCGGGGTCAGGGCCACCAGGGTTGCCCTCAGAGTCCTCCATGCCAAGATGATAACGAATTGGGTCAGTCCACGATAGCAGTTGGAAGGGTCCGGAAAGCAGCCAATACATCTCACCAGCCTCGACTTGTAGTCTAGCGGCTGTTGTGTCTAGGTCGAGATTAGCCTGTTTGAGCAGCAAATCACTGCTCAGGGTTAGAAATTCACCCAATCCGTTCAATCGGTCAGTTTCTGCCAAACGCTCAATCAGGTCACTGGAATCGGTGACACCGAAGTATGCCGAGTGCTTGTCGACCTCAATGCCCTCAGGCATTGAAGCCCCAGTGACCTGCTCATCCGTCATGCTGACACCCAAACCGAGGTCCTTCTCGTTTAATCCGGGCCCACTGGCCTCTCAAGAGGCTACCGACGCTGAATACGGCGCCCGTTCACTCTTTGGCGTGACCAAGGATATGTTTGGATTGCTTAACTTCCCAGCCTTCCGCTTGCAATCGGCCGAGCACGGTTCTGTCAGTATCACCGACAATTAGACGCTCTTTCGCATCTTTCACTGCTGCATCGAAACTCTCGCGCTGGTCATCAGAGAAGACTGAGGACCAAGCATCCCCCACCTTACTACGACGCACCTTGCTAGTACGACGAGTTTGACGTGTTGGAGCACCCTCATCCGCTGATTCAGGTTTGCGAGTGCGACGGGTGCGGCGAACCGGCTTGTCCTCGTCCACTGATTCGACCTTACGGGTGCGACGGGTGCGACGCACAGGCCGATCTTCTGGCTCGGCCTTGCTAGTACGTCTCACCTTACGCTTCGGCTTCTGGTCCTCAACAGGTTCAGACTTAGCAGTCCGACGAGTCCTGCGTTGCGGCCTGGTCTCCTCCGATGCTGATTTTCTAGCAGCAGGGCGGCGTGAAGGTTTAGATGGCCCGCTTGGGCGCTTATCCGGCGTTCTCGATGGAGTAGAATCCCTTTCCATTCCGAAGGAAGAAGCGCCGCTTGCCACCGTTTGAGACCCGCGAGGTGGCACTCCACCCGGCCGTGCACCTGCAACACCTAGCGAACGTGCTCCGCCAGTGTCATCTCTGTCCCCAAACGAATCACTGCCACCTGGAGGTCCCATGCTTCGGGTAGGTGTACTTCCCATTGGCATCGTTGTTGAGCCAAGTGCCGAAGTAGATTCAAATGGATCATAATAATCGTCTTCGCCATAGAGGTCGTCCTCGTCGTCCTCCTCCCAGTCGATGCTTCCAGCACGTAATCGCATCACGAGCATAGCGATGATACCAATCAGCGCGAGCAGACCAACGCCTGCGCCAACCACCCATAGAGACGGCATAGAACCACCACTGCTTCCTCCATCCTGCTCGGAACGCTGAGATTCAGAACAGCCGGAGATGTCCAACGTATCCAATTGGGTCCAGTGAGTATCTGCACACAAGTCGATGCCATTCTTGACGCCGTCTTCATCATCGTCGAGGTCTTCCCAAGGCGGAACATATGGTACTGGACAACCATCGCCATCCTCACCGTCGAGTACGCCAGGAGTGTTGGGGCAGTCATCTCCGTTGGTTCCACTCTGATTGTCTCCGAATCCATCTCCATCCCTATCGCACCACTGCGATGGGTCATTGACGCGCCAGTCGGCCAATCCGGCGCCATTCACGCATGCTAGCCAGTCGTTCTCTGGGTCCGACCAACCATCACCATCAGTGTCGAGACAGCCCTTGCGGTCCATGTTGCTAGAGCCGCTGACACCAAGGCAGTCGTCAGAATCGACCGCTCCTATGGTCTGGTTATCACCGTAGCCATCGCTATCTTCATCCAAATGCTGTGTCGGCTCAAGTGGGAAAGCGTCGACATCGTCTGTCCAGCCGTCGTTGTCTGAATCTGCTGTCGCATCAACGCAACCGTACACATCTACGGCTGCTCCTGCAGTAGTTTCTGGACACAAGTCATCGGCGTCTGAGACCCCGTCATTATCAGAGTCGAGTTGACTGGGTGCACAGCCATTTTCATCAGCAGTTTCGTTGGCTGAGTCAGTGTTCGGACAAATATCAAACACGTTGGAAACGCCGTCATCATCAGAATCGAGGTTTAGCTGCTCATCAGAGCAGCCATTGTCATCGACTGTGGCCTCAGGAGCCGTGTCTGGACAAAGGTCAACCAAGTTGCTGTATCCATCAGAATCATCGTCCTTCTGACTCTCTGAACAGCCGAATAAATCGACTACTTCGAAGGCTGGAGTATCCGCACACTGGTCGGTACTATCACCGACACCATCGTTGTCAGCATCACCCTCAGGCAATGGACATCCGGGCCCGGGTGCGCCGTTCAGATAGCCAAATACAGAAATACAGCGATCCCAATCCCCAACAGGATTCTCACCAAAGCCATCTCCATCACGGTCTCGCCATTGATTCGGGTCGAGTGGGTGAGAGTCCCCCTGCTCATTCTCTCGCAATCCGGTAGAGGAATTGGTATCGAAGGTGTAGTCGTTGGAATGACCATCACCATCGGTGTCAGGACAGCCCAGTTTGTCAATTGAGGAATTGCCCCAGCGAACTATGCACTCATCGGCATTATTCCCGTCAATATTGTCGCCATACCCGTCCTCATCGGTGTCATTCCACTGAGTTGGGTCAAGTGGGAAAGCATCACGCCGCCAGGCTCCGGGAGTGCTATTGTCTCCCCATCCATCACCATCCGAGTCTGCCCACTGCTCGTCGCAACGGAGCCCACAGGAGTTCTCAGGAGATGTATCATCAGGGGCCCACGGCCACATATCCGCACAAAAGGTGCCGTTGTTCACACATTGATGTCGAATGTATTGCCAGCCATCTGGGTCTTCACTAGAAGGGGAACGTGGGTCGGACCAGCCATCGCCATCACTGTCGAGGCAGCCGCGTCGGTCATACTGTGATGCGCCCCACTCCCACGGGCATTGGTCTCCGTTCGGGTCGCTGGAGTTGTCTCCAACCCCGTCACCATCTGAATCAATCCACTGTCGTGGGTCAAGTGGGAACCAATCGGGGCCATCGTTGGAGTTAATGCAGCAGTCAGGCCCATGATTGTCTCCTCGGCCATCGCCATCAGTGTCCATCGATTGCATCCAATTGGTCGGCCATCTGTCTCCAAATGGCCAATCATCGCCCATGCCCGACCAACCATCGGCATCGACATCGTCGCAGCCGAGCCGGTCGCGGAAGGAGTAACCATCATCACCGCATTCATCGATTGCATTTGCATATCCATCACCGTCGATGTCGCCGCAGCCATACATCAGGAAGTAACTCGTTCCAGCGCCTGAAACGCAGGAATCCGGCTGCGGTCCATCTGCTCTATCACCGTAGCCATCACCATCTTGGTCATTCCACTGCCCACCGAAGTTGTCGAGGTCATCGAGGTGGGCAGGAATGAAGTCACGGTCCTCATCGTATAGTCGGATTAGCAGGTGTAGGTCCTGACCACTGATTTTGTGAGTTGAAACGTGCATATTACCGTCCAAATCCAGCGCCGCTGAAATCGCCCCAAATACAGCGAGCCCAGACAGTATCACTGGAGTATCCATGTCATCTCCGATTTCGTGAATAGACAACGTACCACTGCTTGGGCTTGCCGCGAACAGAGAACCTGAAATGACTGCAGTATTGTCCCAATCAACGTCAAGGATGACTTGCCAATCCACAATGCCTGCCTGTGAAATCCGTCGAGAGGTCAGAGTGGTATTGCCTTGCTCTGCCAGCAACAGCGTGGTTGTACCCGCGTCGGTGTAGAGATGTGGCTGGCCAGTAGTATTGGAGATATTTTGAATCGTGCTTACCGCTAATGCTGCATCGATACGTAGCCAAGAGGCGTTACCGCCGGAACTTGAAACCACATCCAGTCCACTAGACGTGTAAGCGAGGTCAACAAGAGCATCGGTAGAAGCATTCGCTGCATCGAACAGAGTGACGTTGCCGGCGTACGCATAACTGCCATTGGAGAATTCAAGTAATTCGACGATAAGCCCGCCTCCGCTCGTGGTGTGAAGTAAAGAAATACTGTCATTAGCATGCATTATCGCATCGAAACGGTCTCCTGTGCTGTTGTTTGCTAGGCTTGCAGTTGACCAAATAGACCCATTGCGGGTCGCTATCATAATCGTTGAAGTGCTATCATCGCGCCACAGCAATACCGGTTCATCTGTAGAATTGACAAGTGTGCGCGTCGGCGCAGAGATACTCACTCCGCTACTGACCAATGATGAGGAAGAACCTGCGCTGTCCTGTCCAAGATGCAGCAGGGAAGTGCCGCCACTGGTGAATGCGATGTGGTGGTAACCATTGGAGTCCAAAGCCAGCGAAGAATAGCCAGCGGTATTGACGGAAGTAACTGCATTTCGCCCAACAAGAACGCCTCCTATCTTGTTCAGATACTGAGTTTGGGATGAGGTGCCAAGCATCAGGTTTGGTTGTCCTGCCGGTGAGACCGCAAGCGCGCTTGACGCTGGTCCACCTACGCTCTCATCCCAGAATACTGAGTAATCCCAAACAGCGCCTGACGAAAGTGCCTCGTCGGGCCTTTCCATGTGGATGTGAACGCCATCAACAGTGACCAAAATGTGAGTCCTACCCTGCGCGTCCACCTCAAGGTCAAGCTCTGATGCTACTCCATCGAGTGGTAGTGAATTCAGTTCCCAATCACGGGTCTCGATGATTCGCACTTCTCCGAATAGACTACCGCCACTATCCGATTCGGGAGTCGCCAAAATGAACTCATGAGAACCATCTCTGTCCATATCACCGCCGATAGCCAGCACGCTGCCGTGGTGCTGCCCTTGCGAACCACTCCACGACATCATCACCGGGCCAAGACTGTCATTGCGGCCTAGGTAGAGTGTCACATCACCGCCGGAATTGCCAGAGCCCTTGGAACCGACCAATATCTCAGGAATACCATCGTCATTGATGTCGCCGACGTTTGCCAATGCTGAACCGAGAACCGAGCCGGTGTTGCTGCTAGCGACCGTGAATGTCGGCGAAGATGCATAGCCGGTAGAAGATCCTTGGAATATCCAAATGGTGGGGCCTGAACTGTTCTGTGGTTCACTGACTGCGATGTCATCATAGCCGTCACCGTTCATGTCACCCAATGCAGAGAGAATCATGCCGAACTGGGTCCATTGTTGGTTCATCGACCATGTGCGCGCGGGAGAGGTAGACAGGCCAGTTTGGCTACCAGCGAATACCTCGACTCGCCCATAGGTCGAGAGTTCATCCCAATCCTTGCATCCGCTGATTGCAACGTCATCGTAACCGTCATTGTTCGCGTCACCGACGCCGAGAATCTGCCAACCGAGAATCAGTCCACTTGACTCGCCGCTCACTGACCAGTTCACATTGCCAATGTTGGCTGCACCGATGTGCAGGTCAACTCTGCCCTCACCGCTTGCAGCGCCAACTGCACCATGTGATGCGATGAGCAGGTCATCAGTTCCATCTCCATTGACGTCGCCTGCGTTGGCTACGCGGGCGCCGTACAACTCACCATCCTCGGTTCCAGTGCTAGTCCAAACCGCTGGGGTCAGCAGTCCGGTAGGATGGCCGCGGTACAGATGGACTGCACCGGTCGAGTTGCCTGTACCATCATCCTCACCCGGTGCTCCAATCAGAAGTTCCGGGTAACCGTCGCCGTCGAGATCACCGATTTTTGCCATTGAGGCTCCAAATCGTGCACCTTCTTCGGCTCCGGTCAAAATCAGGTCGGCAGCACCACTTGGCGCTGCTTCTGTGCCGTACCACAAGTGAACGGCACCGGCCGAGTTACTTGCATCCGGCTCGGCAATCAGCAGGTCGGAATAACCGTCGCCGTTGTAATCGGTATCAGCAATAACAGAGGAGCCGAAGCCAGCATCTTCCGAGCCAGACAACGATGCAAAGGGCTCGGGATGCAGACGTCCATCGTCTCGACTGGTCAAATCACGCACCAGACTCAGCGAAGTGCCGTTGTTGGCACCGTAGACCAACTGGGCTCGGCCTAACTCATCCAAATGGTGGCCGAGCGGCTGACCAAGTCCCTCACCGGAGTCAACCACTGAGGTTGTCCGCACATTGCCATCAAGAGAAATAACCGTAACTCTGTCGACGTTTTCATTGAGGTAGGTGAGGTGCAGTACATCATTTACGTCAATATTTAGCACAAAGTCAGCAGCGGCACCAGAAGACACCATCAGCGTGTGATACCACCAGGAGCCGGTGAAGCGAGCCAAGTGCAAAGAGCCATCCGTGTTGTTACGATAAGCCACCGCCTCAGTGCCGTTGCTGTACACATCGACGGCTACGGGAGTGACGATTGTTGCATCGACGACCAAAGTTCGAATCAACCAGTCGTCGTCAGGGAATGGTGTCGGGGCTGCCTCTCGTGCAATCTTCACCGATTGAGCGTCCAAATCGAGATAAGCAATTCTCGCCCTATTGTTATGGTCAACAGCAACCGAGCATCCTCGCCCCACATTTACTGTATTGCCGCCATCTATGGCTTGCTTCGTGGTTGTGCCGTCTAACTCCTTGCTATGGAATTCAAGGCTTTGAGAAGTCAAGTTGTAAGCGCAGCCAAGCACTCTACCACTATCATCAGTGACTAGGTCAATATCGAGCAGTGGCCCTGTTCCATTCTGTGTATCATCGAGCACAAGCCCGCTGCCTCTCTCGGCTCGGGTGGTCCAAGAATCGCCGCGCCAATCGATGCTTGTGCCAGCCAACTGTTCTCCCCAGCCGGAAGTGATTGAGGTGGAATAATCTGAATCTGGCTCTGATTTCAACTCTATTTCAACCAAATCAGTCGCTGCAAGTGGAGTTAGTGCAAGCGGAGTGAGCGACGCTAGAAGCATCAAAATCGACAGCAAAATACCGCTGCTTCGCATCTAATCTCCTCCAAAGGCGAAGCCGCTCCAGACTCGACCCCTACGGGTCGAGGACCCGCGGGGGGTTATTCAGCCGTGCGGAATCTCGACCCAAAACCCCCACAGTTTGATTTTCAGCGAGAATCGCTGCACGGCGAACCTATTGTATGCCTAGCACAGTGCCGGTGTGATGGCAGGAGAGCGTCTAGTCCTTTGCTGCGCCGGCGAGTGGCCGACAGAGGCGGTTTGGAGGCCTCTGGTCAAGGCTGCTAACCGGGTGGTTGGAGTCGATGGTGGAACCGACGAAGCGATTGCACGCGGAATAGCACTCAGTATCGCGGTTGGTGACTTCGATTCAATCGAGGATTCGGACATCCAAAGACACCCTTTACCGGACCAACATTCCTCCGACCTTGCCAAAGCCCTGCACTGGGCTTGCGAAGCGGGTGCTTCAGAGGTTGATGTGGTGGGCGTGGCAGGAGGAAGAACCGACCATCAGTTAGCAGCATTTGCCGCACTGGTTGAAGCTCCTGCCGAATTGGAGGTTCGCCTGCACTTCGACGACTTCATCTCATTGCGCTGTGACGATGAAATTCACCTGCATCTTCAACAGGGAACTCCCATCTCAATTTTCGCTTTCACACCTTGCGCACACATTACCCTCACAGGAGTGGAATATCCGCTGGAAGAACAGCCCCTCGCCTTCTCCACGCGTGGATTGCACAACACCGCGCTTGGAGGAGAAGTCGAGTTGAAATCTGACGGAGAAATCGTCATACTGTTGGGTCGAAAACCCGAGTAATTCACTCATCAGAATTGTCAACGACCGCTTTTGGCGCTCGTTCTGAAAGCAGTATTGCGAACGGTTTGGTTCCGTCAATCTGGCCGAGCACTATCTTGGCGATTACTGCCATCGGCACAGCGATGACCATGCCGATAATGCCCCAAAGCCAGAACCAGAAAGCCGCCATCAGCAGCAGCACCACCGGCGAGATGTCGAGGCTTGCTCCAAACATCTTCGGCTCGATGATGGCGCCCCACAACTGCTGATTGGATACCAGCAATATCATCACTACAATAGCCACAGCCGGATTCAAAGTAAGGAAGGCTAGAGAGACCGGAGGAAATACCGCAAATAGGCTGCCGATGTATGGTACATAGTTCAACAGGAATGTAAGAACCGACCACATGAACCAACCGGGAACTCCCACAGACACCAAGATTGCCCCCGTGACAAATGCCGTGCCAAATGAGACGAATGTCTTGACCAACACATATCTGTTGATTCCCTCACCGATTTGCTTGGACATTTCATGCAGTTTTCCGGTGACATCAGAGGGGTAGGCTGCTCGAATTCTGCCTGGCAGAGTCTCTGCTTCGAGGATAATGAATAGCAGGAATACGATGACGGTAATCAGATTGGTCAGGAATGACGCTGCGTTACCGAATACCGAGAAAAGCGCATTACGAATTGAGTCGCCGGTTAACTGATCCGAGGCTCCGTGAAGTTTGAGTTCCATACCTAGGATGGTCATACCTTGCAGATTTGCCAGCAGAGAATCGATTTTCACCATCTGCTCAGGTAGGGTATCGATTACCTTGGACAGGTCCTCGTAAAGCAACCAACCGGTCAAAATTACAACCGATACCAATCCAAAGATGACGAGGAAATAGGCAAGGATTGTTGGGACATTGTGTTGTTTCAGCCATTCCGCTCCTGGGCGCAGAAGCAGGAATACGAATAATGCAAGAATGAACGGCTGGATTACTCCTTGCAGGTATATCATCGCCAGAACCCCGAGGGTCAGCAAAATCGCGATATGGGAAAAAGTGCGGACTCTGTCAGAAAACGGGATTGAATTGTCAAAGATAGTAGCACCCATGTACCACGGCGGTAATGCGTCGCTCTTTGAATACGCCCCCCGGCTATAGCCGGGGAATGTGATTTCGGTTGTCAAGCCTCGTAGCGGGTCCAGACCTGCTCGGACGCATCCCACCAATCTACACTGCCGTCAGTCTGCTGGCGCCAATGCACCCCTTCGTCATCGGTGAATGTTGGCAATCCTTCCGCATCGGGAATGAACGATTCCTCCCAATCTTCGGGAGTGTCACGACGACTGCGAGTAGCCAAACGTGCAACCACCACGCCGGCTAGCACGGCGAAGACGAAGATGATGGCACCGACAATCGCTGCGGAAATAGAAAGGCTGACGAATAGTGGTTCAGGCTGGTAGGAGTCTCCTTGTGAGACGGAGGGCCATCGGTCTTGGTCACCACTGGCGTTCAGTACTGTATCGCTAGCATCTGCGGCTGGCGGCAGCCGAATCAGATTCAGAGCCTCTGAGGTTTCACGCCCTTGGGCGCTAGTCATGGTAACTCGCACCTTGTGGACTCCCGGTGACCACATTGTGCAGTCGAGGATACTGGTATCTCCGTGCCAATCAATTTCCTGATTCGGCTGAGTGACATACCAATCGATATCCATCTCAGCCAGTTGCGTGCCCTCGGTAGCATTGCTGATTAGTTCACAGGGGGTTCCTGCAGGAGTATCGCCGCCGGATACTACAATCTCAAAGGCGGGTGGAGGATGAATGTGAATAGTGAAACTCAACTCCTCTGTAGCAACCATGCCAAGGCCGTTGCGATAATGCTCGGTCACCACATATTCGCCGGCAGGCCAGCGACTGCAATCTACCGGCGACTCATGCTCACCAACAAGCCATGGAGAGCCACTGATTGAGATGATGCCAGTCTCATCATATCGCTCGCCAACTTGGTCGGAAAAACTGCGGTTGATGAGGCAGGTCTCGCCTGTGAACAACGATTCAGTTGAATCAAGGCTCATCGATAGTGATGGTTGGGTGAGGCTCGCCATCAAATCAAATGGCCCGAACTCGCTGCTATTGACCAACATCCCTGAATCTAGGTCATGCACATACATTTCAATGGTGTATTCAGCATCTTCCCACGCATCGATGACAGTTCGCACTGTGTGAACATCACCTGCGTTAAGTGTGAAGTTGTCCCAGAAGGTTAGTGTGATGTCTGCTGTACTTACAGTCACCTCAACACCGATTGAAGCAGCATTGAGGCTACTGCCAATCAATGCTGTGACATTGATGCGGTCATCGTCACCATCGATGTTCATGTCAAGACCATCAGCACGAGCGGCTCCAACCGAGATGTGGCTGGCATCTTGTGCAACAGCACTGCTCGCAAGCATAGGCGCAAGAAGTAGTAGCAATACCGCCAATCCAAACTGTTTACGCATCAGGCAATTCACCTCCTTCATCTTCATCGAAAGATTCCTCAACAATCGCTTCTGCAAGATCGACATCATCCCCTCGCCGACCGGTGAAGACACTGACGCCGAACGTGAGCATGAACACGAAAATGGCCCAAGCGAATGTCAGCACACTGGAAGCCGGGTTCGAACCCATCAGAGCGAGTTGAGCCTCCCTCAATCCATACATATCCGAATAGCCATCACGGTTGGAATCCACACATCCCTGCCGGTCAATAGTCGACTTACCAGCAACGGCAGGGCAATCATCTCTGATACTGCCAATCGGGTTGTCTCCAAAACCGTCGCCATCGCTATCAATCCATTGCACTCTATTGAATGGGAATGCATCTCCGGGTCCATCTGGTGAGGCCAACCAATCATCATCCGCATCAGAATATCCGTCGCCGTCGGTGTCAGGACAGCCTAGCCTATCGATGATTGAGACCCCCTCGCTTACTGAGGAAAACGGACAGTAATCCGATTGGTGTCCGAATGGATTGTCACCGAATCCATCGCCGTCACTATCCGCCCACTGGGTTCCGTCATGTGAGAATCTGTCTCCTTGGTCAGAGTATCCATCTCCATCTGTGTCGGTGCAGCCGTATCGGTCATGCATGCTGGTTCCGGGAGTATCTCGGCAGCGGTCAGGAGTGTTGCCCTCCGACTCATCGCCTCTACCGTCTCCATCAGTGTCACGCCACTGAGTTGAATCGTCGGGGAAAGAATCGGCCAAACCTGCCGGGTGTGGGAGCCAGCCAAGTTCTACCTGCGGGTCGCTGGCTCCATCACCGTCACGGTCTGGACATCCCCATCGGTCAAGAGTCGATGTCCCAGCGGTGGCGACGCAAGAATCTGATTGCCAAGCCATCTCGCTCTGGTTGTCGCCATAGCCATCACCGTCGATATCGTGGTACTGGCTACCGACCGATGGGAATGCGTCAGCGAATCCATCTGGATGAGAGGGCCAATTTGAATCGGGATTGGAATACCCATCACCATCAGCGTCCGGGCAACCATAGCGGTCTTGGAATGATGAACCCGGTCTGTCGGTGCAAGAGTCTGGCATGTTACCAGAGGCATTGTCACCGAAGCCATCACGGTCGTAATCCGCCCATTGTGTTGGGTCAGTAGGAAAGTAGTCCACTTGGGTTGCTTCCTCATGCTGGTTGTCCCCCCATCCATCGCCATCGGTGTCATCCCATTGCGTAGGGTTGTCGGGGAAATAATCCGGGGCATTACCATCAGGGTTGTCACCATGGCCGTCGAGGTCGCGGTCAGCCCACTGAGTTTCATCGAATGGGAATGCATCTGCACCATCCCATTGCGAAGTCCAGTTTCCATCAGGGTCGGAGTATCCATCGCCGTCGGAGTCAGGACAGCCATTCCTGTCTTCAGTGCTGTAACCTTGCTGCATAGGGCAGTAGTCCGGGTTGGTCGCGCCTTCCATCCATTGGCCTATTCCAAGCGCCACACGGCTCTCATTCCAAGAGTCATCATGCCAATTATCGCCGTATCCATCGAAGTCGTAATCGCCCCATTGCGTATCATCTTCCCAAAAAGCATCTGCGCCATCGCTTGTGGTCCATACCGGACCCCATTCGCCCCAGACATCCGGATCGGACCAACCGTCGTTATCACGGTCAGGACAACCAAGACGGTCCTCCTGCGAATCACCCCATAGCAGCGGGCAACTGTCTGCATTGACCCCATTCACATTGTCGCCAAAGCCATCCTGATCCTGGTCGGACCATTGGCTGGGCTCGTTGGGGAATTGGTCGCCGATGTCGGACCAGCCATCTCCATCACCATCTACGCAGCCTGAGAGATCCTCAGTTGAGGTGCCAGCGTCCTCCGGACAGTCGTCATTGTCGTCGTAAAATCCATCAAAATCGGTGTCGCGCTCATCCTTGTCGACACTGACGGCGACGGTGTAGTCGAAGTTGTCATCGAACCAAGAATCCTCAGAGATTATTTCGATGTATGCAAATCCAGCTGGTCCTGCATGGGTGATGTAGTACGTTCCACTGCTGTAAGTAGTGTGGGTACCACCGTCCTGTGTCTGATTGTCCCAATAAAGGCGGATTCGTGGCTCGCAGCCTCCATCCCAAGCCTGACAAGAAATACTCACCGAAAAACTGACCACGTCGCCATTAACAACGGCGACTTTCATGAAATCACGACGATCGCCTCCATAATCGACAGAACCGCTGGTCGAGGAGCCATCGTTGATTTGGTCCGCGCCGGCAATCGCATCATTTGCTTCAGCAGCCACGGTCGGCAGCGAGGCGAGTAAGAACATCACGAGAACCGTTGGCACGGCAAGCCTGCGAACGGCGGAACTCGGGCTCATCGGGTGTCGGAGACACCCGCATACGCATAGGGGTTTTCCCGCTGTAACTGTTGAAAAAACTGTCGGCAAACGTGGTGCTGCGCCACAATAACCTGACTACAACTCAGTATTTTCATCCGGACCCCACTCTGAGCGGGTCCGATTGAGTCCAAATCGCTTGAGGAAGAAGAAGCGGAAGTTCAGCCAACCATCGCCCCAAGTATTGATTTCAGCATCTCCGACACGCACCCGATAAGGCACGCTGACCTCGACTGCCTTTTTGCGTCCAAAGCAACGTCGTGCGTTGATTTTCATCTCCTCAGATAGCGGCATTCCATCGTGGGTTGGCCGCATCTTCTTATTGTCCATTATCTCCTTGTGGAAAACCCACATTCCACTCTGTGAATCATGGATGCCATACCAAAACAGCATGCGCGCAGTCACGGAAAGTCCCCAATTGCCGAAGCCGTGTAGCCCGGACATCGCGCCATCCTCAGCGCGGCGAAGGCGGTCGCAAGTGATGAATCTCAAATCTTCTTCGACCAACTTGCGAACTAGACCCGGTACTTCTTCTCCTGGATAGGTGCAGTCGGCATCAAGTGTGACGATGATATCGCCGGGCGCAATTGCAAAGCCTGTGCGGTAGGCTCTACCGTAGCCCTTGCGCGGCTCCATTACCACCCATGCGCCTTCTTCAGCCGCCAATTCGCGGGTTTTGTCGGTTGAATTACCGTCAATTATCAGGAAATCGAGTTTTTCACACCAGCCATCGTTAGGAATCGAACGGATGGTATCTACGATTGCAGCCTCCTCATTTCGAGTCGGTATGACAACCGTAACATGAACCGGTAGTGCTTGGGCCAACGCATCCCCTCGCACTGCCCGATTCTGCAACCTTTTTTCAATTCACCCGTGCATGGCGTCGGCCCCCTGCTTTCAAATCAGATATCATGCAGGCGTTCACCAAGCGCCTGCGGCGAAAGGGTGGATGTATGCATATCGCGATGCTTTCTGGTGAATATCCTCCACGTTGGGGTGGTATGGGTTCAACGGTTTTTCACCTCGCAGGCGCGCTGACCAGAATGGGGCACAGTGTCACGGTGATTACCCGGCGAGACAAGAAAGCCATGCGCAACCCGAAATCAATCCCATCACAAGAAGGAGTCAAGGTTCTGCAGGTCCGCTGGGCACCTCTTCCAATGGCATTCACAGTATCCTATGGCAGATGGGCGCTACGTGAATTGCTGCGAGTCCACTCTCGCAACCCTGTTGATGCTGTTCACGTGCATGCGCCGATGATTTCGTGGACAGAGAAGCAGTATCGAAAAGTTCGCAGTGAAGTTGGTCCAGTGATCACTAGTCTGCACGGTTCATGGCTCGGCGAGAGGGATGGCATGGTGCGAGCTGCCAAGCATGGCGAGGCTGCGACTTGGAAGAATCCGAATGACCTCGCTATTCTGCTGACTGGGCGGTATTACGCCAAGTACGAGCGAGCTGCTGTTCGCGCCTCGACTGTTTGCGTTGCAAATAGTGAGGCAACGAAACAAGATTTCCTTGACCGCTACGACCCGCCAGAAAACTGGCGTTGCGAAGTCGTGCGCTGGGGAGTTGATACGGATATGTTCGTGCCTCTTGACGGAGACCATGAGGAATCATTGGCTGCGCACGAGAAAATGCGTGAACGGTACGGAAATCCAGATGAGGCTGCGCTTTCAGGCCTCGCCGATACGCGTACTCATCTGATTCTCGCAGTTGGTAGATTGGTTGCTCGCAAGGGATTCAGCACGCTACTGCGAGCGATGCCAGCCGTGCTGGCGGCCAACAGAGATGCACATCTGGTAATAGTTGGACGCGGGCACATGCGCCGCACCCTGCTCAAACAGGCTAAGTCGCTGGGCATGGCTGATAACGTCACTATCGAATCGGGAATGCCCTTCGAACAGTTAGCACAACTATTCCGCTCAGCCGATTTGGTGGCATATCCTTCATACTACGAAGGTCAAGGATTGATTCCATTGGAAGCGATGGCGTCGGGTACTCCAGTAGTGACTGTCGATGATGGACCACTACCTGAAATGGTTGACTCTGAGGTCGGCGCTCTATTCGATTTGGGCGATGCCGACTCGCTAGCGCAACAAATCAACGGGCTGTTGTCTGACCCGGATGGCCGCCAGAAAATGGGGCGTGCGGGCAGACATCGAGTGTTGGAGGAATACACCTACACACTCAATGCAGAGCGTTACGCAGGATTCTATGAATCCTGATTCTCATCTGAATCGCCGAAATCACTGAGGGCGGGTTGTGTAGGCGCATCTAAGTCGGGCTCTTCAAGCGGGGCTGATTCATCAATCAAATCGAATCCACCAGAACCCTCTCCGAGACCACCGCCCCACGATTCAATCATTGCAAGATCATCAGCCAAGCGGCGGCGACTTCGCAATTGCACTAGGAAGCCGATGATGCCGAGAACAAGAGTTGTCGCGAGCAGCCCATAGAGTCCAACACTGCCGAGTCTTTCGAGGAATCCGGACAACTCAGCAGGAGTCCTTACCGGAATCTGTTGGCGCATCACATCAGAGGTGGTATCACCGTCAACGGCCCACACTTCGAGGCTTGCCCACTGAGCATCGCCAATCTTTGCCGTCAAAACCGCGGACCAAATTCCGTCTCCAGCCATGGCATCCCCTCCAGCTCCATCGTCGTGGAGAGTGAAGGAATGCTCCTCTCCTCCAACCTTCAGAACACCTAGAACACTGCCATCTCGCAATGTAGTACCATCAGCATCAGCCAGATTAACAGTGATTTGCATCGTGTTGATAACGTCGTATTCAAGTTCGTCGAGGTCAGAATCTAGGTCGGAGAGCACAGGGAAACTCGCGCCGATTGTCAGGTTTATCCAAGCGGTATCGGACACACCTCGTGAATCTCTGACTGTGAGAGTGAACGTTGCAGGGCCCGGCTTAACCCATGCAGTGAACTCGTTGTCACTGGCAATTTCTACTCCTGCAACATCAGGTGTGTCATGTTCCTTCCAAATCCATGCAATAATGTCATCATCGGCATCGTATGACGAGGTCCCGTTGAACACCAAAACGTCACCCGGAGGAATATACTGGCCTTCCAACAAGCCGTCGATAACCGCGTGAGGACCGGTCGGCAGAACCTGCAGGCTCTGGTTGTGCACGCGAGTCATTCCAGTGTCATCAACGAGGGTGAATGTGAGGGAGTGAGTTCCAGAGGCGAGGTTGTCGTTATACCAATAGTCGGTAGTGCCGTTGTCAACTATCGGCTCAGTCAGTAAATTCGATTCTACAGTAACGGTGAAGTTGTCACCATCAGCATCGAATGATTCGCGGAAATCAAACAGAACTGGAGCGTCGCTGTAGACATCGACCCCGGGAATTGGGCTAGCCAATATGAGGATGGGCGCGCTAGTCACTGCTTCAACCTCAACAGATGCAACAACCGGCGGATTAACTCCATCGTCAACAGTGAATGTGAGGGTCTGGCTTCCTGCGGGCAGGCGGACTGTAAGAGTCCAATCAGTACCAAGTGCGCCCTCAATAAGACTGGAGTCCCAACGAACTGCCACACTGTCCGGGTTCGGCAAATACTGCATCGAGCACAGATGGTTTTCTACCCAATTATCATCATACCAGGAACACGGAATGTCCCAATCACCACTCTGTTCAGCGAGGAAGGTGTGTAAAATGGATGAGTCAGTGCTAAATGAGGTGCTATGGCTCGAAATACTTGCAAGCGGAGGACTGTTCTGCACCGATACAAGTTGGGTTTCTGATGACCATGATGTAGAGTGCTCTGGTCTATCATCAGATAGTCGGAGAGTAATCAAATGCTCACCAGCGGGTAACCATCCGGTCCAAATCAAGTCGTTGCCATCGCCATCATCTGGCAAATCACCGATGAGGTTACTGACCCACACCGCACGAATCTCATCTCCTTCCGGGTCGTGCGAAGCCGTACCGTCAAGAGATAGCATACCAGCAGAAGTGTTGTCGGTTCGGTATACTGTGAACTCCGGATGAGGAACTTCGTTGACCAACTCAATGGCGTAGATTATCTCGACTGCTGGATTCACGCCGTCTCCAAAGTAAATGGTCAAATCGAATTGGGTGACACTATCTGCTGCGTCTGAGAAAGACTCATTCCACTCAATGCGACATTCTGCCCGAACCCCTGAACTAGGCGAACCTTGGCTAGAACCTTGCTCATCACCCCGATACGATGCAAAAGTAGGGCATTCAATCAGGTCATTCTCAGGGTCAAAGGTGCCGGTTGCGTTGATGAATAATGGCACGGTTCTGAACACTCGAATCACGCCATCCATCCCGGGTGCCGGGTCAGTTGAAATTGTCACTGAAGGTGGCAGGTTGCGCAACTCGATGGTGCGGGTCTCATTAGCACAGTTATTCTGGTCATCGCACGCGAAAAGAGTGATTGCATGGATGCCGTCAGAAAGTGTGCAACTACCACCATCGTTGGCAGAGAATAGAGCGGTGCCGCTACAGAAATTGCCATCGATATTACTCTGCCATGTGAAGGAGATTGGGTCATCATCGAGGTCCCAAGTAGCAGTTGCATTGAACAGAATTTCACCACCGCTGGAGTACACGTCAGCATCAAGTGGAGATTCCCAAATAATCAGCGGTGGCTGATTTGTCAGGGTGATTGTGCAAAGGACAGTCTGAGCGGAGTCGACATTGAATGGACCGGCGTCTGCATGTTCTCCGTCGTAATCACAACCGACCCATGACTGAGTAATGCTGCTTGTTCCAGTCGTAGTGCTACGTGTACCAATGAATGGACCGAATAATTGGTTTCCCGAATATGGCAGCGTGGCGGATACATCTGCTTCATACTGGTCGAAAGACAGGTTGACCTGCGCATTTGGAAGGCCATGCGAGTGCTGATTCACCGCCCAAACATTCAGTGTGAACATCCGGTCAAATATACTGCCAACACCCGCATTGAGCGTTGGTGGCACGTCAGAATCTATCCAACGAATGTGACTTGGCATTCCTGTCATATCAAAAGTGATGGCGCTACCTCCAGAACCATCGGTGATGTTCACCTCACTATCGCGGAAGTTGACTTGTCCGGAACAGCCAGCAAAAGAGACGTTGTTAGCAATTACCCGATGCAAGTCAGTGAATTCGATGCAGTCTGTTCCTGATAGGGCGGAATCGGTGAGTGTCGATGTAAGAGGGTCTCCGCTTCCATCCCAAGCTACTCCTTCGTGAACACCGTTCAGCAGCAGACCTGATAGATGCGCATCGGTATTGGTGAACTGCACTATCGGTCCTGAGCGATTGGCCTGAACGGTCAGACCATCAAAGGTCACCCAGCCATTGAATTGCATATTGGAATTGTCGACCTCGACTGCGCGGGCACCATTACCCGGGTCTGTCACGACCAAATCAAAGAATTGCATGTCGACTGATTTCAGAGCATATACGCCACCCCATGCATCATTTGTTGATGAACAACGGATGCAAGTGACATTCTTGCTCGCACTCATCAAGTCATTTGATTTCTCAAAATATAGCCCGATGCCATTCTTTGGTAGCAACGCGCTTGCACCGTTGTCGCTGCTGGCCAAGTCGGCAAACTCGACGTTGCTGCTGTCGTAGACATACAAGCCGTTCTCACCGTTTCCAGTGGTCACTACACCCACCACCTGAGGGTGAGCCTCGCGAATGTACAGGCCTGCTCCGGCGTTATTCTCGGACAGCCAGTTTGCACCCTGAAGACTAGCCTTCCACAGCATTATGCCGTCGCCAGCGCTGTCACTTACGGTCAAATCCTCAATGTACGGAGCCCAATTGGAGGAACGGATAAACATCCCAGCATGGTCGTTCATCGAGACTGATGAAGGGTCGCCAGAACCAGTGATTGTCATGTTCTCGATTCTAGTTGCTGAATCTATCATGTAGGCCTTGAAGCCATTACAGATGTTATCTTCAATCAACACATCCTCAAAGTCCGCTCCAGAAGTATTCAAGCCAATTGCAAACATACCCAACCCAGGAGTTTTTGCCCCAATACCACCAGTTCCCCTCACAGTCAAACCTTCGAAAATAGCATTCAGTGGTGCGTTCCAATTAGAGTGGTTGTTCTGCTCGATGAAAATACCACGGTACTGAGAATTCTCAATGACCACATCTCGGAAGGTAGGTCTCGTTGTCCCATTCTCTGTGATGTGCCTAACAATGATACCATTGTCAGAGCGATCAATATTGACGTCTTGGAATAGAGCAATTGAATCCTCAACCCAAATCGCAGCAGGCCACTCAAGTGTCGCGCCAGAAACATTTGTGATATTCACTCCCGAAACCATCCCACCGGAATTACCCCACATATTGACGGCTCGCAGAATCAGGTTGTCGAAAGTCGCACCCTGAATGAAAGGAGCGCTTCCGGCTCCAATCGACAAACCAATGCCGTATCTCCAAGTTGAAGGAGTGCCACCTTGAATGTCTTGACCACCGTCTTGCACGGTGAGACGTCGGATGGTAGGATTGGCTGAATTGAACAGGTCAACGCCTACATAGTCGGCATTGTTGATTGTCACGTCCTCAAGCAAGGGATTGCTGTCGTAGATGGTGATGCCCCATTCCGACTCATCGATAACCAGATACTGAATTGTTGAGCCACGTCCCCTGCTAGTGGCATTGAACTGGATACCTTCGTGTGATACTGTACCGGGTGCTGTTGTCAGTGTGATTGGTGATGCTGAGGTCCCTTGAATATCGAGTTCACCTTCGACGTAGATTCGGGAACCATATCCAAGTTGGACTGTGGTTCCCGCTGCAATAACTAGTGTATCTCCAGCCGCAATGGTGTAGTCGCTCTCTTGTGTCCTAACACCGGACCATGTGGTTGTTGAACGGGAGTTGGTTGGCGCGGATTCGTCTTCGACCAACTCATTTGAGACTGCTGTCATCAGCAGAGGAGATAGGCTAGCCAGAAGCATCGCTGCTAACAGCAAGATTGCCCCCTTGCGACTGTTCCCCATGGGAACAGAGCGCGGCGAGCACCTATTGGATGCTTTCGGCGCTTGGTTCGACTAATTCTTATCATTAAATCAGCCATTCCATGATATTCTGGGGGAAACGAGCCCGATAGGAGAGGTTATGAGCGGTTGGTAGGCCGAGCGGCTCGGAGATTGCCATGCCACCGTCTGCATTTGTCCTATTCAAAACCGAACCATCCATGGAGCGAGATGTCTATCTCGCCCTCGCAGATATGGAGTGCATTATCGAGACCCACGCGCTATACGGCGAGTACGATTTAGTTGCACGAGTGAATGCCGAAGATGGTAAAGATTTGACCACGTTGCTGATGGGTGACCTCCGAACGATTGAGGGAATCAAGGAAACTGAGACTCTCATCGTCGTTGAATACTGAGGTGAAAAAATGGCTGTTGGATTCATACTCATCACAACCAAACCTGGTTACGAAAACAAGGTCAGGGATACTCTCGACGGTGTCGACTTGGTCAGCGGGCGATGGACTGTCTTCGGTGAATACGATGTATTCGTCAAGATTGAGGCCGAGAATGAAGTTGATCTGACACACTGTATTATCGAGCAGATTCGAGGCATAGAAGGAATCGTCGATACTCGTACACTAATCGGCGCTGAAGTCTGATGATTCCGACCTCATTGAGGTCACGGAAGGTTCAATTCTGAACCATACCATCACGCGGCATGCTTCCAGACACACTACACCATTTGGACCGAGCCGACCGACGTGGATATGCCTCTCTACTGGCTCATATGGCCTCATCTGACGGTGAGATTACTGTTGAGGAGTTGGCCACTTTTGAAGGGAGGCTTGGCAACGCGCTGATTGCGCCACTCAGCCGCAAAGATTTGCGGCTGGAATTGAAGCGTCCAAAACCAATTTCTCTATCAGTGCGCGAGATGAGTGAAGAGTCGGTACTACTCGCTCTGCGTGATGCATTATTGCTTGCTGCCGCCGATGGAATATACGAAAAGCGTGAGAAGAAAATTATCGAAAGAATCGCTAGCGAAGCCGGCATTTCAGACAAGGCATTGGATGAATTATACGAATGGGTTGACGAAGGATGGACTTGGATGCGCAAAGGCCGGGAATTGCTCGGACTGGCCTCTGACGAAGATTTGCAAAAAGTTATCCACGAAACTGACGAGAACGTAGATGACGTCGCCGACGATGTTGCAGAAGAACATGAAGATAATCAGCACGATGGTTCTGAGGATGACGGTGACGACTTCAAAGAGGATGATTACGATGTCTTTGCCGACATTGAATCTGCGGCAGATAATGAAGAAAATTAACGCAGAGAAGAGTGTATTTTCGTTGTCAACTCCGCAGCGGCATTGGGACATTCCGCTGCACGAAATCGGTGACTGGCCTCCATCCATGAGGCCAGCCGAGCAGATTCATCAAGCACGCCACGCCAATACCATCGCATCGCATCGAGGCGACGTGACGCAGGATCATCTTCGGGTAGAACGATGGCAAATAGGGATTCCAGCGTGGTAGCAGCGCCGGGTTGATTGGACTGAGATTGAGCATTGACAAGCGCAAGGCCGAGCGAAGCACGGTGAATAGGGTCCATCGTTCGCTCAAACAGCCGACGCATATCACTCTCAGCGGATAGCCGATCTGAACTGTCCTGTTCGGCAAGAGTTAGTGCTGCTTGGTGTCTCAAACGCTCGATGATGGGGTCATCGCCGCCAGCCAACATCTCAAGGTCATCACAAACGGCGGCACAGGTTTCCGCATCACCTCGCAGCAGCGAAATTCGATGCCGAAGAATGGCGAGTAATACCACAGCAGCGCGGCGCTGATTTGCCTCAAGGGCTGAAGGTCGTACCTCGGCAAGAGATGCATCGAGCATACCAAGGTCAGAGTCGTCACTACTTGGCAATCTATCGTCAAGATTAGAGGCAATCCGAGAGAGCCGGATTCTTGCTGCTTCTCCAGAATCCGCCAAGGCAAGGGCGGCTTGGTCAGCAGCATCAGCAAGTTCGACATCACCATTCATTCGGTGGAGTCTTGCAAGAAGCGAATTCTTCTGGGCATCATCATCTGAGAGTTCGCTGATATGTGATTCCGCATGGCTCGGCTCACCACGGTCAAGAGCAAGCCGTGCAGCCATTCGTCGCAATGCCACTGCATCGGGCAGTGCATGCAGAGCATCTTCGATTAGAGCAGTCATCGCAGCAGAACCCAAACTCAGCAGTTCCTCAGCATTATCCTCGATTAGTGAACCTGCACTCACGTCATCGGCCTTCACCAGATGGTGGGCTTCCAACCAGCGAGCCTGCGCACCTTCCATCGAAGACCAATGTGAGGCGGCTGCCGTATGCAAAGTTGAGCGCTGCCCATCATCCCAGACTGCACGGCGAACATTGCGAACAAGATGTTGAGATTCCACATCACCACGTGGCCAACGCAGCAACGCTGCTTCATCGAGTTCAGTCGGGTCAAATTGCTCCGGCAGTGCGCTCACAGTCACAGGAATTGGCTCACAAGAGAGTGAATCCAAATCGCTACGCCCAACATCAGACAATCTGGACAAAACGGTTTTCTCAACAAATTCCTGTACTGCTCCGCTCGCTTCTGGTACATCATCGTCGGGTGACCAAAGGTGCAATGCCAGCGGATGACCATCCAAAGCAGAAACAACAGCTCCCGCATCTATTTCAGTGGGGATTTCGCCAAGTATGCTAGTTCCTGCTTCGGTCTCGACTCCTTCGAGTCTATGCTCGCTATCGCCCGCATCAAAGGAAGGAGGCGCGCGAGTACCAATGGCAATTTGAGGTCCTCCATTTGCCTGAACTAGGCTGGAAAGCAGTGCTGAGACCGCATCTTGGTGGCGTGGGTGAACAGAAGATACCTCATCTACGACGAGTAGAATCTCCTCTGGGAGGCCGCTGAGGGTAGCAACCATCGCATCCACATCTCTCGGGGAGTCGTCTGACTCAAGCCAACTGCCTACCAACTCCGAAGCATCCATCGTAGCATCGAGAGTACACCATCGCACCTCTCCTCCTTGGCTCAAATGTAGGTCGGAAAGCGCGCGGAGCAGGGCAGATTTCCCAATGCCCGGCATTCCTGAAATTGTCACGCAACCACGCTCCTTCAACAATAATTGAACAGATTGCAGGGCCTCATCCCTACCATGCAGAATTACTGCAGGTGGTGCGCCGCCAGCAATATGATGCGAGCCGGAAAGAACCGCCTCCACCGAGGCTGCATCAGCAGCGGCTGGACTAGCCAACGAGCCAGCAATACGGCGTCCTTCTTCGGTGAGATGCAGGACCAAACGGCGACGATGGCCACCGCCAATCACATGGGCTTGACGAGATGCCACCAAACCGCCTTCCTCCAGGGCTTTCAGCGGTTGATGAATTGCCGAGCGAACCACTCCAAGAGACTCGGCAAGACCTGGTAATGACAGGTCGCGAGGAACATCCCACGCTGATTCTAACTCTGCGGGAAAGCGTGCGAGCAGTCGCACGATTCGCGCCTGCGCCTC
>CAZYIX010000022.1:0-31483 GCA_964647665.1 uncultured Candidatus Poseidoniales archaeon
CCGCAGCCCCCCAAATCGGTCCGGATGTGATGACGCAGAGTCCGTAGAGCAAGCCGAGTTCAGCAGCGATTCCTGATAACTTCCACGCCCACTCTTTGTTGGCAGTATACCAAAACAAAGAGCCAACAAATAGCATCCCGAATGCTAGGAAGGAAGTCCATGCCGACGGCACGTGCCAGAATAGAATTCGGTAGGTTTCCGGAGCGTTCCATGCATCTGGAGACACGGTTGGGGCATAGGTGAATCCGAGCACGAGACCGAGGCCAGCGATAGCAAATCCTCCGAGCATCAAGCCGACTCCGGTCGAGGCACGGTCAACCATTGAAGTCACCCCGTACCCCTCTCGGCCATGAATATGACTCATGTTGAATCTGATTCATTTTTCCATCAAAACCGGTGTCAAAATGAAGATAATCAAGGGTATTCCTACCGCCAGTGCAAGGGATGGTAGGGCTGCAGCAATAGCAGTTTCAAGAATGAGCAGTGATGAAGCAAGTTCAGTCATTATCAGCAACGGCCAAATCAGAATCAATGAGAGCAGTGGCACGAAAACAGCCGAACTTCTTGGCAGCCTAGCTGCGAGCGAATGTACCGAATTATTGGCCAACATTATGCTGAGGAGTCCGATGCCGAGTGCTAGTGCAGCGAGCGTGTTTTCGCTATTGAGAAGGCCCGCCTCGCCCAGAGCAACAAATCCGAGCAGCGGCGAGAGTACGATGAGAATCCATTCAACCGGCATACCATGAGGCACGCGGGCACCAGCGCCAACTGCCCGCCACCAATCACCAGCGCGCGCTTCTGAGTGATAGCGCAGTTCAGCCGGTGGGGTCATAGCGGCAAGGAATCCCGGCAGCATCACCAATCCACCAAACCACATCCCTTCTGGAACAACAGCACTGTTGGATAGTCCGACGAGAACGAGAAGTGTTGCCAACATTGGTAACCCGCGAGTGAGGTAAGGTAGCCGAGTTTGAACTCCAAGCCCCATTTCCCACGCCTTCTCGGCACCGTAGTCAGGCGAGGTACTGGCTAGCGGTTCAGGAAGTTTGGTTCCTGCTACTGTGTTGGCTTCACCTGACGATTCGGTGATTTCATCTTCATTGAATTCAAGCCGACGGTGCGCGCATTCGGCAAGCCTGTCGTCGTGAGTGGCGATGACAAAACAGTGCCCTCTTGCCGCTAGAGCGGCTAGGTCAGCGGTCAGTGTAGCGACTGAATCATCGTCCAACCCCTCTGAGGGCTCATCGAGTAAGCAGAGGCGGGGCTCGCCACTTGCATAAGCGGGTAGTAGACCTTGGATAACTGCAATACGTCTTCGCATTCCTCCAGAGAGATGACCTATACGGTCTGATGCACGGTGTTGCATATGCCAACGTTTCAACAAGCCGAGTTCACCTTCCCGACCAACCGCTCCGTTCACGCGTAGCGCCAGCGCAAGTCGTTCTGAGACTATCTCGTCACCGCACAGCGCATCCTGCTGTAGCGTCAATCCGAACGGTGGCTCTGCCCGTTGTACTGAACCGGTTTGAAGCGGTAGTAAGCCAGCGGCCGCTTCAATGAGAGTCGATTTACCCGAACCGTTCGGGCCGGTGAGCACTAGTATCTCACCACAACTCACCTGCAAAGTAAGGTCGGTGATGACCTTGCGAGTACCGCGGATGACGGTAATCGCCTCGGTGCTCAACATGCTTTCATCCCCGTTGGCCATACAGCGGCGAGCGCTGGTTCCGCCTTGAGGGTTGAGCAGGAGACCTTGCCAAGCATCAGCGTCAGCAAGTAGGATTATTGAGCAATGACAATGAGGGCGAAGCGGTGGGAGACGCATGATTCAGGCATGTCCGGTATGCTACTCGACTGAAGTCAAGACTTCATTTGACAACGTTGGCATCCCCGGATTGACTTCCTCGACAGAAGTTCAATTGACCTGTGGTGAGTGTGGCTTCCAGTCGATTTCCTTCGCTGAATTTGCTAACATGGAGGAGTTGGAGGAAGCGCGTGAATCTCCTGATTCCGATGACGATCACACCAACCCGATGATAGAGAGTGTGATGACACAATTAGCCATCGCAGAAGGCCAGGCCAGCGATGAGCTTCTCGATGCACTGCTCCACATTTGCGCCGATGTAAACAAGCCCACTCCAAAAACTCCAGATGAGTTGGTGGCATCACTTTCATCTTCGACTGGATTGGCAGAGGAGAAAGTTTGGGCTCGGCTAGCACATTGCGAGGTCGATGTAGCAGCCGATGTTGTGCTTCCAATGGAAGAAATCAAGGAAGATAAGAGTCTTATTCTGATGACATTCGCCGTAGCAGTTGTTGTTGGCGGCTTCGGATTTCTCGCCTTCAGCGGTATCATTTTCGGGTTGGGAATAGTTCAGTTAGCTCTCTATTTTGGTCGCCAAAAGCAGAGAAATGCCGAGTATCAAAGTATGCTTGAGTCTGAAGAGGAATGAAGTGATAAAATGGCTGCGGCAGAGTGGTCGAATCTCACCGAGGTTGGCTGGGCTTTTGTCATTGTGTTTCTAGTGGCGGTGACCGCTCCAATCATACACGCTTGGAGGGCTAAAACCTCGATTGCTCTCGCGGTGTCAATCTCGCTCATATTCGCATGGATCATCCAGTTTTTGTCAGAATATATGACCGGTGGGGATAGATGGTTAATGTCATTGCTTGCATTGCAGCCATCCGCATTCCTTGAGTTGGACCAGGCACTCAGGTTGGTTGCAGCAGGATGGCTGCACGGCGGTCTCCTTCATTTGCTCGGCAATCTCGTGGTCATCATCCTAGTCGGTGTGCCACTTGAACAGAGGCTTGGCCGAGAACGTTGGCTCGTCATTTATTTCTTAGGCGTTCTCGGTGGAAATCTTGGCTGGGTTTTCTCCCATTGGGGTGAACATGGTCTTGCATTGGGGGCATCTGGGGCAGCATTTGGATTGCTAGGCTGCTATCTTGCCTGCTGGCCTCGCGACGAGATTGAATTTCCATTTGTGTTGATTCGAAAGTGGCCGGTTTCTCTCATAGCTTTACTCAAATTGGGCATTGAGATTCTGCAATATGGTCTGCTCACATCGGGGTCTGTCCTTACTTCCAACATCGCTCATCTCGCTCATATTACCGGATTTTTCACTTGCTATGTATTGGCTAAACCAATTGCAAAAGGCGGTCCAGTCGAGATAGGTGTCATCGATTCGGGACCGAGCGCAAGCGGAGTTGCCGGAGCGGCTCGTGAGTCGATTAAGAAACGGATGGGAAGTTTAGCGAGTGACCCTTGGAGTGCGGTTGGAAATACGTTGGATGGAGAGGCTGGTCGAACCTTGCAAAGACTGCGAGAGGAAGGAGATGAACCTGAGACTCGACAGGCTTGGCTGGAGCAGTTGTCTGAGGTCGCGAAATGCCCAGAATGTGGCGCCGCATTACTTGCTGAGGTGAAAGGTGGAGTGACTCAATTGCGCTGTATTGTTGACAAGAACCATCTTGAGTGGCCTTGAATAGTCATGTGGCCCATAGGGCCACGTCGCGAGCGGGGGGCAAACTGCCTCAACGCAGATTCTCAATTGCGAGTCTACGTCCTACGGACTAGACTCGGTTTGCCTTATACACTGTTGGTGTCTCAGAAGTCTTGGGTTTGGAGATGCAATCGTCAGAAGCAGTTCGTAGGTCCCCGTTGTTTGCGATACTACTGATGCTTTTGGTTTCGTTATCTCCTCTGGCTCTCGGTAACCCTTCGGAAGTACCTTCAGACAATGAATCAGAAGTTGGATACCAAATTGCTGGACCTCCTATTGCAATCACTGATTTGCCCGCTTTGCTGTGCGCTGCTGATCAGGTTTGTCCAACGCCACTTCGACTGCCAGAGTTGCCCTACAACAGAGCAGCCAGTGATGGTTGGAGTACCGGTGTTGAGGACTGGGCTTGGTGGTTCGGTTATTCCCCAGACCGTGATGCAAACGGTATGGATGACAGATTACAGCGAGTTCTCGCTGGAGAATATGAATCGCAATCACCGGCGGCTATTATCGATGAGAATGGGCGGCACACCGTCGCCATCCACGTCGACTATGCTTGGCATCCCGGTGCTGCCGACATCAGCGCTTTGCAAGCAGTGCTAAATGAGCACAATTGGGTCGGACCAGCTGCCAACGTAGATGAGGAAGCGAGCGGCAACTTGGCATTCTTCCAGACTTGGCCATCTATTGATACCATCAGTGTTGACAAGGTGCCGTTGTCGGCACTTCTCGACATCTGGATGTTGGATGGCGTGGTTGTTGTAGAGCAACAGAACGTGATGGTTCCATTCCTTGAATTTTCAGTTCCATCGATGAAGGTACGACCTTCGGGAACATACTCTGATACCGCACATGAGATGGGTTATCGCGGTGATGAGGTGGTGGTTGCCATCCTCGACACTGGTGTGGATAATGAGCACCGTTCACTCAATGACTTCGACGACATGAACGACGACCCGGACCTTGACCCAACATCGTATAGCGATGCGAAGTGGGTGGCGGGTTACGATGCAACTTCCGCCTTCTCAAACCAAAGTGGTGCAGATGACCCTGATGATACGGCTGGTCATGGAACTCATGTAGCAAGTACTGCTGTCGGCACCGGCTCTTCTGACCGGGTATACATCGGTGTGGCACCGGGCTCTTATCTTGTGGATGTGAAGGTGCTGACAGATGCTGGTGGATCTAATGCACAATACACCATCAATGGAATCCAGTGGACCATTAATCACGTTGACGAAGATTGGGGTAATAATGACTCCAGTGAAGGCATAGATGTCTTGTCGATGTCTTTTGGCAACGTGAACAACCCCAACTCCGACGACCCGGGTGACAACGGCAGTTCTGCCGAGGCTCGAATGGTTGACGAAGCCACCGATGCTGGGTTGGTATGTGTCGCTGCTATGGGCAACGATGGCAAGCGTCGCGTGCCTAGTCCAGCCAGCGCCGATACTGCGATTTCGATAGCAGCGATTGACGAACGAGATACTCATGACCGTTCTGACGACACCCATGCATCCTACTCGAATTCCGGCCCAAGAGAAGACGACGGTGACGACGATGATGAGGACGAGTTGAAACCCGATGTGGCAGCTCCTGGAACCGGAATTAATGCTGCCACCAATGCTGCTGGTTCAGTTCAATTCCCTGGCCAACCCCGCCCTATGGCTGAAAACAGTTACAATTCTCAATCTGGAACCAGCATGGCAACGCCGCATGTTTCTGGTATGGTTGCTATCATGCTCGGCATCGACCCAGACTTAGATTCAGACGACATCAAGCAATTATTGCGGGAGAATAGTGAGGTCATGGGCACTCCATCTGAGCCGAGCATTTCCAGTACATGGAACGACCGCTATGGCTTCGGCATAGTCGATTCATCTGCGCTATTAGCGGCTATTGGCAGCGGCGGCGGTGGCAATAACAGCACCGACCCCCCTCCTCCACCTCCACCGAGTTCCGGAACCGGTGATTGGATTGATATCACATCACCAAACAACTACAGTTGGCTAGTTGCTGGAGAAACCTACCGATTTAGAGGCACTGCAGAAACCGGTCAAGAGGAGAATGGAACTAGCGTCGAAGAGGTGCTCGTTCGGGCAATATACCGACATGAAAACAACGGAGGCGGAGCAGAATGGCGCACCGTGCTAGATTGGACAGTGGCAAGCGGCATTTCGGATTGGTGGGTTTTCCTCGATACTGAATTATGGCAGGATGGTGCTATTGGAAGATTCGAAGCCAAGGCTAAGGACAATACTGGAGTCTGGTCAGATTTGGCTTGGACCACCTTCTACATTGGTGAGTTGGACATATCTTTGGAGAGTCCTTCTGGACAGAGTGATCTAGAGGGCACTGTCGATGTAATAGGAAATTGGCAGGGTTCAAACATTGACGAGGTGCAATGGCGCGTTGGGCGTGGTGAATGGCAATATGCTAACATTGCATCATCAGAAGAAATGAATGTGGCCGGATGCTCCGATTCACCATTGGCTTGCCAGTATCGGACCGGGCAGTGGAGCATATCTTGGGATACCACACAGTATTCGGATGCCGACTATGTCATCGCTGCTAGGCTTGTTCACGACGAAGGTTTCTATTCCGACGAAATACGTAGGTCAGTGCAAGTCGACAATTTACCACCCGCAGCTGAATTGTCAGTTTTTGGCTCTATCAGTGTGGAGCAGTACGGCGTTCCAGTCCCCCAATCACTTGTCAACACCTTCCTTGAGGTCCGAGCAGATATTCGCAATTCAGGAGATGCCGAAGCAGAGGATGTGTTGATTCATCTGCGTGAGAATGGGGCAAAGAAGTCGGAATCGGTAGTTTCCAGCATCATGCCAGGTGATGTGGTCGAAGTCATCCTTTACTGGAATCCGATGGATGCTGGTGATCGCATCATTGAGGTGGTTATTGACCCTCCATCGACTAATTATCAATCCATAGTTTTCCCAGTGCTTGAAAGGCCGGATGGGGTTGACCTCGCCATAAGAGAAGGTGCCATCAGTACTTCACCGGATGTGCCGCGCCCCGGTGATACATACCAAATATCGGTGCGAATTGATAATCTCGGGGCGCATGATTCTGGCTCAGCAGAAATCAGACTGCAGAGATTGACAGAACTCGGTTGGCTCGACATTGGCTCCTCAACTGGTGCTACTATCATCGGTAGCACCAGCAGTGATGCGATTTTCATTATTCCAAATGGTTCTGATAAACGTGGTGAGCGTTATCGTGTTTCAGTGATTACCAGCACTGATATCGACCCGTACAACAACCAGCAGGAATTTGTCGTAGTGCACGATAGCGTGACGCTCGCTGCCGCTCGCGAACCTGCGTTGGAAGATACAGAGGTAGTTCTTGCCTCAGCAGGGCTTGCCGAGGAAACCTTACTGTTCACCAATAGAGATAACTCACTGTTCGTTCATCGAATGAGTAGTTCATTTGATATTCACACCTGTCTAGAACTTGAAGATGACTGGTCTGGTGATATCGTCGTCAATGCGCATCAAGGAGTGGTGACTGTAGTTTGGTCACGACAGTATCTCGATGACAACGGGTTCACTCGGCAGACGATGTCCTACACCACCATCGACCGCACTTGTCAGATGACGCCAAAGCAAGACCTGCTACCCGGCTTGCTCACTTCTGAAGGAACCTATTGGGGCTTTGACCTTGACCAGCACGGTGACCGTGTCATCATCGCTGGTTACCACCGTGACCTTTTCACCGGCGGTTCCTATTCAGATATTACCGGAGTGTTCCTGCTTTGGACAGATTCACCGCTTTCATCAGTTGAGTGGAGTCTAACAAATAATGTTCTGCTGAACCTCGACATATTGCCGCACGAAGCACCAGCTCTACAGGTGGAACTCGGCTCGGATGATGTGCACCTCATGTATCAGGAAATCAGAGATGATTCAACAGGTGAGGAGAGACTTGGATTATTCTATGCTCATGGCGGGATATCCGAATCAAACTGGGCTTATTCGGTAGCGACAAACACCAGTTCGACAGTCGCTTCATCACTTGGGCGCATGGTAGTGCTCAGAGATGGAGGCGACGATGTTATTGTCAGCGCATGGCGCGAAGGAGATGGTGCGGATGCGGTACTCGTCACCTACATCACACCACCCGCTTGGTTGCAGGGCACAGAAAGACGCACACCGGCGCGAGGACTCTCATCAATGACTCTCGCAGAGACCGATAGAGGTGTGCAGGTTCTCTACGACGCAGTATCGCCAACCGGTCCAAAGGTCCACTATGGGCTACTATCTGATGAAAATAATTCAGACGAAATGTGGGTTTCCGATATCATAGCCAGCGGGGTGATTATCACCGCTTCTCGAGCGGAGGATGCTGGGGAGTTGCGCATGGTGTATGCGACCAGTAGTGGCATCAAAGTTCGTAGTATGGTAGACGATTCACCTGCGTCTTCTGGAGATGGTGGCCTGTTGGAATGGCTGCGAATTCTGCTAGGAATTGATTCTTCCACCTTCGATTCTCTCACTAAGGCGGTTGGCATCGTTTGCTTGGTGCTCATCCTGCTTGCTGTCATCGTTGTTGGCTCTGCAAGTAGGAGCCGTCGTGGTAAGAAGAGCACACTGCGAGTTGAAATTGAGCGAGATTACATTGATTTGGATGAGGATGATGAATTCGACAGTGATGATTCCATCGACGTAGTTGGCGAGGAAGAGGAAGTCGAGGAACTCGATGAAGACGACGAGGCAGAAGATCAGACTTCAGGACCTGTTGCAGTGCTTGATGAAGATGAAACTTCAGACGATGAAGATGTTGAGGCCGACGATGATTCGACCATCGATGAGGGCGTTAGCGACCGACGTAGTCGTCGGGAGCGTCGCGCTGTTGAGGCCGATATGAAGCGGATAACTGAAGATATGCACAAGATGATTGAGGATAGCGGTTTGCCACCACTGCCTGCCCCGGGAGAGTTACCTGCTCCCGGCGAACTCCCGCCATTACCACTTCCAAGTGAACTCCCACCCCCTGGTGAGTTACCTCCTCTGCCGTCCCCAGATGAGTTGCCACCACTGCCTTCTCTCGATGACCTTCCGCCACCCGACGCGGAATTGCCTCCATTGGGAAGTGACGACCTTCCGCCACCGCCCGGCAGCGCTGCTCTACCACCATTGGACCTGCCCACCCCTACTGTCGAAGTGTCATGTGATTCCTGCGAGGCCACATTCTCTGCTAAATTGAATAAGGCGAGGCGAGTGAAATGTCCAATTTGTGATGAAACGGTGAGACTCTGAGGTGACGACTATGTGTGGTATTATTGGATACATCGGAATGCAAGATGCTACCCCTTTGCTGGTTGATGGACTGAGGAGGCTAGAGTACCGTGGATATGATTCGTCTGGAATTGCAGTGAAAAATGGCGACATCGCTATTCACAAGCGAATCGGTAAGGTTGCCGACCTTGAATCCATTCTGCCGAAAAAAGTCGAAGGAACCAGTGGAATTGCCCACACTCGTTGGGCCACTCACGGGGGAGTGACCAACGCCAACGCCCATCCGCATGCTTCTGAGGATGGGACCGTGGCTATCATCCACAATGGTATCATCGAGAATGCCAATAGGATTCGCAAACATTTGCAGTCGGAGGGGATCACATTTTCCTCAGAGACTGACTCCGAGGTTTTGGTTCATCTTATCCATCGATATCTCGCAAAAGGTTCAGCCCCATTGACGGCAGTTCGCCGAGCACTACGCCGTGTTCGTGGGACTTGGGGGCTGTGCGTTCTTTTCGAAGAACATGACATCATCATTTGCGCACGTAATGGTTCTCCGCTCGTCGTTGGCATCGGTGAAGGCGAGTCTTACATCGCGAGTGATCCACACGCGTTGACTCCTCACACCCAGCGAGTTATTTTCCTCGAGGATGGAGACCTTGCAGAATTGACACCGGGAGATGTCCGAACATCTCGGATGGATGGCAGTTCTACCGACTCTACTGTTACTACAATCGAGGAAACTTGGGGAGAGGCAGAACTCGGGGATTTCCCGCATTTTATGCTCAAAGAAATTTACGAGCAACCCGAGGCACTGCGCCAATGCATCGCCGGTCGCACACTTCTCTCGGAAGGAACAGGAAAACTTGGCGGTCTTGGGCTATCTCCGAGTGAATTACAGAGCATTTCGCACGTTCGCCTGCTTGGATGCGGAACAGCGTTGCATGCTTGCCAGGTCGGACGATTAACTATCGAGAAACTTGCTCGAGTGCCAGCGTTGGCACACGTCGCGAGTGAGTTCCGACACAATGACCCAGTGATTGACTCCAATGCCCTATATTTCGCGGTTAGTCAAAGTGGAGAGACCGCAGACACGTTGGCCGCTGTGAAGGAGATTCAACTGAAGGGAGGTAGAGTTCGCGGGGTCATCAACGTAGTTGGCTCATCGATTGCTCGGCAATGTGGAAGTGGCGCGTACATTCACTCAGGGCCAGAGCAGGCTGTGGCATCGACCAAGGCGTTCACCAACATGGTTGCTACCTTGTCTATTTTCGCCATTCAAATCGGTAGAGCGAGGACATTGTCTCGCTCACAAGGCCGTATTCTAGTCAAGGCACTGCACAAGGTTCCTGACCAAATAGAGGCGTATTTGTCAGAGCAGGGCCCAATCGCTGAGGCTGTCAAAGCGGTTACCAATGCGAAAAGCGTACTTTTCCTTGGTCGTGGAGCCTCAGCGTCTGTTGCGAGAGAAGGCGCGCTAAAACTCATGGAAGTGGCATACATCCCATGCCTTGGCTATCCGGCGGGTGAGATGAAGCACGGACCGATTGCACTGCTAGAAGAAGGCAGCCCGGTGGTAGTCATCGCACCGCAAGATGAACATCGCGACAAAACACTCTCGAATATTCAGGAGTGCAAGGCCAGGGGTGCTAGAATTATCATAATCCACAATGGGGATCGTGAAATGGCGGAACAAGCTGACATATCCATTGTGGTGCCAAAGACCGAACCGTTGCTCACACCACTTCTCACAGTTCTACCGACCCAGTTAATTGCATATCAAGCAGCATTGGCTCTTGGCTGTGATGTCGACAGACCTCGCAACCTAGCGAAGTCAGTCACTGTCGAGTGAGTCAGCGGACTGCGAATTTACAGGTGTCGGGATCCCAGAAGAATTCCCGATACCCGAGCAGATGGTGAGTGTGACGCATTTTCACAACTGAGATCTTCCTACTGATTGAATCACCTTTACGCTCCATCGTCATGTGAACTACTCCGTCAGAGAGATAATCCTCAATGCCAAACTCACCGAACTGATTCTTCATTTCACCCATCATCTCACAGATGATGAAAGTGGTCAGCCCCAGTCGACGACAGGCCTCAAAGAATCGGAAGGTCTCATCACGCGGGTTATCCATTTGAGTGAGGGTGAAGAATGCCCCTAGAGAGTCGAATACCAAAACATCGAATCCGATGCTCTCCCGGTAACTTGTCAACTGCTTGATGAGTTGCCCCATCCAGTCAACCTGATTAGCAGTACCCGCAGCGTGCAACTGCACGCGTAGGTCTGCAAGATCAATGATAGCGATGTTAGAACGAACGCGCGCATCATCGACATTCATTCCCATATTGGCCATGTGGCCGGCAAGGCTTTCCTTGGATTGCTCCAAAGTTACGTAGATGCCAGAGGCCTTACCCTCTAGCACAGCGTTGTACAGCATGGCAAAACCTAGGCTGGATTTCATTGAACCTGACGAACCGGCAAGCAGAACGAGATGCCCCTTTGGGATACCCCCTTGCATTTGGTCATCCATCCCAGTAACATAGGTTGGGATTCTCTCAATTTCATCGGCCATGGTGCTCTCCGGCTGTCGCATCGGTCATGATACGATAAACACCTCGTCTGAAGGTGCAGACTGATTCTGCATGCTCACAAGGTTTCATTCGCTCCCTTCATACCGGTGGTTGCATGGGTAATTGCTTGCGGTTGTGGCTTGCCTCGGCTTCAGCACGGCGCACTGCATGGCTCGCTGAAAGACTACATGACGATGTGGAATTCGAAGCGCGGCCTTTGTTCGCCGAAGAACGGGTGGCAACAGTAGGTGCTCCCGTATCAGCTCAAGTTGCACAGACTCTAGTCGAGAAGGTCGCAAATGCTCGAATTGAGCTTTCATTGATGGCGCGAGCGATTGCTGAAGGCGTCGAAGGTGCAACTGAACTACCCCACATTGTGGTAGTCTCTGACACATTGGTTGAGGACCCAGATGACCCATCAATCCCATTGGGTAAACCGTCTGATACGAATTCTGCTCTCACCACGTTGCTCCGACTCCGAGGTAGACGCCATATTGTCTGGTCTGGCACTGCTATACTCACCCCATTAGATGACAATGCAGACGGTTGGCATGCAGAGACTTGGATGGAGTCAGCGACAGTAGAGATTGAGGAGATTAGTGATGAGGAACTCGCCGAATTAATCGCATCTGAGAGTTGGAGAGGAAAGGCAGGAGGATACGACTTGGCTGGGCCTATGGGAGGTCATGCTAGGCTGATATCCGGCGAGGAAGTCTGTGTGCTCGGCTTGGCTGCAGCAGCGACTGATGCATTGTTCAAGATGTTGTGAAAGCACTCCTTACGTGTCGTGGGTCAAATCAGGGCAACGGTCTAGTTAATTGGATGGCGTCAGAAGCGGCAGTCATGGCGGCAGAACACGCTGCAATATTGGTCGATTCACTGCAGCGTGGCTACGGTTCAGGGAGCAAGCGCGTCGATGTGCTTGAAGCCTTGCAAATGCAAGTGGCAGCCGGTTCAATCTACGGTTTATTGGGTCCTAGCGGTTGCGGCAAAACCACGCTATTGAAGGTCATCCTAGGCCGTCTAATACCCGAATCTGGTGCAGTCAGAGTTCTCGGCGACACTCCGGGCAAGACCGGTTCAGCAGTACCAGGCTCAGCGGTAGGTTACTCCCCTCAGGAGATTGCTCTCTACGACGACCTTTCGATTTCAGAGACCATGCGGTTTCACGGAAGGCTACACGGCATGGATAGTCAGCTGATTAACGATCGTGAATCTTGGTTGGTGTCATTGCTTGACTTACCCGAATCAAACCGCCCCATCGGTAAGTTATCTGGAGGTCAGAAGCGACGAGTCTCACTGGCGGTCGCGCTGCTGCACGAGCCTGAATTATTGCTTCTCGATGAGCCGACGGTAGGAGTTGATCCCGAATTGCGAGCCCGCCTTTGGGAGCATTTGCATGATATCGCTAGCGGAGGCGTCACAGTAGTCATCACCACTCATTACATCGATGAGGCCAGTCAGGCTGACAGAGTCGGCCTGATGCGTGGCGGCCTGCTTCTAGCCGAGGACACACCGACCGCGGTCATGCAATCAACCGGCGCGGCTACGCTTGAGGAAGCATTCCTAGCCCTTTGCCGCCGTGATGGCGGTTCAGAAGTCAATCTCAAGGAGGTGGAAGAGTGAACTTCGGACGAATCAGTGCAATCGCCTCTCGCAAGTTCGCCAGTCTGCGGAGAGACAAGCGAATGTTCGGCTTCATTGTGCTAATGCCAGCGCTGCAGATTCTGTTGTTCGGTATTGCCATCGGGCAATCACCCACCGGCCTTGATTTCGCCGTCATTGATGACACAGAAGGACCTGTGGGTCCAATCGTCATAGGTCATCTCGGCGGTTCTGAATCCCTCATTCTCCATACAGACTACGAGGATATCGATTCAGCGAGAGCGGCTATCGAACAAGGAGAGTTATGGGGTGCGTTACACATCAACACAGACCAAGGTGGAAATCTCACCTACGAGTTGCATCTTGACAACTCCAATCAGCAAGTGTCCAACACCATCATCATCGAGATACGCGGAGCAATGGAGGCAGCCTTACAGTCACAGGGAGCATCTTTGCCACTGGAGATTGCCGAGCCGGTATTTGGCGAGAGAGACCCTTCTTTCATCGATTTCCTCGCTCCGGGAATCATGACGATGGTCTGCTTCATGTTCAGTCTCATACTCACTACCATGGCCTTTGTCGGTGAAAGATATGATGGAACTCTGGATCGAGTTTTCGCTGCTGGGACCAAACCTTCCGAGGTAATGCTTGGCCATCTTCTTGCCTTCTCAACCATATTGGTCGGTCAGGTCGCAGTTGTGATTCTTATTGCCGTATACGGATTTGACATCACTATCGAAGGCAGTGTAGCGCTGCTGTTCGTTCTCGCGCTGATTTTGGGATGGTCTGCTATGTGCTTCGGTCTATTCGTATCGAGTAAAGCGAAATCAGAATTTCAAGCCATGCAACTGAATATGCCTATCATGTTCCCGGTCATGCTGCTTTCGGGCATCCTGTGGCCTGTTCAGGCGCTACCAACTTGGATTCAACCACTTGCTTGGGTGCTGCCTACCACCTGGACAGCAGAGGCCTTCCGTTCCATCATGATTCGCGGTTGGGGACTTGATAACACCACAGTGTGGGTAGCCTTTGTCTACGACGCCGCCTTTGCAATATTCGCATTATTCATTGCCAGCCGCTCGTTGAAGGCGCGAGAATGATTCACTCAAGTGGGTCTTCAATATCTGCGTACGCGTCATCTTCATCGGCGTGTCTTGAGCCGTAGAACAGTGGGATTCTCTGCCAGTCCTGATGGTTCCACAGCGTCTCTCGAATCAGCCAGATGGCAACGTCGAAGAACGCGATTATCAGCAGCACAACTGTTGCTGCCGTAACGTTGTAAACCTGTGTTAGTCCCGCATCTGGCTTAGCGTAGTCGATGAACAAATAGATGATGCCAACCATTGCGAGATTCATGCTGACAATGTTCACCCAAGCCTGCCCACGGTCCTCTATTGGCTTGAATTTGTGGTCATCATGCAGATAGTCTCCAGCGGCCCATATTGCCTGTGCTGAAATTCCAAGCAGCAGCATGAAGCGAGCGTAGAACATTCCGGAATTCAAGTTGTAGTAGCCTTCGATAAAGCCGACACAGGTTGTGGCAATAAGCCAAGAATGAGCTGATAGCATCTGCTTGCTGTGCTGCTTTTTTTCCATTACATTTCTCCATATTCGGTCCGGTCTCGATACGAAAAACACCCAGAGTAGTGGCGCTGCGAATGTAGCCTGAACCCGCGGGTCGGAGATGTATCCCATTTTCAAGCCCGTAACCAAAGCGATGTGTAGGAGGCTAAGCAGTAGGAAGATGATGAAGGCGGTGCTGAGTTGCTGTTTACTCATCAACTTCCAGCCCAGTCTACCCTGGAAGTGAGCGATGATGGTTGCAAAAGCCACCATACCCCAGAATGTATCGACGATGACCATCCAGAATAATTCGTAAATCACTTCATTTGTCCAGAATAACCAGCCGACAAGACCGGTTACCCCTACCATCGGCATTCCCAAGGCTGGACCGTAGTACCAAGGCCCAATCTTGTGCTTGCTTTTCATTCGAATCTTCAAGAATTGTACCGCTAGAGGTCCAAGCAGACATAGGCTGATGGCTAGCAGTGTTGCACCCATCAAACCGAGTTTCTCGAACCATTCGATGTCTCCTACCAACACACCAATAATGATGAGAATCTGCCCAGCCGAATTAAGTGCAGTAACCATAGAAATCAACGTATTATCGAAAGGTGCCGAGCCGAAGTTCAGGGGAGTGATGTCGAATCCAATTCCCAATACTATTGCAATCATCCAACCCATGGCTGAGAGAAGGCCGAGTGCTGGCATCCACAGATTGTTTTCAGTCAATTGTGGGTCAACGAATAGAATCCAATACAAGGTGAAGCCGAAGAAAACCTGCATCACTGCTGAGGCTGCGAATAGGTCGAGATAGGAACCAGCGGCCCAAGTGTGGGGAGGAAGTTGAGGTGGTTTCAACTCAGGCCGTCGCGCCATGGGAGTGCTCGTAACGGGCAACACTTAAGCAAGTCCACGAACATATCCGGTGGAAAAAACGTTGAAATCAGTCAATAAAGGGCTATTCTGATGATTGTCCTTCTGCCAATTGAGCCCATAGTTCAGGGTCCGCTTCGCCATTATCGACCAGTTGCTCAATTGCTGCAACAGTATCATGAGGTAAATGATGCTCAACACCCTCAGTTTCGAAATGTGCCCTTTCATCTGGTATGCCGAGTAGCCTGAGGAATCTAACCAACACCCCATGCCTATGCCGCATCCATTGAGCGTGAGCAGCACCACGAGGGGTCAATCTCACCGGCTTGTAGCGCTGGTATCTCACCCAACCATCATCGGCCATTCGCTGCAGCATCTGCGTTACGGTTGGCCGAGCGATGGCAAGGTGGTCGGCAATATCGGCAACTCTTGCCTCACCCTTGGTTTCGATGAGTTCGTGGATGACTTCTAGGTGGTCCTCGACTCGGATTGAGATGGCATCTGCTTCTGCAATTCTACCCGCAGCGTGCGCTCCGCGCAACGCATCGAGTCGAGCGACTTCATCTGTCATGCAATAGCCATTGTGCCGCTCATCTATCAATTCGCCTGCGTCTCACGTTCAGCGACCAACCAAGCCCAACATTGCTCTAATCCATCTTGCAGCGAAACGGTGGGCGACCAACCCAATGCCGCCTCAGCATCACTGATGTCAGGCAGTCGGCGTGCGGAATCTCCCGGATGTCCATCCTCATTGACCAGCATGATTTCTTCACCTGAAACATCCACACAGGCGGCAGCGAGGTCGGCGATTGAGATTTCCTCAGGATTACCGATGTTGAACGAGCGTCCAGCCAGTTTTGAGCCGTCCAACCCCGATTCAAGTTCTCCACATTGGCGGATTCCACTGATAATGTCCTCAACCCAAGTGAATGAACGGGTTTGACTTCCATCACCATGTACTGTAACCGGCCCACCGCTATGGCATTGGTCGAGGAATATCGAGACTACTTGACCGTAGGCATCGCCGCGCAGTCGTGGACCGTATCCGTTGAAGGGACGAACAATTCGAGCATCGATGCTCCTCTCTTTGACTGCATGCATAATCAATATTTCACAGAGATATTTGCTGCCACCGTATGAATGACGGAAGTGCGAGGATGCGGGTGTGAACATACTGTTGGAATCTACCGCAAGTGGCATTTTCTCTATTTCTCCGAATGCCTCAGGTGAGGAGGTGAAGACCAACCTACATCCTTCATTGGCACAGAAGGCGAGTACAGTTTGCGTTGTAGCGAGATTCACTCGGATTACCAAGTCTGGGCGTTCGTGGAATAGTCTGGTGCCATTGATGGCGGCGAGATGGTAGATGATGTCGACACCGCCTAACTTTTCTCGAGCTTTCTCCAACAGAGCCATGTTTGAGCAATCGCCCGAAATGAAGTAGAAGTCTGGCAATCCTTTGCAGGAGTCAAGATTTGCCTTCTTGCCTCGGAACATGTCGTCGATGGCTGCAACCTCGTGTCCATGCGAAATCAGACTCTCACAAAGATGGCTTCCAAGGAAACCTGCTGCGCCGGTTACTATGACTCGCATACCCACTCCCCCAAACCTCACTGTGTCAGCCACCCCTATTGGAGTGTCTGCTCCGCGTCTTGCCTATTCCTGAGCGTGGAAGTGTTGTGAAATATCATCGGTTGCTATTCTGCTCTTGAGATGACGTTGAGTTGCACGACTCCCTCAGCGAGACTCATTTCAACTTCATCACCTGTATTGAGTGCAATGCAAGGGTCAGCATCGAAGCCCATCGCATAAGGGAATCCAAGTAGCGAAGCTGCGGGTAGAGTAAGGGGGCAGACATCACGATTGACGATGGCTTTTGGCCCCTTGTCAGTGTAAACCAGCCCCATCAACACAAATGGTGCAACGGTAGACCCTGAGCCCTTAGGATAGACGAATATGGTGTCAGAAATGCACTCTCCATCCAGTGGATGTCCGGCCTCCTCGATGACTCCAGTCTTCCGGTTAACATAGCCGAGATAAGTGATTGGTACATCGGTTACCAGTGCTTTTCCACGAACAGTCCAGGAATCTTGGCTGTCAAGGCCTTGCCCAGTAGTGGCAAATTCTCCAGTTTGTGATTGCTTGGCGGTCTCAATCGGTTTTGTGGTATGCGATTCAAGCGTCGGTCGTGGTCCGGCGGAGAGTGACGCATCGAAGGCGTGCTCGACGCAGTCTTCGATTCGGGCAACACTGGTCGGCATCCGGTTGAGTCCGCTAGTCAAGTAGTGTTCCGCTTTCAGCGAGTTTGTGAGGATGTGATTGTAGCGAGTGCGGTTGTATGGTGTGACTTCTGGACAGGTATCTTTCAGGACCAGAGCACCAGCCTCTTCGAGAATTCCAACTGTTCCATCAGCAGTGAGCAGGTCGTGGTTGTGTGCGCTGGTGAATACCCACAATCGTTGGTCTGGAATACGCATCCCCAACTCCATCTTGGCACGAACCGATGCGGCGGTTACCCGTGCTTCTCCCACTGAGGCTTGAGGACAGCCGATGACGACAAGGTCAACTTGGCCGGTAGGAGCAAGTTCCGCATAGCGGGCAGTGAGTTCATCCTCGGTGAAAGTGACCTCGCCTTGCCATTCGCCATCGCTTGGTTCGGGTGCGTTTGTTGTGTGTCCATCCGCCCACAGCATCGGGCAGCCGTAATTTGCTGCGGCTGCCGTCAGCGCTTTGCGCATTTCGAAGGATGCCCATTCCGGCAATCCAGTGATTCGTGGCATCGGACCCCAAGGCAGGTTCCATTTTGGGCGCACCTGCCTGCCAATCCAATCACCGAGTACGGACCAATCAGCGATGTAGTCCATTGCCGCCTCGACGCGTACGAGAATGTTAGGGCGGCGATTCTCCTCAAGGTGAAGTCCCCATTCGGGAGCCCAGCCAGTAAGGGCTGTTGCAAGAGCGGAGAGCCCGGATTCACGATTAGTAATCAGTGAGGTGTAGGAATTGGAGAAGCAGACTGCATTCGATTCAGCCCAAGAACCGATTCCGTCACCTGCATCGACCCCTCTATCGTATGGTGTACATGACAGCGTGGCTTCGATGCCCAGTTGCGAATATGCGTGAACAATTTCGAATTGCTGCTCAAGAAAATCTTCTTCGGCAATGCCCATCGCTTGCATCTGCTCTTTGTCACACCCTGCACTGTTCAGAGTGGTTGGGATGGATACCACGCCTTCTTCATCACCTGCAAGATCGGCAAGGAACCTGCGCAGCCCGTGCCCTCCGGTCAGCGGAGATACCCCGCTCACGTGTGCGTGCGAGCACGTAACGAAAGATTTGGCACCGGCAGTTACCGCGAGGTCAACGACCAATCTTGCCGCCTTTTGTTTAGTCGCGCCATGTTGGCCGGCAAGCATAGCCTGCAGCGCCGCCGGGATTTCCATTATTGAGAACCGGCGGGCGTAAGGCCATCAATCTGCGGGTCGTCGTGATGTTTCAGCGACGGGAAGCTAGAGGTTGACGCCAGCCTTGTCCGAAGGCACGATTGGATACTCGCGGGGCTGGCGGCATCTGCCAGCGTTTGTGTTCGTTGGCATGCAATCTTGCGAGTATTGATTCGACGAGTTCCTCCGGGTAATCAGTATTGCGAATATCCCGCTCGATGAAATCCTCAAGGATAGCATCGAGTGCCTCATACGGAGGCAAGGAATCCATGTCTGTTTGGTCAGGAGCCAGTTCAGCAGAGGGTGGTTTGGTCAGTGTGGAATCGGTAATTGGTGGCGGATTGCCCAAACTCTCAGCATCAGCATTGATTGCATGTGCAAGGTCGTAGACCTCTTTCTTGTACAGGTCACCAAGAGGTGCATATCCTCCACACATATCGCCGTACAAAGTGCAGTAGCCCATCGCTAACTCGCTCTTATTTCCGGTTGCCAATGCCATCGAACCGCGTGAGTTGGCTGCACCCATAATCAGCATTCCACGCAACCGAGCCTGCACGTTTTCTGCAGCCACCGCCGCACCGGGTCGCTCGACGACACCGCCATTCGGGTCCAATTCGGAGGAGAGTGCGGCTTCAGCAGCGTTGTGCAGGTCTGCGATAGAGATGGTCTGTAATTCCATACCCAGCGCATCGGCAGTCGCCTTTGCATCGCGTAGTGAGTGAATGGACGAGTAACGGCTTGGCATTGCCAATCCGAGTACATTCTCAGGTCCGACTGCTCGGCAGGCGACAGCAGCACATACGGCTGAATCTATGCCACCTGACATGCCGAGAACGATACGCTCGATACCTGACTTCCTACAGTAATCACCGAGGCCGATCGTAACTGCGCACAGCAGGTCGGCTCCAGTCGGAGGCATCAGTGGCAATTCGCCATCGCCTACCAACTGCACCGAACATCGGCAACCCTCTCCGCATTCACCTTCCGGCCATGGCAGCCATCGAGCACCGTCAGGGTCGTCTAGGTCTACCAAAAATACGCCTTGACACCAACCCGGGGCCTGAACAACAGTTCCGTTAGGGAAAGCAATTAGCGAACGGCCGTCAAACAACAAATCATCGTTACCGCCAACCTGATTACACAACAAGAATGGGTGGCCAAGGGTGGCTGAGGCTTTGCGAGCCAATTTTGCCCTCACACCTTCCTTAGCCAGGTGATAGGGACTGCTGGAGAGATTGACTGTCAATGCGAGCGGTTCTCCTTGATGCTGCCAAGCAGCCAATTGCTCGATTGGGTCCGCGCCGTAATCAGCTGGAACTTCACCCGCGTGTTGCCAAGCATCCTCACAGATGGTGATTCCTACCGACAAACCGGGCAGTGAACGGTCGATTCCCGGGGTATCATCGGCTTGGAAATATCGTCCTTCGTCAAAGACATCGTAGGTTGGCAGCAGTTGCTTGCGTCCGACTATTCTCGCCTTCCTTCCATCGTTGACTCGGATGACTCCATTATAGGGTCTAGATTTCTCTTTGCCAGAGGGTATTGGGCAGCCAACCATTAGGGGAATTGGGGAATTTATTTGGCGGGCAGCGATAGAGCATCGTTTAACGAAGTCCGCATCCATCAGCATATCGCGTGGAGGGTAACCGGAGACGACTAATTCGCTAGCGATTGCCATATCGGCTCCTTCGCCGGCAGCCAACGCCACAGCGCGTTCGATTTCAGCCACATTTGAGGCTATATCGCCTACAGTTGGGTCGAGTTGCAACAGGGCGACTGTGGTCATATTCCCCACCTCTTCGCTGCATCCTTTCCGAATGCGCCATTCAAGGTTTGCTAAGGATGACCTGACTATCGAGGAGACCATCTACGCAGCAGCAGGGAATTACCGATGACGCTGACTGAAGATAGCGACATTGCGGCTGCTGCGAAAGCTGGAGGTAACAACCAGCCAGTACTCGGCATGAGAATCCCCATCGCCAGTGGGATTCCGACAGCGTTGTAGGCGAAAGCCCAGAATAGATTTCCTCGGATTCGTTTCATCGTCGCCTTAGCCAAGTCGAGAGAAGATGCGGCATCAAGCAGGTCGTCCTTGACCAGAACGATGTCAGCAGCTTCCAGCGCAACATCTGTGCCAGCACCCATCGCCAATCCGACATCTGCCTGCGCGAGCGCGGGTGCATCGTTGATGCCATCGCCTACCATTGCGACTACCATGCCTTCTGCTTGCAATCGTCTTACTTCAGCAACCTTGTCGTCTGGCTTGACTTCAGCAATTACCGTGGTGATTCCGACCCGCTCGGCCACCCTTTCAGCCGCCGCTCGGCTGTCTCCGGTCAACATCACGACAGATAGCCCAGCATCATGCATCCAGCTGATGGCTTCCTTGGTAGTGGGACGGATTGCATCTGCTAGCACTAGCCAGCCGAGTAAATCACCGCCGCGAGCAACCAGTACAGTAGTACGACCTGAGTCAGCCACCGCCTCTACGCCTTCAGCCACATGCTCAGGAATCTCGATCTCAGCCTCGCGCATCAGCGCGAGATTACCCGCCCAACAGGTGGTGCCGAAACCGGCTTTGATTTCTGTTCCTTCTCCACCTACCAGTGTCGCAGAAACGCCGAGACCACCGTGGGTAGTGAATTCTGAGATTAGAGGCAGCGTTTTTCCATCTTCATCTCCCCTGACATTGTCTTGGTACGCCTCTACAATTGCTTGGGCAAGAGGATGTGTCGCGTTCTGTTCGAGGGTGGCAGCAATGGCTAGCAACTCCTGCTCACCGACATCAGCAATCGGATTAGAGGAGACTACCATTGGCCGCCCCTCGGTTATCGTCCCGGTCTTGTCGAGAATAACGGTATCAGTAGCATGCGCCCGCTCAAGCGCCTCGATTCCCTTGATGAGCATACCATTTCGAGCCCCCATTCCAGTGCCGACCATCAGAGCGGTTGGAGTGGCTAGTCCAAGAGCACAAGGACAGGCAATGACCAGCGTTGAGACCATCACCAAAATTGCCATTTCCAAAGCGGTTAGGTTCAGTTCGGCACCCCACACAGCATGTCCGTAAAATCCCCAGAATGCCGCAGCCCCAAGTGCACACAGCACGACTACGGGCACGAAAATGGACGAAATACGGTCAACCAACCTCTGAATTGGAGCCTTGCCTGCCTGAGCGGCCTCGACAAGTTGGATGACCTGAGCGAGCATGGTATCGTCACCCACCCGCGTGACCTCGACCAGCAGCGTTCCCTGCTGATTCATCGTGCCGCCAATCACCTCGTCATCCACAGTTCTGTGAGACAGCCGCGATTCGCCGGTAACCATCGCCTCATCCACTGAAGATGAGCCTTCAAGGACGGTCCCATCGAGAGGAATGACTTCACCCGGCTTGACCCGAATATGTGCTCCCACAGAAATGGAAGAAGTGGGTACCATCTTGCCTTCAGCATCATCGGTGCCACCATCAGTCCCAATTCCACCGACTAGCCTTGCTTCTGATGGTTGCAATTCCATCAACGAGTGAACGGCGTCGGTTGAGCGCAACTTAGCACTAGCCTCTAGCCAATTGCCGAGCAGTACTAGCGCGATGATGATGGCTGCACCATCGAAGAAGACGTGTTCCGCATTAGTGAGCAGAGAGGGTGGGTCAGGGATTAGCGGGGTGAGAGTGACGAGGCTCGACCAGATGAATGCAACCGTGGTTCCCATCGACACAAGCACGTCCATGTTCGCGCCGCCACGACGAAGCGATGCTATTGCGCCTCGATGAAAATTGGCTCCTGAATAGAAGTAGATGACTGCAGTCGCCAGCATCGTTAGCATCAGACGAAGGTTGAGTGGGCCGATTTCACCGAAATCATCGATGAACATCGAGAGTGTGAAAACAGGTAGAGCGAGGACTATTGCGATTGCAACTTTGCGGCCGAGTAACGATACATGAGCCGCCGCCTCAAGCCTCCTCTCCTCAGCGCTCTCCGCCCGTCTGACAACATAGCCTGCGCCTTCGACTGCGGACTCCAACTCCTCTCGAATCGAGCCTTCTACGCCTTTGTCCAACCCAACGACTGCTCGCTCAAGCGCGAGATTGACAGCCACTCCCGAGACACCATCGACCGCATTGAGCACCTTCTCAACCGATGCAACGCAAGCGGCGCAAGTCATGCCGCCTACCTCGATGACCACGTCGTCGCCCATCACACTCACCCCGTTGCCTCGATACCCCGCGCATGACGGGACTCGGTTAAACCCCCTCATCAGATACCCGAGTCAACCCGTCGCATTGAAAGCGGGACCATAGGTCCCGCGCAACATGACCGTCCCGTCACCTGCCGGAGAGCTGGATCCTGTTGCTATGGAGGAGACATTGCTCTCCACATGGGCCGAGGAGGGAACTTTCCAGTCTTCTATTGACTCCCGCATTGATGGCACACCTTTCATTTTCCTTGAAGGACCACCCACAGCAAACGGAAAACCTGGTATCCATCACGTCGTCGCTCGCACCTACAAAGACCTGGTTTGTCGCTGGAAGGCGATGCAGGGCCACTTTGTAGAACGCAAAGGAGGATGGGACACCCACGGATTGCCTGTTGAAATCGAGGTTCAGAAGCGTCTTGACTTGATGAGCAACGAAGCGATTGAAGAATTCGGCATGCAGCGATTCAATGAGGAATGCCGCAGTAGTGTTTGGACCTATGAGGATGCATGGCGCAAGATGACGGAGAGGATGGCTTTCTGGGTTGACCTCGACAATCCATATGTCACTCTCCACAACGAGTATGTTGAGTCATGTTGGTGGGCTTTGCAACAAATGTTTGAGAAGGATTTGCTGTTCAAGGGACACAAGGTTTTGCCGTTCTGTCCGCAGACCGGTACATCGTATTCCTCTCATGAAGTCGCTCTAGGCTACAAGGAGGTAGAGGAGCCTTCAGTCTACATCAAATTCAAGATGGTTGATGATGATGCCAGCATCGTCGCTTGGACCACCACCCCGTGGACTCTACCCGGCAACGTCGGTCTAGCGGTTGGCCCTGATGTCACCTATGCTCGAATCCGCATCGCAGAGGAGACTGGCGACCACTGGGAAGGGCGAGGAGGTGCGCAAGTAGGTGAGGAATTGATTCTAGCAGAGGACCTGCTTGCCGAGGTTCTGCGTCATCAAATCGAGGTCATAGAGACTTTCCCCGGCTCTGAGTTGATTGGCAAGGCCTACGAGCCACTATTCCCCGGCGCAGTAGACCGAAATGGCAGTGATACCGCTTGGACTGTGGTCGGAGCTGACTTTGTGACTACGACTGACGGAACTGGTGTGGTTCACACCGCTGTCATGTATGGTGAGGAAGATTACATCCTTGGCATGGAAGTAGGATTTCCCGCCCAGCACACCGTAGACATGGATGGGCGTTTCATCGCTGGAACGCACAACAGCCTCGATGGACGTTATGTGAAGGACTGTGATGACGATATCATTGACCTGCTACACTACGACAAATTCCTATACCGCGAGAAGATGTATTCTCACGACTATCCGCACTGCTGGCGCACAGGACATCCTCTGTTGTACTACGCGATGGACTCTTGGTTCGTGCGAATGACTGCAGTGAAGGACAAACTGCTTGAATTCAATTCACAAGTCGAATGGGCACCCGACTGGGTCGGAGAGAAGCGATTTGGCGATTGGCTTGAGAACGTCAAGGATTGGGCGATTTCACGTGAGAGGTATTGGGGAACCCCACTACCTGTTTGGATCTGTGAGGAGTGCGGACACCAGCATTGTGTTGGCTCAAGAGCAGAGATGGGTGAGATGGCAGTTGATGCATCGGTAGTACCCGAAGACCCACACCGCCCCTTCGTTGATGCCGTTCACCTGCACTGCCCCGCTGATGGGTGCTCTGGCTCGATGCAAAGAGAACCGTTCGTGATGGATTGTTGGTTCGATTCTGGTTGTGCTTCCTTCGCACAGTGGCATCACCCGTTCGCTGATGACGGCAAATTGGCTGCTAACTTCCCTATCGATTACATCTGCGAAGGAGTGGACCAGACCAGAGGCTGGTTCTACACGCTGCTCGCAGTATCTACCACAGTTCTCGACTCGGTGTGCTACAAGCGCTGTCTGAGCCTAGGACTGATTCTTGACAAGGAGGGCAAGAAGATGTCCAAAACCACGGGCAATGTCGTTGACCCATGGGACCATTTCAACCGCGAGGGTGCTGATTCTACTCGTTGGTACATGGTAACTGCAGGAGCGCCGTGGAATCCGATGAAATTCGATGCAAACGGCGTACGAGAGACCTATGGTAAGATGTTCATGACGCTGTGGAATGTCTACAAGTTCCATGCCGATTACGCTGCTCTCGATGGATTTGACGGTGTTGCATCTGCAGGTTCATGCCCGGTTGAGAGCCGGCCACCGCTCGACCGCTGGATCCTGTCTCGACTCAACTCGGTAGCGCGAGATTATCACGATCAATTCGTTGGTTGGGACTTCCACAAGGCTGGTCGCGACCTTGAGGATTTCATCGTCAACGACCTGTCAAACTGGTACGTGCGCAGGAGTAGGCGACGGTTGTGGGACGAGGCTGAATCCGAGGATAAGGCAGCATGCCAGCACACCTTGCATGAGGTGCTGAGCACCGTTTGCCGACTGATGGCTCCCGTAGCACCATACATGGCTGACGTGATTCACCGCAACCTTACCGGAACTTCGGCTCACTTGGTTGACTGGCCAGTTGGTGCAGATGATGCGCCGGTTACTGCTGACTCGTTGCCTCCGCACGATGCTGCGCTTGAGCAGACCATGGTTCTGGTCAGAGCGCTGGCGGAGTCGGGTAGGAGAATTCGCGTTGCGGCAGACCGCCGCCAGCGATTGCCATGTCAGGAGGGTTGGATTGTAGGTGGCTCCGACTTGTCAGAATTTCATGAATTGCTTGCAGAGGAGTTGAACGTCGAGGCAATCTCCACCGAAGATGACCTCGACCGCTTCCAGCAGATTGAACTTGCACCTAACCGAAAGGCGCTCGGCCGAAAGTGTCGTGCTGACCTACCCGCTGTGCTTGCAGCCTTGCAAACGGCCGACCCAGAGCCAACTTGGGATGATATAACACTAGGACGCTGCGTGATTTCTGGTTACAATATTGACACGGATGATGTGGAAATCCGTCGTGTCGAACGCGAGGGTTTCGCTGCAACCACCATCTCACTCGAAGGCGACGATGAAGACTCACAGGTGTCGCTGGTTCTCGACATGACGACCACGCCTGAACTGCTCTCGAAGGGTTTGGCCCGAGAAATCATCCGCCGCGTCCAGCAGAAGCGCAAGGACCTCGATTTGGATGTCAATGCGACAATCTCGCTGACAGTTTGGCTTGGCGATGGCAATCCCGACCTCAATGACGGCGATTGGGCGCATGTTCAGGCTGAGACTCGTGCAGACTCCGCTGTGATGATGAACGGCGAAGGTCCCGAAGACTCCGAATCCTTCTCTGTCGATGATGCCCCGATTCACTTCGGCATCGAATGAATTCAACTGCTTTCTGGCAATTGTGGACCGTAGGTCTCAGGGAGCAGCAGTTCCACTCCGAATAATGGGTCGGGGTCACTCGCATCATGATAGGCGATGAACGCGCCACCATCAGGCAATATGCCCATGCTTGCGAAGTCAAACCGGATGTCATTTCCGGCCCCACTTGTAGAGTCCAAATCCCCTAGTCCAAGATAGGTCAGTTGGTCCGGCTCCATACTTTCGGAATACCCGCGCACGTGCCAAGCCACGTCAATGTCAGGCCCATCTGAACTCTGATACCTCACATTGAGCACGAATAGGTCATGCACACCATTGGCATGGAACTCCCATTCCTCTATGCTGTCGGCAATCTCATTGAGGTCGTAGGTCTGATTGGTCCAGTTGTCACCGCCATCCCAGGAAAGCAGGTGAGTCAGCACGTTGCCCTCACGCAGTATGCAGTGCAACGCCGTGCTGGAGTCGAATGAACAGTATTCAGAGGGCATGGAATTGCCATTCAGAGAAGTCGCTCTCCACCAGTTCAGACTAGTATCCAAAAATGCATCACCACCATCATCGAAGTAGTTGGGGAAGTATAGACCGCCAGAAGGAACCGGGAACGAACGCATCTCCTTGTGCGGTTTGGTGAAATCCCATTCCACAGTCAGGTTGTCGAAGGAGAGGTCAATCGGCTCGATGTCAAGATTCGCATCGCGGTCGGGGAACTCGAAATTGTTGTAATTCAATCCGTCCACCGAGATTTGTCCTCCGCGGTTTGCCACTTGATGCCAAAAGTTGCTGATGACTAGACTTGCCCAATCGCCTGAGCCGTAGATACTGTTGATAGGTCCAACCACCTCAACCTGCCAAGACCTATCGTAGAATGGCTCAGGAGTTCGATTGTAGCACCAACTCCACTCCTCGTCATCGGCGTCATAGAAGAATGCGTAGTATTGGTCAGCTCCGCTGCTGCTTGGGTAGGGGAACCAGCCCATTGCAATCAGGTCACCGTTGGTCGCCTGCACGATGCTTCCCTCACCCAGTCCCTCTTGTCCGGGGACGGTTGGTTTAGGCAGGTGGCAGCCAATCTGTGAGAATATTGTCGGCTGCCATTCTTGCCACGTATGTCCTCTATCCTCACTCCAAGTCGGGTATTCCCCTCCGAAGTTGAGAATCCAGCCTTCCTTGGTTGCGGCAAGATAGTGTTCGCAGCAGTTGCCACCCTGCTCGTTGCCGAACACTGCCCAAGAGGCGTTGCCAAACAGTTCGCGATTCATCCAAGATTCAGATGCTGCATCCCATTGGCCACGAGAGAGGTTGAGGTCGATAGGGTCGGCAACGTCGAATGGTCGGGCATCGAAGTGGCCAATTGGGTCGTCAATGTATGACATTCCAGTATCCCATGGCAGTCTCGTAGTGTTTTTCTTTTCATCGCCGCCGAAGCAGCCAGCCATCAGTTGGCTGAGTACGATGAACGCTACGAGAGTGACCTGCATAGCACGGCCGGATATACCGAATCGAGTCGCAATGATTCCCATCATGTATCCTGCCGCTGAACGCTTGCATATTTCTCATTGCCGAATACGTGATGACCCTTTAGGGGCCATCACGCTCAATTAGATTGCTGAATCCGCTCAGGGTCGGTATTATCGTGGTGCGGTGAAAGCGCCGGTTAATGCGAAGCCGTCTCTCCCCTCTCGCGATTTGTGTTCTGCTGATATTGTCCACCGCTCCGCTTACTGTTGGAGCCGGGGATGAAGCCCGTAACGCAGAATGGACATGGCCACCAACTCATGTGGTGATTTCCGAAGTGCTGGTCAGCGCTAGCAGTGAGGAATACAACGGCACTGACTGGAATGGCGACGGCGACATTGGTTCTTTTTCAGACCAGTACATCGAGATCTGGAATCCGACTAGCGCATCGGTTGACGTTTCCAATTGGCGTATCGACGATGTTGCAGGTGGTGGCTCTGCACCATGCATGGTGGGATGGAATAGCACACTGGGACCTGACCAACGCATGGTTTTCTTCCGTGAGAACACCAAAATCGAATTGGATTATTGGGACGGCGACTCAGTCACATTGTCCAACTCTTGGGGCGACGTAATCCATCAGATGTCCTACCCGGGTGAGGACTCGTGGTGGGATACCCCTTACCAACTCGCTGACAACGGCTCTTTCCCCAAGTGGGGAGACCCTTCTCCCGGTGTTGATGAGCCGGCAAACTGGACTTCGCCAAGTGGTGGTGAGTTGTGCTTCACCTTGAGCGAAACCCGGCACGAAGGTGCTTACATCCTCACGGGCCGGGTAGTTCCTATGACTTCTGAGAACGCTGTCATCGAAGATGGCGGCGTGTTGATTCTTGACGGCCTCATTGCCGCCATTTGGGACCGTTCAGCAAACGGCGGAGAAACCCCCGCATATGTGCGAACCATGGCACCGGACGCTCAAGTGGTGGACACTGGCGGTTCAATTTATCCCGGGCTTATCGATTCGCACAATCACATTCACTACAACGCTGTGCCAATTTGGCAGATGGAGCCACATCTTGAGAACGGCTACACCAATCGCTACCAATGGAAGAACCACCCCGACTACAAACCTGAAGTAACTTGGCCCAAGACCTTGCTCTCATCCGGTTCTTATTGGAACCTTGAGATTGAGGCCATCAAATATGCTGAGATGAAGTCAATCGTTGGTGGAACAACCGCAGTTCAAGGAAATCCTACCTCGGATGATTCTGCCTATACTTGGGTGCTGGCGCGTAACGTGGAACACTACAACTTTGGTCGTGACAACATGCATACCAAGGTTACTGAGTTGGAATCTGATTATGTTGGAAATCACATCAAGAATGGCAATGCCTCAGGTTCACTTGACGCTTGGTTCCTGCATCTGTCAGAAGGCACAGATGGAAGCAGTCTTGCTGAATTTAATATTTTACAGCAGAATGATTTGTTGGTAGGCGAACTGATGTTGGTACACGGAGTGCCTTTGGGCGCCGCTGAGTATGAGGCTATGGCATCAGTTGGTGCCAGCCTAGTCTGGTCGCCGACCTCAAATCTGCTGCTATATGGACAAACGGCCAATGTTGCAGCGGCTCACGCTGCTGGCGTGATGATTTCTCTTGCCCCCGATTGGTCTCCATCCGGTACAAAATCGCCGCTGCACGAATTGAAGATCGCCGATTGGCTCGACAGCAATCGTTACGGTGACATCTTCACCGATTTTGAGCAGGTGCAGATGGTGACCACCAATCCTGCTGACGGTATGAACTGGCAGGATGATGTCGGCAGAATAACGCCGGGTCTTGCCGCCGACCTTGTCGTCATCGATTCGTTCCACGCCGACCCATATCGCAACCTAATCGAGGCGATTGACCCCGATGTCATGCTGACAATTGTTGGCGGCTTGCCGATTTATGGTGATGTGGATTTGATGACCGCGCTGAATGGCGATGACAAGGAAGTGGTGCAGTGGAATGGCATCTCAAAGGCAATTGATATCACCTTCATCGGTGTAGATGATGGTGAAGATACCTGGGCCGAAATATCTACCTCAATGGAGATGGCTTTGCAGTTCAATCAGGCAGATATGTACGACAATTTCGGTGCTGCTGAAGATATGTCCTTCGCTGAATTCCAGGTGTGGGCTGACGACAAGTGGCCGAATCTTGACTCAGTGGGTCTTGACCCGTTGTGGACTTGGGGTGATGCTCGCTACTTCGAATCGCTCAACGGCAGTTCTGACTTCAATGAGATTGGTACCATCGACATTTGGGAGGCATATTACAACGTCAAAGTTGACCCATCTACCGGTCATCGTGATGCTGACCATCGTGATTACACCAATCCAATAACAGAACCCGGTCCAGACCCTGTCCGTGGCTGCACTGACGGTGTTGCATTGAATTATGATTCCACAGCAACAGAGGATGACGGCACGTGTGCTTATCCTGAATCCGAGCCTGAACCCGAGCCTGGACCGGGCTCTACTGATGTCGGGCGAGATTCAAAATCATCGTTCTCGTCATTGGTTGTTGCCGGAGTTGCTTTCACCGGTTTGATAATCTTGGCAAGCGTGATTGTAATCGCTGTGCTGCTTGCAACCGGTAACAAACCGAAAGATTGACTCAATCGATGGTCCATTTGACACCGTCTGGTGTGTCTTGCACGCTTACGCCCATAGCGGCTAATTCATTGCGGATTTCATCTGCGCTCTCCCAATCCTTTGCTCCGCGCGCAATCGCACGTCGTGCGAGCAGCGCCTCGACTTTGCCACTTATCGCTTGTCGAGCAGGGTCGAGGTCGGGATCGACGGCGGCTTGTGCCAATTCGGGTGAAGGTAGCAGGCCTAGTGCGGCACCTGCAATTTCCTCAAGCCAATTGACCGCATAGTCTGCGAAAGCGGCAGTATCATCTTCGTCAATTTCCTCAGACGCCAATATCTGTGGAATGATGCGTGCACCGTTACTGACCTTGGCCAATGCCTGTCTACTGTTGAAGTCATCATCCAAAGCGATGGCAGCCTCCTCGGCTAACTTCTCTAGCAGAGCAAGTTTTGCAGGTAGCATCTGTTCGCTCTCAATGTCAGCCTCAGGTAGCGCGGGCAGATTCAGAACGCCAACCGGTCCGGTTGACGCCGCCTTCGCCGCTTGATGAAGCACAATCAGCGCAGTTCCGTAGGCTTCGACCAACTTCACATGATGCCGTTTTGCATCTTCAAGCAGTTGTTCGGTCATATCAATCGGCGAACGATAGTGTGCATTGAGCAGTGCGTGTCTGAGTACAAGTGGCTGGTATTTTTTCAATGCATCAGCTACAGTCCAGAAGTTTCCGAGCGACTTGCTCATCTTTTCACCGTCTACATTTACGAAGCCGTTGTGCATCCAAAAGCCAACTACCGGACTGGTTCCAGTGCAGCACTCAGACTGGAATATCTCTGCCTCATGATGGGGGAATCTAAGGTCGTGACCGCCACCATGAATGTCAAATTGCTCTCCAAAATGTTTCAGCGACATCGCGCTGCACTCGATATGCCACCCCGGCCTTCCTATCCCCCAAGGTGAGTCCCAATGAGGTTCGTCTGAAGGAGCGAACTTCCACAGTGCGAAGTCCTTGTGGTCTCGCTTACCCGACCCGGTCGCATCGACTCTGCCACCTGCTCCC
>CAZYIX010000023.1:0-11070 GCA_964647665.1 uncultured Candidatus Poseidoniales archaeon
TGCTGAATTCAGACCCGGTAGCGGCGCATTGAAGGTCTGCATAGTCCCGTCGCAGTTCATGCGACGATGGCTACTCTCGATTGGCCTTGCCTGCATGTTCATCACAAGCATAGCATCGGTTGCAGCTTCTGAACCACGTTCAGTTCAAACACCGTCATACCGAGATGGTGATTGGTTTGAGTACGACGGTTGGACAGCAGGTGTATTCTCCGAGTTGCAGGACGATTACACCAACCAAACCGAGGGATTTGACCATTTCAGTATCGACACATCAGAAGATATGCGCATTGAATGGCTTGAGGGCGAATCAATTCAACTCGGTGGAGATGACAAGGATTGCTCATTGAGTGAGACTACCTATTGGATGAACATGTCCGCAGATTTCACAGTAGGCTCCACTGATTATGATAATGACACCATGACCGTCAACTTCTCATCGACTCTTGAGGTTTGGACACCGAAACTGCCAAGCAGATTCAGCAAACGAGTCGAGACAATCAGAGTCGATTCATGGTTCAGTGGAGGGGGGGAGGATAATCATCTTGAGATGGAAACTATCCGAACTGAGTTCATCTACCGAAATGCGGTGTGGCCAGAGGTATTCACCGTCGGAGATTCGTGGTCATTCACCGAAGAAATTGATCGGAATATCACTGTCAAACACCGAACTAATTCAGGACTGTGGAACCTAACTGGATACGATCAATCCCTGAGCAGAGTGCTCACTGTCAACGTCAGTATGGAGGCCGATGTTCTGACCGGTCCACTGCTCGATGAAGTCTGGGAGACTGTGGTAGTCGAGCAGCAGGTTGTAGGCGAGGAGGAAACAGAAACCAGTTGGTACGATGAACGCGGATATCTAGTCAAGACTGAGCGTTACTCCGGCGCTACACTGTTGCTTTCAGCAATTCTCGCTGACCACTCCTATCACGCTGAGGAAACTCATGAAGAAACCGTCAGCAGCAACTGGGGGCTGCCAGCCCCGACTCTAATCGCAGGATTAGGAATCACCATGGTGGCCGCTATGCTAGCAAGACGTGACTAGAATCGAATTGTTACCGCCAGATGATTGGTGGCCCATAGACCCACTTCAGCTAGTGGCAACATGCGCAAAACCGTTCGCTCGCGTAACAATTGTCCAGTAGCACTGCCCTCAATTGTAAGTGTGTCAACATCGCATTCCATCGCAGCAACATTTGTCCCGTTCAGACAAACGACGATTCCATGGGTTGCCCAATCGGTCGCGGCGGGAGAATCATCCATTAAATTGCCAGATGCAATCGTCAAATTGAGGCTGTATTCAGTGGTGTTGAATGACCAAGATTGGCCGAGCATCCATAATTCCCCCCTCACCATATTACCATCTCCCCCGCTGATGTTTACTTGTACGGTCACATTGGAGTTCAGTGGCACGCTTCGGTTGACTACCCAAGTCTCGACAGTGAGGGCTGGAGCGGCAGCCGGAAAGTACCCTGTCAGCGAAAATGTTCCATCGGCGCCATCTAATAACGCGTCATCAGTCCACCAAAATACGAAATTGTTCACCGCTGGGCACCACCAACGGTATTCGAGCACTCCACCATCGGTGTAGTTAGCAGTAACATTCGTGTTATCCTCGCATCCGGAATAGGCGTGTGGGCCAACACCAGTGCCGGTGACTGCGCTCTTCAAAATCATCTCATCGTACAAGTTACCGTCGTCAAAATCTACAGGGCCACTATCACCCTGATACTCCTGACTGTGGTTGGTCACAGTCACCCATGAGTCGTTACGTGCGAGCGGGAAGTCGTAGAATTCCTGTGCTGGATTGTAATAGTGGGCATGAGTGAATGCGGCCACGTCAATTGTAAATCCGATGAAGCGGAAATTAAGGTCAATGGTCTGTGTTCTCTCAATTAATGCAAAATCACTCACGCGCAGCCATTGTGTCTCGGAGATAATGCCAACCAACTGACCACTGGCCAGCACTCCGATGAAGGGGTCAGGGAAGGTTCCATCACCTTCACCGGTTGCTTCGAGGTCAATTCTGTATGCCGGTACCATCTTGCCATTATCATCAAACATTGTAACCGCTCCAACGGTCATGCTTGCAGTGCCAGTCATGATTTCAAGCGAGGCGCCTTCAAGGTCGTCGGCATCTTCTACCATGCTCCTTGCATCGATGGCGACATTGTATGTCCAGGTATCACCGACCCGCCATGTCGGTACTGTAGCAGTAATGTCTAGGACTGTTTGATTAGAAGTCTGGTTTTGTTGCTCATCTTCGCCTTCTGAGGAACCGGACTCATCGCTTGAATCACCTTCTTGGGCCATTACGCCACTGTTCAAACCGCCCAACAACATCAGGATGGCTAACAAAACTGTCAGCCAGCGTCGGCTCTCCTCCATGTGCTCTAGGCAGGCGAAGTGTCTAATCAGACCACCGGCGAAAGGAGCAAGATGCAGCGGTAACCTTGATGCCCGACCGAAAGGGTCGGCCGCATATGGCGAAGATGTGGGCGGCGTTCTTCCTGTCAATTCTGCTGGTGTCGACTTTGAACTTCTACGCTGTAGTGCGCGAACCTGACCGAATCGAAATTTCAGAGATTCACGAGCACCTTTCAGAGACTGTAAAAATCAAAGGAACGCTGATTTCTTGGGTCCGCGACCCTTACTCAGACGGTAGCGACCGGGTAGATTTGCAGGTAGAAGACGATGCGGATGTAGTGAAAGTGAGATGGTACGATACCACAGACGTCCCACCGATTGGCACTACCATCACCGTCGAAGGAGAGGTTGTGCAATACAATGGTAAGATTTGGATAAATTCCAAAGGGATGGGAGCGATATTCGTTGAACCCGGAGCAGATTACACCCCGATGCCAGTCAATCTAACCGGCATCAGCCATGACCCCTCAATCTACGAGGGTAAATCAATCAGCATTACAGGATACATCGGCGATGCCCTACAACCTAACATCACCTACCAGTCGTTTTATCTGCAAGATAATCCGAATTACATCGACGCTGACCACACTCTGTATGTGCAGGTGCAAGGAAGGGTCGATGGATGGCATGAAGCCGGCACTAAGGTGAACGTCACCGGCTGGGTCCAGTTTGACGAACGCTCCTACCGCTGGCATTTGGTCTCGCATGCAACTACGATTGAAATCCTCGTTGAAGCCGGTGCGAAACGATTGAATTGGGCATTCACCGCTGAGTCGTGGTCGTATGATATCGGCAAATTGGTCATAGTTCCGGGTACTCCTACTCAAGATGATGAGGGTTGGTGGATAATTGCCCCAAGCGGGGCCGCAGTCGGCCGAATTTGCCTGATGCCGTCATCGACTCACTTAGCAGATGAGAACTTCACACTTTCATCAATCGAGATTACCGGTCGTCTAATCTGGAGTGAAGGTCGAGCGCAAATTTGCCTTGATGCCACAGCCGCAAGCGCATCTGGAGAGGGAGAGACTGACCCCGGTGGAGTCATTTCAGGCCAGTTCACCTTGCTGAGTGCAATTACTGCAGACCCATTGGGATGGGATGGCAAAGACGTCTTCGTGCAAGGATGGACAACCGGGTCGATTTCACCTGATTACGACAAGGGATATCTCGGTGACGGACCTGATTACTTCTCACGTTCTACCACCATCCGCTTCCAACTACCCGGACCACGTGGAGAATGGATTGAGAAGGCTGCTTACCTCAACATGTCCGCGGTTGTGATGTGGGAGGCTGATGAAGGCAGACTTGTGCTGCATGTCAACCAAACCTACAACGTTGGCAGTGCGATTCCTCCCGCTGAGGACTTCGCATGGGGTGGCGGTTGGGATGACTGGACTTGGCAGGTTGGAGTACGAGTCAACGTCGCAGGCATTGCCAACCAGAGCGACAGTGCTCTGTGGTTAGTTCAATCCGGCAATTCTGCGGACAATACAACAATGCCGCGAATCTGTCTTGATGATACACTTGGAACGGCACTGCAGATTCAGGGCAATAGTACAACTCCGATGATTTGGACTGGGCGATTGATGTCTGTGGGCAACTCTGCTGCGCCGGGTGTTGGCCTTTGTTTGCTATTGACTTGAGGGCTATCATCGGGGTATGTGAATGGCTTTGGAAACTTTTCTAATCGATTGGGCTTGGCTGCTCGGTTCATTTTTCATTGGTATTTTCCTAGGGTGTATGACCGGACTGATACCCGGTTTTCACGTCAACAACGTCGCTCTCATCGCTCTGAGCCTGTCTCCTCTAGCGGTTGGAATCGGCATACCCTTGTCGTCAGTCGCAGCCATCATCGTAGCGATGGGTACCGTTCACACTTTCCTGAATTACATTCCCTCTGCACTGCTCGGAGCCCCCGATGGCGATACCGCACTCGCGTTGCTTCCCGGTCATCGGATGTTGATTTCAGGACATGCAGCGCAAGGTGTGGCATATTCTGCGCGCGGTAGCCAACTCGGGCTGCTGCTGTCTGTGACTCTGCTACTTTTCGCGCGCTTCATCTTCGGCGAGAATCCCGGCCTCGGTTTGTATGAAACTAGCCGAGATTTCCTGCCTTGGCTGCTACTAGCTATCTCGGCCTTCCTCATCGTTACTGAAACTACTCGGCTCGGCTGGCCACGTTGGACGCAATGGCTGACCAAATGGGCATGGATTCCACTTCCAAAGGCCATAGAATTTTCAATTCCTCTGGGTAAATGGCGTATTCAACGCCGATGGGAGGCTATTGACCTACGTCTTACCGATAACTCACGCATAGCAGGAATGCTGGTTGCGGCCTGCTTCTTCCTGTTGGCTGGATTCTATGGCTGGGCTGTTTTCACCCTGCCCGGACGCTCTCCAGTCGGAATGCCAAGCGCCACACTGTTGATGCCTGCTCTCGCCGGATTATTCGGAATCGCCAACCTGATTGACATCTACGTGACAACCTCTGAGATGCCTCCCCAGGAACCGAATTGGGAGCTTCCGCCATGGAGACCGCTGCTCGTTCCCTGCTTCCTCTCCTCAATCTGTGCATCTGTGATGGCTATTCTTCCGGGGATGACTGCTGCACAAGCAACCGTTGTTGTGATGAGCGTGAGGAATTTCTGGGGTAGATTGACTGACCCGAATTATATTCCGGCTGATTTTGAATACGGTCCCGGGGGCATGATGCATCCAGAAGCGCAGGCGAGAATTGCCGAATACCGCGCAGAAACCGCAGTCATGCATGGTATCGGAACCGAGGTGGGGCCGGTAGCAGAATTGGCGGAACCTGCAATAGGTGACGGAGTGACGACAGTGATTCAGAATATCACAATTCAGGACTCTGTGGTGATGGGTGATGTGACGCAAGACAGCCAAAGTGATGACCCGTGGAATGAGGTGGTTGGTGCGCCAATTACCGTCATCGGTGATGGAATGGCTGCGTCGGTGTCGGAGATTTCAGCAACAGATTCCGCGCTATTGGACGAAGCGAGGAAGGTCAAGGCAGTCAGCCCTGACCTTGACCTAGAAGCACAAACGCGCGAGCAAGACCTTGAGGTCATTGCAATTCTTTCTAGCACGAATACCGCGGTCACCGTGATGGTTCTCGCTTTCCTCTATCTTGTGCTGCGCCCTCGCTCGGGCGCAGCTCTAGCCCTGAACATGATGTATCCAATAGACCAGTGGACCGGTGTCGAGCCTCCAGCCGACTTTATCCGATTGATGGCAGTAACCATCGGTGCCGGGCTATTCGCAGTACCAGTGATGATCAAGGTCGGCAAAGGCATGCTGAAACTCCACGAACTAATTCCACTGCGCACCTTGGTGATGGGAGTGGTTGGGTTCGTCTCCGTGCTAGTATGGTTGTCTACCGGTTGGATTGGAATGGGGGTGCTGATTGTAGGCACCGCGATGGGGCTGATGCCACCACGCATAGGGATCCGCAGAAGTCACGGCATGGGTATTATTCTGGTGCCAATCATGATCTACACCTTTGCTCAGAAATTGGATGGATTCGGCTTTATCTGAGCAGTATCGTGATGGGAGTTACTAAGGACAATGCCGCCTCACGCGCGAGTGCAGGGCATAGCCCTGTGGTGAGGAGGATGCGGCGAAATCAACTTGCGTTTGTTTTAGTATTGCTGATGCTCGCAATGCCGCTTACGCCTTTGGCGAACAGCGTCGAAGCGAGCGGTGCTCGCTCCACGGCTTGTACCTCGACAGTCTGTATCAATGAATTGATGCCCGACCCCGCGGGTTCTGATACAGGCAACTACCCAGCTGGAGAATGGGTTGAATTGTACAATAGTGGCACTACCGATATGAATCTGCAAGGCTGGCTGTTTGAGGATGCAGGTGGATGGAAGCACAATATCGACAGCAACACTTGGGTTGATTTCGCCAATCTAGCCGTTCCATACGTTCTTCCGGCAGGCGACTACGCAATTATCGCTGAGAATAATCAAGGCACCTTGAAAATTAATAATGCAGGAGAAACCCTCGACTTGAAAGATGACTTTTCTATGGTAGTCCACACCGTCACCACAGGCACCGCTTCCTCAGATATCAGCAAGATTCCCGGTGCATCTGCGACTGACGACTACGTTGATTCCGCCTCAAACACTCCCGGCTCAGCCAACAGTGGCACCGGTACTGGCCCTACTTACACTCAGAGTGACCTACGAATCACCGAGGTATTGCCAGACCCCTATTGGACAGCGGATAACGAAACCTGGCCCGGTGGTGAATGGGTAGAAATTGCCAACGTTGGCAGTGCTGCTGTTGACCTGACTGGTTGGTCGGTGAAAGATGCGGCTGGCAACGAAATGGTGGTGAATGAGACATATCTGGTAGGATTCCTCGATAGCACCATCATCGCTCCGGGTCAACATCGAATCGTCGCGGTAAACGGCACCCGCACCTATGGACTGCTCAACAACGGTGCGGGGCAGGAAACGGTCCAACTCATCATGCCGAATGGCGATATCACTCATGAGGTGTCATACGCTGGCCCAACAAAGCCAGGACATTCGTACGCTAATTCAACCGGTGGAATGCCGGATTGGGGTGACAATCAGGATTTGCTTGCAACCTCGATGTGGCCAACACCCGCAGCACTGAACCCTATTGCTGGTATTTTCCCTGACGATTGGCAGATTAACGAGGTCATGGTCAATTCTACCAACGATTCGTCCCCTGCACCCGATGGCGAGTGGATTGAGATACACATGCCAGCAGTTGACGATGGTCAAGCCGGCTCAACGCTACTGACCAACTACCATATCATGACTGGAACTGGGGTGGAGATTCCACTTGACTGCTCCACCCTTACTGATTGTGCTGTTGGTGATTCTCAAGGTGGACAGGGTCAAGGATGGCCTTGGCTCGGTGAAGGTCAGTTCAGAATGCTCGAATTGCACAATCTCAGCGGATATCTTCTCGACACCTACGACTCGCTCGCGCTAGTTGACAACAATGGCGACGTGCGCCAATTCATCCAGTGGACAGGCTCGATGCAGGAGAATAATTCGATTTGCCCCTCAGACTACGAAATGGTGCATGGCCCTTGGCTGTACTGCGAATACATCACTCCCGGCGAGGCCAATCCCGGCCAAGAGAGCGGTGGGGTGATTGAGGATGCTGAACTGCGTATCTCGGAGATTCTACCTAATCCCTCAGGCAACGACTCGCAGCCTGAGCCGTTTGATGAATGGGTCGAGATTGTCAACATCGGCAATGATACTGTGGAACTAGCGGGTTGGAGTATTGCAACTTCTTCAAGACTGACCTTGCCCGCACACCAACTGAATCCAAATGACCGCTACGTTGTCCATCTGTCTTCTGCTAGCAACATCTGGATGACCAACTCATATGGAACTCTGAAACTGGAGAACCCGCTGGGTGAAGTAGTTCACACGGTAGTTTGGGACTTCTCATCTCCGGGGATGTCTTTGGTTGCCAACTCGTCTGATTCTGACCCTTGGGTAATGGCTCCGTGGCCAACCCCGGGAACGGCGAACCCAGCATTTGACAATCCGTACACCGGTCCGGAGGATGTGGAAATCACCGAGTTGATGCCACAATGCTCGGAGGATGAAGATGGGCTGACCACAGAATGGGTGGAGTTGCACTACAATGGTACTGGTTCAGTCAACCTGTCTCGCTGGATGGTAGCCGATGATGATGGCTACAGTGTGGCTGTGCGCCATGACCGGATGTGGAATCGTAGTGATGACAGCACAGTGTTGGATACAGGTGAGTATGCGGTAGTGCTGATTGATGATAGCGTGCTATCAAATTTCGGTGAAACTGTCAATCTACTTACTCCAAACCGTGACATCGTTCAGACTCTATCTTGGAGCGAATCATCGGATTGCGTATCACTTGAGCCCGATGATGATGCGGGAGATACCACAGAAACCATGTGGCCATCGCCCGGCGAAGAGAATCCGGTGCCACAAACCTATGATGGCAGTATGACAGTAAAATTCACTCGGCTGATGCCGGGAGAGATTACCGGCAGAGACAATGATTGGTTCGAATTGACCAACGTCGGTGATACCTTCGTTGACATGGCTGGTTGGCGCATCGCACGCATGCGCACAGCGGGCGCATGGAATTCGACCTTTGGCACTGTAACAATGCAGCCCGGCGAGTCGATTGTATTCTCCCCAGACCCAGAAAACCTACTGGAAGACGGTGCTATTGTGGCGATGGATGGCGATATCGTGTTTGATGGAAATGCACCATGGTTGGTGAATTCAGGCGGCTCGCTACAATTGGTCGCACCTGATGGCACCATCGTCGATGCATTCGTCTATGCTTCTGGAGATGCTGATGTACAGGGCTGGATTGGTGGTTCGCTGGAATTACCGCCGACTGATTTCTCGGGACTTATTCTGATGCGTGGAGACGGCTGCGGCTCGTTGCCAGACACCGACACAGCAGCCGATTGGTCGATACGATGGCTAAGACTAGGAGCGAGTCTATTCTGTGATGATGGTATATTCACAAGCACGGGTTCGCTCACCCCATTGATCTCTCCAGAAGGTGGGCTGCACCAACTGGTCTCTTGGATTGGACAAGCGCAAGAAACCATACACGTGCACGTATACCAATTCAGTTCACCTGAGGTACACTCAGCTTTGGCCAGCGCAGTTCAGCGCGGAGTAGAATGCACAATTCTGCTTGAAGGCGGCATTCTAGGAGAAACCAGTTCGATGGACGACCAGCGTGGCTGGGCCAGCGAATTGAGCGCAGCAGGATGCGAAGTATTGTGGATGGTTGAACCTGAAGGAGCGGATGCTGCTCAATCTCCATATCGCTATATTCACTCCAAGGTCGCTGTCGCAGATGGCAATTCAGTATGGATCGATTCTGGTAACCTGAAGCGGTCGACGTTCCCGCTAGATGTGGACATGGGCAATCGTGATTGGGGCATTATCATCGACAGTGAGGATGTTGCAGACCTAGTTTTGTCACGAATGCTGTGGGACGAATCAACTGACCGCAACCATATCATTGCGCAGGATGACCTGCACCCAACCCTTGGGCGACCTACTGGATGGACAGCAGGGTCGGCCTCAACGGCCTACTCGGCCCCTCTACAGCCCCCAGTCACAGAAACCGGAGCTTTCTCTGGCAGAATTCTCACATGCCCCGACGATTGTATCGAGGGATTGATCTGGATGATTGACCAGGCTGAAGACAGCCTCGACCTCTCCTTGCAGTACTTCGATCTCGGCTGGCATTGGGGCTACGGAGACAACCCTCTCATCGATGCGGTGGAGAGAGCAGCAGATGAGCGCGGAGTGAAGGTCAGATTGATTATCAACGGCTACTATGTTTTCGAAGATGACGATATTCGAGAAACTGTAAATTACTTCAATCATCAATTGAATATGACGCAGGGCCTCGATGTCACTGCGATTATTATGTCTCCAAGCAGCAACATCACAAAGTTGCACAATAAGGGCGCGATTGTCGATGGAGAGTACACTCTCATTAGCAGTATCAACTGGGGAAGTAACTCTGCCCTGCGCAACCGTGAGATGGGTATCATCATTCAGCACGCAGGACTAGCGTCACAATTCCAGCAATCATGGAATGAAGACTGGATTAGGCTCGATGATTCCACCGACACCGATGGCGATGGAATGCCAGATTGGTGGGAGATTGACTTTGGAACAAACCGCACTTGGTCGGTAATTGCGGGTTCTCCAGAAACCGAGGCCAACCTCGACCCGGATGCGGATGGACTCACCAACCTTCGTGAATTCGAAGGTGGCGGAAACCCATTCGATGAAGACACCGATGACGATTGCATCATCGACGGACTGGAAGCCGCTTGGGCCGGATATATCGGCGTCAACCTGATGACTGCAATCATCTTGTCAGATGCCGATGGCGATGGAGTGAATGATGGTGAGCAAACCAATTGCGGAGCCGATTTGTCTGGAACGGGAAATGGCGGTGGAGATGATGGTAACAACGATAGCGGCGGAGAAGACGATACTGGACCGTTCCGGGATAATGCACTCGATTCATTCTGGGCACAAGTCCTGTTGGTGATGATGGCTATCACAGCCTTGATGCTGGCTGGGGCTGCCACGATGTTAGTGCTCAGCCGTAGGCGCGCTTCAGCAGGAACTGTATTGGTTGACGATACGTCATTCGACCTCTCCGAGCACGCTTGGGAAGAGGGGGGGCAACAGCCCGAACAACCTTCAATTGATTCGGAGGAATCATCCACACCACCTACCGGCGCAGTGATTCTAGATGGAACCAGTGTTGGACCAAATGCAGATAGTGATGTGCGAGAATTGACCGAAGGCAAGGACGACGGCTCTTTCGGTGCTCCGAAGTTAGATGGATACGACTTCCCCGGCTGGTCACCCAAACAGGTGCAGGAATCGATTGCAGCGGGCTGGAGCGTCGAGCAACTGCGCGAACATTATGACAAAGAGCAACGCTGATACAGTCTGTTTTGTTTCGCGAAGGGTTCTTTTTGCAGCACCTCACCCACCGCATCGGGGATTGCATGGCACGTGAGTCTATTCCGACCATTGACCTGCGTGAATATACGCATGGTGATGAGGCCAGTAGAGAGGCCTTGGCTGT
>CAZYIX010000023.1:11080-28256 GCA_964647665.1 uncultured Candidatus Poseidoniales archaeon
ATGGGCGAGGCTCTCGAAGATATCGGCTTCTTCGCTTTATCCGGTCATGGAATCCCACTTTCGGACATTGATGGGGCATATTCAATCAGTGAAGATTTCTTTAATCGAGATGATAATACCAAAATGCGCTCTAATCAATCCGGAAATCAGCGCGGATATGTCCCTTTTGGCATTGAACACGCCAAGGATAATCCCGCACCTGACCTGAAGGAGTTCTGGCAAACCGGCCGTACACTGCCTGACGGTCACGAATTGAAGGCAATCTACCCCAAAAACATCTGGCCTGACGATGACTGTCCCGAATTTGGACCGGTAATCGATGGGTTGTACATCCAGATGGAGGAACTATCTCGCACCCTGCTCGAAGTCTGTTCTATCTATCTTGGCAAAGGACCTGACTGGCTACCAAACATGGCTGTTGATGGCAATACGATTTTGCGAGTGTTGCATTATCCTGCGATTGGTGAAGATATTGCGGAAGGAGCTGTTCGCAGCGCACAGCACGAGGATATCAACTTCATCACGCTACTAGTTGGGGCTACAGCAGGTGGCCTGGAAGTGATGGACCACGACGGTGAATGGATTAAGGTCGAAGGCAATCATGAGCACATCATCGTCGATTCAGGTGATATGCTGCAGAATCTGACCAATGGTCTGTTCAAGGCAGTTACTCACCGCGTAATCAATCCACCAGATGCTACTAGCGACCGATATTCGATGCCATTATTCACTCATCCCCGTGATGATGTTGATTTGACTCCGCGCCCTGAGTTCATTGAGAGAACCGGTGGCGAGGCGAATTACCCGAGCATCAGCGCCGGTGATTACCTGCATCAGCGCCTAGTGGAAATCGGGCTGATTGACGATGACTGAGATTCAGAACTTCGTCGATGGTGTCGTCGACGGCTCACTTTCCGATGACGAAGTAGAGAGTTGGATGCGTAATGTGTTTGACAATGGACTCTCCAGCGAGGATACCGTTGCTCTCACCGACGCAATGCTGCATTCTGGTGTCGTTCTGCAATGGCCGCAACAATGGAATCATCTGGTAGTGGACAAGCATAGCACTGGTGGAATCGGTGACAAGGTGTCGTTGCCGCTGGCACCTGCTCTGGCTGCCTGCGGTCTGAAATGTCCAATGATTGCAGGCAGGGGCCTTGCTCACACAGGAGGCACTCTCGACAAACTCGAATCTCTGCCTGGATACGACGTGGCACTCACTCCGGAAGCAGCACAGAACCAAGTCGCGGAAATCGGATGCATGATTGCGGGACAATCCGAAGACTTTGCACCGGCTGACAAGCGGATGTATGCTATTCGTGACGTAACCGGCCTCATCGCCTCTACACCACTAATCACCGGCTCGATTCTCTCAAAGAAGGCGGCAGAGGGACTGGCTGCACTGGTGATGGACATCAAGGTCGGCAAAGCGACCTTCATGCGCGATGAGGATATGGCTCGCCAACTTGCTAACAGTATTGTCAGCACCGGGGATGGACTTGGAATCCACACAACGGTGATGCTTACCGAGATGAATACCCCCCTTGGATTCTCCGCTGGAAACGCATTGGAGGTTCTCGAATCTATCGAGACACTGCGTGGGTGCGGACCCGCTGACCTTGAGGAACTGGTATGCGTGCAGGGAGGGATTCTGCTTGCCGCAACAGGATTGGCACACTCGCCGAATGCAGGCGCAGTGATGATTCTTGATTCACTGCACGACGGCAGCGCACTCGCCCGATTTGAGCAGATGTGCATTGCTCAGGGGGTTGCTGCTGAAGTCTTCGCCTCCGAGCACAGTCTACTGTTGGCTCTCGGACTGCTAGATGAGACTCTGCAAACCACTGAATTCCATGCTGCTGTGAGTGGGCATGTCGCCGATATCGACGCGATGGCGCTTGGCACTGTTGTACTCGAACTCGGCGGAGGGCGAAGTGAACTGGGAGATGATATCGACCACGGTGTCGGCTTCGTGCTAGACGCTCATGTCGGTTCAGAAGTTGATGAAGGTGAATCGTGGATTACCGTTTATCACCGCGAGCCATTGAGCGATGAGCATACCGCCGCAGTTCAGGGCTCATTGACCATCACTGAGGATGAAGTCGAGGTTTACAGCCGAATTATCGGCATCCTCTAGTCTAGAAACCCATTGCTCATCATGAAGATGAATTGGTATGCCAAGTGATTTCATAATAGACTGATACATCTTGAATCTCAGTATTATCTTCATCACAATGATGATTATCCACTACAATATAGACTGTTTCCATGCCATTAACATCTGTGGAAAAATCGTGCGTCCCTGAATCTCCAGTCGAATTGAGCCAAGACAATTCTTCAACATAAATGAAAGGATCACATGAAATAAAATCATTATAATTAGCATGTGTGATTGCATACATATTTACTCCGTAACTGTAATTGTTAAGGGCGTCAATTTCAAAGTATACTGAGACATTATCGTCATACGCCCCACTATCCAACACCTGATGTTCATATGCTTCATTATAGAATTCGCCTCCCCATCTCTTGTCAGGGAATTCGTCAATGCATCCAGATGAAAATATCATTAAGTGTAATGCGACAAATATGGCAAACCAATTCTTCCACATAGTTTTGTGCAGTAATTGTTGGTTGTTAATGTTAACTTCTTCTTCATCTGGTGAATACTATTCAAAGAGGGTAGCCGGTTACTGAATCTTCGTTGAAGCAGTAGTGCACGGTTTGGAACTCCGACTTCAACGCATAAACGTCCTCTCGAACAGAAGCAGGGTCCTCTTCCTTGAGTAGAACACGCGCGTAAAGTCGGGCAACCTCCTCCATCTCCTGCACACCCATGCCTACCCGAGTTAACTCCTGCACTCCAAGTCTCAATCCCGATGGAGTCATCGCTTTGGTATCGCCGGGAAGCATGTTCATGTTGGTGATGATTCCGGCCTCCTCAAGCACCTCGGCCGCCACCTTTCCAGCACCGCTGTCGGTCTCTCCATTGCGGGTGAGAATCTGGTGGCTCTCGGTGTATCCACGCCCTTCTGCCTGTACATCAAAGCCCTCAGCAGCCATAGCCGCGCCAAAGGCGCGAGCATTTCGAACGGTATCAGCAGCATATGCCTCCCCGTACTCAGCAAACTCGGCCAAAGCAATCACCTTGCCAGCAACATGGTGCAGGTGGTAGGAGGAACAGACACCGGGGAAAATAGCGCTGTTCAACTTGCGCTGGAACTTCTCATCATCTGAATCAGAAAGTAAGAATCCACCTTGCGGGCCGGGGAAGGTCTTGTGCGACGAACCAGTTACCACATCGGCTCCTTCACGGAACGGGTCCTGGAATTGACCGCCGGCAATCAGCCCGAGCACATGTGCGCCGTCGTACATCATCGTGGCACCAACTTCGTGGGCGGCATCCGCCATTTCTTGCAATGGAGTAGGGAATAGGAAAACCGACTGCCCCACCAATGTGAGAGTTGGCTGTAATTCTCGGATCATTGCGCAGGCCGCATCAACATCTGGCTCCATGCGCTCAACATCCCAAGGATATGTCGTCAAGTCAAGCCCTCGCAGGCCTACTGCACCCATCCTTGCATGCGAAATATGGCCCCCATCTGCAGTGGATACTGCGGTAATCTTGTCACCGGGCTTGGCAAGTGCCTTCAGTGCGCCAATATTGGACACTGTACCAGATGTTGACTGGATGTTGGCAAAACGGCATCTGAATACCTGTTTGGCGAGTTCAATGCCGAGAGACTCGATTGTATCGAAGTCGTCGCATCCCTGATAGTAGCGTCTTCCGGGCATACCTTCGGCATATCGTCCGTGCAGGTCTGATGTGATGACCTGCTGAACACGAGGGCTGACGATGTTCTCACTGGCAATCATTCCCAGCCCATTGCGGTAGACTGCGCCGCTGGCGGAGGTTGCCGCAAGGACCGCATCTGCACTAGCCAAATTCTCAGCGCTGGGTACCCAAGAACCACCGGCTCCACTCATCGCTCGATTCGCTCCGCCTACCGCCCTTAGTGTTCACCGAAGCGGTATGAGCCCACAGCCAACTGCTATTCAACGCCCGATTCATTGATGAATGGAGGCTGAGTCGGCGGGCCGCAAGCCGTGTTAGCTTAGTTGGTGGAGCGGCGGACTGTTAATCCGCAGGTCGCAGGTTCAAATCCTGCACACGGCGCCTTTTCACTTTGTATGACGAACACGCATGAAACCGCCCTTAAGGGCGTTTCATGTGAAGGGTGACTTTGAAGTGCATCGAGTAGATGGCCCCAACATGAACAGTGCCCACGCTGAGCAACGAACCCATCGCACCCACTCAATTTTCATGGCAGCCATGATGATGCTGTCTGCCCTAGTCTCTGGTATCCCAAATGTGACTGCTGCGACCGGAAATGAGACCGTCTCACTCTCAAGCGTGACCAACGTTTCGGCGAGTGTGGATGTTGCAAATCTGGATTCAAACGACTCATACTACTGGTGGGGCTACATCTACAATCCCGATGGTAGCCTCCACGCCGCTAGCGGATACAGATCCATCTCAAATACCATCAATGGCCAATACAACTTCACTTGGACTAAGCCAACAGTGAATGGAAACTATACCATCCACGCCAGAATAACATCGACTTGGCACGTGGAATATGACAACTACACAACCTACTTCGTAATGACCGACGCCACGGCAATCACATCCAGCAACGTGAGTAGTGGTGGATGCACCTTGACGCTGACCAGACTCGACACCACCGCAAACTACACTTGGCTAGTCATGGTTTATGACAGCGCTAATAATCTCCATGACTATGATTCGGCTCTGTTCACTCCGAGCAGCGCTAACATGACCTATTTCGCGTCATGGGTTGCACCTACTACCGTAGGGAACTACTCCGTGGTCTCCCAATTGTTGAACGCCAACAATAACAACAGCCTGGTAACAAGTCATACCAACTACTTCACGATTGGCGGAGGAGGTGGTACGGTGTTGAGTGAGACCGTTGCACTCTCCAATGTGACGAACAACTCGGCTAGTGTGGATGTCGCAAACCTCAACATGAACAACTCGTACTACTGGTGGGTATTCGTCTACTATCCGTCGGGCATCCTGTACTCCCTCGACTTCGGAAGCATCAGTAATGTGTCTGGAAGCATGAGTTATGGTGCTAGCTGGATTACGCCTATGTTGAATGGAACCTACGTCATAAACGGCGAATTGACCGATGTCGCTGGAGTTTCCTTGGCCAATACCACATCTCAGTTTGCCATTGGAGCGGGACTCACCGGAAACGAGGCTATCACAGCATCCAACATCACGCATGTGGGTGCCTTGGTGACAGGAGCGGGCCTCAGCAGCACCCAGGTCTACCAATGGTCTGTGTTCACCTATTTCCCCAGCGGCTCTCTCCACAATTCAGACAGCGGCATCTGGAACAGTCCGAGCAGCAGCACGATGACCGCATCCGCTGCGTGGTCCCCTGGTAACTTCCAAGGGAACTACTCGGTCTCTTTCCGTCTCTACGAGTACTGGAACCAGACGCTGCTGGACACCTGGAATTCATCATTCTACCATGCCGGTACAACAAATCTGACGCCCGATCAGTACGAGCCGAACGATGCCGCTTCAGCAGCCACATCAATTCAGGTTAACAGCACGACTGCGGCAAATATTCACAATGCAGGTCAAGATGATTATTTCACACTGAACCTCAGCACTGGGTCGATGAATTTCGTCAATCTGTCATTCTTGCACAGCACTGCAGATTTGCAGTTGAATGTGTACTATACCAACAGCATCGGCAATAACATCCTGATTGACAATAGCCATGGTTCGGCTGACAACGAACAGGTTGTGTTCAATCTCACCACCAATAGCACGATCGTCATCTGGGTGTTCTCTTCGGGTGGTACCTCGTGGTACAACCTGTCTGTGGAGTCTACGGGAACTCCACCGCCGCCACCCACCACCGGTGATGTGAATGAGCCGAACGACTCCTTCGCAACGGCCACCCCGATTTCTTCACCATCAGGCCAGAGCAGCCTGACTATCCACAACGCTTCGGATGACGACTTCTTCGCCATCAACGCTGTGGCCGGCACCACATATTGGGTCAATATCTCATTCACTCATTCACAAGGTGACCTTGACATGGACTTGTATGATTCCAGCCAGAGCCAGGTGGATTGGTCTGCTGGTACCGGTAATTCGGAGTCTGTGACATACACACCTTCGACCAATCAGACCCTTTACGCACAGGTATTCGGCTGGAGTAGTGCGACTAACACCTACTCAGTCACCTTCGGCGGAATGAGTTCTGGTGGCGGTGGTAACAGTACTGGAACCGGAACAGAATGGGTTACGATAACCGGCGTGACTTCGACAAATGGTGCCTATTCATGGGGCAACCTATCTGCAAATTCATACTACGAGATTGACTGGTATTGGACCTACTGGAATGGTAGCGGTCACACCATCGTGCAGCAGGGAACAAATGTGCCTGCATCGACCGCTGGCAGTACAAATCAGGCACACAATGCACCCACGGTAGGAGGGGTGTGGTGTTTCCATGCGCAAGTGTGGGAACAGGTAGGCACCAATTGGAATCTATCTGCTGATGACATGGATTGCATGTATCACGAGATATTGTATGTGAATCACACCAGTGATACCAGCGGATGGATTCGGGCATCGAATCTAACGGCTGGTGCATCATATACCGTTGATTGGTACATTACTGACGCCAACATCACCACTGCCTATGACCAAGGCAATTACTCGTTCACCATTGGAACATCTGTGCACAATCAATCGATTAATTTCACCAATAACGGTGGAGGACAGCCACACTGCCTGCTCGCTGACATTTGGGATTCGGCTAACAATCTAGTCGATGAGGTGTGGGAATGTTGGACTACTGCGGTAACTCCTCCGGCTAGCGGTAACCTGAGTGTGTCTCACACCAATGCAACCGTCGGCAATTATCTTGCAACTAATCTGCAGAACGGCACAAATTATCAAACATTGGCTCAGTACACCTATCTGAACAGTAACGGCACCCACACGTTACTCGGTTTGATGACAGACAATTTCACTGCGAACGGCGACCATTGGAGCAATGTCTCAATGCAACTCTTCGAACTCGGTGGAACATACTGTCTGCTCGGAGACCTGCTCGACATGGACCACAGTGTAGGTGGCACTCTGATTGCAAATGACATCGATTGTTGGGAGAGACTCTTCATTGAGAACAGCGTCACCAGCGATACCGGCGCCACCATCGATTTGACCAATCTCACCACCGGCAATACCTACGATGTGGATTGGTATCTGCTAGAAGGACAGAACGGAAGCGTGCTTGATTCTGGAACCGCCCAGATGACACTGGGCTCGGGAACCAGTCATTCGTATGGAGTGACTTGGTCGATGCCCACAACTCGGACCGAGAAGTGCTTCTACACCGAGTTGTTCGATTCAAACGGAACCCTCATCGATTCTGACATTGACTGCTTTGTACCGACCCTTCCCGATATCGAAGTTACCAACCTCACAAACGGTGGCGTCACTTGGAATGCATACAACCTGACCAGTGGTTCAATCTACCTCAAGAAGGTACGTTTCTACGGTTACGCGAACAACACGACGCATTTCGACAGCGGATGGAGTGCCTTCAATGCAACTGGTGCAACAGCTAACGGTAACGAATCATGGACCGTTCCCGGCCTCAGTGGTTACTATTGTGTGGAAGTCACACTAACTTTGATTGTGGCTGGAGGTATTATGGATGTGGATGTGGATTGTATCTCTATCATCTACGATGCGGACGGTGACGGCATTTGGGATCAGAACGACTTGTGCCCCAACACGCCTACGGGCGCGACGGTGGACCAATTCGGGTGTTCTGCAAGCCAACGTGATACTGACGGAGATGGCTATACCGACGATGTCGACGACTTCGTCAATGACTCAACGCAATGGAATGATGCCGATGGCGATGGATATGGGGATAATGCAAGCGGCAACAACTCCGACGCATTCCCGCTAGACCCAACCCAATGGTCAGACATCGACGGTGATGGCTACGGAGACAATCCCAACGGCACCGATGCCGACGTATTCCCCAATGACCCAACCGAGTGGTTTGACAGCGATGGAGATGGGTATGGTGACAATAGCGACGCATTCCCAACTGATTCAACGCAATGGACCGACATAGATGGCGATGGCTACGGAGATAATCCGAACGGCAACATGGCTGATGCCTTCATCAACGACCCAACGCAGTGGTCAGACTCTGACGGTGATGGCTATGGCGACAACGCCACCGGCAACAACCCCGATGAATATCCAACAGACCCGACTCAGCATACTGACTCTGACGGTGATGGCTACGGTGACAACCCAAGTGGGAACGCTGGCGATGCCTTCCCGACTGACCCGACACAGTGGGCCGATTCGGATGGCGATGGCTACGGCGACAATCCAAGTGGAACCGACCCCGATGCGTTCCCCAGTGATGGCACACAATGGGTGGATTCTGACGGCGATGGTTATGGTGACAACCCGCTAGGCAACAACCCGGACGCTTTCCCCAATGACAGTTCACAGTGGGCTGATACTGACGGCGATGGTTACGGAGATAATCCGCTGGGCAACAACTCTGATGCCTTCCCGAACGATGGCACTCAATGGGCTGATTCTGACTCAGATGGATGGGGTGATAACCCGCAGGGTAACAACCCTGATGCCTTCCCCAGCGACGGAACGCAGTGGCTGGATTCTGACGGCGATGGCTACGGAGATAATCCGAATGGAAACAATGCTGACCAGTGTCCGAACAGTCCCGCTGGAGCTCAAGTCGATGAGAATGGCTGCGCCCCCTCAGAACTTGATGACGACAACGATGATGTGACCAACGACCTCGATGCGTGTGCTGACACCCCGATGGGTGAGGTTGTTGACGCGGCTGGTTGTTCTGACAGCCAGAAAGACGGTGATGAGGACGAAGTCTCAGATGCTTGGGATGCTTGCCCGAATACCGCACCCGGAATGGATGTGGATACAGTTGGCTGTGCAGATTACCAGAAAGATTCAGACAATGACGATATCACTGATGACATTGACCAATGCCCAACCACTACACCCGGTGCAGATGTGAATGGCGTTGGCTGTGCCGCAGATGAACGCGATACCGACGGTGACAATATTGTCGACGCTGACGATGATTGCCCGAACACTTCGAGTAATGAGACAGCGAATAGCATGGGTTGCGCACCGAGCCAACGCGATACTGATGGCGATGGAATCAACGACGACATTGACCAATGTCCAGCGACCCCAGGTGGCTCAGACATCGACATGAATGGCTGCACCTCGATGCAGCGTGATACAGATGAAGACACCATCGTCGATGCGCTGGACGAATGTCCGGCGACTCCAACTGGAGAGCAAATCAATGCTGAGGGATGCTCTGCAAGCCAGAGAGACACCGATGAAGACACTGTGATGGACAGTGATGACATCTGTCCGTCGACTAACTTCGGATGGTCGGTTGACGGCTCGGGTTGCGCTGACTACCAGAAGGACACTGACGGTGACCAGTACATGGACAACGTCGACGTGTGCCCGAACACTCCTGTTGGAGCAGCAACCGATAACGCAGGCTGCGCAGACACGCAGAGGGACAGCGACAATGATGGCTCGAACGATGCAGAGGATGCATTCCCAACCGATCCGAACGAACATCTGGATTCTGATGGAGACGGAGTTGGAGATAATGCCGATGTATATCCAAACGATTCTACGCGTACAGCACAATCAGGTGGACTCTCAGGAGCGCTCGCCGCAATCGCTGTGGTGCTGCTGCTACTGATTCTAGCATCAAGTGTGGTTGTAATCATCGTAATGCGCAGGCGTAAGGGCGGAGATGAGGACGAATTGGATGCTGGTGGTATCGGTTCCTCATTGCAGCCAGCAGGTGATATCTACGCGATGGCGGGAGTTGCACCTGCTGCACCCGGTATCAGTGAGGAACCTGAGGCACAGGTGGACATGGAATCCGCTGAGGCTTCGCTGCTTCTTGGCCAAGAGACGGAAGAGGAATTCCCCGCTGAGGAAGAACCTCTGACAGATGCGGAAGAGACGCAGACTTGGATTGATGATGCTGGAGTGAACTGGTGCCGCTATCCTGACGGCTCTGTGATGCGATACGATGCTGATGCAGGTCAGTGGGTCCCTCACGAATGAATACGTGGGGGTGACGGTATGCATGGCAAGTCACGAATGTGGATTGGCTATCTTGGAATGTTCGTGATGATGTTGGTATTGGTTACCACCGCTGGGTCGACGGATGCGACCCCCCTCTTGTCTGCTTGTTGTATGTTCTTCATATTCCTTGGTATTGCGAGTTCGGGGCACGAAGCGGCAAAAAAATGGAAGAACCGGATTGTCATCTACCAGCAGCCAGTTCAGCCACAAATGGTTCAGCAACAATCTGTCATCATTCAACAACAGGCCCCTGTGCAACAGGTGGCCCCATCAATTCAGGAACCAGAAAAATCACCGGGATGGTGGCTGAATCACGCTCAAAAGTTGGAAGTCGCTCGTGATTGGGAAGGTGCTGCTCAGGCATATCAGAAGGCAGGACTCTACGAGGAAGCGGGGCGCATCAGGTCGGCGCACATCGAAGATAAGGACAATGTAGTGCTGAACATTGACCGTGTTGGAGATAACATATTGCACGATAGTGTATTGTTTCAAGATGGGACCAACGACGGCGAAGAAGACGAATTATGAGTTGCTGCATCTCGGTCGGTGAGTCAAAGAGCCGCCGACGCATTGTCCAACCCCTATGCGCATGACCGGGCAGGAATTGACGTTAGATTTCGCGGGAATCACCCGGCTATGGTTGATGCGTCGCAGAACCGGGCGGGTGCCAGATGTGCTGTGGCACCCTACGCAGGTTGCATTTGGTGAGAGTGTGCAACTTTCAGAGATGTGGGGCCTTGAACCGATTGAGCGAATGCGCTTGCTTCGACTGAACGCGGCAGTACGCGCAAATAGCGGGCCGAAGTTAGCCAAGGGCATCGCTGAGGCAACATCTGTTGGAGATGTGACCAGAGGGCTTCGCTATCTCGACATCTGGATGGGGAGGCTGGATTGGACTGCACGAAATGAAGCGGATATCAGTCTACATCAGCGCCGTCTGCAACGCCGCCTGCGCTCTATTCTGCACGAAGATAGGATGATACCTATCGCGCGGGGATACAAGCGGGAACAGGGCTGTGGCTTGCTGATGATGATGGATATGCCAGCGTGGCTTGTCCCATTCGCAGTCGCCCTCCACCAGCGAATGCTCGGCCCTAATCCCTTGCAGGTAATCTCCGGTGGAGACCGGCTTTCCCCGGGAATCTGGTGCTGGGACTTTGCAGCAGGACAAGGTGAGGTGATACTCCGTTCCTGTGCGCAAGATGCGGTAGCAGTCACGGCAATGTTGCAACGGCAGGCATTTGAACCCCCCTCCGGTCGCCGAACATGATGGAAGTCAGTATCATTCTTGGCTCCCGCTCCGACCTGCCGATCGCTGAGAAGGCAACCAAGGTCTTCGATGAGTTCGAAATCAACTACGAGTTGCGCATCGCAAGCGCACATCGTGCGCCGAAATATCTCGAAGGAATAGTCGATGCTGCGCTTGAGAATGGATGTCGGATTTTCATTGGCATCGCAGGCGTATCAGCGGCTTTGCCCGGGGTACTCGCTAGCATGACTAATCGACCGGTTATCGGTGTGCCAGTTGGCGGCAAAGTCCCGATGGACAGCCTGCTCTCAATCGTTCAAATGCCACCCGGTATGCCGGTTGCAACCGTAGGAGTAGACCGAGGAGAGAATGCCGCACTACTAGCAATCCAGATTCTAGCCGACGGCGATGATGAATTGTCGGCATCCTATGCAACATACCGTGAAAACATGACAGAGAAGGTCATCGGTGATGACCAACTTACCAATCAAGAACGCGAATGAGGGTGAATCAGAGATGGACACCCAGACTCTCATCGATGAGGCTGTCGCCACCCTGAAAGAAAATATCGATGATACCGCCATCATCGCCTGCTCAGGTGGAATCGACTCAAGCGTCGCAGCCGTATTGGCGAGCAGAGCGGTCGGAAACAAGCTGCACTGTGTGTACGTCGATACCGGATTTATGCGCAAGGGTGAGACTGAGGAAGTTCAGGAGATGCTGGCTGGCCTTGGATTGAATCTGAAGGTAGTCCACGCATCCGAGCGCTTCTTCAAGCACCTTGAGGGGGTGACTGAACCCGAGGCTAAGCGCAAGGTCATCGGCGAACAATTCATCCGTGTTTTTGAAGAGGAACAGCAAAGCTGTGGAGCAAAGTACCTCGTTCAAGGCACAATTGCCCCTGATTGGATTGAATCAGGAGGTGGTGAGCGTGATGTCATCAAATCACACCACAATGTTGGTGGTTTGCCCGAAGATGTCGATATGACCATCATTGAACCTCTACGCGATTTCTACAAGGACGAAATCCGAGAAATGGCGAGGGAGTTGAAGATTGATAGCAGTGAGCGCCAGCCTTTCCCGGGCCCAGGTCTTGCTGTCAGAGTTCTAGGCGAATTGACACCTCACCGAGTCGAAGTCTGCCGCGAAGCCTGTGCCATAGTCGAAGAGGAGTTGGAGGCTGCTGCGGCTGAAGGAGAAATGGAGATTCCTTGGCAGTACTTTGCCGCCCTCTTACCAGTTCGTAGTGTTGGAGTTCATGGTGATGCGCGAGTACATGGCGAAACAGTTGCAGTTCGTGCAGTGCAGAGTTTCGATGGTATGTCCGCCCGCTACTCACAGGTTCCTCACGACGTGCTGGAGAAAATCAGTATTAGAATCACTAATTCGTTGAAGGGCGATGTGAATAGAGTCGTTTACGATATTTCCCACAAACCACCGGGTACCATCGAGTGGGAATGAGTTCATTCCGACTCATCGGATGTTTGACTGACATCCATTGAATCGGGCCACGGTGCAGCTACGGGAGTCAGCGGTGGCTCAATCATCGCTGCCGCCAATGCAAGGTCAGACGGCACATCAGATACCACTGGCCCTAGGCTAGGAAACGGGCAAGCAGCGCCGGCAGAAGCAGATACGAAGGGGTCGAGGATTCGCCCTGATGGGTGGACTGTATGCACTGCGAGGAAGTCCACGCCTTGGTTCTGAATTCCAAATAACACCACATCGATTGAAGCAGCCCCGGTCACATCGACATGCAACCGACGACTAGCGAGAGGTCGGCGAGCCCAGCGGCGAGATTCGACGTGCCATTCACCTCCCAACTTCTCAAGACCGATGTCAACATGTGCAATCGGTAGCAGCCAACGCCCTGCAGGCCAAGCCAACAAAGTGGCGATTCTGACCATTTGGATAGTCCAAACCATCACTGCCAGAACCAATGCAGCCGCCACCGGTCCATCTCCAGCGCTGGCTTCACCGACAAGCACGATTAGAATCCAAAGCACTGTATCGATACGCAGTGCCAACCAAACAAGCATCTTACCCGGTGAACCTTCTACCTGAGAATTCGCTGCCCTCAGACCTCCTGCCCACAGTAACGGAAGTGCGGACATCCATATCGCCATCAGGTAGAATGGAGGAGCAGACGTCCACGGTTTGATAATCATCGGCAGTGAACCAGCGAATAGCAGCATCAGCGACCATGCAGCGGGGAATAACAATCCAGAAAGTGCCGGTTGCAGCCGTTGTCGCTGCCACCCAGCATCACTCCATGCATCCGGGGCACTGCGCTCATAATCAAGATGGATTGGCGCAGGACCCGGGCCAAACCAACCTTCCTCGCCAAGTAGAATCTCGGGTTTGGCTTCAGCCAACTAATCACTTCTCCTTGTCACCTGTATGACGCAGTACCAGATTCCTCGCAGCCCAGACCTCATCAACTCGGCCAACCGGAGTTTCGTGCGGGGCTGATGTGACAAGTTCTGCATCCTCTGCCAAGATGCGCAGGAAATCGTCGGCAAAGGCGTCGATGGCTTCCTTGGATTCGGTTTCAGTTGGCTCAAACATCAGGCACTCTGGGACAATCATCGGGAAGTAGAGAGTCGGTGCCATGTAGCCGTAGTCGAGCAGGCGCTTCGCGACATCCTTACCCGTCACGCCAGTTGCATCTTTGAGTGGGCTCATCGACAGGGTGAATTCGTGTTTCACAACTTCAGCAGGCGCTCCATCAACAGGCATGGCGTGGATGCCGGCAGCCTGTTCAGGACTTGGGTTCATGATACGATAGCGCAGATAATTCGCGTTCAGAACCGCATGCTCGCTCATCTTTTCCAATTCGCGACCATAGCGACGGTAAAAAGCCCAAGAACGGACGACCGCGGCTGCGTTACCATGCCATTGCTGGACCTTCCCAATGGTTTTTGATGGGTTGAACCAAGCAAATCTGACCGCGCCATCCTCCTCCTCTACTTCCTCGACCATCGGTGCGGGCAAATAGTCAGCCAGATGAGACTTGACACCTATCGGACCCGAGCCGGGACCTCCACCCCCATGCGGTTGGCTGAAGGTTTTGTGCAGGTTGTAATGCACAGCATCGAAGCCCATCAAACCGGGAGAAGTCTTGCCGAGGATGGCATTGAAGTTGGCACCGTCGTAGTACATCTGACCGCCTGCGTCGTGAACGATTTTGGCAGCCTCGGCAATCTCAGGCTCAAAAACTCCCAAGGTACTCGGATTGGTAATCATCATCGCAGCGGTGTCTTCGCCAACCACTGCTCGCAGCGCATCAAGGTCCAAACGGCCATCGTCGCCACTCGGAATCTCGATGATTGAGTAACCACACATTACCGCACTGGCTGGATTGGTTCCGTGAGCAGAATCGGGCACAATCACCTTGTTCCTGCCACTCTCGCCCTTTTGCTTGTGGTATTCTTGAATACAGCGCATGGCAGTGAATTCTCCCTGCGCACCAGCGACAGGTTGCAGGGTAACTGCATCCATTCCGGCACAATGGGCAAGCATCTCCTGCATCTCGTGAAAGATAGCCATCAGACCCTGTAGATGGTGGTCAGGTGCAAGCGGGTGAATGTCATTCATTCCCGGTAGCAATACAATGCGTTCGTTGACCCGCGGGTTGTGTTTCATCGTGCATGAACCAAGCGGATAGAAACCTGAGTCAATCCCATGACTGCGAGTGGATAGCCAAGTGTAATGCCGAACCAATTCAGGCTCACTGGCAGTGGGCCAACCCGGTGGAGAGGCTCGCTTGAGAGATGAAGGGACTGAAGCTAGCACCTGGTCAGCCGAGCACAACGGTGCTGGCTGAGCATAACCGGCAGACGATGAGCCCTTGAAGGCGAATAGGTCGCTCATGCGCCCACCTCCTTACACCAAGATGCAAGACCGGTGGCAAGTTCGGCAATATCCTCCTCGTCAATCTGGTCGGTTGCACACACCAACAGGCAGTTGCCCATTCCATCAAACCATTCTCCAAGATCGAAGCCACCGGTCAAATCCCATTCCTCGTCTAAATGGGCGAGGCAGTCAGCGGCTGAGCCGGGAACATGAATTGCGAACTCATTGTAGTGGGAAGCATCGTGAACCAATGAGATCCCTTCTACTGCTGCCAGAGCCCGCTTGGTCACTTCACAGGCAGCGGCATTTCGAACTGCTAGGTCCTGTATCCCACCCGGGCCGAGCATCGCCATGTGCATCGCCCCCATCAGCGCAATCAGCGTCTCATTCGAGCAAATATTGCTGGTCGCTCGATGACGGCGAATATGCTGCTCTCTGGTAGAGAGGGTCAGAGTGAATGCCGGTTTGCCAGATGAATCGCGGGTTTTGCCGACTATGCGGCCCGGCATTTGTCGCAGATACGCGTCACTGCAGGCGAACAGGCCGTAGATTGGACCGCCTGCTGTCGGGCCGATGCCGAAGGGCTGGCCTTCTCCAACCACAATGTCAGCACCCCAATTTCCGGGGGCCTCGATGATACCGAGGCAGGTTGGCTGCACTCCGACAACTAGCGCGGTATCATCGCCGATTACCTTCTTGAGACCGGTCAGGCCCTCGTCGAGGATTCCCATGACATTCGGCATCTCGACGTAAACTGCACAGGAACCGGCGGCTGCGGCGGCTGCTTTCATGTCGAGACGGCCATTCTCATCGTGGGGGATTTTCTTGATTTCAATCCCTGAACCTTGAGTGTAATTCTCAATCACAGATAGCCGAATGGGGGGGACCAATTCACTGACATAGATGGTTTGCTGCTGCTTAGCCTTCTTACTGTGTACCCTAACGGCGCAGGTAAGCGCCTCTGCCGCAGCGGTGCTGCCGTCATACATACTGACGTTGGATACTGGCAATCCAACCAATTCTGAGACCATTGTCTGGAATTCCCACATCGCCTGTAGCATTCCCTGACTTACTTCGGGTTGGTACGGCGTGTAGGCGGTGAGGAACTCGCCACGAGTCGCCAGCATCGGCACCATCGTAGGCACGAAGTTCGAGTACAAACCAGCGCCGAGAAAGGATGGGCGACTGTTCAGTGGCACGTTCACCCCGAGTAGGAACTGGGCTTCACGCAGGATTTCCTCCTCGGTTTGTGGTTCTGGAAGATCGAGCGGTTCGTCCCTTCGAACTCCCTTTGGGATATCGGAAAAAAGGTCATCAATTGACGATACACCCATCGCATCGAGCATTTCCTGCTCTCTGCCGAGGTTCGGTAGGTGGTCAACCATCGTGAGGTCCCCTAGCACCCTAAGGGGGTGCTACCGCCGGGGGCGTGGCGTAGTCCACCCCTTCAACCTTCGGCGAGTCACCGCATGGCGGTATCGTAGGCCGCTAGACCAGCCGTTGCTACTATGGACCATGTCCTTTCTTGCTCAACCCATGTTTTTGCATTAGAGCCTAGAGTGTTCCGCAGTTCATCGTCCTCAGCCAACCTCAAAATACAATCTGCAAGTGATCTTACATCGCCAGCCGGATACAGCAAGCCTGTGACTCCATCATTCACTATCTCTGCAAGGGCGGGGAGGTCAGACAATATCACTGCGCGACCTCTCGCCATCGCTTCAAATGGCTTGAGTGGGCTTGCGACAACAACTCCGAATCTTCACCTGCGGATTCACTCACTGAGGCTGCGTTGGGAAGCAAGGAAATGCGCTTTT
>CAZYIX010000024.1:0-14287 GCA_964647665.1 uncultured Candidatus Poseidoniales archaeon
TTCAGATTTGTCACCTTCCTTTTCAATATTTGCAATTTTCTTTATTCGCTCAATATATTCTTGTGGGAGATCGAATTCATTAGATCCTGTGATGACATAATTGCGATATGTTTCTGTAGGTTTCATTCCATCCTTAACCCATCTTTCCTCTGCGACGTAGGTTATTGCTTCGTGTTCAACATCATCATCTGTGACTACAATCACTTTTTCTTGACGATAATGACCGTTTTCAACGCCTTCACTAATATCCAATTTGTCCAATTGTTGCTGAGTTATATTCATCAAAACTCCCCAAACAGTTGAATCAAGGTCAAGCATGATGTTTGCATATACCGTATTGAGACGATAACTCAACTTATTGAACTCAAATCTAAATCCTGAAAGACACGCACGTTGAGTTGATGAGACATTTCCAATTCGCTTATCCAAGCGATCGAGATCCATATTACTTCCATAAGCAAAATGCAGAATTTTTCCAGACATGTATCTCTCCCCTTAGTGCCTCTGAGAAACCTATGATTTAATTGTTCAAGGCATTGCTTTATGTTGTTTGACTCAGAGGTACCCTCTAGTTCGTGAAATCATTCTTCCTCGTCAGCATCCTTCTTGCCAACAGACTCACGGCTACGCTGCCCAGCCCAGAACAACAACAGCAGCGGCATCCAAATCACCCAGGCCTGCAACACCTTCGACGAGTACGGCTCGAACACCTCCTCAATGGTGAAAATCCGCAACTCAGAACCACCATCACCGGTCTCCTGCAGCCAAGCGATGTGGTCCTTCAACACCTGTGGAGAGGTCTGGTTCACCGAATCTGCTCGGTGAAGTTGGTAGGACTGATTCTCAGCGATGACATGGTATCTCACATCCCAATCCACAGAGCCGGCAGTCGGGTTGAGGGAATCAAGGAATTGCTGATGCTGCCAAGCGACGTAGCCGTGACCGATGCTTGGAGCCGCCACCGGGAACATTGCATCGCCGAGGATGCGTTGCTCACCGGTATTGAGGTCAATCAAAACCATTCGGTCAACTGCGCTGAGGTTAATTTGTACGACCATCATGTCTTCAGCGATGCTGACAGCATTGACGGTGGCATTTTCGTAGTCGACCATGATGCCGGTCAATCGTTCAACTTCGATGTCCTGAAGCTCACTTATCGATGCGTTGACCTCAAGGAACTGAGAGGTGCGCACTAGCCCAAGGTCCTCCAAATGAACCACTGTCCCCTCATCCTTTTCCACCCACCAAACTACTCCTGAGGATGCACCGGCCAACTCTACCGCCCCATCAGGCCCATTCTGCAACTCGATGGGGTCGGTGCCGGACCAAGGGAGAACATGCAACGATTCAGAGGAGTTCAGTCCCGATTCCACTTCCTTGCCAACGAAGACAAACTCGCCGGAATCGGTGTGAGTGATGGCTGCCGTCAGGTAAAGCGGCCCGGTTATCCAAGACTTCTCCATCAAAGACGGCCGGTCGCTCTCCATATCGTAGAATTCAAACTCATATCCATGCCGGATGGCGACCATTGAGCCGGATACCAGCATCTCAACCTCGAACTCGCCCCACTGGTCGTCAAAAGTGATGTTCGAATCGACCAGAGTCATCTCTTGTGTCGCCATTTCCCAAGCGACGATGGACCACTCGCCCTGTTCATTCTCCTCAATCGCGAATAGCCAGCCTTCCGCCCCACTCGCTTGGTCAGGCCAAGTCACTCCTTGTGCTGGAAAATCCTGATGGGTGGCATCGTACAGCAATACAGTTCCCGTCATCAAAGTGCTCACCACCATCACCGCGAAGGTTTGCCTACTACCGGACATTCTCATCCACAGTACTCCGGAACGGAAAATGTCCTTCGCTTCGGAAATAGGCCGACGCCAATCCGCCAACAACCAAGCGAACCTCAGCACGAAGACCCTTTCATCGAACCAACGCCATACCCAACCCTGAGTACGGGATGATAGGCGAACTGCAACAAATGCGATGATAATCCCGCCGATGATGTCAACAATCCAGTGAATTCCAAGGTAGATGATGGCAAATGCTGTCAGAATAATGTAGATCAGCAATAATACACGAAATTTCTTCCATCTGCCATCGTCATCGAAACGAGAATAGGTCAGCCATACCGCGGTTGGTAGCCCAATGTGCAGACTCGGCATCCCATTGGTGAAGGGGTCAATTCGGGTGAACCAAGTCTGGATTTCCGGAGTCAGATGGTAAGCCAAAGTATCCATCTCTGGAATGTGGTCCCCGGTGACTCGAACATTGAAAAACAGGTAAAACGGCACTGCAAGAGCATAGACGTAGAACATGGTGAGTGAGACTCTATCAGCCATATGTCTGTCATCGAAATAGATGCAGTAAACGAATGACGAGAAGATGATCGTCATGTATCCAGCGACGTAGAAATGCGTCATGGTGAAGGTCAGCCAATCCGAGAGGAATGTTTGCTGAACCCATAGTACCAAATCGCCTTCAATGGCATAGATGAACGGCGTCATGTCCAAACGGGTATTAGCCATCAGAGTGCGGTCAATCTGGTCAAAGATATCCTTCCACAAGTAAATGCTGAACGTCAGTATAATGTGGGCCCAGTATCGCCTGAACATGTCCTGAAATCCGCTGAGTGTGATGCGAGCCCAAGGTGGTTTGAACACATACATCAGGGCTACCGAGAGGACGATTGAGCCAGTCACCCAAGTGACATAGACACCGGTGCCTCCTGCCATATCCCCTCACCTCTCGCTATTGACACTGATAGAGCAACCATGAGGGTTACCCTGAATTCGGCGGCTTTAGCCGCCGAATTAAACTCAGATGATTTTCGGAGCGTCCTGCTTACCTTCTGAGAGAACTTTGAACAGATTCTCGACTACGACTTCAAAGGCCTTGGCGACTTCGCCATCCGGCTCTGCTACAATCCGGTGAACCCCGTCATCGCCACCTCGGACCACACCGGGGTCGAACGGCAGCGAACCGAGGAATGGAACTTCGAGTTCCTTCGCGGCGGCCTCACCGCCACCTTCCTTGAACAAATCCAACTTAATCGACCAGGCGCCATCGTCGTCAGCAGTCGCCTCAATAGGGACACCCTGCGTCCCTGTCACTGAGACTGAGGAACCCGGGTCGGCAGTCCCACGCAGCGTGTAGCCACTCATGTTCTCGACCACGCCAAGCACGGGCACCTTGACCGTCTTGGCGAAGTTGATTGACTTACGAGAATCTAGCAGTGCAACTTCTTGCGGCGTGGTCACGATAACCACGCCATCGATATTTGGCAGCGACTGAGCAACTGTCAGCGGCTCGTCGCTGGTTCCCGGTGGGAAGTCGATGATGAGGGCATCCAATTCGCCCCAAGCAACGTCTCCAATGAACTGCTGAATAGCACCCAACTTAATCGGACCACGCCAGATGACTGGCTTGTCAGGGTCATCCAACAAGAATGCCATTGAGATGACCTGCACACCCAGTGGGCCTTCTGCAGGATAGATTTGACCATCCTCGACATGCAGGTCAATATCTCCAATCCCAAGCATCTTCGGGATGTTGGGCCCAGTGATGTCAATGTCTAGCAGTCCAACCTTTTTGCCTTGTTTGGCTAGGCTCAATGCCAGTCCGGTAGCGACAGTGGATTTTCCAACTCCACCTTTGCCGGAGAGAACCATGATTTTGTGTGTGACATCCTCTGCAAGACGAGTCATCCGCAACTTTCGACGCATCTGCGCGTATGCCTGCTCCATCTGCGCCTTCTGGTCGGCCGATGCCGGATCGCCTTCACCAGCTTCGCCTCCCGGCGCCGCTTGGTCAGGCGTCATTACCGGAGCCGAACCACCCTTCTCCTTAGCAGAATCCCCTTTAGATGGAGATTCATCATCGTCCTTGCTCGGGTCGTGATGCGAAATCGGACTGTCAGCCATGTGAGAACCGAATTGCCCGTGCTGCCACCCATACTTCAACGCGTGGTCGTCTCTACGAGACGAATCAATACCTCATTCTTCCTCTACAGTGCCACTGACGTAGGCCTTGCCACCCCACCAACTGGCTGAATTCAACGGTTCAGGAAGCAGGAAGGGATAGACGAATAACGAGGAAATTGGCGAAAATAATGCCGCTACCCAAAGTGAGAATGTCATTTCCTGCCCGTTGTACCCCCACAACCACGAAGCGGCCAGCGCAAATCCTAGCACGCTGGACATGTACCAAGCCGCCACCGCCTGCTGGTCAAGAAAGCGCATACCAGAGGTCCATACCACCCACATTGGGAAGGAAAATGCGATGAGGCCAATGAACCAAGAAACGAATGTTGCAGAATTGTGCCAACCGGACGCATGCAGTACGATGTGACCGACGAATCCAACGCCGAATACTGCTAGGACAGTTGCAAGGCCTCGCAAAGCGGTGCCCTCACGGAATGTCTGCATTATACTGCGCTTTGGCTATGTGCAAATGAGAGCAGCGGTCAGAATCTTACCTAACGAGAGGTTATTGAATCCCGGCGTGCAGCCCGTCCAATGGGGGATTCAAGTGAAAGTGCTATTCGTCTGTCTAGGCAATTCATGCCGCTCGCAAATGGCTGAGGGTTGGGCTAGAGAATTAGGAATTGAAGCAGCCTCTGCCGGAACTAGCCCAGCAGGAAGCGTGGCTCCAAATGCTGTGACGGTGATGGCCGAAAAGGCGATTGATATCTCACAACATACTCCCTCACATGTCGATGATTTCGATGCTGATGATTGGGACCAAATCATCAAAATGGGTTGTGAAATTCATTGTCCAAATCTGCTTATTGCAGCCGATTGGGGGCTTAGTGACCCGCACGGTGGGCCTGTTGAGGAATACCGTGCTACTCGAGATGAGATTGAGCGGCGAATGCGGGAATTGATTGCATCTAATTGAGTGACCGACGCTTAGAAAAAGGCCGGTCCATTCGACGAGGCACTGCGAGCGTAGTGTAGTGGTTATCACCGGGCGTTGCCAACGCCTGAACCCGAGTTCAAATCTCGGCGCTCGCACTCTTACAGTAGATCTGCTCCACCGGTACCGTCACCGCCATCAAGGCGATCCTCAAGCCCATCGCCACGCAACATGATGATTGCAACACCGATGGCTCCAGCCAACAAGAGTACACCAATCACAATCAGAATCACAAAGGCTGAGCCTGCAAACTCAAACAGTGCCTCTCCACCGCCGCCTCCGGCACCGGGGTTCTCCAAATTGAAAGTAAAGTCGCGGTCCAAGGTTCCTGTTTGGGCGAGATGTACGTCAATGCCACGAATCTCAACCATTGCAACGCCCTCGGGTAGCCCTTCACGCACCTCGACTGCAATCGAATAAATGCCATCGCCAGCAACCGCATCTGGACCAGTTCCATCGTCGACCATGGTCAACCAAGTCTCACCTTCTCCCGGCGGTGCTAACATCCCCAATTTTGCCTGTACCACGGTGATGGCATCGGCGTCGAAGACCTCTGCTGTCATCACCAGTGAGGTTGTACCGGCTCCACCTTCAGGCAGCGTGATGACTTCAAGGGCGGTTTCACCATCCCACATTGTAACATTGGATACACTGGGTCCTTCGTTGAGGATATGCAACTCCGGCATCGGCTCAGTCCAAGTTTCTCCAGTAGCGAATACATCACTTGAATCGGCGATTGTCAGCATCGTGGTGTGACCTGAGCCACCATCATTGTCGGAAAGCCAGACCGGTAACCGCACGTCTCCCGGTGGAAGTCCGTTCGGAATCACGATGTTCCCACTGAATTGGTCGCCATTCCTGCTCAGCAGGGTCAGATTGCCACCCCATCCTGAGGTGTCTATGCCAACCTCATCCATTCCCGAAGTATCGACTGCGGTTGCTGTGACACTAACCGTGTCTCCGCGATTTACCGCGGTCGGAGAATATGAGATGTCCAGTAGCCGAGGCATTCGGTTCAACACCAGCACAGACTGGTTGTTGTCCTGCACCATCGAGAAGGTGTCCGTCAAAGTGACTGAGATAGAGACATTTCCAGATACGATACCAAGATAAGATAGCGAGGCAGTGAATACGTCATCGTGGATGATGGTATCTCCATCCAATCCGATATCGTTCAGCACGATGGTGCCAAGCCCAAGTGAGGAAAGGTCTGCAGTCACCGATTCAATATTCCAATCTGGGTCCGCTACCTCGACCTCTATGTGCGCGAGCCCACCGTTTTCGTTGGTGATTGCTCCCTCTTGGAATCTCACCTCAACGATGCTCGGTGGGGTGTTTTCGCTAGCGATAATCATACTCGGTGAAATCACTCTCTCCAAAGATTGGGTTTCAAAGAAATCAAGAGATTCACCCTCCTCTTCGAAATCAATGCTCACATTACGCGTAACCTCTCCAAGCAGTCCGGAAAGAACACCCTCATTGACCACTGAGCCTACCGCATCTCCACCTTCACCGTAGGTTCCTACCCACTCGGTTACCGGGATAATATGACCATCGCGGTTCAGCGTGTTTGTGCTGGTAGCTGTCAGCGTAAGATGCATCAGTTCGGAATCGAGTAATGCAAGAGTGTCGCCGATTTCGAGGTTTGCGGGTGCAACACCGGTTTCGCGGGTGATGTCAACATCGCCGATGGTATTCTCTGCTTCTGGAGTCTCCATCGGCTGGTAAATTGGAGAGCGCTCTGGATACTCATCACCAGTCGAGGTTTCTCCACCTTCCTGTGAATCCCATTTCAGGCGGATAGTCCTGTTATCCCAATGCTCCTGAGGAACATCGTATTCCCAGGTGTTGTTGTGTATCGCTTCAAGGTCGAACGGATTGCCAGCGACTGCGCTAGTGTTCAGCCAAGACTCAGTGTGAATCACATTGACCATGAAAGTCACACCGGTAGCATTCGACTGTGGGCCGGTGTCGATGATTTCACGCATTATTCCGAAGTCGCCTGTAACGTCTCCAGAATAGTCGCCATCAACGTGCAGTGAATCGATTGTTGTGTTACCATTCTCTGTTTGTGATTCCAAATTTATCACGCTTGCATTGACAATCAAGGTCGAGTTTTCCTCACTCTCTTGGAAGTCGAAAGTCCCCTCTCCTTGCATACGGCTGAATGAAGATGCTAACTCACCATTCTCCCATCGCTCACGATTGATCAACTCATTGAGGTCGATGTCCATGTAGTAGTCCTCGCCACTCATCACCATATTTGCACTGGCTTCAAACTCAGTATTCTCAAGCAAGCGCGTGCCGTTGTAGTCATGAGTCTCAACTAACAACAACGCAAGTGTACCGGTGATGTTGATGTCGTCCTCGCCACCAGATTCCTGCATGGTGATATTGCCACTGGCCTCCAAGCGAAGTTGCTCTTCAATGACGCCTTGTACCCATTCGCGGGTAATGTAGGAATTGACCACGTTAGCGTAGATCTGCGTATCAAAACCGTCCTCACTGGATTGGATTTGCAACGAGCCATTGCCATACATTTCGAATACCTGGCTCTGTAGGTTAGCACCGAGTGTGGTCTCATTCAACCAAACTGTATCGAGGAATAGCATGACTCCGATGGTGCCGCCCTCTATGCTTTCGTTAATCGATAACAATCCAGTTCCCAGTTCATTCGCTTCAAGCAAATCACCGGTTCGCTTCTGCCAGCCCTGTCCAACGAAAAACAGGTCCCAGTCTTGGTTTTCAGTGCCATTGACCGTGTTGTGATTGAGGGTCCAAGTGGTAACGCGGGTAATCTCGTGGTCCGACAGCGGCTCGTTCCACAGAGTAGCGATGACAGTGCGGCTGCCGACAGTTATCGCTCCGCTGCCTGCGCCATCATCGACATTGACGGTGATGTCAATCTCATCCTTCCATGCAGGTGCAGTATCGAGAATGACCTGATAGCGGGTAGCATTCAGACCGGTCATCGGGTCATTGCCATCCCAAGAGAACGAAGCGGTTTGCAGAATGCTGGAATTAACATCCCGATGCTCAACATCAATGACTGTTCCATTGAGTTCATCGACAGTGAGAGCCCGACTGAACTCGATGATATAACCATGGCTGATATTGCCGGTTCCATCGTCGTTCCAGTTTACCAATACATTCGCACCTAGGGCTTCTTCACCATCGGCAGCAACCAGTGGAGATAGTGCAGTGAAAATGAACAGAACAGCGATTAGTGTTTCACGAATAGATATGCTTCGGCGACTCATTGGCATTCCTCAATATGGGTTAGGATACGTTCAGCACCTAATTCAATCCCTCGTCGACCCGTTCAGGCCAAACAAATTGACTACGCCACTATGTGGCGTAGTCGCGCTCAGAACAGAGGCTCTTCGTAATCATCGTCTGAAAGAGTGCGCCACAAGCCATCTGGCACATCATCGTACACACCGGCGTAGGGATCATCATCGAGGTTGGCATTCTTTTCAGGACGGGCAATTGCGTTCTTCACCTCGGGCTTGAACTTCCAATAGTGGATTCGCCACTCGCGGCCATCCCAGAGGGTGGGTTCCTCACTGTCGGTGGTGGGCAGGTCGTAATCCTGGAACATGTAGAACGGGTTGCGGTCCGTAGGTTCCAGTGCGTTATCGATTATACGGTCGTAGAAGCCAAAGAATCCGAGGGCGTGCTCGGCCATCCCTTCAGCAGTAACTGTCTCCATTTCAGAATCGATGTGTTTTTGAATCGCCGCGGCGAGTGATGCTAGTGTCATTCCCATATTTTCACCTTGAACCGGGTTTCCGATGTCGACGAACGAAATCTTCCCCGCGTGATGCTACTCTTTGTACTCCGTCGTATATCAACAATGTGTGGAATCCGTCACTTTGACACAGGAAATCGGGGATTTCGTCACGGTTAAACGGCTGTGTCACGGGGCAGCGACAGGTGAGCGGAGTGTCTGACGGTGGTGAGGAGCAGAATGCAGATGCGAACGCAGGCTCTAACACAGACTCGAACGGCAACTTCCTCGGACTTCCCGAAGACGCAAATGCGACTCCAGATGTTGCAGTTCTATCCGTTCCTTACGAGTTGACCACTTCCTATGGTCAAGGCACTGAGCATGGTCCTGCATCCACCATTACTGCAAGTGCTCAGGTCGAGTTATTCGATGCATTGCTCCCCGACGACCTGCCTTGTGGATTCAATATCCGCACGGTTGAAGCGTGGGATGGCGAGGGTGATTCTCTTGCAGAACAGCAGGATGGTATTGTTGCCTATCTCGCGCAATGGCTCGATGGCTCAGCCTTCCCTCTGGTCCTCGGCGGGGAGCACGGATTATTGCCCGCTGAGATGCGTGCTCTGAGTGGGCACCCTGCTTTGGCCGACAGTGAGGGAGAGAACCCGTTGTCTGGGCTTGCAAACTTGACATTGGTGCAAATTGATGCTCACGCTGACCTACGTGAGGAAATGGGAGGGGAACCGTTCAGTCATGCCTCGGCGGCTCGCAGAGCGCTTGACCTTGGAGTCGGCCGCTTAATCCAGATTGGAGTGAGGGCTTTCAGTCGTGAGGAGGCTCAATTCATCACCGATGATGAGCGCGTGGACTGCTTCCTAGCCAGAGACCTGTTGGCAGTGTGCGGAGGCGAGGCGCATTGGGCTGCGTTACTCGACACTCTCGGCGAATTGACCGGCCCGGTATGGCTCACCTTGGACATCGATGGACTGGATGGTGCGTTGGTACCTGATACGGGCACACCGGTGCCAGGAGGCCTAGCATACTGGCAGGCCGTCGACATCATCGAAACGCTTCTATCCGCACCGGATTCACAGGTTCTAGGAGCTGATATCGTTGAGATTGTTCCGGGTATTGAGAGCCCATTGACCCAATTCACTGCTGCAAACCTCGCCGCAAAGATTGTCGCTGCTCATCTAGCGGCGAAACTCAGAGCGGAGGTGGAAGCGTGACTGCACAAGGTAAGCAGGTAACATTGGATTACATTGGCTGGAACAGCCCCGAGGAAAACGCAGCCGAGTGGATCCTTAGCGTGCTGCGCGATGCAGCCGCGCAGGCGGGTGCGCGTGAGGTTCACGCACACGTAGAGGCATTTGATGGAACACTCTCGCCACCCGGATTTGCTGCAGTGGTTCTAATCGATGAAAGCCATGTCAGCGCCCACTGCTATTCCGAACGAGGACTGCTCGCGGTGGACGCGTTCACCTGCGGGGACACCGATGCAAATGCCATTGCTGACCTTATTCATGCCCAGATTACCGAAGCAGTACCCGGCATCAGGCTGGTACAACGTAACTCAGTCGAGCGGTTTGTCAACGGTGAGTGACCCCGATGTCCTCAATTAGGGAGTTCATCGATGAGCACTATCTCCACTTCAATGCCGGTGAATTGGCAAAAACCGCTAACTCTCTCGATTGCTTCCTCAAATCCGGCGGCCGACTGATGGTCACACTGGCCGGAGCAATGTCAACCGCTGAAATCGGCAAAACCCTCGCTCCAGCCATTCGTGCAGGACTGATTCACGCCATCACCTGCACGGGAGCCAATCTGGAGGAAGACCTGTTCAATCTCGTCGCTCACTCCAAATACCATACAATCGATGATTGGAGGTCGCTCTCTGCTAGTGAAGAATCCCAATTGGAAAATCGAATTACCAATAGGATTCTTCCGGAGGTTGCAATCCGACTAATCGAGTCTCATCTTACCCCGCGCTGGGCTTCTGGCCCTCCTCGGCTGCCCCACACCGATTTCTGCGACCTACTGCGCTCCGGCGACCTCGAGTATCAGGCAAATCCAGCTGATTCTTGGCTGCTCGCAGCAGCCGAAGCCAATTTGCCGCTATTCGTCCCGGGCTGGGAGGACTCGACGCTTGGCAACATCTTCGCCGCCCGGGTGCTGGATGGAACTGTACCAGTCGATACCATGCTAGGTGGAACCCACTACATGACCGCCTTGGCCGATTGGTATCGCTCCAACTCGGTGGAAGCCCCGCTCGGCTTGCTTCAAATCGGAGGAGGCATCGCAGGCGACTTCCCGATTTGCGTGGTGCCGATGCTGCGACAAGATCTCGGTGAGCAGGTTCCGCTGTGGTCTTGGTTTGCGCAAATCTCCGAATCTCGCCCATCGTATGGCGGCTACTCCGGCGCTCCTCCAAACGAGAAAATCAGTTGGGAAAAACTCGGTGTAGACACACCGCGCTTCGTCATCGAATCCGACGCGACCATCGTTCTGCCACTCATCCTCGCCTACTTACTCGACTGAACTTTTCGTCAACACCACCAGAAGCATATCCTAAAATCAGGGACACTCTACTCTCTGCCTCGGAGAGGCAGACATGTACACGAGGCAAACCGCCCGCACTTTCGCAGTTCTACTGTGCCTCGTACTATCCGGCTGGGCTCAATTCACACCGAATGCTTCGGCCCAAGGCCAACCAGACATCATCCAGGAACACTGGTATCATTCCTACGCCACCCTGACTGCAGATGTCCACGATTGGGTGGTGGAATACCCAGATATCGTATCATTGACCAGCGCGGGCCAGACAGTACTTGGACGAAATCAATGGGTCGTGGCCATCACCAATGAATCGAGTGAAAGTAAGCCCGACGGCTCACCCAAAGATATGGTGTACATTGACGGCGGCCATCACGGAGGGGAACACCTCGGTACTGAATTGGCGTTCCTCGTCGCCGAGTTCTACATCGAGGGCTGGGCAGCCGGAGACCCTGAGGCGATTGAGGTCATCGAGAATACTGAATTGCATATCATGATCATGCTGAATGCAGACGGTAACGACTTCGACACCCGTTGGAATACCAATCAGGTCGACTTGAACCGCAATTACGACCACCATTGGTCAGCAGAAGAAACTCGTTCAGGCAGCGGGCCATTCAGTGAACCGGAGACCCGTAACAACGCGGATTACATGGCAGCCAACATGGTTGATGCCGACCTCTACGTCACCATGCACACCGGCACCTGGATTCTGGCATATCCATGGGGATTCACCGGCGAGATGCCGTCAGACTGGGAGATGTTTGAGCACATTCGTGACACCATCCACGATACCATCGACGCTGACCTGCCTGTCAGAAACGCCAACGCGGGAATTTACCCGACGCATGGAACCAGTCGTGACTACGGCTACGGAATCATGGGATATCCGACCTTCACCTTTGAGACTGATGATGAACAATTCCTGCTTGGGACCGTTCAATCATTGTCAGACCGATTGTCGGTTGAGTTAGAGGTAATGCGCTACCTAATCACCAACGTTTGGTACTGGCGGGCACGACTCAACGTGACTGAGATGTCGGTCGTGCCCGGTGAAACCGTCACCATAGATGTCACCAACAATGGTCATGCAACCACCTCTAATGTCACTATGCATTACCTCGATGCGGATGGAGAAGTGCTGTGGCATTCCACGGATAACTTCAGTGTTAATGCAAGCAATGTAAGCCAGGTCATTTTGGATGCCAGCAACCTTTCCTTGGTCAGTGGCGGCTCTTGGGAATTACACTACCAAAAGCGGGTAATTGACGCATCTACTTGGGTTGCTGAACCAATTCCAATAGAAGTCATTACCATCAAAGAAGACGATGATGGTAGTTGGCTACCGGCATTCTCGCCTTTGACTACAATCGTCGCTTTCGGTGCTGCCGCCCTCGCTGGACGAGGTCGGAACGAGTGAAATTGCGTTTTCCACCGGCATCATTGCCACCCCTAAAGGTGAAATTGGCTCTAAATCGTGATTTTTCAACGCAATCCTTTGTATAGTCTAACCGAATCGCTGAGTTTAGGCGATTTTTGATGCAAGCAAGTGTAAGTCAATACGGAGAAGTCGGTGATATACTGGTACTACCCCTGTTCAAGGGCGTTGAAAAAGCACCAAACAATGCACTGAGCGGCCTTGCTCGCACCCAGCGCGGCTTGGTAAACGACGCTATCGCATCAGATTCATTCACAGGCAAAGCCGGCAAATCTCTGACGGTATGGACACCGGGGTGTCAAGTCGTGCTGGTTGGAATGGGAGATGCTTCCTCTGTTTCTGACAAGGCTGCGCGCGACGCCGGAGCAAAGGTGTTGCAAGGCCTGTCCAAAGACGGTGGCACCGCTATCACAGCCCGCTTCACAACCGGTTGGAAGACCAACCAAATGATACTGCTCGCAGAAGGAATGTTGCTGCGCGACTACACTTTCGACAAGTACCAGCAGAAGGACGATGAAGACGAGGACCACGGCGATTGGAATCTTGATTGCCAAGCCAGTCCACGCCACATCAGCAACCTAGCGGCAGGCGTTGCCAAGTCAAGCGCCATCACCGAAGGAGTGCATCTTGCAAGAGACCTCGGCAATGAGCCAGCCAACTACCTCTACCCGATGGAATACGCTGAGCGCGCACAGGCATGGGCGAAAGGTAAGTCCAACGTTAAACTCGAGGTTTACGACTACGAGCGTCTGCAGAAAGAGAGCATGGGGGGCCTGATTAATGTCGGAAAGGGCAGCATCCAGAAGCCCTGCATGGTGCTATTCACCCTCAACCCCGACGCTGACGCTGGCAAGCGTGTGCCGTGCATAGTAGGGAAGGGAATCACCTTCGACACCGGCGGCATTTCACTGAAGCCGGGTGCTGGCATGGACGAGATGAAGTTCGATATGCATGGTGCTGCCACTGTTCAAGGTCTGATGTACGCGCTGCACGCTACCGGCCACAAAGGTCGCGTCAACGCGATTGCGTGCCTAGCAGAGAACATGCCGAGTGCGGAAGCCTACCGGCCCGGTGATGTAATTCCAACATATTCTGGCAAGACCATCGAGGTGCTGAACACCGATGCGGAAGGTCGCAATGTACTGGCAGATGGATTGTGGAAGGCTGGAGAATTCGACCCAGAATACATCGTCGACCTTGCCACACTGACTGGTGCGTGTGTCGTAGCACTTGGAAATGAGGCGAGTGGACTGTGGTCCAACGACGATGACCTGCGCGCGCGCATACACGAAGCCGGTAACTGTGAGGATGAAATCGCCTGGCCAATGCCGCTGTTGCCTGCTTTCGAGAAGGAGATGACCGGCTCAAAGATTGCTGATGTTCGCAACCTAGGCACCAGCCGTTATGGTGGAGCAAATACCGCTGCAGCCTTCCTCAAGCAATTCGTTCCCGAGCGGCCCAAAAAGACCGATGGCGATGGTGCGGGGGAATCAGGTGAATCCAATGCCAACGGCGATGAGAGCAAAGGCGAACCGATCCCTTGGGCTCATCTGGATATCGCTGGAACAGCTTGGGGCGCCTCATCGAATGCTGCGGTCGCTCACGGCGCAACCGGCATCCACGTGCGAACTCTGCATCGCCTCATCACTCAGTGA
>CAZYIX010000024.1:14387-23429 GCA_964647665.1 uncultured Candidatus Poseidoniales archaeon
CTCAATCGTCATCGACGACTTCGAAATCTGCATCGACGACATCTTCGTCGTCGCCATCATCGTAGCCGGTGTGGTCACCGCCGTTATCGGTAGCAGCCTGCTCCTCAGCCATCGCTGCTGCTGCAGCCTCATACAACTTGGCGGAGATGGCATGCATCGCTTCCTCTAACTCGGACACTTTGGCCTGAATAGCAGCCTCATCGAGGTCGTCATCATCAATCGGACCATCATCGGTCTGAATCAGTGCCTCAAGTTCGGTCAACTTCTCCTCTACCGGCGCCTTGTCATCATCGTCGATTTTGTCTTCTGCATCCTTGAGGGTGCGTCGGGTTTGGTAGACTATTCCATCAGCCTGATTGCGCAACTCGACTCGCGCCTGTCTGCGCTCATCTTCCTCTGCGTATTCCTCGGCCTCGGAAATCTTCTGCTGAATCTCATCCTCGGACAGACTGGTGGCGCTCTCGATTCGAATCGATTGCTCCTTGCCAGTACCCATGTCCTTGGCAGATACACTGGCGATGCCGTTAGCATCAATGTCGAAAGTGACCTCAATCTGCGGCAATCCACGCGGTGCTGCTGGGATACCGACCAAGTGGAACTGGCCGAGAGTCACGTTGTCACGGGCAAACTTACGCTCGCCTTGCAGCACGTGTACTTCGACAGCCGGTTGGTTGTCCGACGCGGTGCTGAACACCTCGCTGCGTCGGGTAGGAATTGTCGTATTACGCTCAATCATTGGCGTAGTCACGCCGCCGAGTGTCTCGATTCCCAGTGAAAGCGGCGTGACGTCAAGCAACAGAATATCTGTAACACCCTCATCGCCAACGATGATACCCGCTTGCAATGCAGCACCAAGTGCAACTGCCTCATCGGGATTGATTCCCTGGAATGGGGGCTTGCCCAACTCCTTCTCAATCGCTTCCTGCACTGCGGGAACACGAGTGCTGCCTCCAACGAGCAGAATCTTGTCAATCTCTTTGCCAGTCGTACCAGAATCCTTCATCGCTCGGCGCGTCGGCTGCATCGTATCTTCAATCAAGTCAGCAATCATATCTTCAAACTGAGCCCGAGATAGGTTGAGGTCGAGGTGCTCTGGATTTCCGTCCTTCATGGTGATGAAAGGCAAATTGATGTGCGAGGTTTGGGTTCCAGACAACTCAATCTTCGCCTTCTCAGAAGCTTCCTTCAGACGACTCATCGCCTGTGAATCCTTAGCTAGGTCAATACCACTTGACTTCTTGAATTCCTCAACACACCACTCGATGATGCGTTCATCGAAATCGTCGCCACCAAGTCGGTTGTTACCTGCGGTGGCTTTCACCTCAATCTGTGGCTGTCCATCAACCTGATAGATTTCCAATACCGAGACATCGAAGGTTCCACCACCGAGATCGTAGACCATGATGGTCTGGTCGACGTCCTTGTCAACTCCATACGCCAACGCGGCTGCGGTCGGCTCGTTGATGATTCGAAGAACCTCAAGTCCGGCGATTCTGCCAGCGTCCTTGGTCGCCTTGCGCTGTGCATCGGTGAAGTAAGCAGGACAGGTAACGACGGCCTGTGTAACCTCTTGGCCGAGGTATGCCTCGGCGTCAGCCTTCAACTTCTGTAGGATGAAAGCACTGATTTCCTGTGGAGTGTAGTTATTGCCGTCAACATCCTTCTTCCACTTGGTTCCCATCTCTCGCTTGACTGAAAGGAAAGTTCGCTCGGAGTTGGTTACTGCCTGCCGCTTAGCGGTGACACCGACCAGCCTCTCACCTTCTTTGGTGAAAGCGACCACGCTCGGCGTAGTCCTTGCTCCCTCTGCGTTTGCGATGACAACTGCTTCACCACCTTCGATGGTTGCCATACAACAGTTCGTCGTTCCAAGGTCAATTCCTATTACTGCATTTTTTGCCATTGTTATCCCTCTATTATTTAGAAAATCTCACTCGCTCGCCGAAGTTTCCGACTCGCGAAGGGTGAGTGTGATGTCTAGAATTCCGTTATTCAACTCCCAGGTCTCAATCGTATCCGCGTTTTGCGGAAGTGTGTACGACTTGAACGGCTGCAACTTACTGAATTCGCTCAGTTCAAGCGTTGAACCGCTGCTAGACAAATTGAGTTCAAGGTCGGAAGAATCGATATTCTCATGACTTGAGATGTCGATTGTGATGCTCATTGAATTATCATCGATGTAAACATCAGCCGACGGAATAACAGTGACAGTCACCGCCGCATCATCCTCATCAGGTGCTTCGACGACGGGAGTTTCCTGCTCGGAACCCATGCGCACATCGACACCCATGTTGGATAGCATTTCAGAAAGGTCTAGTCCGCCTTCACCAAATATTTTGGATAAGTCACCGAAATCGGATTGTAGATTGATTTTCACATCGCCAGAAGCAATCTTCTCTGGGTCAATTCCCATCTTGTCAAATTGTGACTGGATTTGCTCCATCATTAGGCGTAGGTCATCAGCGTCAACGTCAAGACCCATGTTCTTGAACATCTCAACCATTTGCTCGAGGACTTGCTTCTCCCAATCTTCGCTTCCAGTCAATTGAATCACCACTACTTAACCATCAGTTGTATAGTGGGAGTGTCTAGCCATATATGAACCACACGGCAATGTCCACACCGACGCCCCCGCCCGCAGTACCCCAATTACGGTCCCACATTGCGAATTCCAACGCATCGTCGGGTTCAATACGAGGTGTAGGGTCGGCGCATCGATTCAGATGGTGCAACAGGACGCTGAGGGTATCCTGAAGGATACTGACAGGTCGACTGGTAAGTCTGCGCTGCGCAACAACGTAGCCGCTGCGGTCGCACTCGCGGGGGCGGTTCGAAGTACGCTTGGTCCTAAGGGCCTTGACAAGTTGCTCGTCGATTCTGATGGCAGTGCTGTGGTCACCAATGATGGTGTGACCGTGCTTGAGACTGCGCTAGTTGAACACCCAACTGCCAAGATGTTGATTTCTGCTTCTTCCTCTCAGGATGAAGAGGCGAAGGATGGAACGACGACCACGGTTTTGCTGATAGCAGAACTTCTGGTCAACGCGCTTGAACTCATCGATCGTGGAGTGCATCCCACGATTGTCGCTAACGGATACCAGATGTGTGTGCCGTTCATCGAGGAGGCGTTGGATTCGATTGCAAGCGAAGCCAGCTCGGATTCTCGCATGGATGCAACCTTGACCTCGCTGGCAGGAAAGGGCGATGAAGCACTGCGCACAAGATTAGCCAAACTTGCAGTGCAAGCCAGTGAGTCAATTGCTGCTGAGAACGAAGACGGAGCGATTGAGTGTGACCAGCGCTTCGTGAAAATCATCACCGATCGCGCTGGTACTATCGTAGATAGCCATCTTGTCAATGGGTTGGTTCTCGCAAAACAACGTGTTCACCGCGAGATGCCAAGAAGTCTGGATGGAGGCAATATTCTGATTCTTGATGGCGGCATCGAGCGCCGCAAACCAAGTATCGATGCCTCACTTCACATTACGCGTCTAGGTGCACTTGAGGAGTTCCACGCGCGCGACCGCGAAGCACTGAAGGAACAGGTCGCATCTCTCAAACAAGCAGGAGTTGACCTGCTAATCGTCCGCGACGGCATCGAGGAAGAAGCTCACCCCATGCTTACTGACGCGGGCATTGTCGCATACCGCCGCGTCGAGCGTGACGAATTGGAATTGGTCGCTCGCGCCACCGGTGCTCGGCCAGTGGGTAGCATCGAGCGCATCCGCAAACAGGACCTCGGCAAATTCGCCTCATTGCGTGAGGAAAAATGGCATGGAGTGGAGCACATGATTCTGGAAGGCACGCTGACCCAAGGTCTGACATTGGTGCTGCGCGGTTCTACCGATACCAGACTCGAGGAGGCTGTACGTTGTGCGAACGACGCTATGGGAGTTGCCTGCCAACTGATGGAAGAACCGAAACTGCTGCCGGGAGGAGGAGCGACTCAAATTGCACTTTCCCGACGACTGCGCCGTCACGCAGAGACAATTCCCGGTCGCGAACAAATGGCTATCGAAGCCTTCGCAGCCTCTCTTGAAGTGATTCCACGAATCCTCGCTGAGAACGCTGGTCTCGACCCTATCGACCAACTTCTGTCAATCAACGCTGCTCAAGCAGCCGCTGAAGATGACTGGCTCGGCATCGACATTCACACTTCTGAGGTGTGCAACATGGCGGAGGCGGGAATTGTAGAGCCGCTCCGCATTACTCGTCACGCCATCGGCGGAGCGACTGAATCGGCTGTCTCCGTGCTCAGAATCGATGATGTCCTATGGGCCAAGCAAGATGCGCAGGAACCAGATTGGAATACCGACGAAATCTGAAAAGTGGTTGAAACTCAATCTTGACTGAGATTGTTCACCATCTCGGTAACCAGTTCCTCCAACCCGAAGCGCGGCTGCCAACCCCAATCCTGCCTCGCCGCTGAATCATCTACATCATCGGGCCACGAATCGGCATATTTCTGCCTAACATCCGGCGCAAACTCACAAACAAAACCGGGCACCCGCGCGGCAATCGAATCAGCCAACTCCCCTGCGGTGAATGTGCACCCAGCGAGGTTGTATCCAGACCGCGCATCACCGAGCGTATCAGAAGGAGCATCCATCAACTCAAGCGTCGCTCGAATAGCGTCATCCATGTACATCATCGGCAGCCGGGTTCGAGCCGTAACAAAGCAGGTGTAACCACCACTTTCAAGCGCCTCGTGGAAAATTTCCACCGCATAATCGGTTGTACCGCCACCGGCTGGAGCCTTCCACGAAATCAAACCAGGATAGCGTAGCCCACGCACATCTACCCCATGCACATCATGGTAGTAATCGGCCATCAACTCGCCAGCCACCTTGGTCACCCCATACACCGTGGTAGGATGCAGTTCAGCGTCTTGCGGAGCCATTTTTGGGCAATCCGGGCCGAATACAGCAATCGATGATGGCGCGTACACGCGCAGCCCGTGCTCGCGCGCGAGGTCAAGCACATTGGATAGCCCACCGATGTTGATTCGTTGGCAGAGTGCGGGGTCCTTCTCTCCAATCGCTGACAGAATTGCCGCCATGTGGTAGATTGTATCTATCCCTTCACTGGTGATTAGTTCAGCCATCGCAGCCTTGTCGAGAACATCGAGAATTTGGAATGGGCCTTCGGTGATGGCCGAGTGACCTTCCACCTCCCGAATGTCAGAGGCTACCACACCTTCAGCACCCTCTCGTTGGCGCAACGCTTGGCATAGTTCAGTACCAATCTGGCCAAGCGCACCCGTAACGAGTATCCTGCCATCGCCTGCAGAGGCCATGTGCGCCCCTCCTGTCGGTCGCTACTTGAACATGAAGGAATAAGTAAGCAACTCAGAGTGATGGGATTTTGTGGTGGCAACGTTGATATGCTGTGCATCGGGGGTTCAAACCCCGTTGAGTTCGATGCGATACGTCGTGGTGAGCGGGGGAGTCCTGTCCGGTTTGGGCAAGGGAGTGACAGCAAGCAGCGTTGGAGTGCTGCTCAAATCACTTGGATACAGGGTGACTGCAATCAAGATTGATCCCTATCTGAATACCGATGCCGGAACGATGTCTCCGTTCGAGCATGGCGAGGTTTTCGTTTTGGATGATGGTGGTGAAGTTGATCTTGATCTTGGAAATTACGAGCGATTTCTTGACATTACCTTGTCGCGGGCAAATAATTTGACTACTGGAAAAATTTACGCCGCGGTTATTGAGCGAGAACGTCGCGGTGATTATCTTGGCAAAACAGTGCAGGTCGTTCCACATATTACCAATGAGATTCAGGAACAAATTGAGCGGGTTGCGCTGGTTCCAGTGGATGGTAATGGCGCGGAACCCGACATCTGTGTCATCGAGTTGGGTGGAACTGTTGGTGATATTGAATCCGCGCCCTTTGTTGAGGCCTTGCGACAATTTCAGTTTAGAGTCGGGCGCGAAAACGTCTGCTTCTTCCACGTTTCTTTGGTGCCGGTCATCGGCGTGGTCGGTGAACAGAAAACCAAGCCGACCCAACATACGGTCAAGGAATTGCGAGCCTCTGGAATCGCCGCTGATTTCCTGGTTTGTCGCTCAAGTGAGCCACTGTTGCCAGAAGTGAAAACCAAACTTTCCTCGTTCTGCCATGTGCCAGAAGACCATGTGTTCAGCGCGCACGATGTGTCGAACATCTACCACGTGCCGATGATGCTGGAAGCTCAAGGCGCGACGAAATTAATTGCAGATAGACTTGGATTGAAGATTCCAAGCAAACGACCGCTGCTTGAGGATTGGCGCGATATGGCGCAGCGGGTTGACAGCCTCGACAAAGAGTTGCATATCGCGATGGTCGGCAAGTACACCGGCCTGTCTGACTCCTACCTCAGCGTCATCAAGGCGCTGCAACACGCTGCATTCGCTGCCGGCTCCAAGATGAACATCGACTGGGTTGAAGCCGAACATCTGGAAGACCATATCGAGGCCGAGAAACACGACGATGCCTGGGCTCTGGTCAAGGCTGCTGATGGAATCCTTGTTCCCGGCGGCTTCGGCAACCGTGGAATCGAAGGAAAAATTCTCGCAGCCAACTATGCGCGAGAGAACTCCAAGCCGTACCTCGGAATCTGCCTAGGACTACAGGTTGCAGTCATCGAGTTCGCCCGCAACGTGCTCGGAAAGGCTGGAGCGAACAGCACCGAATTCGACGAGACCACGCCTCACCCCGCTGTCATCTTCATGCCAGAAGGAAGCCGAACACACATGGGAGGAACCATGCGGTTGGGTAGTCGTCAGACCAATCTTCAAACCGAGGACTGCGCGGCAAATCGGCTGTATGGGGGAGTGAGTGAGATTCACGAGCGCCATCGACATAGGTACGAGGTCAACCCTGACATGGTGACTGAATTGGAAAATTCCGGAATGAAGTTCGTTGGCATGGATACTGAGGGACAGCGCATGGAAATAATCGAGTTGGAAGGTCACCCCTACTTCTTCGGCACTCAATATCATCCAGAATTCAAGAGCCGGCCGTATCGACCGAGCCCACCGTTCGTTGGACTCATCGAGGCGTCACTTGCCGCCCAAGGCTGAACTAATCTTCAGCGACTTTGACAAGTCTAGTGGTGCGATAGCCCTGCAATACCTTCAGGTAGCGCTTGGCTTGGAATAGTGCATCGAGTTCAGCCTCGCCGGTATCGATGCGCAGATGGGTGAGTGTGAGCATCTTGGCTGGAGTGACAATTCCGAGTACACCGTCCACTCCGATACGACGCAATACTGCAGGTGACAATTGCAAGTTACCTCTGCCCAATAGGAACCCCTGCCCACCCATCGGTGATACCAGCAGAGTCACAGAACCGTCGCCGTGGGCATCGAGCAAATCCAATATCCCCTTTTCGGAAAGGTCAGTGCCGACCTGCTCGGAGCCGCGAGTCGCATCTATTCCGAGCAGTGTCGCCTCGAATCCACAATTCTCAGCAATGGTACGCAGTGTGCCACCGCTACCCCAGATTATCAGGTGATTCTCATCGGTGACTATCACCTCGCTCAGATGATTAGACAATCCCTCGATGACATCATCCTCGCCGGCAGCCTCCACCCGCATCTTCGCACCCTGCATCCAACGAGGTGAGGAGGGGGTAGCTGCTTCACCGAACATTTTCACTGACCAGCGACCCTGCAAATATGCCTGCTCATCGAGGTCCATCACCTCGGTTTTCGCTACTAACAAATCGCCTGCAAGCCACGCTGCTACAACCTCGCAGGCAGCCTTTGGTGAGGCGGCGAAACATCCACTGTGCATCTTGACGCCGCCCGGCACTCCAACCAATGGTAAATCAGCAGCGTCAGCGGCTGCCAATGCCTCGACGATATCGCGAGTAGTGCCGTCGCCGCCAGCATAAATCAGCAGTTCAACACCCGCTTCGAGCATCGCTTGCACCGCAGTTTTGGTATCGGCAGCGCTCGTATTCCCGCCAGAGGTCGCCGCCGCCTCGTGAATTACTTTAGAAATCGCAAAAATTTCCTCGGGAAGCCAATCTGCACCCATGTTACCACCACTGGTTAGAAAGACCACGTCATCGGCCACTCCCCCACCCTTGAGTTGCGACGAAAGACGAGAGAAAAGGCAGCCCAGTGCCTCGTTCATCCTCGGTCCGGAACGTTCCTCGGCACCGGCCGCCCGCGCCTCATCAGCCCGACCGTCCGAACCCTTGAATCCCAAGCGACCGCCAAGCCCGGCGTCTGGATTAACCAGCACTCCCAGTCGAACCACAGGCCTTCCTCCACCCCAGTGCCTGATGCGGATAGGCATCAAGTCTGCCCTTGGGCAGGACCACAACGAGCCAACGCATTGAAGGATAGAACGGGGAGTCGCTCGGCCGGGATGTGCCGTGAGTAAGGTGAAGGAGAGTCCAGCCTCAATTGAGGATGCATTCGCCATGAGCATGGATGTTATCGAGGAGGCTCGTGCTGAACTGCTCGATACCGAGGTACCTGAACAGGCTGAGTCAGTCGATGACGCATTCGCAATAGGCTCCCAGAGTATCGCGGACACACCACCCGGCCCACAAGCCGCAGACCCACAACTCATCGCTCCTGTCGCTGAAGAATTACCACCCGGGCCTCCTGCCGCCGACCCATTACTCGGCCCGCCTGCAGAGGACCCACTACTGAGTGGACCTCCAACCGGATTGCCTGTATTGGACCCGGAGCCAACCTACCCGGCAGATGTTCCTTACCCGGAGTCAGTACAGCCCTTGGCTGCGCCACTTGGCCCACCCGCTGCCGACCCACTGCTAGGACCACCTGCTGATGCACCTCCTGGACCCCCTCCGATGGATGCGGGGCCACCTGCAATGCCTCCAATGGATGCCGCGCCTCCGGGCCCGCCACCCGGTCAACCTTCAGCCGCTCCACCAGCAGGCGCATTTGGAGCGCCGCCCGGGCCGCCAGTGGATGCTGGACCGCCCGCTGCACCTCCGATGGATGCTGGACCACCTGCTGGACCGCCCGCTGCACCTCCGATGGATGCTGGGCCACCTGCTGCACCTCCGATGGATGCTGG
>CAZYIX010000024.1:23529-26546 GCA_964647665.1 uncultured Candidatus Poseidoniales archaeon
CCGCTGCACCTCCGATGGATGCTGGGCCACCTGCTGCACCTCCGATGGATGCTGGGCCACCTGCTGGACCGCCCGCTGCACCTCCGATGGATGCTGGGCCCGCACCACCCACAGGACCACCCGCTGCACCTCCGATGGATGCTGGACCACCTGCTGCACCTCCGATGGATGCTGGACCACCCGCTGGACCGCCCGCTGCACCTCCGATGGATGCTGGACCACCCGCTGCCCCACCAATCGATTTGCTGGATATCCCGCCAGCACCTCCTGAGGAAGAAGACGAGGAAATCCCGCCACCGCCGGGAGAAGACCCACTTATCTCACCGCCGGGTCCGCCTTCAGCACCACCTGCTGGACCGCCCGATGGCCCGCCCGATGGCCCGCCTTCAGCACCACCTGACGCACCACCAATCGATTTGCTTGATGTTCCGCCAGCACCACCCGATGAGGATGGCGGGGAAATTCCACCACCGCCGGGAGAAGACCCGTTCGCATCGACACCCGCAACACTACCAAGTGATCCTGATTTCAAACCAGTCGATATCGATTCATGGGACTCTAATTGGGAAGAGGATTGGTCTGGAAAATCCGAGGTCTTCGTGCCCGATAAGGAAGGGAAACGCAAGCGTACTCTGCAAGAAGAAGTGGATTGGCAGAAAGGCGATGAGATAGCGCCCGTGCTGAAGTCGGAGGAACCGCTGCTTTCCAAGTCTGCACTAAACAAGATGAAGAAAGGAGAATTGGTCGATTACGCCAAGTCTCGAGGTGTTGCCAGCAGCGGCACCAAGAAGGATTTAGTCACGCGACTGCTCTCCTGATTTTCTTCGACGCTTTCGCATTCCAGCGACATCGAGCGTCACGCATCTATTCTCAACATCGCTTTGATATGCCGCTCGCGGCCCCGCAGGGGCCGTAGGAGGTAACACCGTGAGCATGCTGCAAGTCACCGTAGGCGACGGAGAAGTGCACGAATATGCAACTAGCACCACACCGGGAGATGTCATCCGTAACGTGCATGGGCGCAAATCGGGAGCGGTAGCGGCCGTAGTAGATGGCGAGCAGAAAGACCTGTCATTTACCCTGACCAAGGACTGCAAGGTATCCCCAATCACCGGGGAATCTGAAGACGGACTGCACATCCTTCGCCATTCGTGTTCTCATCTTCTAGCCCAAGCGGTTTTGGAATTCTATCCGGATGCAAAGCCAACCATCGGGCCTCCTATCGAGCACGGATTCTACTACGATTTCCACATGGACCCCATCACTGACGAGGATTTGGCGAAAATTCAGAAGAAAATGCAGGAATTGTCGAGAACAAATCTGCTGGTGACCCGTGAGGAACATGACAATGCGAGTCTTCGCGAAATGTTCGCTGACAACCCATTCAAAATTGAGATAATGGACGACAAAATCGAGGATGGAGCAGGTTCAACCGTCTATCGACAAGGCGACTTCGTCGACCTATGCAGAGGACCTCACGTAGCCACAACCGCAGTACTTCGCTGGTTCAAACTCACTTCGACCTCAACCGCATTCTGGCGTGCAGATTCTGATAGAGAATCGCTAGTCCGCATCTACGGGCTATGTTTTGCTAGCAAAGACGCCCTGAAGAATCATCAGACCATGGTGAGAGAGGCTGCTAAACGCGACCACCGAAAGTTGGGCAAGGACCTGCAATTATTCCACATTGACGAGATGGTTGGTGCGGGATTGGTATTGTGGACTCCGCGTGGTGCTGTGGTGCGCAATGAACTTCAGAACTTCATCTCTGAGCATTTGGCAAGGCAAGGCTACAATCAGGTGTACACCCCACACATCGGCAAGTTGGATTTGTACCGCACCTCCGGTCACTACCCCTACTACCAGGAAAGTCAGTATCCCCCGCTGGTCGAGCGCGACCTGATGGCAAAACTCTCTGATGAGGACTGTTCATGTAGCGAACTCTCCAACCTGATGGAGGCCGGGGAAATTGATGGATATCTGCTGAAACCGATGAACTGCCCCCACCATATCCGCATCTATGCCAGCCAACCCCGTTCTTACCGTGATCTCCCACTCCGGCTCGCTGAGTTCGGTACTGTGTATCGCTGGGAGCAGTCTGGTGAGATTTCTGGGATGACAAGAGTTCGAGGATTCACTCAGGACGATGCGCATCTATTCGTGACTGAGGACCAGATTGCTGAGGAAGTTCTCGGCTGTATCGAATTGGTCGAGGTGATTTTTGGTACGCTCGGCATGGAAGACTACCGGGTTCGAGTGGGAATGCGTGACCCTGACTCAAGCAAGTATGTCGGTGAATCGGCGGCATGGGACCGGGCCGAGGCTGCTTGTCTGCAAGCCGCGCGGTCGCTCGGTGTCGAGTTCATCGAGGAGGAGGGCGAGGCCGCCTTCTATGGTCCTAAAATTGACTTCGTGGTTCGCGATGTGATTGGCAGAGAATGGCAGTTGGGAACTGTGCAGGTGGATTACAACCTACCTGAGCGATTCGAACTTGAATATGCGGGCGCTGATGGCGAGAAGCACCGCCCAGTGGTGATTCACCGTGCTCCGTTTGGGTCAATGGAACGATTCGTCGGCGTGCTGATTGAGCACTTCGCTGGAAGGTTCCCAACTTGGCTTGCCCCAACGCAAGCGCACATCATCACGATTTCAGAGAAGCACAAGGAATACGCTGCGGAAGTCGCCGCTCAACTCAAATCCGCCGGGATTCGCGTCGAGGTCGATGATAGCGACAACACGATTGGCAAGAAGATTCGAACCCATCGAGCGATGCATCCTGCTTACATGCTGATTATCGGTGACGAGGAGACTGCCAACGGCACAGTCTCCATCCGCAACCGTGCAGGCGACCAAGCTGCCAATGTCTCAATCCAACAGTTCACCGATGACCTCGTCGCCGAAATCCAATCCCGTGCAGCAGAGCCCTCGATTGTATCCGCCGATTAGAGAAGAGGGTACGCACTGAACAAGCCCAATGCTCATGTTATATTATGTCGAAAAACCAGATTAATCTTGCA
>CAZYIX010000025.1:0-26060 GCA_964647665.1 uncultured Candidatus Poseidoniales archaeon
TCCGCAAGATTTCGGATAATGGCCTTCTCCATTTCCTCTGGTTTCATAGAATAGCCCCTTGTGTTTGGTATCCTCTCGTTCATGGTGAGCGGTATTTTCGCTCTTTCAAGTCATTCTGGTATCTCTTACCGAATTCATTGCCATGTTCAGCAATCCATTCGGAGAACCTGAGTTCGCCCAAAGGCTCCTCGTCCGATGCCATCAGGCCTCTCCGCAAACCTTTGATTTCTGCTCTGGTGATAACCAAATCTTGTAGCAATAATCCGAGGAACTTGCCAAATAACCAACCTACGAACGGAGGTATTGGCAGAATAATTCGTCGCAGACCCATCGACTTAGCCATCATGCCGATGTAATCCTTGTAGCGGAAAGTTTCGGGCCCGGTGACATCAATCGTGACATTTTCACGAGATTCTCCTTGTTCGACGGCAACTCTGGCGACATCCTTGACGTGTACCGGTTGGATTGGATAATTGCCCATACCGAACACTCCGAAAATCGGGAATTTTCTCAGCATCCATGCGATATTGTTGATCAGCACATTTCTGTGCCCACCGAACAAAACCGTTGGACGAAGAATTGCGAAGGAGTAATCCGAATCGTTGAGGTGCTGTTCTACTGCAACCTTTCCTCGGAAATAGGTCCAGTCCGGTGCTTTATGCGGATGTGCAACAGAAAAATGAACGATTCTCTCCACACCTGCTTCAGCGGCGGCTTTGAACAGGCGCTTGCTGTTCTCCACTGCTATTCCGTGCTCGAAATTGCGGCGCGGATGATTGTAGCGAACCCAATAGGTGTTGTACAGCACCTCTGCCCCGCGCAATGATTCAACAAGGGCATCATAGTCATCGAAATCCAGCGGGTGTACTTCGACTCTGCCATCAAAAGGGTCGTCTCTGCCAACTGCGTTAGTCAGTGTTCTGACCTGAATGCCTTTGTCCAGAAGATGATGTGCTATCCATCGACCTGAATAGCCGAATGCGCCAGTTACTACGTGCAAGGTGATTCCCCTGATTATTCACCAGTGTATTCTGTGACCCGAATACCGAGATTTCCTCGGCGTGCTTCCCTTTGCATGATACGGTCCATCTTCTTGTGGAACTCAGACTCCAAATCAACATTCATCGCCAGTGCATTTCCCAAAGTGAGGATGAAAACGTCTGCCAATTCCTCAGCGGCCTCCTCTGCGGGTTTCGCCTTGGTGATTGCAGCAGCCAACTCGCCCAATTCCTCAAGCATCAGAGCGAGTCGATAACCCATGTCGTGCCCGTTGTTCTCAGGACTTGCGAAGTCATGCTTGTGATGGAATCTCGCCACTCGCGCCATCATTGTTTCAAATGAGCCGTTTGGACCTGATAGCGCATCGACGCCGTCTTGTGCCGGGTGTGCCATCCATTCATTCACATCGCGTGCGCGAGCATCGCCATCTGTACTGCCAGAATCTACTGCCATGCTGCGAGGTGCGGCACTCGGACAATGAATCATGCTGAAGCGGCAATAGCCTGCATCGCCTGCCAAACAAGGTCGCGCATATCTGCTGCCATTGCTTCGACGGAATGGTGGTCAACCGGTGCATTTGGGTCTGCGGGGTCCTTGCCGGCCGCCCAATTCGATGAGAGCAGTAGGCCGACGTGGCGGCAATCCTTCTCTGACATCAGTCGGGATTCGCCACCGATGGTCATGTTGGCGCAGGTTGCGCCCATTCGGTGAAAAGCCTCGACATCGGCGCGGGATTCGAATTGCGGCCCACTGGTCTGTGCCACTATTTGTGCCATCGCACTTTCTCCAGCATCTGACTGTGCCGCCGAAAGAACTGATGCTGCTATCGCTGACAGTGCTCGGTCAAACGGTTCAGTCCTGTTTTCGTGGACCGCGATATCATCGTGGAACGTCCAAACAGTGCCGCTTACATCGAGAACGTCGTCAGCAACTCCGACGATTCCAGGTTGGAACCCGTCATCCATGCTGCCTACACACCACACGCTCACTATCGCATCGGGCCCAAAGGCCATCGCAGCCCAAACATTGGCACGATGCTCGATTGAATGGGGGGGATTCACCTCTCCATCTGTTCTGTGATGTCGGTAAATGAATAGGAATTGGTGGCCGTCAAATTCTACAGTAGTGCATGGGACTTCCCCCCACGGTGTTTCGGAGCGGAAGGTGTCAGTATCTGCACCTTCAGCACTGACTGCGAGTTCGGTCATGCCGGTTCCGCACAACACTGAGATGCGAGCCATTGTCAATCCTCCAACCGTTGTTGCTCAAAGGGCTGTCGCCCCCCGAGAATCACTCAGAAAGCCGAGCAACCAAGTCAGCCTTCTTTCCAGATACTGGCAAGCCTGCTTCCTTCAAGCGCTCCTTGAGTACGGCGACGGTAAGCGATGAGAGGTCTTCTGAAGCAGCCTCAGGCGCTTCCTCAACAACTTCCTCAACTGCTTCCTCGACCTCAGCAACTTCGTCGTCGCTGGAATTATCGGATTCATCATCGGACCCTTTCGCGACCTCTTGGACTTCTGCTGCCAACAAGTCGGGAGTGTCATCTTCGCCTTCCTCGACTTCCTCACCATCCATCGCTGCTGCGATTGCCGCCTCCTTTGCAGCGGATACTCGATCCTCATCCTGTTGAATTTCTTCGAGGGTCGGTCCATCATCAGCGACAATACCGGTTTGGACGAGTTGACTCTTGCGCAGTATGACTTCGCGAATTGATACAATCTTGCCGGCTACACTTTCGACTTCTTCCTGCATCGTTCCATCTAGCAACTTCTTCTGCACCTGCATCCAAGTAGAACTTGCGGCGGTCTGTAGAATCAATTCCTTTACCGATTGGCGTATTGCCTGCTTCTTGCTGGTCTTGCAGCGCTGCTGGGTAATCAACAACGGCTTGATTCGAATGTAGTAACCATCGTCGGTAACAGCGTCAATCACATCATCGACCTTGCCCCGATAGCGGCGGATTTGCCTGCGTACGTGGTCCTTGAGAACCTCATGACCGGCGAATTCAGTGATGGCATCTTGCCCGACTATCTCGGTGACGCGGAACTTGAGTTTGACGTTCATCTTGCTGAAGTCGCCATCGACTTCCTGCTGAGTGATTTCATACATCCTACCAATCAGTAGTTCATCATCCTCAGCAATGGTTTCACCAATCTGCTTGAAGTGCCAGGGTTGGCGAGGAGCGCGAATCTTGTACCATCGCTTTGACTTCCACTTGTCCTTCTGCTTGCGAGCTGCTGCACGTGCTGATGCACCTTTACTGGCCATTTTGGACACCTGTGGACTGCGGGGGCTACCCCGTAAGCGACCCCGCGACCTTCCCCCAGTATATGAACGCCCCCCTAAGCCCCAAAGGGGCTCCAGAGAATCTGATTTTTTCATTGGCTATGCGGTTGATATCTGAACGACCGATTGATATGCTGGCGTCAATGACGGCGTTATGGGGACCTGATGAGCGTTCACAATGTCGCATGGAGTGCGCGGAGAAGCGCCGTGGCGAATGGCCAAGTCATCGAGGACGCGCTTTCTTGGCTGGCTGGAGATGATGCTGAGATATCCACCGAGAAGGTGCGCTCCTATCACGGAGCGCGCTTGTTGATGATTCGTGCCACGATAAAAAGGAAAAAAGCCGCACAGGCTTCGATAGCGAATCTCGGAGGTGACCTGCTGGAGTCGCTATCTGATAAATCTGAATTGATTTCCCATATAGATGATGGTAATGCGCTACATCTGCGCTTAGACTTAGCCAGCCTTGTCAAAGGCGAAATTAGGCTTGCGGAACAATTCGGAACTGAAGTTGTCAAAGGCAGAATCAAACTGGAGGTCTATCCTGGGCAGCAAGCATTGGAGATTGCAAAAAATATGCTGCAAAACTGCGCGGTGCTAGCACGGGAAAATGGACTTCCTACCAATCCAGCGGTTGAGTGAGCAAACGTGACGAAGCGAGTGTTTGCTTGCCTTCATTCACATAGATTGATAGGTCAACGATAGATGCACAGTATGCTTGGAGGAGAGAAGATGACCCATGTAGTGATGAGCGCCTGTGTTGGAAACAAGTATCAGGATTGCGTTGCAGTTTGCCCTGTCGAGGCATTCAAGGAAGCAGAGACCTATCTGGTAATCGACCCCGATGAGTGTATTGATTGTGGCGCATGCATCGCAGAATGCCCTGTCGAGGCCATTGTCGCTGACACAGATGTTCCAGAAGAAGAAGAGGAGTGGATTGAGAAAAATGAGGTCGAGTCGGTGACCCTACCTCTCGCTGAAGGCGATTCCCCAGTCCTCGCCGATGATTGAACCCACCAATTTGGTGAATCCTACCCCTCGGTGCCTTCCGAGAAGGTTCATGTGGAGAACCACGGTCGAGGGAACGATTGCTATGGGAATCGATTTCACTCAAATGCGCAAGGGAACTGAGTTGCTCAAGCGGGGCTTTGCTAAGATGCAGGAGGGTGGCGTCATCATGGACGTCGTCACTGCAGAACAAGCACACATCGCTGAAGACGCTGGTGCGACCGCAGTGATGGCTCTAGAAAGAGTACCTGCAGACATCCGTGCTGATGGTGGAGTTGCAAGGATGAGTCATCCTGACCTGATTAATGCCATCATCGAAACCACTAGCATCCCGGTGATGGCCAAGGCTCGAATAGGTCACGATGAGGAAGCAAGGGTATTGGAAGTGCTCGGCGTCGACATGGTCGATGAGAGTGAGGTTCTAACTCCTGCAGACCCATTCTATCACATTGCCAAGAATGATTTCACAATTCCATTCGTCTGCGGCTGCGTAAATCTTGGAGAAGCATGCCGACGCATCATGGAGGGTGCAGCAATGATTCGCACCAAGGGGGAGGCTGGCACTGGTAATGTGGTCAGTGCAATTCAGCACGCTCGATTGGTCGCAGAGGAAATTGAATTGCTACAGCGGGCCAATGATGCAGAATTCGAGGTTATCGCCCGCACCATATCAGATGGATACCGCCGAATCGAAGCCATATCAGAACACAATCTTGTAGTGCAGAACACACCATTTGGGAGCATGGATGCATGCCACGACGCTATCGTCGAAATAATGGGTGAAGTCAGGGAAATGAGTCGGCTGCCTGTTGTCACTTTCTCTGCTGGGGGTATTGCTACCCCTACTGATGCTGCTCTGCTGATGAGCCAAGGCATGGATGGAGTATTCGTCGGTTCTGGCATATTCAAGTCTGAACAACCAGCGACCACTGCAGATGCCATCGTGATGGCAACTCATCACTTCAAAGATGCAGCGAAGGTCGCTGAGGCCTCAGCGATGATGGCGGGCCGACCGATGGATGGCCTTGAGATGGACAAACTCGAGGTCCGCATGCAAGATCGCGGCGCGTGAGCAGTACTCACGAATTGTCGGTGCGCTTGCCACGACCACCGCGTGCTGCACCGACACTACGCATTGCAGTCTTCTTTCCGGAACGGCTCTTGCGTGACGGTTTCTCTGATTCGGGCTCGATGGCTGAGTCGATGCCACCGATTGACAATGAATCTCCAGCAATCAGCGTATCAGCAAGACGGCTGGCTAGATCCTCATCTTTGTCTGGAGTGGTCAGAGCCTTGCGCACTGACTCATTGTGGTCATCAATCCACGACTTGGCCTCAAGACGCTCTTGCTTGAGTTTGTCACGAATCTCATTGACCTGCGAAAGCAGTTCGACTATTTGCTTGTGAACACCATCTGCTTGTTCACGGCACTCAAGGAATTCACTGTGAAGACGGTCTCCTTCCGACTTCTTGAAGTCCCTCTCCTCAAACAACGGCTTGATTTCTTCCCACAACTCATCAGCTTTCTCATGGGCCTCGACCATCGCCTTGTGCTCAGCATCAGCCTGCGACTTCAATTCCTGAATTGAGCCTTCGATGTTGTCAAGGTCGATATGGATGCGTGCATCCTCCTCAACCAATGGCTCTAGTTGCTTTTTCTTGAGGGAGAGGTCGCGGACCTGCTTGACAAGTTCGTTCTCTTTCTCGATCTTCATCGCTATGGTTTCTAGAGTCCTCTCCAACTGGTCAAGTTGTGCCTGAGTTTCACTCAATTGGATGACGAATGACTTGCTCTTTTTCGCATCCTTTCTGCTGCCGCGGATTTGTTCTATCAGGTCGCGAACCTGCTGCTGAATTGAGTCGCGACGGCTCTGATGTGCCTTCGCAACCTTTCGAATCTCCTTGTTCTTGGATAGTTCAACCTTGATTTCATCACGGAGTCGCTTGTACTCGTTCTGGACGGTGTTTCGCGACTCAGCACATCGCTTGGCTGCGTCGTTATGTTGGTTGCGAACATCGCGAAGCCTAGACAACTTTGCCTCCATACTAGTGAGTTGGTCGCGTAGCTCCTTGCCCTCGGCTAGAGCCTCCTCACCAGCATCCGCCATGGCCGGCGCGACTTCAAGCCCCCATTTGAAGCGACCGGGAGTCACTCAATGGCTTATCACAGGGTGCGAACCAAAATCCGGCTAGCAAGTTGCTTTGAGACTTCAAGACGTGAGCCGTCGAATTGGTATCCTTCTCCAGTGGAACGAACTCGGCTCCCGGTGGTAATACCAAGTTGCTCTAGAGTTCGTGCATCAGCGCCTTCAAGCACCATCAACTCAATGCGGCCGTCCATTCCCTCTGGCAAAGCACGTAATGGCACCAACATGGTCTGGGCAATCGGTTCAATCACTCGAGTAACCGGAGGAATCACTTCTCCATCCGGGGTGTATTCTGGGTATCCCAACAGGCGGTCCATAGCCGCTTCAAGGTCATCGTTCAGTGCGTGCTCAAGTCTGCAAGCAGCTGCCTTCACGTCTCCAGTATATCCTATCATCCGCACGAGGAAAACTTCCATCAGACCCTCGCGGCGTTTGATGCGAGCGGCTGCCTCATACCCTTCGTTGCTCAAACGTGCGCCCTTGTAGGGCTCATGGATTAGCATACCCTTCGATGCCAATCGCTTGACCATCTCAGATGCGGAGGCAGCGCTGACCCCCATCGCCTCAGACAGAGCGTTGGTTCGGACTGGCTCTTCGGGGTCAGCAGTATAAAATTCGTAGAGAGTCTTGAGATACATCTCCTCAAACTCCTTGATTGGCTCGTGCATGATTCCACCTCGTCTGCGACCTCCGCTATCAGGCCGAGTTGATGAAGATGCTCAATCACTCCGCGAGAGCGCGAAACTCGCACTTGCATGCTGGACAGCGTGCCTTCACCGGCCTGCGGTCATATGGCACCTTCAATTTCTGTGAGCAGTCCGGGCAGCGAATAACATCCGAATCCGAACTGGATGTCTTCTCCTCTACCTTGCTGATAATCGGTGTTGGCTTTGAATCAAATTCAGGTTCAGATTGTACTGTCACCGGTTGTGGTATACTCGCTGAATCCGTCGAGTCAGTCGATACTGACTCACGTGCACCCTCAGGCCCTGCTGGCTCTTCATGCACTGCTGGCTCTTCAGGCTCTTCGGGCACTTCACGCACTACTGGGAAGGTTATCGAACATGAAGGACAGCGTGCAGAACCGGTGTAATCAGAAGGGACACGTAAGCGTTGGTCGCATGCTGGGCAAGCGACTTCACTCTTCTCTGCCGCAGGTTGTCTACTCGAACCGCTAACCGAACTTCGACCTCCGACCAACGGCACCCCCGCCTTGGCCCGCATAGCTGTGCGGGCGACTAGCCCCATCACTAGGCCGGCGAGCAACCCATACACCAAGCTGGTCCAGTCAAAAGCAAGCCCACCAGTTGAATCGTCGGGACCAGTAGATGTGTAAGAACCGAAAACTGAGGTGCTGGTGGTGTCCGTGTGCCATTCAAGACGGATATCAACAACTGCGCCCTCTGGCCAATCCTCAAGCACAATTGTGCCATCCTCTTCATCTCCAGCAGCGACGATTGGTGCCGAATCGGTCCAAATCACCTCGTTGGTCCTAACGTCAATCAGTGTGACTGAGCCGGGAAGGGTTGCGGCATTGCCATCATTGCGCAGTGCGTATTGAAGCTGTACCCTGTCACCGACAGTCGGAGAACTAGGGACTGGTGAGCCAAGAGTTGTTGCTGCTATAGCCTCTGGTCGAATCAAAGTGGAACTGTCGAAGGCATCGCCTGCAGCCGTCCACCCTATCGGTGTGGCTTGCACCCAAGCGGTGTGGGCTGAGGAGGGCTGACCAAGGTCAAAAGAAAATGAGCGCATTCCCGTCGCGAGAAGAATCTCGGTGGAAATCTGAATGTTGTCACCAGCCGAATCGGTGGTTCCTACATCCAAAGTCACCATTCGAGCACGGCCATCTCCTAGAGAAGATTCTACTGACAACGATAGGCCGTCGGCCAAAGTCCAAGCGCCTATTGTGAGATTCACCTCCAGCGTCTGCGCTGGAATAACCGCAAGTGAGAATGAGCCTGAGAGATTGCTGTCGACAAGACTGTCATCGCTTACAACCCTCCACTCTATGGATCGATTTCCGGAGGCAAGCGGAGTTAGTGGGTTCTCTAGTTCACGCGATGAACCCACATCAAGAGTCAGAGGGATACCGCCAAGCCACGGCCCAAAACTACCGCCCTCCTCGCCTTCACGAATTTGCAATTCGCCTCCGCCGGTTTGGTCTCCATCATTGTGAACGAGAACAGATAGTGGCACCTCATCCCCAACATGGAATGGGCCGCCGTAGGCGGCCAGTCCACTTGTTGAGGCTAGAATAAGATGCCCGGCCGCCATATCGTAATCATGCGAAAAACTGCTGACTGAATCATCGTGGATTCTTTGTAAATCTGTTGTGGAACACGAAAGGGAGCCCGGTCGGACATTGATAATCATCGAATCATTCCAAGTCTCACCGACTGCAATCATCAGCGATTGGTTAGTCACCTCAATGCCTGCGGGGTGCTCACAGGCGAGTGAACCCGACCAATTTACCTCACCACTATTGGTGATGCTCAGGTTCCATGTGACCTCATCATCAAGAGAAGGGTCGCTCACATCAGTCACCCCGCTCAATGCTAGGCGTGCAAGCGGCGGCGGGCCCACTGAGAAAGACACCGAATCCGAATCGTCACTGGTATCTCCATCACCAGAATTAGCAATCAATACCTGCAACTGATGGTTTCCCTCGAATAATGGGCCGATGGTGAGGTTGATGACCGTAGATGAGCCGCCTGCAATGCTAACACTGTCGTTCAATGACAAAGTCGATTGGCCTTGTGAAGGGGTATGCCACACTTGCACCAGACCGGTCCAATTCACCCCTCCCTCGTTGGATATCGTTGCCTGGAGGTGTAACAAATCTCCGTCTCGGATGCTCTGATTGCCGCTTGCATTGCCACTGCCACCATCAAGCCCAGTCAGAGTCCATGATGAAGACGACGAAACCACGAGTGACGCTGGAGCCAATCGGGTAATCAAACGAGTGACTACTGTCAGATTCTCAGAATCAGGAGTCCCAACGTCCCCCCAAAGGCGCAAGGTGAGCAAATGTTGCCCAATTGGCACGTCGATGATGCTGAATGACTCGATGCTTGATTGGTCGGTTGTGAGGTTGATAGTGCGATTCTCTGAGGCTAATGGTGTTCCAGAAATTGTTTCAAATTGCATCTCAAGTGAACCGTTGGAGAATTGGCCCATGGAAGTGACTTCGATGCTTGCATTCACAGCCCCCACACCAACCTCTTGGTCACCTTCGATAATGAGGCTTGAAGAGGTCAACAACAGACCCCCGCCGGAGGCGGATACTAGTGGAAGCAAGGCCGATAACAACAGAATAGTGACCGTGAACAAGCCCGAAGGAAACCTCCCGGTCATGCCATGTCGGGCGACAAGGGGGTTGAAGGCACTTTCCTCATGCGCGCGGGTGAGGCGCTGAACCTTTATCCGCATCAGCAAGTTCCGGAGGCCGTTAGCATGGACCTTGATGCACTGCTTGCCGTCACGCCCGAGGCTTTGGCCGAGGCGATTCTCACCCGCAGACGCAGTCTCGCAGAGATTCTTCCAGAAATTGAGCGCAAGAACAAGGATGCTGCAGACATACTGTCTCCAGATGTCGAAAAACTCCGTCTCGCTCGCGATTCTACTACCAACAAAGTCGCTGAACTGAAAGAGAAGCGGGACACGGCCAGAGATGAGGCTCGTGACCTGCTGAAGGAAACCACCGCTCTGAGAGAAGTTCTAGCCGAGTCAGGAGGCATGAAATCGCTTGACCCAAAGTGGGCTAAGGAGAAATTGGAGGAGAAACTGGCTCAAATCGAAGATAGAATCGAAATTGGGGCACTTTCACTGCTAGATGAGCGGAAATTACTGGCAGAGAGAAAAGCAATCCTTGCCTCAAATGAGGAGTGGTTGAAAGATCGGCGCAAGGCCAATCCAGAAGTTGCTGATTACATCGACGCGCGTAGGCGCATGCAGAAGTTGTTCAAAGCCGCTGACAAGGCTCACGAGAGGATGATTGAATACGTCGAGAAAAATAATCCAATTCACCAAGAATACATCGAGAAGCGTGAGGAAATGCGTGATGGTGTGCGACAGATGGAGCGCGCACGTACACTTTCAGCACAATCGGATAACGCGATTGCCTATTGGGAAAAGAGAATGCAAGATGGGTTCGGAGACCTCGGTTCAGGATATCCTGACTTGCTAGCAGATGCTAATCGAGTAAGAGGTGGAGGTGCTTGCACAGTGAAGCGACGCTCCGCAGAACCACCCAAGCCGGATGCAAAGGAGGGGGGCGAATGAGCGCTGAGAAAAAGCAACGCAAGTCGCGAAAGCCCAAACCGGGTCTATTCGACGACCTGCTTGACCTTGCTACCCATGAAATCGAGGAGCAGTTGAGTGACTTCAGGGCTTCTATTAGAGCACTTGAGCAGGAGCACGAGTCGTTGAAAAATGAGCGTGCATCTACCATCACCCTCGTGCAATCAATGCGAGGAATTGTTCAGCAATCACGTGGAATGAGTAAAGAGAGACAAAAATTGCTCAATCAGTTCCGTTCGTTCAGGGATGCCGGTAGAAAAATGCGCGAGGAACGGGATGTTATCAACAGCAGAGTTCCGCCACCCATCGAAGTCATTGAGCAGCGGCTGGAACAAACACTTAGTCGACTCACCACCCATCAAAATGACTTGGCTAGGATGCCAAATCAGAAGTTTGAGATTCGCCTGTTCTCCTTCTTCTTCGAATTGCAGGCAATGTACGCTGTGAAGAAGATGAGTCACGACAAGCACTTGTCATACATCGAATCAATCCGAGCGCAGGAAGGTAGTCTGAAGGCGCTAGACAACCTTGCCGAGGAGAAAAAGAAAGTAGAGGTTGAACAAGCAGCTGAAATGCCCGCATCTAGCGAAATGAAGGCTGACCACAAAGAAATTCGCCGACTCAACGACAGTATCGCCACGATGTTAGATTCAATCAAGAATCAGCGTAATGAAATCCGAAAAATGCGCCGAGAAGTGGGCCGATTAGACGCCTACATGCGAATACGCGCAAAGGATGAGAAAGCAGGACGAAGGCGGGTACGGCTATCTGAAGTCAAACAGCGTGCTTCCGCTGGTGATACACTTTCGATGGAAGACCTCGGTGCTCTATTGGCTAGCGGCAACCTCACCGATATCTCAAGTGAAGCCGAGGAGTCGGAAGCCGAGGAGCGGGAACGGGTCAAACCACGCAAGCGTATTGTTGGAGCCTCGCGCGGAAGGCCAAGGTCGGTTTCCCCAAAGGATAGAGATAAACCACGATGAGCGAAAGGCCCATCTGTGACATCCTTGTTCAGGTATTGTGCCTCAACGTGAATGGGTGTGGATGTCTGTCGGCCCCGAGGGGTTGTCTGATGAAGTTGTCAACGTCATTCAGATGCTCATTGTCGATTCCACTGGAGAGTACTACTCTGAAGAAAAGTTGCGGATGCTACCGCTGGCGACAAATTGGGGTAATTTGATGCTAAAAAACAAGAATAGCGGGGAAATCGGAGGAGTCCTTTGGTCAATGCGCATCTCTAGTTCCACAGGTAGAGTTCTTGCCTTCGTGGTCTCACCTAATCTCAGAGGTGCTGGCAGAGGTGCTGAGGGGTGGAATCAGTTCACTTCACTGGCAGCGCAGAAAGGTATCACAGACATCCAACTCGAGGTTAGAGAGGAGAACGATGTAGCCCTCAATATGTACCATCGCCGCGGACTGAACGTGCATGGGCGCATTCCAGGATACTACCAGCAGACAGATGGCCTGTTGATGATGGGTCCATTATCTTGAATGACCATACCATACTTTGAGCCGAATACATCATGCATACCTCATGCGGAGCCGGTTGGTTGGAGATTTGAAACTTCTACATGGTGTACATTGGGCTGCTTTGGTCGGCCCTGACGGAATGTCTGTCGAGTCATGGTCCCATGGTCAAACCGATGACAAAGGTGCAATGTGGATGGGCTTGATGGAGAGGGCTGAGAAGATTGGTAGTAGTCAGCACGAGGTAATCACCGTGCTGGCCGAGAATGCAACCATTACGTCGAGGAGAATAGATGATGCGCATTTCCTATTGGTAGGAGCAGACAGTGATGTGAATCTTGGAGCACTACGGCAGTCAATATCTCAAATTTCAGAGAAATTGGCTGAGATGCTGCCGTCTCAATGATTCAATCGAATAGTGGACCTAGTAGAGTTACTCCACCAGTGTTGGCATCCATCGCCTGTTTTTCCATTGAGTGACGTACATGCCGCATCTTCTCTATCTGCATGGTGCGGACAATCTTGCCATTACGCCTATCCAATCCGAGATTGATGATACTATCAGCAAGGAAGCCCTCGTTACCCTCCAACTCGGCGGCTTCTCCAGATTGTCGCTCGGTGACGACGAATGTGTGCAGGTTTTGGCTGCGTAGGAAATCGAAGAAACTGAACATCCTCTTCCGCATCTCTTCGTCGACTGTGGTTAGGCTGTAAATGGCTCCAAGTGAGTCGAGGACGAAGCAACTGAATGCATCACCACGTTCCTGCTTGAAGTGCTGAATCATCCGTGTAGTGAATTTCAAGTAATCCATTGACTCATTCTCCTTGCGCAATTCTGTGAAATCAGTTATTTGCAAGTTCGGAGGTAGGTCCAATCCCATCGAATGCGCAGAGCGGAGCAAACTATCGACAGTCTCCTCAACTGTACAATATAGACCAAAACCACCAGCAGAACGCAAATGGTTTGAGATTAGGCTCAATGAAAATGTGGATTTCATTGAACCGGGTGGCCCGGTAACTAGGGTGAGATAAGGTGCGGCTGCATCATTCTGCATGACTCGATTTATTCCGGGCATTCCATCTAAGAACATCTGACTCGGATATCCACCATAGGCATCAGGCTTAATCGTTATCTCGTCATGTAGTTCTCTTACCACGACTGCAAGGCATCATTCCCAACGCCAAGAAGGGGCACCGCACCCCGATGGCAGTGATTAAATGGGGTTGCTCGGTCGGGCGGCTGTCGATATGTGCGACTAGGGTGCATAGGAGTAGTGAGAATCATGGGAGACTTTGCCAGCACCCTCAAAGGATTAAGGAAAATCACCGATGTGAAGGCAACGGAAAACCGCGAAGAACGAGATGTTTGGAACGACAAAACTAGAACACATCTAACCACTCGAAACGGCTTCAATGGCCAAGTTCGTGACCTAATTAGTGAGGTCCAACGCCAGAAGGTCATCCGCGACGCCGAGAACGGAAAAGTTCGAGATGCCAAACGCATTCGCTCTGATTGCAACGATAAGGTTCGTGATTCCAAGGCGAAGATAAGGCTGCATCAGGACGATGGTGGCGGGGACTATTCGAAAGAGAGCCCGCGTGAACGTCGAGAGCGGCAGAAGAAAACTCCTGCTGCTATGAAGCGCAAACTTGAGGAACTCGAGAGAGACTTTGAACGAAAGGCGCGCTCACCTGAAAACGAGAAGAAAGTGATGGCTGAGATGAAGAGGATCAAGAGGGCTCTCGATGAAATGGCTGCCAAGGAAGACAGTAACATGGAACTCAAAGCAGCTCGCGCCGAACTGCAGGCTGCAATTGATGAGCAGGAGGCTGCCCATCAAGTGGTCACAGTAGCAGCTGAACTGGCTCAGCAATCTCACGACCTGATGATCGAACTCTCAGCCGAGGTCGACCGACTACGTGAGAAGGCTGACAATGCCCAAAGCGAAGTCAGAAAATCCAAGAAATCTGCTGACCGTGCTCACCAGAATTACATCGTCAGTCTACGATGTTTGCATTCAATTCAGGATATCATTCGGGCCAAGAGTAACCGCGAGAAAGGTATTGGAGATCGCGGAGCGAAATCACAGCCCAGAGTGGAGGTTCAGGACCTCATGGGCAAGTTGATGTCGGGGGAGACTCTGTCCACAGATGAATTGATGGCCCTTCAGCGTGGCGAGTGAGCACATGATTGGCAAGCCGGACATTCAGGCCATCCTCGAGGAATATGACCGCTTGAAACTGCGCATAGGCATGACTGCTAGCCATAGCGCATTGGATATCTGTGATGGCGCGATTGAGGAAGGATTCCCTACTGTAGCATATTGTCAGAAAGGTCGAGAGCGAACTTATTCCGAGTATTTCCGTACAAGGCGCAGCAGCAGCGGAAGAGTGACTCGCGGGATGGTCGACAAAGCCGTAGTTCTAGACAAATTCAACGTAGTTCTTGAACCGAACTTCCAGCAGGGAATGCGTGACAGGAATGTTGTCTATATCCCAAACCGATCCTTCACATCCTACTGCGGAATCGATGCCATTGAGCAAGACTTCCGCGTTCCTATGTTCGGCAGCAGAAATATGCTGAGGATGGAAGAGCGTACTGAGGAGCAAGATTACTACTGGATTCTTGACAAGGGCGGTTTGCCCTATCCAGAAGCGATTGCAGACCCGGAGGACATTGATTGCTTGGCAATCGTGAAACTCCACCACGCAGAGAAGAAACTTGAGCGTGGATTCTTCACCTGTGCCTCCCATCAGGAGTATGTCGAAAAATCACAGGGACTTATCAAGCAAGGTGTCATCGATGAAGAAAGCCTTGTTGGAGCTAGAATTGAGCGCTATGTGATTGGCCCGGTTTTCAATCTCAATTTCTTCTATTCACCTCTTGAAGAGGAAGGCAGTGGTTTGGAGTTGCTCGGAGTAGACTGGCGTTTTGAATCAAGTCTTGACGGTCATGCAAGGCTGCCAGCACCTCAACAAATGACATTGCCAGCACATCAGCAGATTCCCGAGATGACTGTGGTCGGCCATAATACGGCGACCATAAGAGAAAGTCTGCTTGAGGAGGCATTTGAATTAGGTGAGAAATTCATTGCAGCAAGTCGAGAGCATTACGACCCCGGTATCATCGGTCCGTTCTGCCTACAGACTTGCATAGACAAGGACATGGGTTACTGGATTTACGATGTTGCACCAAGATTAGGTGGCGGAACCAACGTGCACCTCAACGTCGGCCACCCGTATGGCAATGCATTGTGGCGCAAGCCAATGAGTAGTGGTCGAAGAATCGCTATTGAGTTGCGTGATGCTGTTGAGTTTGACAGACTCGATGAAGTGCTGACTTGATTTCACAGCGGCATCGGTAGAATCTGACCTGTCAGCCCATGAACAAGCACCCAACCACGGCTGGGAATTCTAACCTGCCAAGCAGGAATGAGTGCCAGACGTGTTGTCACTTCGGCACTTGATGGGTCCAGATGCCACCAGTGCAACAGGCTGCCTCGGACTTGACTTGACCCCGCGGCCTCGTGCACAGTGTAGTGCCTCCTCTCCTCGCAAAGCCCAGGAAGTGCTTGCATCACTGACTCCTGACTTGGCCAATTCTGTGGCTCAATGCGCTCCAAAGATGGGATGAATTCCATCGCATTAACCCGTCCCAAATGGTCAATACTTGCACATATTGGGTCGTCGAGGATATTCCACCATTGACGTTCAGCAGCATCTTCTGGACCACGCAGAATGCCGGTTACTTCCCATATTCTTGCTGAAATCAATACAGGACGTGACTCAGCCCCGTCAAGGTCAATCCCGTGTAGCACTTCCTCTACTGCAACTACTGGGTGCAAAGCAATCGGACCCTCGCCGGGTATCGAATCGGGACGTTGGGTGATTGAACGCTCGACTTCCTCTGCCTCTATCTTACCTTGAGCCACCGGTTCTTGGATTGAACGAGGTAGACTGGAAGGAACTGCTGCAGAGAGATCACCGTTCAATACTGCCTCACCGAGCCACTGAGACAACCTCTCTGGAGACCACAAATCATACTCGACACCATCGCGTTGAGGTAACTCACCTGCAATCGACAATCTTCGCTCTGAAATCAACCAATGTTGACCCTCTCCAGCATCGACTAACCAACGTTCCAATTCATGACGGTCAAGATGGGCCCAGCCATCTTCAGCATGCCAGACATGGCATCCAGCGGACAAATGTGTGGCACTGCGGGTACGAGGTGGGTTATCGATGACTCCGAGCATCGACAAACCCGGGCATGGATTGTGAGGAGGTGGCGAAGCGAGTGTGGCACCGAGTTGTGCCAAAAGATCGCGGATTAATTCCTCCATGTCGTCGCGAGTTGATGCTCATGACTTCAAGCATGCGCGTGTCGAAGGTTCACAGGACCTGATTTTAAGCGAGCCGACACGGCGCCGTAGGCGCAGTTGAAATCACTCAACATTCGGTTTGAGAGTTAGCAACTCACTGTTGCCCTCGTCAAGCACACAAATCGTGCTGACTGCAAAGGGCTTGGCGCATGCCGCACCAAGTTCTCGATTTACCAATTCACTTTGATGCATGGGTATTTCCGGGTGTTCAGACAACAGTCCATCGATGTATTCTCTAGGACAGTTCGCCGCGAAGATTAGCATCTTAGCATCCCCATTAGCGCAGGAGTCTATTGTCTGCCGCTGCCCAAAAATCATCGTTCCAGTCGTAATCGCATTCTTCAGTTGCTTGCCGAAATCCATTTTTATTCCTCCATACTCCACTATTGCTTCTCATGGGTGAATCATTCTCACTTGGGGACATAGTACAACTCAACACTGCCAGTTCCCAAGGCAATTGGCTGACCGACGATGATATTCTCTGCTACGCCAGTCAGGTTGTCTCTCTCTCCTATCACACCTGCCTTCAGCAGGTGGTTCACAGTAACTTCGAAGGCTGCTCGAGCAAGGATGCTGTGTTTGGAACCGCTGACGCCGTGGCGACCAATGGCTCGAACTTCGCCTTCGCTTGTCATCACATCTGCTACCATCAGCAGGTGACGTACGTCAACGTCGAGGCGGGCACCTTCTAGGGTGAGAATTAGTTCGTTGATTACTGCCTGACGAGCCGCCTCAATACCAAGGAACTGGTGGATTTCCGTGATGTTATTGGTGTAAGTACGAGAACGGTCAATGCCATCAAAGAGAGAAATCTTGGCGAGATTGCTGCCGATGGTGGAGATGTAAAACTCGCCTTCGGAGGTCTTCTGCACATTTGCTCTCTCGATTCCGGGAACGCCTTTCAGCCGCAGCAACTTGACCTTCTCCTCCAGTTGTAGGAGATCAGTGTAGGTTGGCGGATTAGTGCCGATATCCTTGAGGTCATCTTCCTTGTTCACTCCGGGAATAATACGCAGTTCCCGTGGCTTGTTATCCCTGTCAGCCTGTATGAATAGGCGAGTGGCTCGCTGCAACTTGTCGCGAACCTCAGCACCAGTCATATTCTTGAGTTTCAGGTGCCTGTTATTGAGTTTCAAAACGATGTAGCGTTGAGCGACTTCGACATCGATATCTGCAATGTCCTGAGTAGTTGTTGTCTCGAGTGACGCTGCCAACTTTTGAACTGCAGATTCGTTGGTGTTCAACGGCTTTTTCTTAGAAGTCAGTTCATCGAGATAGATATTCATCGTCGGAGTCTTAGGGACTTTGCGAGCGTCGACGATTTCAATAATTCTCGGCAGACCCTGAGTGACGTTGACTGTAGCAACACCAGCATAGTGGAAGGTACGCATAGTCATCTGAGTACCAGGTTCACCGATTGATTGAGCGGTTACAATGCCTACTGCTTCGAATGGGTCGACACTGGCGCGCTTGAGTTGCTCTACAGCCTGTGCTACTATCTTAGTGGCCTGTGGCTTAGTCAACTTTTCCTTTCCTCGAGAGAGGACACCCTGAGTGAGGTCATTCAGAATTCTATTTGTGAATTTTTGATCAGAGCCTTCAGCCGCCTTCTGCAAGGCTACGAAGACTGGGTCAGTCGTATCGAAGTCGCGATTCAATTGGACCATCTTCGCGTCATAATCGTAATCCTCCAATACCAGTTTCTTCTTGGCGACGCGGCTGCGCGCAGCGACGCGGCGGCGCACCACTGTTGTGGTGGCACTCGATGCATCAGATGCGGAAGATGAGCGCTTGCCGTGAGTTTGCAGGCGTTCGTAAAGCGCATTGGCCTCTTCACTGGATAGACCACAAATCTGGGCGATTTCTCCAGCTGACAATGCCTTGACATCATCCCACTTGCGATTGTCTGCCAACTTGTGAGCATATTCCTCGGGTACACCCATATCCATGAGTTTCTTCTTTGTTGCACTCTTGACTACCATCAGGCACCACCTCCTAGAACTTCATCGAGAATGGCAGAGACGTTCATCGGTTCTCCCTTCATCGAACGGCACGGATCAATACCATCCTCACCATATGAGAATTGGATGATGCGGTTTGCAGTATTTCGCACAGAGTGCTTTCCGTCATTCCAAACCTTCAGGTCATCCATCGCGTTAATCAGGCGACGCTGCATGTATCCAGACTTGCTAGTTCGAACCGCAGTATCAACCAATGACTCACGTCCCGACACTGAGAGCATGAAGAACTCAGTTGGCTCAAGACCGCGCTTGAAGGACGAAGCGACGAATCCCTTCTCCTTCGCACCCTTAGCACCTCGGCGGAAGTGGGAGAGAACGCGTTCGTCATAACCGCGCTCAAGCCTCTTACCGCGCACCTTTGGCTGTCCGATGGAACCGGCCATCATAGCCAAGTTGTCCATTGAACCTCGGGCACCAGATACCGCCATCATCACAGCGGGGTTGTCATCGGTAAGGAATTGCTTCGCGACATTTCCAGCCTCTGCCTTACAAGTATCAAGAAGATGCAGTATGTTCTCCTCCAGAGTCTCGAGTGGAGTTCGACCGGGGCGGGTCTCGTACTTGCGCCCGTCTTTGCCGAATTTTTCGAGTTCAATATCGACAGCAGCACTTGCATCCTTGTTGATATCAGCGATTCGCTTCATTGCATCAGCAGGAAGGTCCTCGTCATCAATTCCAGTCGTGAAGCCCATTGCGGTGCAAATACCGATAGTAAGCTTGGTTAGGTCGTCAAGGAATTTCGCACCTTCAGTTGGGCCATGGGTTTGGACAACCGCGTCAAGCAATCTGCCATCTTCAGCGCCAATTCCACGCTTGTCAATGGTTCCGCTAACTTGCCCATCAACGACTGAGACTTGGTCCTGGCTGCGGCTCATGTAACTGAGTGAGACGCCTTTCGGTACAATCAAGCTGAACAAGTCGGTTCCATAGTATCCCTCGAGCCCGTCGTTGACGTGAGCCTTCGGCAACTCGCCAGTCCATCCAATATGGCCGAGTACATCAAGAGCAACTTGCTTCGGAACGAACGGATTAGCGTGGGTTAGCAAGTAAGCACCCGAAATGTGGTCGTGGATACCACCGATTACAGCCCCACCATAGCGGGGAGTGATAATGTGCTCTTGCACACGCATCAGAATCTTAGCTTCTGCGCGCGCTTCCTCAGATTGAATGACGTGCAAATTCATCTCGTCGCCATCGAAGTCAGCGTTGTACGGGGTACAGACGGCCAAATTGAACCGGAAGGTCTTGCCGGGCATAACTCGAATCTCATGAACCATCATCGACATTCTGTGTAGTGAAGGTTGTCGGTTGAAGATGGCGACATCACCATCAATCAAGTGACGCTCGACTACCATTCCAGGCTTCGGGTCTCCATCACGGTCAATAGTCGCAAGACGATCCTCTACACGTGTGCGTACTTCTTCCTCTATCTCTGGAGAACCGCAGTGAGGACATCGGACAACCAATTCAGGTGGGTATTCCTCTCCGGGATGCTCGCGCTCCCAAACCCATCGCTGATGGATAATCGCTCGCGTATCACCCCAGTCCAAATTGTTGCCACTGTCATCTTCACCTGACAGATTGTAAATTGTGGCTGCCTCATCGGCAACCCAGCGCTCAATGGTCTCTCCGTCAGGTAGCCGTACGGTCTCGGCGGCTATCTCAAGACCTGGTAGGAAGTTAGGCGCTGGTAGAACCTCGTTGAGGTCTGGTCGCAGACCCGAATATGGCTCTTCGCGGTCCTCATCCCCAGAATGACAATCCGGGTTGTGGCAGCGGAATCCAGCCCACATGAACTTGGTTCGGTCTGTTATTCTGACTCGGAAATTGTCGCCTCGCACGATGTAGTTCACACCGGGGTGCGAATCTGGGCCTCGCAGAATCATCTGGCGCAACTGTTCGCGGTTCCTGCCAGTGACACGGATTGGAACTGTCAACTCCTTAGCGGACTGCACTGGAACTCCAACCTCGTTGATTCCTAGGTTGGGGTCAGGGCTGATGACAGTTCGAGCGCAGAAGTTCACACGCTTACCTGATAGATTCGAACGGAATCTACCCTCCTTGCCCTTCAGTCGCTGTGTCAGCGTCTTCAGTGGGCGGCCCGAACGGTGCCGAGCAGGCGGAATGCCAGCGGTTTGGTTGTCGAAGTAGGTGGTGATATGGTATTGCAGTAGTTCCCAAAGATCCTCAACGATGAGTTGTGGTGCACCAGCGTCACGATTCTCACGTAGGCGCTGGTTGATTCTGAGAACATCGACCAACTTGTGAGTCAGGTCGTCCTCTGAACGGTCACCGCTGTCCAAAGTGATGGATGGACGAACGGTGATTGGGGGTACAGGCAATACGCGCATGATAATCCACTCGGGGCGACTGCTAGTTCCATCCATACCGATGAAAATCAAATCATCGTCAGGGATGCGTTCTAGCCATTCTCGGATGTCACGTGCGTTGAGTTTGTGTTCGCCCTTTTCCTTCTTCTTCTCCTTGAAGGTAGTTGGCTTGTCGAGGACTATCTTGCCCTGCTCAGCGCCACAGTGCATGCATACAGCACGCTTCGCTCCAGAGCATATCTTCTCAATTTCCTTGATTGACTTCGTGAATTCGGTAGAACCTACACCGTGCTTCTGTATGACATCGGTCACGCGATTTCGGTAGTAGTCCTGCTCACTCAATTCCGCATCGATGGGGTGGGTGCCCTCGCGCTCGTGCAGTAGAATGCGGCTGCAGGTGTTGCAAGTGCACTTCAGTGCTGTTTTGATCAACTTGGTGAACCCAATGTGAACGACCGGCAACTCAAGTTGGATGTGGCCGAAGTGACTCGGACACTTGTCGTGCTTGTTACCACAGGTCTCACAGCGAACACCGGGCTCGATAACACCCATACGTTGGTCCATCAGACCTTGGCGGTAAGAGTGCCCGTCGTCCTTGTAGGTGTCAGCGGTCTTGACCTCAACCGCAGACATCTTGCGAAGTTCATTAGGGTCTATCAGACTAAACTTGATTGAAGCGATACGCTTCGGGATTGTTGCTACATCTCGGCTCATCTTCGGTCCTCCAGTTCAAGTCTCATTGCCACTCCAAGTGATTTCATTTCGTCCAGGAGCAGTTTGAACGCGTACGACGTCTGCACCGGGAAGACCTCTGCCTTATCACCATGGATTGGACTAACATAGCAACGTTTACGCCAGTCCCAGAATGCTATGTGACCGCTCTCAGCACACACATAGAGTTCCCAGCCATCGGATTCGTCGAGAAGACGGTCCTTGATGACCATAGAAGCACCGTGCGCAATCAAGCAATCACGCTCCATCTCACCGAATCGTAGACCACCTTGGCGGGCTCGACCCTCAGTTGGCTGACGGGTTAGAATCTGAACACGCCCGCGAGAACGAGCGTGAATCTTACCGCTGACCATGTGGTGCAACTTCTGATAGTAAATGACGCCAACGAAGGTTTCAGATGGGAACGCCTCGCCGGTTTCGCCGCTAATCATGTTCTCGCGACCAGTATGCGCGAAGCCATGCCGTAGCAGGCCTTCGCGAAGGCTGTCCTCTTTTTCACCGCCAAAAGCGGTGCCGTCAATCAGTCGACCGTCCATGCAACCGACCTTGCCACCGATCATCTCAAGGATGTGGGCGACGGTCATACGGCTAGGAATTGCGTGAGGGTTGATGAGCAGGTCTGGTACTACGCCGTCGACAGTGAAAGGCATGTCTTCAGGGTCGACGAGTCGGCCGACAACACCCTTCTGTCCGTGACGACTGGAGAACTTGTCACCAAGTTCCGGAATCTTGCTGGAACGCAGAGTAATTCGAATCAGTCTTCCTGAATCTAGACTCTCTGTGATGAATACGTTGTCGACGTATCCACATTCGCCGTGGCGCACCATCATGCTGCTTTCACGTCGCTCCTGCGCCTGCAGGAAAGCACCTTGGCTCTCCTCGAGGAATCGTGGCGGGCTAGTTTTTCCGACAAGAACTCCGGGGCAGCGGCCTCTATCTGTCGGCTTAGCTGAAAGTTCAACCTCAGGTGCTGGTAGTCCATCAGCCTCAAGGTGAGCATAAGCCTCTGGAGCTTTCAGTCCCTTGATTTCATCAAGGCCAGTGCCTGGAATCTCAATCTCCTCGACCTGCCCACCGGGGTAGCGGCGTCGCTCTGCGTTGTAAGTTCGAACAAAAGTCGAGCGCCCTAGAGCGCGTTCGACACTCGCTCGATTCATGATGACGGCGTCCTGCATATTGTAGCCGTGATGGCTGAGAATAGCGACAACGTAGTTCTGTCCAGCCGGTCGGTTGAGGAAGCGGGTAGCATCCATAGAACGAGTACCTACCATCGAATTCTGAGGATAGTTCAGCACGTGTAGGCGGGTATCTGGACGGAGGCGATTGTTTGAACTCGGAATACCGAGGCTCTGCTTGACCATTGCAGTTCCACCTGTAACTCTAGGAGTTGAGTTGTGTTCAGGATATGGAACTAGGCTAGCACAAACTCCGAGAATCAGTTGCGGGTCTATCTCCACGTGGGTGTAAACGAGAACGTCACCAGTCTTTTTCTCCTTTCGGCGTAACTTGTCCAAATCTTCTTGGTAGTAATTCAGGTTCACATTGAATGTCTCGGTCTTGACCTTACTATTCGGCATTCTGACCTCAGCCTTCAATTTGGCAGTAGCAACATCTTCTTCGCCCAAATTCACCCATTCGACCTTAGCCGGGTTAAGTGGGCGCTTGTTTCGCGGGCTCACGGACGGTAGGTCGAAAGGACGAGGTGCAACAAGGAGGTCTTCCTCCTCCTCTGCATCAACCCACTCGACAACACCCTCATTGATGAGGTCATTGAAGTTCATTTCGCGGTCGCGCAGCCTCTTGAGATGATCTGCGGTGAGAGTGAGGCTGCCACCATCTAATACCAACAGCGGGCGGAGGATTCGGCCCTTGTCGGTGTTGATAAAAATATCACGGTTGACAGCATCGTGCCTGATGCTGACTTCTGGGCGGATAAGGCCCCTACGGCGGCGGCGCTTGAAGTGCGCAACCAACTTGTGTGGATTCATGTGCAGGCCAAATATGTCACCATTAACGTGGATGCGAGCACCCTCGGCCCAACCAGCAGGCTGCGGGTCAACATCTGCTTCTGCAAGCAATTCCTTGACATCATCTTCAGCAACCGCTTCCGAGACGTCAATCATTTGAGCAGCGTTCTTCACTAGACCACAATTCTGTCCTTCAGGGGTCTCGTTGGGACAAAGTCGTCCCCATTGGGTGGGGTGAAGGTCACGAGCCTCGAAGTGAGGTTGGCTGCGAACCAAGGGGCTAGTCACTCGACGCATATGCGAAAGTGCGGAGATGAAGGTGGTGCGGTCCAGCAACTGGCTGACTCCGGAACGGCCACCGACCCAATTACCAGTAGCTAGCGCATGCATGACCTTGGAGGTCAAGACGTCGGGTCGCAGACACGAAGTAATTTTGAGTTCGCGCTTGCGATTGTGATGTCGCTCAAGTTGGTACTTGAGGTCACGTGCTAATTGTTGGAGAGATACACGGAATAGGTCCTCGATAAGGTCGCCGGCAAGACGCACGCGCTTGTTCGCGTAGTGGTCCTTGTCGTTCGGCTCCTTGTTGTCGATTGCCATCTCGAGAACTTGGCGGACAATTCTACCAAGGAAGATAGCCTTCTTCTTGCGGTTCTCCTCTAGATTGCCGAGGTGAGGGAGTAGTTCCTTGTCGAGCAGGTTCTGTACACGCTGCTCACGGTATTCCTTCTGTTGACCGGCTGCAAACTTCTTCTCTAGCCAAGCCATCGCTTCATCGTGATTCTCTACTAGATACTCATCATTGTCCTTAACATCGTTGATGTTGGCAACAATGTACTTGAACGTCTCAGTAGGACCAGCTATGGCTTGGAAAATTTCCTGGTCGTTCTCGATGCCAAGCGAACGCATCAACAATACTACAGGGATAGCGGTTGTTCCAGCGCTGCTAATTTTCACCATCAGCAGTCCGTCCTTTCGCTTCTCGACGGTGAGGGGCTTACGTACACCATCCTTCTGCGAGAATATCTTGGCAACCTCTGTCTTACGCGCATATCGCTTGTTCATCTCGACAGTTACACGATTAGGTGCGAGGTCCTCCATGGAGATGAGGACACGCTCGGTTCCATTGATGATGAAATAACCTCCTGGGTCATGGGGGTCCTCTCCCTTGCCCTCGAGAAGGCGAAGGTAGTGTTCGCGGTCCTCTTCGCTCTGCTCTGGAGCGAGGGTGCGGTTGGGGTCGATGTGAGCTGGATGTAGATTGCAGCGACGGCTACGCACCATGATTGGTAAGTTGCCAACTTGAACTCGGTCCTCGATTACTGGTGCCGGAAGGTCGTCGCGGTGGATAGTGAAATCCATGTAAACAGGAGACATGTAGGTAATCTTGCGTAGACGGCACTCAAGCGGTGAAGATGGGTGCTCGGAACCGTTGGCCTCTCGGATGGTGGGTGGGCCGAGTTGGATATTCTTCATCCGGACAGAGATTTCATAATCAAGTACGTCGAGTTTGATGATGCCGCCTTCGTCATCCTCGATTGGTTCATCCGTACCGATACGGATGTTACGCAGGATATGCTCGAAGCGACTGGACTGGCTGTCCGCAGTCGGTATGCAGTCGTTGTAGGAAGCTAGTTGGTGGTTAACCAAACTCCTCTCGCGAAAGTATGTGTCAATAATTTCCTTCATGATATTCACCTCTCTAGTTGCCCTCCACAATCAGGCGGAATGCTTCACTGGTACCTGCCGAGCGGCTGTACCTCAGAATGCGCACTACACGGTTGGTGAGCCAACCTGCAGGTAATTCGTCGTCTTCAAGTTCAGCAGCCTCTTTCAGCATCTGGACTGCTGGGTCAGTAATGATAATCTTAGGTAGTAATTCCTTGGCGAGGCGGAGCGAGCCATCGGCTTCAGCCTGAAGTATTTTCCAGGGTTCTAGAATCGACTCCTCCTCCTCGACGGCAAGGAGTTGGTGATGTGGAACAAGATGGTGGTTCAGGACATTGAAGCGGTGATCTCCAGTTGGAATGTCATCGTCCTCGATTGCCTTAGCCGAGATAGTTATTCGGCGAGAGCGGGTACGCTTGCGAGTTCCTTGCTCGCGAATGATTTGCATCACACTTTCAAGTTGAGCATCCTCGGATTCAAGACTGAGTTTCTTGCTGACATCCTTGGCGCTCATCTGCTTGATAGCGTCCATATTGGCGTCATCCGCCAACTTGTGGGCCAATTCCTCGGGAACTCCCAACTCGATTAACCGCTTTTTTGTAGAACTTTTTACGACCATTTTGCTACCCCCGTTCCCACGCCTAACCGCGGGACCCGGAGCCTGCCGAGAGCGGGCCTGAGGGGATTCGAACCCCCGGCCGTCCGGTTAAAAGCCGGATGCTCTACCTGACTAAGCTACAGGCCCATGGCT
>CAZYIX010000026.1:0-24038 GCA_964647665.1 uncultured Candidatus Poseidoniales archaeon
TTCTTGGCCGTCCCGGTATCAACTACACACACATTGGTGGGTGCTGTTGTCGGTGTTGGACTTGCAGGTGGTGCCAAGGCGGTTGATTTCCGTGTATTCGGAAAAATCGCCGCATCATGGGTCGCCAGTTTACCAGCTGCTGGATTTGGTGCAATCGTCATCTATGTTGCAAGCGGGTCAGACCCACTAAATCTCATTGTAATCATCCCAATTGCGTTCATAGCAGTTGTCTGGGTTATGTGGAAAACTAAGGATGATGAAATCCATATTGAAGATGCATTGGCAGATGCTGGTGTTGATTCAGGGAGCAAAAATATCGCGCCTACAGTCTTTGAATTGTTTCACAAGCACGCTGAGTCGGTAGAAGTTACTGTGAATCACATGCTTGATGCAGTGGACAAGGCAATATCAGGCAAAGATCCTTCCAAGGATATCCAGGATACTATTGAGGCAGAATTGGCTGCTGACAATCTCAAAAATGCCCTCCGTCAAAAGGTCGGGAACCGTGAATGGAAACTCCTAATTGGTAGCGAAGCCTTCCTGCATATGCTGACTCGACAAGATCGAATCGCAGATTATGCACAAAATGTTGCAGAGCAACTATCTTTCAGAGAATTATATGACAACGATGAGGCGCGTAAACTGCTCAAGCAACACGGCGACGCCGTCTCAGCTACCGTCGCGGCTTACGAGGACACAGTTGAAGTCCTCCGAGATGTTACTCTATCTGGGTACACCAAGCAAGGGCGAAATGAACTCCTTGAGATGATCAAAACTGTCAATCTCAAAGAGCACGAAGCCGATCTCGCTGAGGCTGCAGCAGCTGGATTTGTGTTCAGCGAAGGCGATGGTGATCCACTGGCTGCCATGCACATGTATCGAGTTCTGCAAAGAATGGACGATGTTGCCAACGCTTGTGAAGCTGCAGCAAACGCGTTCTTGCCAATTGTTTACCAGTGAGCATCAGGCCGCAGTGCTTCCGGCTTTCACACCTGTATGGGTGCTCCAGTATCCAATAATCGTTATTCTTCTTCGTCATTCGATATTTCATCAAGTGAAGGCCGCAGTAACCATGACCATGCGACCCAACCGAGTATTGCCCCGGTGAATAGGTCCCAAGCAAAATGCTGTTTTGTAGTCAAGATGGAAAGGCACAGCGCAACACATGCTATCCATAGTAGTGCCAACCAGAACTTGCGTTTTCCATCATTATTGATTCGCATACCCGCCCATCGAGTTGTGACCAACGTAATCAGCAGAGTTTGAGCAACATGCAGGCTTGGCCATGCGTTGAAAGCCTCGTCTGCAGAATACAGGAAATTGTACATTGCCGCCGGAATAGCATGCATATCTGGCAAATGATTAGCAATTACATCATCACGGAAGTATACTTCAGCAGGAAATACAACATGGAAGAACATCGCTGCAAAATTAACCAAGACCATTGCTTGCCCAGTCAGGTATAGTTCCTTTCTTCCTCTACTACCCGATGGATGAGCCCAAATTGGCAAGGGGTAGAATAGCCAATAGAGATTGAAGTAGGCAAAGATAGACCAAGTTAGGAATGGAACTGCATCGTCAATAACTGAATTAGGGTCCCATACAGTTCTACCGATACTAGCCATAATCTGGTTTGAAGGCGAGTAGGTAATCCCGAGCATGAATAGTACAAAAGCACCTACTGCGGCCCTATATCCATAGACAGTCCATCCCTTTTGGTGCAGGGATTCAATCCAGTCCCATATCCGCCAAGGTCGCATCAATCTGTCGCGCAGACCGGAGCACATAGCCGGTCCCGAGTAGTAATTATTCCTTCAATCATTCTCCGTATCGGTATTTTCTTTCGCTTCAGCCGCCCAACGCGCGATATTCAGTGGGTCGCTTGGGTCTTGGTCCTGATGATAGAAGCAGTATCCGCCATCCTTGACCTTGGAAAGACACCTTGCACCATCTGCTCGACGTCCGAGGCACAGGGCTGATTCCGTCTTTTCTCCAGCCTCTTCGTCTTGCTTGGCGAATGCCTCTGAGATGACTTCATCCAGACCCTTTCTTTCTCCATCATAACCGGATAGGTCACCGTCACCGTCGATGTCGATTCCTACTGCCTCTGCAACATCTATCACTAGCACTCCTGTTCTCCAAACAAACCACTTCAATGTAGCATAGATTGCATAACAAATTGTCGCAATTCCCGCCAAGCATGCTCCGCAGCTGTCGTCATCCCCCATCCCGGAGAATACCATTTCGAAACCGATGTCAATCAGGGGTCGGATGATGAAGTCTAACCAATCGTAGAAAGTGAGATTGACACCCATCAGTAATAGAAAATAGAGGAAAGTGGCGGCCACGCCAATTGTAAGCAGCCTCGGACCCCATCGGCTGAGTGCCTGCTCAGGGTCCATGAGGGGCTCACTGCATTGTTCCACGCATCAATTCTTGCCCGTACCTTCAGTGGGGATTCTCGTTTGTTCCATTCGGCAGATTGGAACTTGATTGTGCAGAAATGGGTTGTTTGAATTCAGTTTTTTGACTGATCAGTTTGATTTCTGCTGAGATAATAAGCAGCAATCAAGATAGAAGCCATTCCCATCCAAAAATCAAACCCTGGTAGACCTTCGCTTTCCATATATTTAGGTAAGCATCGTAACAAATTATTCTTTCGTGCCATAGTGTGGCTTTGCCAATATTGGATGCGGTGCCTAGGGAGGATTTGCTAAAACCTACATGCTTCTCATGCAGTGAGCCTTCTTCGACCGGACAATACAGCCGCACAGATTAGTGAGACAATAGCGAATACTCCGAAGAATCCGGGTAATAATCCACTGTCCTCACAACCTGAGGAATCTACCTCAGTTCCAGTTGCCGTGGCAAGGCAATCATCGGCAGCATCACTGACACCATCTCCATCAGAGTCCAATTGCGATGGTGCGCAGCCGTTGTTATCAAGCGTGGAATTGGCTGGTGTGTTAGGGCATGTGTCCACATCGTCAGCGTAGCCGTCTGAGTCAGAGTCCAATTGGGAATCAGCACACCCGTTTGCGAAGTTGACTACCGCACCTGCTGGGGTATTTGGACAGTTGTCGAAGCCGTTGTAGACGCCATCTAGGTCCGAGTCCATTTGCACCACAGAGCATCCACCTGCTTCGACAGTAGCACCAGCCAAAGTGTCTGGGCAGTTGTCATTGGAGTCGGAAACACCATCTCCATCAGCATCCATTTGTGAAGCCGCGCACCCGTTGGAATCAACGGCAGAGCCTGCTGGGGAGTCAGCGCAGGTGTCGATATCATCAGTGACGCCGTCTGAATCCGAGTCCAATTGGAAAGTCGCGCAGCCGTTTTCGTCAACCGTCGAGTTGGGTGGTGTGTCAGCACAGTTGTCATCGGCATCAGAGACGCCATCCTCATCAGCATCCAATTGCTCTGGCGCACAGCCGTTTTCGTCAACCACGAATCGCCACAGAGCGCTTGTGTCTGGACAGAGGTCAAGATCGTCTGTGACGCTGTCATCATCCGAGTCCAGTTGCGACCCTGCACAGCCGTTTGCATCAACTGTAGCGTTGGCAGGCGTGCCAGCGCAGGTATCGGCGTCGTTGAAGACGCCATCTTCATCATCGTCTAATTGTGATTCAGTGCATCCATTTGCATCAATCGTTGAACCAGTAGGCGTGTTTGGGCAGTTGTCGATATCATCGGTGACTCCGTCTGAATCAGTGTCCAGTTGTGAGCCTGCGCATCCGTTCGCATCAACCGAAGAACCGGCTGGTGTGTTGGGGCAGGTATCGTCAACATCGAGAACACCGTCTTCATCAGTATCCGTGGCACCCTCGTCAGAATTATCTCCACAGTCCTTGTTTCCATCGTTGATGAGAATGAAAAAGACGTTCGCACCGTTGTGGCATAAGAACAGGTTTTCGTCACTTCCATCAGTACAATCAGCATTGTAATCATTCACGTTAGCCAACATTGTGGAACTACCATCGGTGCAATCGTAATACCTCTCAGCTGTCGGCTCGTCACTTCCATCTCCACAGTCCTCTAGGCCATCGTTGACCCAAGTCCACGGGATTGAACCCTGCCCATCTACACAGTTGAATTTCTGCTCCTCGTCACTATTATCGGGGCAGTCGTAAGTTCCATCGTTGACCTTATCGAATGTGATGGTGCTATTGCCATTGGCACAATCGAATGAATCAGTTCCTGTGCCGTCGGCTTCATCACTTCCATCAGAACATTCGTCGAATCCATTGTTGACCCAACCGAACGGGATAGTGCCTGAACCGTCTACACACATGAAGTCGGATGGACCATGATCCTCGTCACTTCCATCTGAACAGTCATCTTGTCCATTATTGACTTCACCGAATGGGATGGTGCCGTTGCCATCGACGCAATCGAAAAACACCTCGGGTGGAAGTTCGTCACTTCCATCGGTACAGTCAGCGTCACCATCATTGACATAATTCAGTAGTATGTCCTCATTTGATGTGCCGAAATCAGCACAAGGGAACACTCTCGGCTCGTCACTTCCATCGGCACAATCTATGTTTCCATTGTTGACCCAACTGAATGGAAAGGTGTCCGACCCATCCCCACAGGTGAATGTAGTTTCACGTGCGTTTGTGTAATTCGGTATTCGTTCATTTTCGTTTAATTCTGCAATTGTTATGGTATTGTTGATTGCAGGATACTGGGATAACAGAATCATCACGGCGGCCATCAGAATCGGAGTCAGCAGGTTTCGCATCATGTGGCAACTTGAGATGGCGACTATAACATTCACTTGAGAATGCGTAGAATCTTTAATTTCAAGAGCATTGATTCATTTTTCGAACATTTATTGCCTCACATTTGAGGCCGGTTGTAGGCGGTACTCCGAATCACCATCATCCCAATTCAGAGCATAATGAGCATCATTGGTTCCTTCATTATGCACTTCTGCAATAGTTGCGGCATACCACTGCCCGTTGGGATAGAGGCCCTCCACGCGAGCACCTACCTCGAAGATGTCACTACCAGTCAAGGTTTGAATCCGCTCAGGTGTGACCCACTCGTCCCAACTCGAATCAAATCCGTTGTAGGTAATCAGATGCCGCTCACCATCGATTTCGAGGATTTTACCATCCCACCAACTTCCCTTCCACTCGACCTTAATCTGGTCTCCAACCGTATGGAGGGCGTTGAAAGGGTGATTATCCGGCGTGACCTTCCAGCCGGTCGGACCAACCACATACATCGTGTTGCGTGTCTCCACACGCGCTGTGGCTCGCTCATCGTATTGTACACCGACAATCTGAGAAGTTCTGACTGGGCCCTCGCCGAGTTTGGGGTGAGCGTAGGCATAGCCATACAGGACACCATCCTTGATTTCTGCATCGCGAATGACAACCTCTTGCTTGTATTGGATAGATTCGGTGACACTATCGGTGCTGACCATATGCTTGGCCAATTCACGGTAATCAATTTCGGAATCCAATCCGATACCGAGTGTCGCAAATTCAGCCATCACCTCATCCACATCAATGGGATCGTCACCGAAATCTGTGAGGATTTCGAAATATTTCTGCGCCGATATGGTCCCGGTGCCATTTTCATCAAAGACTTGGAAGGCCTCAATCAATTCTTTTTGTGGGTCGGAAATATTTTCGACGTAGTGCTGAACTTCCGCCGAACCCTCTTGCATGGGTTCAATTCTACTCCATTCCACATGATCTTCCACATCACCATCATCGAAGTGAATCATGAACGTGTTATCATCATGCTCAGTTGCAATTTTACCTGGATAGTAGTGACCGTAATCCTTCCAATTAACTAGAACACGATCGCCCGCCTTGTAGGGTGATGCTGCGGGGCGAATGGTACCCGGTGCAGAACCGATGACAACCGCATGTTTCGTTTCGACTCGAGATGACTTTGGCACCTCAATTCGATAGGTTCGGTCATCATTGATTCCAACCACCGTGCACCGGTTTAACCAACGAGCATTCGTTGGGCTGTGGTATTCGACATGATCTCCGACTTTGAACGAGGGTGGCAATTCAACCTCAGGAGTGGGTGGTGCTTGAGGGGCGGCGGGGGCCTGTCCGACGACACCCAATTGTTGGAGTGTAGCAATGACTGCTGAGGTCACAGCTGCGGGGTCATTGTGGATGACTGTGCTGTGAACGACGTCCCCACCGATGACTGAGTCCTGCATATCGAGAGACTGGTCACTGGATGATTGGGGCTGGGAACCTGATGTGGGTGGTGCTGGGATCCATTCATCACCAGTCCACATGAATTTCCCATCGGGGCTATAGGTAGGGTCGGCCATGGTCACCGGAATCTGAAGATATACTTCTTTCTGCCTAAGAACAAGTAACAAACCTAGTTTTCCCGGGTCATCCACTCAATGCCGCTTACTTCAGGTTGCGAGTGAACGACTGAATGTCGGTGATGTGCCGGGCGAGAATCAGATTGTGGATATCGTGAGTTCCTTCGTAGGTTTTGACCGACTCGAGGTTGTTCATGTGGCGCATGATGGGGTATTCCGCTGTAACTCCGTTTGCTCCGTGAATGTCGCGCGCTTCGCGAGCGATGTCCAAAGCGATGTCAACGTTGTTCATCTTGGCTAGGCTGACGAACTCAGGAATCCAATCATCTGCGTCGAACTTCTTGCCGAGGTGGTAGGCGAGAAGTTGGCCCTTGGTAATCTCGCGCAACATGGTTGCCAACTTCATTTGTACTAGTTGATAGGCCGCGATTGGATGGTCGAACTGGATTCGCGCAAGGCTGTACTCCTTAGCGGCATGGAAACATGCTTGTGCTGAGCCAAGACTACCCCAAGCAATTCCGTAACGTGCGCGGTTCAAGCATGAAAACGGCCCGGAAAGCCCCTCTGCTTCAGGCAGTAGTCTATCTTTGGGAATTACGCAATCTTGCAATACCAACTCGCTGGTGACAGATGCTCGTAGAGAGTGCTTAGCCCTCTGTTCGGGAGCAGAAAATCCCTCATCATCCTGTTCGACGATGAATCCGCGAATCGCTCCGTCCAACTTGGCCCAGACAATTGCAAGGTCACAGATGGTGCCGTTGGTAATCCACATCTTGGCGCCGTTGAGCAGGTAGTGGTCTCCCTTATCCTCGGCCTTGGTAATCATGCCACCGGGGTTGGAACCGAAGTCTGGTTCGGTGAGTCCAAAGCAGCCAATCAGTTCACCCGTTGCCATTTTCGGGAGATATTTCTGCTTCTGCTCTTCTGTACCGAACTTGTGAATCGGGTGCATGGATAGAGAGCCCTGCACGCTGGCGAATGAACGCAGGCCTGAGTCACCTCGCTCTAGTTCTCGGCAGACCACACCGTACGCGGTGTATGACATTCCAGCACAGCCGTATTCCTCAGGGATGGTCATCCCGAGAATACCCATCTCACCGAGGTCGCGAATCCATTGTTCTGGAAAGGTGCCATCCAAGTAGTGCTGCTCGATGTTTGGGATGACCTTCTCGTCGACCCAGTCACGAACCATATCGCGGACCATGACCTCTTCTTCGGTCAGCATCCCGTCAACGTCGAAGAAGTCCAATGCCTCGTACGCCATACCGTTGCCTCTAATGCGGTCGCCGAGCAAGTGCCCTTTGAACGTTCGCCATAGCCACGAAGTGGCTGTCAACCTCAACTACGCTTCTTTTTCTTGGAATGGCGCGCCTGCTTGGCCTCAAGTTTCTCTTCTTCGACTCGGGCTTCTTCCTTCGCTTCGGCCTTGCGCTCTCGGCGCCCATAATACCATGCTTGCATGGTCGTGCTATTCATGAAGATGAGACCAAGAATGACGCCGGGTACTGCGATGATAATCAGCCCGGCAACAACCCATGATGCTGAAGTTTCCAGCCAAGGGTTGGATTCTACTTGTGGGGAGAATGGGATGACCGCTCCATATGAGGTGACGAACCAACCGTTCTCTGAATCATCAGCACTCGACCAAGTTCCGATGAGGCTCTCTCCCCCAAGTATTGAGTTCTGTCGGACGATATCCGCGTGGTCTATCACAAAGTAGCCCTCTTGAGATGTAGTTTGCCAAGCGAGAGCTGCAAATGGTGTCACAGAGATTATTGCCTCACCATCGGATTTTGTGTGAATGCTTGTCATCCGACCGTTGAGCGAGGAGATTGCTTTGGTCGAAAGTGAGGAATAGGTCGCATCGTTCTCATGCAGAGCGACCAGTGCCAATGCTCTATCATCACCGATTGCCGAGCAATCAGGGTAAACCTTCTCTGGGCAATCAACACCGAACCATGCTCTCTCGCGCCCACCAATCCAATACAATGTGTGGTCCCGGTCGATAACTCCGATACCATCCTCGAGAGTGGTGACAACGCAGATTGGTACTTCTGGGTGGCAATCGATGTCGGTGATTGTGCTATTCTCAGTTCCTTCGAGCAGGATATATTCGCCAAATCCGTCTTCGGTATCGTGGTAAGCCCACAGCCATCCATCTTCTCCACCGAAATATGCCCATGAGCCGGCGGTATTCCATGAAACAGCCTTCAGGTCAGTACCTTCCATCACGCTGGTGCCACCAACATGAGTTACCGCGTGGTCATCCATTGTGTAGCGCAGAACGGTGCCGTTAGCCCCGACGATTAGCGCGCTCTCCCCACGCGGGTGCCATGAGATGGCTTCGAGGTCATCGTCATCTGCTGAATTCAACTCGATTTGGGTTGTTGGGTCTTCGCCATCGAGCAGACGCATATAGCCGGATGCACCAACTACAATTGCCATTCGTGGTGCACCACCGGCCTCAACATCGGCCAGCCCGAGGTCATACTCTGCCAACCAGATGATATCCTCTGAGATTTCGTGTGAGGATTCTGCAGTCACGACAACAGTCGAAGCGGATAGCAGTAGCACAACAAACGCTGCTGTTAGCCAATTGCGGCTACGCGTGTGCGCGGACATGGGGGCAGGGCGTGCGTGCTTCCGTTTTCATCCCTTCGCGACTAAGTGAATGTCAAATGACCCGCCGATTATGACGTTGTTCAAGCGGGAGGATTAACGACAGGGTAGCGTTGCGAAGTCGCATGGAGACTTTCGAAGTCAAGCGTGGACTAGTCAAGCAAGTGGCCGGAGAGGGTGGTTTATCCTCACTGGCGTCTCGTCATTTTGACACGGTGGAATCGACGGGCGATGGCTCGTTCAATGGCAGTCATGGCATCATGACTAGCATTACTGGAGAGTACAATGCTCTCGGGAAATTAGTGGTCGATGTTAACCAAGAACGTCCCGATTTTGATGACCCGGTTGCGATGGAGGCTGCGATGGACACCCGTCGCCGTTGGTCTGCTTTCCTCGATGAGGCGACAGGATACGGCTCAAAGCAGCGTGGTGACAAGGCCAAAGAATTCGCCAAGAAGGCGTCCAAAGCTAAGTCTGGCATCAGTCAGGCGAGGCATTTCATCAGCATGGCATCGAATATTTCTCCCGATACAATCGCACAGGCGGAGGAAATGATCACGACCATAGAATCACTACTTGACGCTGGAGATAATACCAAGGCGGAGAGTACCGCAAAGAAGTTGGGGACATTACTTGACTCTTGAATCAATCGTTCTATAGGTGATAATTATGGATAATGCTGCCCGACTAGAACTGATTACGGGGGCAGCTCAGGAAGTCGTTGGAGTCGACCATCTTGAGGCTAGAATTGCAGACGGCGGCACTATCCGCGCCTATGTTGGATTTGAGCCAAGCGGTAAGGCTCACATAGGCTGGAAGGTGCTTGCAACCAGCCTGCGCCGAATGCTCGATGCGGAAGTCAACGTGCTCATTTTCCTCGCAGATTGGCACGCTTGGGTCAACGACAAGTTCGATGGCGATATGGAAAAAATCCAGATTACAGCGAAGTACATGGAAGATGTATTCCGTTCACTGCTCGGCAACCCTGTGGAGGGAGATGGCCCAGGTCAACTCCGCTTTGCCTACGCTTCCGAAATCATGGATAGCGGTGATTATTGGGCGAGGGTTCTGCGTTGTTCAAAGAACATGAGTCTTGCCCGAGCCCGCCGCACTTTCAGCATCATGGGTCGCGACGAAGATAGCTGCGATGGCGATTTGTCTAAATTCTTCTATCCGGCCATGCAGGCGGCTGACATTTTTGAGATGGACATCGACATCGCAATCGGTGGAATGGACCAACGCAAGGCGCACATGTACATGCGAGATGTCGCCGACCACTGGGGCTGGAGCAAGGCTACCTGCGTCCACACACCGATTATCTCCGGACTGAAAGGTGCAGGCGCTCGCATGGATTCATTTGATCATAAAATGAGCAAGTCAGACCCATCCGGTGCCATCTTGCTACACGACACTCCTGAGCAGTTGCGCAAGAAGATGCGCAAAGCATACCTGGACCCTGAGAAGGACGACAGCCCGATTTACGAGATTCTGCAGCATATCATCTTCCCAGAGACTGGCAGTGTCACAGTAACTCCTAATCCCGAGTATGGTGAACCTAGCACCTATGATTCGTTGCAATCATTCATTGCTGCTGTGAAGGATGGAACTGTACATCCTCTTGATGCGAAATTCGCCGTTGCCGATGCTGTGGCTGAGACATTGGCCGGCTTGCACCAGCATTTCGAATCGAACCCGGCTACTCTTGAGGCTGTGACTTCATTCACTGATGACTGAATGAAGTTAGTTGCCCCTTACTTATCACGCTGAGATGCGTATCTCAAAGAGTCCGGCACCCCCTTTCCTGTCATACAATGCCCATTACGTAGTTTCGTGTCGGCGGGGGTTTGAAATGCTAGGTGAGGCGGGACGGCTTGTTGGAGGAACCATCATGTCTGAGGTTGGCATTGACGATATTGCCATTCACTTCCCCCGCCTATATCTCGATATGAAGGATTTTGCCGAGATGAGGGGCGCTGACTATGGCAAGTTGAACAAAGGGCTTGGCCTAGCAGCAATGGCAATTCCAGATGTCCACGAAGATACAGCCACCATGGGTGCTAATGCTGTTACTCGACTCATAGACCGCAACGGAGTTGACCCGCGAAAGATTGGCAGAATGTATCTTGGAACTGAGAGTGCTCTCGACGGCTCCAAACCAACCGCTACCTACATCCTCGATATGCTGAACCAACGCTATCAGAAACAGTACGGTGAGGATTGCTTCCGTAACTGTGACGTAGTCGATATGACATTTGCCTGCATTGGTGCGGTTGACGCTCTTCACAACACTCTCGATTGGGTGGCTCGTGGCAACGGTGACGACCGATATGGCATTGTGGTATTCTCTGATAACGCCAAGTACGACCTTGAGTCAGCCGGTGAATACACTCAGGGCGCTGGTGGCGGCGCGCTACTGATTCGCCAGAACCCTCGCCTGCTCATCATCCCAGATTGCTGGGGCGTATCCACAACTCCTGTCCACGATTTCTTCAAGCCGAGGCGCGAAGTGTCGATCAAGTCGGTCATCAAACATGTGCTGCAACTGGCTAAGGAGGCCGGTGGCACAGTCAAGGAAGGATTGGCAGACAGGATGGTCAAGCATCTGCCTGAGTCAACGGTTCGTCGGCTCGGCATTTTTGCTCACGGTGAAGAATCTGTATCAGTGCACCGTGACGAGCCGATTTTCGATGGACAGTTCTCAAATCGTTGCTATCAAGAAGCGGTCAAGACCGCCTTTGCTGACTTCAAGCAGAAGGCTGAGGATGAGGGTAGATGGAATCCTGAGACAGACCCGATTCTAACCGAGCAGTGGTCTCGTATCATCATGCACCTTCCATATGCATTCCAAGCCAAGAGAATGTTCCCCGACGTATTCCGACGCGACCGAATGGGTACTGCGGTTTGGGAAGCGATTGAGGCTGAACTCGGGCCTATTCCACTGATTGAGGATTACTCGGATGACCCAGAGGGTGAGGTAGCGTTCAACAAGGATATGGACGCTTACCGCCGTGCTATCTCAAAAACTCCGGAGTATCAGACATTCCACGCTGAGCGCATCGAGAAGGGCCAGCGTGCTAGTAGTTTGATTGGCAACCAATACACCGGTTCCATCTTCCTGGCTATGATGTCTACCTTCGAATCTGATTATGAGGAGAACTCGACCATCCAAGGCTCTCGATTCGGGCTTTGTGGCTACGGCTCCGGCGCCAAGGCGAAAGTTTGGGAAGGCGAGGTCGCGGAAGGGTGGCGAGAAGTCGTTGCAGGCTGGAATATGTTTGAGAGAATGGCTGGTCGTATGGCGATTGATGAGATGACTTACGAGGCTCTACACAAGGGACTACAAGAAGACAGTGTGGTCCGGCCACGAGGCGAGTTTGCTCTGGTAGAAATCGAAGAAGAAGGCGTTCGAGAGGGCGCCCGAAGTTACATCTGGATTGAATGAGCACCAGTTCGTGTCCTCGTGAGAGCGGCGAATCGTTCATAGAGGGGTTTTAGGTCGCCGATTTGTCGAGGGTGATGATTGTTGACTGACATTGCAGTTCTATTGAAACAGGTTCCGGATACCACCGCTAAGATTGTGGTCTCAGGTGGGCGCGTTGATGAAGGCGCTGTGAACAAATGGTCAATGAGTCCGTATGACGAGTATGCGCTTGAGGCTGCGCTGGAAATGGCTGGCTCGGTCACTGTAATCACTTGTGGTCCTGACCGCGCCAAGAAAATGCTGACAGATGCTGCAGCGGTCGGTGCCTCAGAACTACTACACGTGCAGGTCGATGACCTCACAACACTCGATTCCAATCAGGTAGCAGCAATCCTTGCCGCTGCAGTCGCCAAGACTGGCGCAAATGTGGTATTCTGTGGCAAGCAGGCCGCCGACACCAACGCCGGAACCATCGGTCCCGCTGTTGCAGAGAAGATGGGAGCGGCTTGTGTTACGATGGTCAGCGAACTATCTGGTGATGCGAGCGAGTTCCTCGCCCTACGTCCATCGGCAAATGGCATGGAGCGAGTTGCCGTCTCCTCACCCTGTGTAATCGCTTTTGATAAGACGGTCAACGAACTGCGTCGCCCGAATGTCAAAGGCATCATGATGGCGAAGAAGAAGGCCATTGAAGCAGTCTCGCCCAGCGACCTTGGAGTTGACACTTCTGGCTCAAACGTCACACTGCAGAGCCAGTCACCACCGGCTGAGAAGCCTGCTGGACAGAAGTTCGAGGGAGCTGAAAGCGTTCCTACGGTCGTGAGTAAGTTGCGAGAACAGGCGAAGGTACTCTGAAGGAGGAATGAGAAATGGTCACAATAATTGCTGAGATATCTGGAAGTAACCTACACCCGGTCACCGCACAACTGGTCGGCGCCGCCGGTGGTAATGCCACAGTTTTGTGCCCGGGCGGTTTCGGTGCTGCCGATGCTGCCTCGCTCTCCGGGGTTGCCAAGGTTATCGCAGTCGAGGGAGATTGCTTCTCAACTTTCGATGGTGGCGCATGGGCATCCGCGCTAGGAGCGGTTGCTTCAGGTCGGGTTTACGCTGCTTCCACCCCACATGGCCGGGAAATTGCAGCCCGCATGGGCTCTGCCAAGAACCTCCCAGTTGTGCAAGATGTCACCGGGATAGATGGAGATAGCATTACGCACCCGATTTATTCTGGAAAAGCAATGCAGACCCTAACCGTATCTGGTGACTGTATCCTCACCTTGCGCCCCAACACTTTCGAGGCTGCTGGCGATGGTGGTAGTGCTGATATCAGCACTGTCAATCAGAGCGCTGACGTGGCTACCTCAGTCAAGGAGGCCATCGCCAAGGCGAGTGAGCGGCTCGACGTTTCTGAGGCTGACATCATTATCTCAGGAGGCCGAGGAATGGGTGATAAGGATAATTTCGTCCACCTCGAGGAAATCGCAGACAAGATTGGTGCTGCTGTTGGTGCTAGTCGAGCCGTAGTCGATGAGTGGGGACTTCCACACAGCATTCAGGTCGGACAGACTGGCAAGACGGTCAATCCGAGTCTATACATCGCAGTCGGCATCTCTGGAGCAATACAGCACCTCGCTGGAATGCGCTCCAGCAAATACATCGTTGCAATCAACAAAGATGCGGATGCACCAATCTTCGGTGTTGCAGACTATGGAATCGTCGCTACCTGGGAACAGGCGCTGCCCGCCCTTTCTGAAGCCATAGACAACCTCTGACTACAGTGAGTACCTTGAGTTGATGTAATTGACTGAGACGTTGGTTGTTGAGCCTAGCAGTGAACATGATTCATCGGTCATCTGGATGCATGGGCTTGGTGCTTCTGCAGACGATTTCTTCGATATGCCACGATTCATTGAGCGACCGGGAACGCGTTGGGTTTTCCCTAATGCTCCGATTCGACCAGTCACTCTCAACAACGGTATGATGATGCGTTCTTGGTTTGATATCCGGTATTTGGGAGGTGGTCCGGATAGTGAAGATAGGGAGAGTCGTGAGGAGGCGATTGAATCCGCCGAATCCATTACTGAACTGATTGAGGCCGAGCATGCAAGAGGAGTCCCATACCACCGAATATTCCTCATTGGCTTCAGCCAAGGTGGAGCGATGACCCTCTACACTGGATGTCGTTATCCACATCGACTTGCAGGAATGGTCTGTTTGTCGAGTTACTTGTTATTCCACAATACACACATGCAGGAGTGCCACGAATCCAATCGCAACACTCCAGTGCTGATTTGCCATGGTACCCACGATGACTTAGTGCCGGTGAGTGGTGGCGAAATGACAGCTGAATTCATGCGTGAGAATGGCTGGCCAGTCGATTTTCAGGCCTACCCGATGTACCATGAGGTCAGCATGGAAGAAATTCGCCGCATCGGCGCATTCATTTCCGATATTCTCGACAATCAACGTACCTGAACTGTTACCGCATCGGTAGTAGATGCGCCAGCGTCGTCGGCGACGGTCAGTGTGAAAGTGTGATTTCCCTTACGCAGTCTGACCTTCACCTTCGGTGTAGTTCCTATTTGTCGGCTGCCACTATCTCTCCACGTCCACTGACTGATGGTTCCGTCGCGGTCAAATGAGCGGCTGCCATCGAGGATAATGACACTGGTCCCATCATCCTCCGCATCGACGATTTGGTCGTCACCTGCATCGGCTTCTGGGGGCAGATTGGATACGAATGACTCGTCTGAGAGCCCGGCGAGGATGTCGTCCTCACTTTCTGCTTCATCAAACATCGCAGCCGAGACAATCTCGTCATCCAATGCCGAGATTAGGTCGTCAGAACTGCTAGCCTGACTGCCAATCTCCATCATCACTCTCTCTTCGTCGGTTAGTAGAGCTGAGACCGTTTCGCTATCGTCCGCGTAGATGTCGGTGCCAACTTCAACCGCCTTCGGCGCTGTGGCTTCATCATCGAATTGCAAGAGGTCCTCATCTATTCCGTGACCCTCACGCATCAAGTATGGTTCAGCAGTCGGATCAACCAGCATGATTTGATTATCACGGGTGTAGTCGTTCTGGTCATCTCCGCGAACAGCGAATAGGCTGTCATCCTTGGTAGCGCAGACCTGTTCAACCAGTCCATTGTGTTCGCATTTCCATTTTTCCTCGCCCTCTTGGTCGATACAGAAAAGATGGAACCAAGATGCGACCATCAGGTCATTTCTAGAGCAATGAATCGCATTGATTGTATAGGTATTTTTCCAGATATCTGTCATCTCAAGTGTTGCGCTGACCTCGAAAACACGTCCATCGAAACATCCCATCACCGCACCTTCTCCTCGGGGGGTGAGTACAGTCGCTCGAACTGGAGATTCAATATCGGCGATGAGCGAGCCGCTTTCGCTCCATTTCTCTAATGCTATCTGATGAACATCGGGTTGAGTGAGACCCAATGCTTCACGACACAGCAGCAGCGAGCCATCGTGCAGGAAGCACATCGCCGAGACAATCTCTCCTTCTTCTTGTGAAGGAGGGCGCTGATAGCGGATAGTTCCTTTCTCGTCGAGGACTGTTACCATTCCATCGTCGTCTGCAACAGCGTATTGCCTACCGTCTTCTGCTACACAAAGTCGATTCAATTCACCGATATTTACCGAAGCGAGGCAAGTACCAACTTCGTTGAGAATATGCAGTGCTCTTGCTCCATCAATACACGCAATGCGCGAACCATCGGCAGAGAGTGCCATGTGGTCACAACCGCCACCAATGGAATGTGTCCATCGGTGGCCTCCAAGCCTTTCGTGTCCCGAAAGGTCCGAAGAGTAAGTGCCTATGATGAGCATCTCATCGGAAGCAACCGCGAGGTGGGATATTCCATCATCGATGGAGAACGGCTCCAGCGGTGCAATGTCATCTCCGCTGGTATCAAAAAGCCTGACAACACCGTCCTCGCCGCCCCAGGCGATCCACTTCCCTGCGGGGTCGATTGCGATTGCTGTAACCCGTGAATCGCAATCCAATTTATGGGCGGGGTCGATGATTAGTGGCATATCTACCAACCCCTGTGTGCCATTACCACCTTGATAGTGACGCCGACATGAGCATCATGAAACAACGGTGAGTCGTAGTGCCTCGATGTCTTCAGATGACCAACCGGTCAGCGGTTCAAGGTGACTCAGTGGAGTTTTAACGACATCAGTCTCATCATCGCTTGCAACCTTGGTCGGTGCTCCTTCGAGTTCAGCACCAACAATACCCCATGGCAGGGGATTGTTGGAACGACCGGGGCCAGTAGCCAACTTATCCGCCCATGTGCTATCAGCAAGTGCAGCATCCCAAGGAGAGAGTGTAGCGAGTAGTTCTGCTGAGGTTCCTTCCATAGGTTGGATTCTACAACCGCGATGCATCACCAACCATGCTGCCAGCATATCGGCTTCATCACGAAGTTGAGCCAATACCAGACCTTGTACCCCAGCTGGCAAACCGCCCGGCCCGTCGATGCGTTCACCCAACAGCCGGGCTTTTTGGGGGAATAGCGCCACCCTTACCTTCCAATCAGGATTTGATAAGTTGACAGTCAGGTGCGGTGCCCGTTCAAGGATAGCAGCGCCTGTAGCACCTGCAAACGATTGACTGGTCCATTGACCTTTGTTTCCATGACGCTTACATCGCACAGCGAATGATGTGCCTTCAGCAAGGTCTCCAGCCACAGCCAGAGCCGCCTCAGCAACCGCCTCGGGAGTTGGTTCATGGTCGGTAGCAGGGTCGACCGCACCTACTCCGAATGTGTGGCGAAGCGCGTCTGTAGTAGCATCGGCAACATCATCCTCACACTCAACGAACATCAATCCACCTTGAGTGCTAATCTTAGCGGTCGCACCCCGCAATTCACATTGCGCGGAAAGGCTGCGACGTAGAACGGCAGTGAAATGCCGACGCACCGGTTTTGATTTCAACATCGATTCGCCCATTCGGACGATCCACAGAGCCATCTAACAACCTCAGGGTTCGTTGTGAATCTCAATGACTTCATCATTTTTCAGTTGCTTTTGTTTGGCAGAATCAATGCGGGCCTCAGCAAGGCTCTCAAGGTAATCTTGAGTTACGTCGCCGGTCACATACTCACCGTTGAAACATGATGCATCGAAAGTATCCACTCCACCTGTGCCACCAGAACAAGCGGTAATCAGGTCAGGAAGGTGTTGGTAGACCAACCAGTCCGCGCCAATAGCCTCGCAGATTTCCTCGACAGTTCTGTCGTGTGCGATATATTCTGTTTTTGCCGGCATGTCGATGCCGTACACATTGGGGTGAATGACCGGCGGAGCCGCGCTTGCGAAGAATACCTGTTTTGCTCCAGCCATTCTAGTCATTTGGACAATCTTACGGCTAGTGTGGCCGCGTACGATGCTGTCATCGACCAACAGAACGGTTTTTCCTTCAAATTCTGCAGGTATCGCATTCAACTTTTTGCGTACTGAGTCCTCACGAATTTCCTGCCCTGGCATGATGAATGTACGTCCAACGTAGCGATTCTTGACAAATCCCTCTCGGAACGGAATACCGAGTTCACATGCGAGTTCCATTGCAGCAATCCGTCCGCTATCTGGAACTGGAATCACCACATCGATTTCGTGGTCCGGTCTCTCCTTGGATATTCTGCGAGCAAGTGAGCGGCCCATCTCCAATCTAGCGCCGTGAACGCTGATTCCATCTATCACTGAATCAGGTCGTGCGAAGTACACGTGTTCAAAGATGCATGGCGAGTAGATTGTGTCTCCAGACCACTTGTGCTCATACAATTGGCCACCAGCGGTGATGAATACTGCCTCACCGGGCCCGATGTCCTTGACTACCTCAAACCCGAGTGAAACCAAAGCAACTGATTCCGAAGCAATGACCCATTCATCTCCACCTTCACTACTATCTCGGCGGCCGAGGATAAGTGGTCTGATTCCCCATGGGTCGCGGAATCCGAGCATGCCATAACCAGTAATCATAGAGACAATGGCATAGCCACCGAGGCAACGCTCGTGGACTCGGTCTACAGCAGCGAATACATCTTCGACGTTGAGCCAGAGTTTCTTCTTGATGTGCAATTTACCGCGAGTTTGTAATTCGTGAGCGAGTATATTGAGCAATACTTCTGAATCACTACTTGTGTTGACATGCCGCAAATCATCCTCATACAACTGCTTGGTTAATTCCTTGGCATTAGTTAGATTGCCATTATGAGCGAGACTGATTCCGTATGGTGAATTGGTGTAAAACGGCTGAGCCTCAGCACATGAAGAGGTTCCTGCGGTAGGGTAGCGAGCGTGTCCAAGACCCATGTGTCCCTGCAGAGTTTCCATGTGTCGCTGTTGGAAGACATCGCGGACCAGACCATTCGATTTGCGCTGGTAGAGATGTTCACCATCACAAGTGACTATTCCGGCCGCATCTTGGCCACGATGTTGTAGCACGGTAAGACCGTCGTAAATCAATGGTGCAACTGGTTCTCCCGGTCGCACAACCGCCCCGATGATTCCGCACATAGCTGAACCCGACCCGCCGTCTAAACGAGAGGCCTTAGACTTTGACGGCCCCCATGGAACAACCGCTCGGTCATTTCCTCTTGACAGTGTACATGCGCCTGTTGCGCTTGTTCCAGCGATATCCACGCATTCTAGCGGTCTCACCGTAGGAACAGGATGCACAAACTCGCTTCTGCTTGTGATAGGAGTGCTTACCACAGCGGCGGCAGCGAATGTGTGTGGACTTCTGACGCTTGCCCATGGACGGTGTACCCTTGCTCATTTGCAACCCTCAGTGGCCGGGCGACCTGCCCTCCGTATATCAGGGTTGCCACCTCCCTACGGGAGGCGGCTCAGAGGTTCTCTTGCTAATCCTCAGTAGATTCTAGGTCGAGTAGCGGGTCTTTCTCCATCGGTCTGCCGGTAACAAGTGCCAGCAGTAGACCGAAGACCAGTCCAACAGCAGTAAGTCCCGCAAACAGCCCGTTAAGCAGCATGGCAGCACCAATGCGGGCCTCCTCAAGGATACCATCAATTCCGCTAGATGAAGTTCCAATCCCGCCTTCAATCATCCAACCGCCTAGAGAAAGACCCAATCCTGCTGCTATAGCGAGCCCAATTATTTGCTCGAGCGCTCGCATCTCGCGGTGTACTGCTGAGATGGTTACCAGCAACAATACGCTCGCTGTCAAGCCTAGGCCGAGTACCAAACCAAGCAGAACCCGCGAGACAACTGAACTCGGATCGATTTCGCCCTTCAGATACCACGCAATGACATCGATTGCAATAGCAAGACCGATGAGAGTTGAGAATAACCATCGCCAAGACGATTTTCCTGCAACCATTCTTGACATCATTCCTCACCTCCCACTTCGAGATGTTCTAGAAGAATCTCGGTGATTCGTGTCCGCTCATCCTCTGAAAGTGGTGGGACAATATCCGGTTCTGGCGTCCGCTTCTCCCCGATGTAGACCGAGAGAATCAGTGTTGCAACACCGGCAATCAGTCCTAGAAGTCCGCCGGTGATGAAGGGCAGTTGTTCCCAATAGACATCCAGCCATCCAGAGGCGCTCAAATCCACAGAACCATTTGTGAATAGATAGAGCAGTATGCCGCCTGATACTCCACCGACGCTGAGTAAGGCCCCTGCTTCCAGCCTCCGTCTTTCGCCCATGATGAGGGCGAAAACTGCTGCGGTTGCCGCAATCAGCACTACGCTGGTTAGAAAGGTCATCACCCATGTTGACCACATTATCTCTCCAGAACCATTTGCGCGGGAACCGGGTGGCTCCTGTAGCAACGTGGTTCCAATCCATGCAAGTCCAGCGCTGACCATGATGAATCCAAACGGGCGCATTCCTCTGGGTAGTGGGCCAACTGGAGCAGGCCCGCTGAATGTTGCGACCAAGCAGCCTACCAACATCAGAATTACCGGGCCTGAAACACCCAGTGCAGCCCCCAACAGTGACGTCTCTACTAGGTCGGAACCGCGGGTGCTGCCACCATAAACCGCTAGTGTTAGCACAGAAACCACCGCCAATGGCAGTGTTATTCGTCGGCGAATATCCTCTGAATCGGTAAGCCAGAAGCCAACAGCAACACATAGCAAGCCAAGTGGAAGCCAGAAGCCAACCCAAGGGTCAAGAATTCCAAACACCCACGCGTCGGTAGTCGTCACGACCCATTCCGGGCCCCTCTGGTTCTTCAAGGTTCACTGTAATATCACTGCGCAGTGCATCGATTCTCGACCTTCTCAACCACGACAGCCTCATATACGGGCCATCGGTCGCAGGCTCGCGCTCACACGCGAGGAGGGACATTGTATGGTCAAAATGCCACGTCAAGTCAAGCGATACAGCCCCTCGGCTGGTAAGCATACACTCCACACAATCGAGCGCGTCAAAAAGCGCCGAGCGAGTGAGTTGAAGTGGGGTCAGCGGCGCTTCCGCAGAGTCACTGCAGGTTACCGCGGTTTCCCACGACCAAAGCCTGAGGGTCGAGAGAAGCCGACCAAGCGCGTCAACGTCATCTACCGCTGCACGGAGACTGGCAAGGCCCACTCTCCTCCATGCAAGCGAGCAAAGAAGTTTGAACTCGTCGATAAGTGAGGTGACAGATATGGCAGATTCTCCCACAAGCAATTTCCTCCGTGTTCACTGCCGTGATTGCGGAAATGAGCAGATTATCTTCGACCGTGCCAGCACACTGGTGAATTGCTCCGTGTGCGGCGCAACTCTCGCCCAACCGGCGGGTGGAAAAGCACAACTTGTTGGAAGCACCGTGGCAGAGGTCCTTGAGTGAATGGGGGCCTTCGCTATGGCACAGAAGGATGAGTGGCCCAAAGAGGGCGAATTGCTCGTCGTGACCATCAAGACAGTTCGTCAGAATGGTGCCTACGCCACTCTCGATTCCTATGGGGACAAAGAAGGATTCATTTTTATCGGTGAGATTGCATCTGGTTGGGTCAAGAATATTCGTGGTCACGTCCGCGAAGGCCAGCGAGTAATCGCCAAGGTGATGCGAGTCAAGAAGGATCGCGGTAGCGTCGAACTTTCATTGAAGTCAGTCAGCGAGGAACGAAAGCGCGACACTCTGCAGGCTTGGAAAAACACCCAGCGAGCCAACCAGTTATTCCGCATCGTTGGTGAGCGTTCAGGTTGGGGTGACGATGAAATTGAGTCAACTGCAGACGAACTATCATCTCACTACGGTAATTTGTATGCAGCCTTTGAGGAGACAGCGATTGACAACGAAGCACTTCGTAACGAAGGATTCGAAGGAGATTGGATAGACGTCTTCATTGAACTTGCAATAGAGAATATTGTTCCGCCTTTCGTCACCATCCGCGCTAACGCTGACATCGAGATAGTTTCCATGGAAGGTATCGAAGTCATCCGCACAGCCCTTTCCAAGGCGGAGAGCGTGTCAAATTCCAAAGAGGAAGTTGAGGTTTGCTGTTACTATGACGGTGCGCCTACCTATCGAATCGAATTGCAGGCTCCAAATTGGAAGGCTGCTGAAGCTAGTTGGCAGAAGGTATTGGATGCGATTGCTGAAAACGTGTCAGAAGATGTTGGCACGGTTAATATCGAGCGTGAGTGAATTATTCATCTCTACTCGCTACCATTCACCGAAGGTGATTCAAGGTTTTGAACCGGTTGAATACGCTGGTGAGATAGGGTAGTCTTCATGGACCCCTGCGCCCGGCTTTGCGTTACTGAGGGTGCGGGATGGCTAGACAATTGCTACAGAAATGCACTGCTTGCAGTAAGTATGGGCTATCTGAGACCTGTCAGCATTGTGGTGGGAAGGCTGAGGTCGCCGGCCCGATGAAATTCTCTCCAGAAGATAGTCGAGCTGACCTTCGCCGTCGCCTCAAGAAAGTCGAGGAGAAGGAATGGGCGAAATCCTTGCCGAGTCCAGATGGAGATGAGGAAGAATGAGTGTGGAAATCGAATGGTTGAGCAATAATGAGTCGCTTCCGCCGCACACCATGCTGATGGCCGCCTTGCCAGGCGTGGGTAATGTTGGCAAGTTGTTCGTTGACACGATGATTGAGAGTCTCCCCTCACGACAATTAGCTCGTATCCTTCACCCTGATTTGCTGCCACACGCCATCTTGTCGAATAATGGGCTGCTGTCTCCGCCACACCTGAGCCTTGATGCAGTAGAGTTGCCTGATGGAAAAACAGTAGTCACTTTCACCGGTGCAGGCCAGCCTCTCACCCCTCGTGGTCAGCATGAGGTGGCCTGCCTTGTCCTCGATTTGGCTCGCGAATGCAAGTGCCCACTGGTGTTGGTTCTCGCCGGATTATCTGCCGAACCCGGTGAATCTGCAGTTCACATGGTATGTGCGAGCGAGGAATACCGAGATGAATTGCAAGCAAAGGGGCTCACAATCAGTGTTGAGCAGCCTGCTGGTGGCATGATTGGACTTGCAGGGTTGCTCGCTTCACTTTCGACTTGGAAGGGAGTGAACGCTGCCGCCTGTATCACCTCAACAATTGGCACTTCTGTCGATGTACAGGCGGCCGACCGATTGGCTCGCTGGGTCAGTGATGCCTTTGAACTTGGACTAGATTTACCAATAGACAACACCCAGGAAACTGCGGCCCGATTGCTTTCCTTGATGGAGGGCAAGGAGATTGCTGGAATCGACCTATCAGAGGAAGATGCGGGTGCTGCATTCTACGCTTGATTGCTCGTCACGCTTATGCCAATAGCGCGATTCGACGGACCACAGCCGAGATCGCATAGCCCGGTATCGCGGTGGATTCGAAATCCACTGTCCTCGTGACGCGGGAGTTCAAATCTCTCTCTCGGCGCCATCAACAGTACTCATCCGTCGAGAGAAGTTTGAATGAGGAACCGGCTGAACAGCAAGAATCGATATGGCTGCTGGTTCCCAGAGTTCAAATCTCTCTCTCGGCGCCATCAACAGTACTCTCTGGCGTCATCAACTAGAACCGGTGATACCGACTAAACGCCCTATTAGCCCATTGTAGAGATTTGGTACCGGGCACAACATTACCCGTCCAGTTCCGCTGATGACATTTACAAATCCTTCACCAGAAGTCATTGTGGAAATGATTCCCTTCGACGCCTTTTGAACAGTAAAATTTAGTTGAGCCTGTCTAGCAACAGCAAAGTTCCCATCAACCGCGAGTGTTTCATTGTTCAAGTCAATAATTTGGATTGGCCCTTCTGAGTAGTAGATGACTGTACCATGTCCCTTCACACTGGTTTGGAACATTCCTTCACCTCCTGCTAGGCTCGCCCATAATTTGTTTCTAATAACTCCAAGTTCAACTCCTTCATCTGAGGCTATGAACGCACCTCGATCTAGCACCCACTCATCGCCATTCAGTTCTAGTGAGTTAAATTGTCCAAATGAAGGTGGGCCGAAATGTACTACTCCCGTTCCTGTATATGTGGGCCTGAAAATGTTCTCCCCTGTCAACGCAGATTTGAACATTGAACCGACTCCTGGCATCTTGGTTTGTAACTCGACATTCCCCCTCATATAGTGCAATGCGCCGGATTCCGCTCGCACCATTTCATCATTCAGTGTCACTTTCACTAGTTTCATATTTTGTTCTTCAATTACTTCCCATTGTGGCATCGTATCATATTCTCTGCTATTGATTAAGTCGATAGTAATATTGTAGAA
>CAZYIX010000027.1:0-22174 GCA_964647665.1 uncultured Candidatus Poseidoniales archaeon
GGCAATCGGGGTTGGCCGCATTCGCCGTCTCAAGCCAAGGAAGTCCAGTCGACATCGGCTTCCTCGATGTCAATCTCATCGACATCCATCTGCGCGAGTTGCAGTTTGCCACTCAACTCATCGTTTACCGCATGCCAATACGAGTAGGCCTCAATTACCCAGATTCCAGATTCACGGGTGCCGTTCCCCGATCCTTTGACGCCACCGAATGGTAGGTGAGCCTCAGCGCCGGTGGTTGAATTGTTGATGCCGGTCATCCCAGCTTTAATCCCGGTCTTGAAGCGGTAGGCTTCGAGCCGGTCATTGGTGTAAATCGCGCTGGACAGTCCATACGGAGAGGCATTGGCGAGGTGGAGGGCGTGGTCAAAATCCTTGGCTTTGACAATGGTAATTGCCGGGCCGAAAATTTCCTCGTGGAAACACTCCATATCTTCGGTGACCTCTGCATAAACGTGCGGCCACATGTAGACGCCTTCGCTCGCATCACCGAGGAACCCTTCCGGTTTGTTGTCGTTGGTAATCCGACCCTTGCCGAATAGTTTGGTAGCAGCAGAATTCTCGCACATCTCTAGGTCACGCAGGAAATCCTTAGCGTATTTTTCTGAGAGCATTGGCCCATACAACACATTCTCGTTACGCATTGAATCGCCGATTTGGGTCGATTCTACCTTTGCCATTAGTTTGCCAACGAATTCGTCGTAAATGTCCTGATGGATGATGAGATTACCGAGGCTAGTGCATCGCTGACCGGCGGTGCCAAACCCAGACCAATACGCGCCTTCGACCGCGTTGTCCATGTTGGCGCTTGGCATGATGACTAGAGGATTCTTGCCGCCGAGTTCAAGGCTGGCCGAGACTAGATTACGTCCGCAGATTTCGCCGATCATCTTGCCAATTGCGGTTGAGCCGGTGAAGGAGATTTTGTTGACCTTACCTTCATCGACAGCATCGACCAGATGCTGCCCGGTCGTGCTGCCACGACCGTGAATCAAGTTGATGACCCCATTAGGAAGTCCAGCTTCATGCATAATACGCGCGAGAGCGAACGAGAGGAGCGGAGCATCTTGCGGTGATTTCCACACACAGGTATTTCCACACATAATTGCAGGAATCATCTTCCAGAATGGCACGGCAGCCGGGAAGTTACAGGCGTTGATAATCCCACATACACCAAGCGGCCGACGATAGGTGAACAATTCCTTGTCCGGTAGTTCTGAGTTGACGGTTTGGCCGTACAAACGACGCCCTTCTGACTGGAAGAAAAGACAGGTGTCAATCGCTTCTTGCACACTGCCTCCTGACTCTTTCAATGTCTTGCCGATTTCACGGGTTTCCAATGCGACGATAGCATCCTTGTGTTCCATCAGCAGCCTGCCCATGTTTCCGATGATTTGGCCTCTGGTTGGTGCAGGGGTTGCAGCCCAGCCCGGGAATGCAGTAGCGGCAGCATCGAGGGCAGCGTTTACATCATCCTTAGTGGAATGAGGGAATACTCCGAGACAGTCGTTGAGTCTTGCAGGGTTTCTGCTCTCAAAGGTGCCGCTGTCGCTTGATAATGACAATTCACCACCAATGATGTTGAAGCCTTTTACACAGGGCAAATCGTCTGGATTATCCGATTCGAGGAATTCCAGACCGGTCTCTAGCACGTGTGTCATGAGCCGTTCGACCGGGGTTTGAGTCATGAATCCTCGCACGCGCACACAAGTGGACGACGAAAGGACCGACTAGAGTGCGAACGGAGAGAAAGAGGCAAGATTGTCGAGAAATGGGTGATTTGGCTAACTTCAGCAAGCCCTTAGATTGGGCGAGAAGGCAGATTTCATTCTGCATGGCTTTTAGGGGGTCAGTGAAATCGGAGGTATTGAAGCGGGGTTGTGAGATGGCTGATGATGATGACAAGACTCTATCGCTGAGAGTGGCAAAGGCGATTCCTAGTGACGTTGGGCACGGACGCGCCCGGGTTCCTTTTGACAATGATTTGAATTTGAAACCCGGTGATGTCATCGAGATTAATGGTGAGCGGGCGACAGCAGCCATCGTTTGGCGATGTCGCCCAGAAGACGCCAATCTTGGCGTCATTCGAATCGACGGAATCATCCGCAAGAATGCGGGCGTGAGTCTTGGCGACCGAGTTAGCATTCAGAAGGTGGAAGCCAAGCAATGCACACGATTGGTGCTATCTCCGGTGATGGCGAAGCAGCAGAAGGTTCGGTTTGGACCCGGTATCGAGGGCTTTGCTCGACGCGGCCTCAACAAGCGGCCGGTTGTAGCAGGAGACCGAATTTTTATTCCAGGCATGACGCTGTTTGCTGAGGCTCTGCCCTTCGCAATTGTCTCTACTAATCCGAAGGGCATCGTACAGGTTCTACCGGACTCTGAGATTGTCATCAAGGAGGAAGCGGTTGACGACGAAGAAGCCGGCGAGACTACCTCAGTCATGTATGAGGACATCGGTGGATTGGGAGATCAGTTGCTGAAGGTTCGCGAGATGATTGAACTACCACTCAAGCACCCGATTCTATTCCGTAGACTTGGTATCGACCCGCCGAAAGGCGTGCTGTTGCATGGACCGCCTGGCACTGGTAAGACGATGATTGCCAAGGCGGTTGCAAATGAGACCAAGGCGCATTTTACTAGCATCAATGGCCCCGAGATAATCTCCAAGTATTACGGTGAATCCGAGAAGCAGTTGCGTGAGATATTCGATGAGGCTGCCTCAAACGCACCCGCGATAGTTTTCATTGACGAGCTGGATAGTATCGCTCCAAAGCGAGAAGATGTGAGTGGCGAGGTTGAACGCAGAGTGGTTGCCCAACTGCTCACCTTAATGGATGGCATGCAAGGCCGCGATAATGTCGTGGTAATTGGTGCCACCAATAGACGCGATGCGATAGACCAGGCACTGCGCCGCCCCGGTAGATTTGACCGCGAATTGGAGATTGGCGTTCCCGACAAGAATGGTCGTCGAGAGATTGTCAATATCCACACTCGTGGTATGCCTATCGCTGATGATTTTGACATGGATTGGGTGTTGGAGAATTCCTACGGATTCGTCGGGGCAGATATCTCCGCACTAACCCGTGAGGCAGCGATGAAGGCTCTGCGCCGGTACCTACCCGAGATTGACCTTGATGAGGACACAATTCCCCCCGAGGTGCTTGAGAAGATGGAAGTCCGTATGGCTGATTTCAAACTGGCAATTCGTGACATCGAGCCCAGTGCACTGCGAGAGATATACGTCGAGATACCTGAGGTTGCTTGGGACGATGTAGGTGGACTTGAGGAAGTGAAGGAGCGACTGAAGGAGAGCGTTGAATGGCCACTCACTAAGCCGGATGTCTTCAAGCACTTCGGCATCAAACCGCCTCGCGGCATCGTGCTTTTCGGTGCGCCCGGTACAGGAAAGACCCTGTTAGCCAAAGCCATCGCCAACGAGGCGAAGGCCAATTTCATCTCAATCAAAGGTCCTGAACTCATATCGAAGTGGGTAGGTGAGTCTGAGCGAGCAATTCGTGAAGTCTTCAAGAAGGCAAAACAGGCAAGTCCCAGCATCATCTTCCTCGATGAATTCGAGAGTATCGCTGGATTCCGCACCGCTAGCACCGGTGAAGGTTCTGATGTGTCCAACCGTGTCGTCAACCAGTTGCTCAGCAGCATGGACGGCGTCGAGGCGATGGAAGGTGTCATCGTGGTCGCTGCAACAAACCGTCCGGAGATGATTGACCCCGCACTGCTTCGCAGTGGCCGCTTTGAACGAGTGATGCACATCCCACCGCCAGATGAGAACAGTCGTCGTCAGATTCTGAAGATTCACGGGAGAAATATGCCTCTTGGCAAGTTTGACCTAGAGAGTCTCGCTAAGAATATGGAAGATTACACCGGCGCCGACATTGAGTCCGTCTGCCGTGAGGCAGCGCTCATCGCTATGCGGGCAGAGCGCAAGACAGTCGCCAAGAAACACTTTGAGGAAGCCATCAAACGAGTTCGCCCGACCATTACTTCAGCGATGATGGAATACTACAGCAAACTAGAGAGTGAACTAACCAGCGGCCTTGAATCCATACGTGGAAACAAGGACACGTTGATGGGAATTGAGAGCGTTTGAGGGTGTGAAGAGTTTGCCGGCGGCATTTTCAGCAGAATTAGTCGGCCGCCGTGTCGTCGATATGCGCGGTGACCTGCTAGGTTTGGTCCGCGAACTACTCGTTGACACCGACTCAGGAGGCGTGCTTGGATTATTACTGGACTTGGACTCAGGATTGGATGCATCTTTGCTACCGTGGCCTAGCCATTCCGGCCTTCTTCTGGTCCCGACTGGGGAAGTTGAACGCGTGGATGAAGATGTTCACTTGAATCGCTGAAACGCCCTTTAGGGCGAGAAGCAAGTCGCACCCACCATCACGCAACGGTCTTAAGTCCAAGTTTGACCTCTCTGCCTTAGACGTAAGTGATAGCGTCGGTTGGGGTGCCAATGTGCAAATAGGGAACTATGACATCAAAGCCCTCGCTCAGTCCCCCAAAGCGCGGCGCACTGCATTGATGGCGGCGTTCTATCTAGTGCTGTTTTTGCTTCTTACTAGCATCGCCTCGACCTACATTATCAGCAGTGAGCCCCACCTATCTGCTTACGACGACGATTGGGACGACTTGTCAGCGTTCAGGGCAGATTTGCAGGCGATGGACGTCGATACTCGCAGTTTGGTTTCCAGCCCGGTGCTGTTGAAAGAGATTGACAACCCAGAGAACACAGTATTCGTCGTGACAGGAGTCGAGCAGGATACTATCAGTCTGCCAAGATTCACCAATGATGGAAGTCTCGTAGCTTTCTCGGAATCAGAGGGTTACAGTACCACAGAAATTCAAGCGATTATCGAATTTGTCGAGCGTGGCGGCACTATCATCGTAATGGATGACTTCGGTTGGGCTAGTGGAATTGCGTCCGCCTTCGGGCTTGAGTATAGTGGACATCGATTGTATGATGCCGAGTCATGGGCCCGTGAGTTGGATTACAACTACGTCTGGATGAATATGAGTAATGCCTACAACTACACTTCATACTCCACTTCTTTCAATCATCCGTGCTTTGAGGACTCTGACGATGATGGGACTCCCGACAGAATCGATCCCGCTCCACAGAATCCACAGATGCAAGGAACCATCACCGCCGAGTCCGCAGGTCTGTGCGAGCACCACATCAATGAGAACGGTAACTGGAATTTCTCAGAGAGTTATGATGTATTACTCAATAGTCCGAGTGCCTTTGACAAGGAGCATGCTGAATTAGCCACCGAGAATCGTTATGGCGTTGGTCGTTCAACTCAGGATTCGTATCTTGACACCAACGACGATGGCAACCTAACAGTTGGCTTCGAAGGAGGCGGGATTGAGGGTGATGAGCAAGGACCATTCACCATGTACATCAAGGTCTGCGAAAAGCACGACTGCGACGAGACTGCCGGCACTCCAATGGGTCGAGCTATTTTCGTGACCGACGGCTCAATTCTGATTAATTCGATGTATGATCCAGAGGGATGGAACGCAGGTGAATACAACCGAGGTTCAGGCAGCAAAGACGTTCCGAGCAATGATAATCGCAAGTGGGTCCTCGACATTATTGCAGAGTCGATGCTGACCCATTACAATGGTTCACTTTCCTCAGAGGGTCGCGATTATCAGGTTATTTTCGATGAGAGTCGCCACCAGCAGCCAACATCTTTGGGTGATACCTACAATCTGGTATACTACGTTCTAGTTTACTTCACTAACGATTGGATGGCGATGCTTTTCCTTTTCCTAGCACTATTCATTTCATTCGAGATTGTTATCATCAAGAAGATTGACCCTGAACCTTGGCGACACGTATTCAGCATCATCTACTACGGCTTTGGTGATGCTAGACGATATGGCTACTATGGCCGCGCCAACAAGGTCAAGCAAACTCTGTTATCGAGGGTGAGGAATCTCAATGCGTTAACCCGGGAAGAATTCGATGCTTTACCGGCGAGGGAGTTACAACGGATGATTGGTGACCCTGTGTTGGTTAAGTTCGTGTTTGAGGATCGCAGATACAGCCTAGAACAATTGGTTGCGGTTGTCAAGCGAGTCAAGATGTGGGGGCGCAAATAGCGAGGTGATGCATCATGTGGACAAGGAAGGCTGCACTACTGATTACTTCAGGAATTTCGTTGGTTCTCATCGGTATGATGATTGCGAATTTTCAGTTGATGGTGCTCGGTCTGATGTTCATTGCGTTCCTCGCCATCAACGGCTGGATTTCTGGTCATGGCAAGTTGGAAATGGTTCGAACCCTATCTGCAGACAATTTGTACAAGGGCGATGACCTGTATGTGGAATTGGCCATTACCAACAATTCGTTACGCAGGACACAGCAGTTGGAAATTTTTGACAACGTTCCACACGAGATGAAACTCCGTTCCGGGCTCAACTACATGCGAGTAAATCTTGGTCCGGGAGAGACCACACGTATTCGCTATGTGTTGCGTTGTCCGCTACGCGGACACTATTCGTTTGGCCCGGTATCAGTTCGATTCCGCAACTCATTCAATCTATTCAGTCAGGAGATGTACATCGACCATCGTTCCGGCATCATTGTATTCCCGCAAGTCCGAGATGTGGAGGAAGCGATGATTCGGTCGCGAACCCCGAAGATGTACACTGGAGCGACCACACTACGAACACCGGGTCCGGGAACCGAGTTCTTCTCGCTGCGAGAGTACGTTCCCGGCGACCCGTTCAAAATCATCAATTGGAAGGCGTTCGCGCGCACTGGAGAACTGATGGTCAACGAGAAGTGCCGCGACGCAGTTACCGACGTGTTCATCCTACTGGATTCACGCGACGTCAGTCGAATTGGTACCGTTCTGAAGAATCCGCTAGAGATGGGTACAGTAGCGGCAGCGAGCCTTGCATCTTACTTCATCCAGCGAAGGGATGCAATCGCGCTCGCAGTATTCGATGACAAATTGTCATACCTTCCTGCAGACACTGGAGACAAGCAGTACTTCAAGATTCTAAGCAGCCTTGCTGGCGTTGCCCCCAAGGGCAACATGCCTCTACAGGCAGTCACCAACGCCCTCGCTCCACGATTCAGTCGTGGCAGCCCAGTATTCATCATCAGCAGCCTTGAGGGTGACGGAACCGTTCCCCACGCCGTGCGTGACCTCGCTGGTCGAGGTCACGAAGTTGTAGTATTGACTCCAAGTAGCATTGACTACGAACGGCTGGTAAGCCGAATCCCAAGAATGTCGTATGAGGTCATGAAACTCGAGAGGCAGAACCGGCTGACAGCGTTGGCTAGTTTTGGAGCACGTGTCATCGATTGGATGCCAGACGTGGAACTATCGCAGGCGTTGCTGCAGGTCAAGTTGTGAGGTGAGAAAATGGCAGAAGATGTTCAACCACAGGCAGAAGGTCTTGCTACCCTACATCTACGGATGTTGCGCAAGGAATGGCGCGTAGTCACTTTGCAAGTCATGGCCACTTTGGCTCTGTTCTGGCTGTTCCTCTCACTCACTCAGGTGTTTGGACACTGTCATGCAGTATACGAAGCAGGTAACCGCTGGTGTCCTGCGCTGGACCACACCTTGACACTCGATGCGATTGAGGACTACTTCGCGCAGGAGGCTGGTGAGGAGTTCAGAGAACTTCCATTACCAGATTGGATGGTCGGACAAGGCAACGATGGCGACGGGCGCTATCTGATGCCGATGCTACTGACCATGATGATTGCAGGTGCTTGGGTTGCACTCAACTTCCAGCCGCCGCAACTCCGCCGCCGCATCATGCTCGGTTTGCTTGTCGGAATGATTCTATTTCTAGCGGGTATTTTCATCATCACCTGGTTATTCGGTATGCTGATTCGCTGGGACATGTATCTGCCATTCGGCCACGCTGATAATGCGATGAATCATGCCAATCATCTGATATGGCCGTTAAGCGTGTACATTCAGGTATTCGTTGTGGCTTTGGTATTAGCTCCGGTAATATTCGGATTGATGGGAATATGGGGTTTGTCGAAGCGGATGATTAACTGGTCATTAGCCTACATTTTGGTTTACCTCGGATTCTACGCATTGTTTTCTTACGAAGGCGTCGTCAATATGCTTGGCAGCGCATCAGACCCCTATGTCCCCGGATTAGATCCACTACCAACTCAAGTCTCAGCATCATCTGGACTGATTGCACCTGAAATCTGGTCGTTGCTTCTCATCGCCATGCTAATGCTTGTTTACACCGAAACTTCTCAGGCAGTCATTCGCTTCCTTGAGTATGCGTTTAGGCTCCCAGAGTCGTGCAAGAAGGACCCAGAATATGTGAAGCAGTTCAAGAATATCCTCAACAGCCACATGCAGCAAACAGTAGTGATTATTTTCGCAGTCACATTTGTGACGATGTTAGCGCTCAAATTTGATGAATTGATAATCGACATCGTCGGTATATTCGATTCGGGTCAATGGTCTGGCCAAGTTGGAGAATCATTGGAGTTGCGCTTGACCTATGGAAAGGTCATCTCGGCGATGATGTTCCTGCTTTTCGTCGCAGGTTTGCGATTTGTGGTGCCGTGGCAAAGGATGCTCGGCCTCATCGAAACCACGATTGCCAAGGCACGTTCCAACCCCTGAATGCCTCTTGGTCGCTTTGGCGTAAGCAACCAATTGCCGCTTTGTACCATAACTAAGAGGGCGACATAGTCAAATAAGATGTGGGCGGCGGCAGGGTCGATGGCACAAGGCACAGTAAAGTGGTTCAACCGCATCAAGGGTTTCGGGTTCATCGAGCAAGAGAGTGGCACGGATTTGTTCGTGCACAAGTCCCAAGTCGAGGGAGAAATCACCGACGGGGATGTTGTTGAATTCGAAGTTGGCGAAGGTCCTAAGGGACCTAACGCAGTCAACGTTCGTAAGGTTCAAGAATAACTCTAACTCGATATTGGCCTCGGCCAGACCTACAGGGCTTACGCCCCTCCCTTAATTCCGTAGAGGACTTTGTTTCTCTCCGGAGTTCCGAATAATTCCAGTTTGATGGGGGTTGCGGGATGCACGGCACTAGATTCAAGCAGATGTTCAGTTCTCCCATAATGGGAGAACTGTATGGGATTCGATAAACGGCAAGCCGGTTCAGCTCGAACTGCGGTGGTAATCGTAGCACTGCTGCTTGCAACTATCCCGAATTTACCATTCTCATTGGTCATGCCTGTGTCGGCCGGGCAAACAACTTCTTTCGGCAATAGTGGTTATCCACAATCGGTGAACATCACCTTCGCCTCAGCTGGATATGATACAAGCACCAACCTGACGTTGGGTGCTAGTGCGGCAGTTGGTTCAGCCGCCTTCAATGTTCAGGGTTGGCCAGACTCTCAGGGAATCAGTCCGTTGACCATTGCAGTTGATGTTGGCGATGACGGAGACCTTGAGTGGCGATTCGGTGGACCGGGCAACGGCTCTTTTGGTCACGTTGATGAATTTTCTAATGGATGGAATCGGGTAGGAATCAACCTGTCAAGCGGATATAATTCAGCATACTCGCTCCGTTTGCCGCTCAATGCCACTATTACCTCGGCAACCCTCAACGTCTCTACTCTCAGTGAGATGACGCTTTCTGGTAATGATGTAAGGGACTCCCTGATGGATAACCCAAATCCAACTTGGGGTAATATGTCACTCAAAGACTGTAACTTCGGGGATTACACCATTACGCGCGTAGGGAAAACAGAGTGGTCGAATTGGCATATCTACCGGTCAGTTTACTGGTTCAATCTCTCACAACTTCCGGGTGCGACTGTTCTCGACACGAATCTGTCTTTTTGGGTTGATAACGTGGTGAATAACGCCAATACAGGTCAACCTGTCACGGCTCAGCACACTTATGCAGTGCATCCGTTACTGAAGGATTGGATTGAGGGATTGGAATACAACACACCAGTGCAACAGGGCCCGGGTGTGACTTGGAATAATGCGATTGACAATGTGACAGGTGCTGATTATGCTTGGACTACGGCTGGAGCATCCAGTTCATCGGACCGGGACCCAGAGGTTGCCAGTATCACTGACAGCCCTGCAAATCTTGAACAGAATTGGCTCACTTTCAATTCGCAATCTCTCACCGACCTTGTGCAAGGCTGGGCAAATGGGACCGTTGCGAATCAGGGCATATTGCTCGTTGGAGATGAGAATACCAACAAACCAGATGGATCCGCATTGTCAATCACCAGCAGAAACAACTCTAGTTACGGGCCCCGATTGGTGATTGTGTTTGAAGGAAGCGACGACATCACCGCAGGGCTCGACGTAGGTGATGACGATATATGGGAATGGAACCATGCTGGTGTTCTCAGCAATGGGTCATCCATGCTGGATATCTCCTCCTCGCTGAACTCATTGCTGGCAGGTGCCACCGCTACCTTCACTGACGATTGGGGAAACGAATTCGTCGACATCCCGCTGAATGTCAGCGGTAACTCCACGCTGGTGCTCGACGACATCGATGTGCGCTATGATTGGTCACCGACTGTCACCATCTCTCCGCATGGGGACCTAGTCTCAGAAATCAATCAACATCTCACTACTTTGCCTCCAGATATCACAGGAAATGTCAGTATTGACATCAATGTCAGTAGTGGTAGCGCCGGTGTGGTTGAACTTTCTCAACTTTTCATCGACTTTGGAGACCGCCCACCGTCATTTGGCTCGTTTATTCTGCCATCTGAGACTTTAGTGCCAAATGGTGACTCACATCAGGTAGGTTTGGAGATAACCTCCTACCAAGGCATTGCGAACCTCTCCTGGGTGGCTTTGACTCCACAATTGCAGAATGTAGCCACTCGGCCTGTGCTGGTTTACTCACTGCTCAATGACAGCAGTTGGGTGAGCGACCCCGGGGGCTTAGTCAACAGTGTTGCAGGGCAATGGCAGCAGTTGAATGCAGATACAGGCAGGATGGTATGGACCATAGAAGTCAGTTGGGCTTGGGCTCCACAGCAGGATGTAATCTGGTTTGCGCAGTCGGCGACAATAGACAGTTTACACGCTGACCGATATTCTACTGAAACTACCGACCATGAGCGGCGGATGGAGATATCTTCCTTCCATCTTTGGGATGAAACCACTCCAAGCGATGGAGGTCCGGAAGTATTCGAAGATGAATGGGTGAGAGGAGGCGATCAACTGCGCGTCAGCGGCACAGTACGCTTCCTCGACGAATCCAGTTATCCTAGGCCGGGTGATATTGACGTCGAGTTGGAGAACGTCAGCGGCAACCAAACGGTAGATGGAAGCGGTGCATTCTCAATTGACACACAGGCACCGCTGGTGAATCAGTACGACGGTTTCACTGTGACTGCAAGCATAGCAGGACCACTTGACGCCACCACCCCGGGCGCCAGTGTACGCACCTTCCGAGTTGACGCCACCCTGCCTGGACTGATGCTGCAGGCACCGACTGGGGAGAAGGTGCAGCCCAATTCCCAACAAGTGCTGAATGTATCTATTGCTGACACCATCGGACTGGACGAGAATTCTCTCCGACTCTATTGGTGGGTCGAAAGCCTGCACGACGACGGTGACGGTGTACCGGAGGATGGTGAGTACGCCAACACGCAATTATTGCGGCAGGGTAGTTCTGATTACTTCCATGCGATTTATGATGACACTGCGAACTCAAACGACCAACTTGTCTCACTATACGTCGCGGGTGGTGACCATGTCGGCAATCTCCTCGGTGGTGGACCCGGAATCGATGCAGATCTTCTGCACTACATATCATTGGTACCCCAAGCAACCACTCTGCTGAGCGCGAACTTGGACTTACCCGGAGGCGATGTGATTGTGCCGGGCCACGTAGGTTGGGTGAATGTGAGTCTGTACGATGAAAATCACCTTGAAGATATTGAGGAAATAGTTGTTGATTTTGGCCAAGGGACTCAACTGATTTGGCAAAAGGGCAGCGGATTCCAAACCAGTGACCCTGAGATACAGGTTGACTCTTTCACCTTCATCGCTGCTGCTGATACAACTGAATTGGTGCTGAATATCTCGTTCAGTGCTACTCGGTTATTTGACCCGATAGTGTTCAGTGGTATGCTTTCAATTATGGTGACCGATTCATCGGGTGTCCATCTGCTCGATACCGGACTTTTCTGGCAATACAGTGCCGATATCATTCTCACCGATTATTCGATATCTCTTGCAGATGACCCGTTACACACCGCGCTTGAGTACGATGGTTACGTAGCCCTCGGGGCAAGGCTGCAAATTAGTGGGAGGGTACGCTTCACCGCAGTTGACCTCGCTCCTCCTGCCGCTTCCCATCACATCACGCTGGAGGTACCGCTCGACCTGCCTTTGCAGGTGCAAACCGATGCGAGCGGACAATTCTCTGGAACTATGGATGCGCTTGGCAGCGGGCTCTATCAGGTATCGATTCAAGTTATGTCTGGCCCGGGAGTGGTGAGTTCAGCACCTCAACCACTGCGTCTTCAGATAGATGACCAACCGCCGATATTAGTTGGCTCTGCTCCCGGATTCATTTCGGCGAACTCAACTTCTCTGACATTACAGTTTGACCTGCAGGAATTGGGAGGTGGGTTAGACCAGCAGCAAGTACAGGTATTTTGTTTGATGAGAAATGGATTTGATACGGTTGGAGAGCAGATTGTGGGCACTGCAAACATGCAGATTCCAGGGCAAGTTTCCCGCTATTTGGTGAATCTATCATTCCCACCATTGCTCGATGTTGATTCATTGGATTGCTGGATGGAGGTGAGCGACAACGTGGGCAACGGGATTAGTGGCCCGGGTTCATCACCGACATGGCCACTGAGTCTACCTGTGTATGAGGTGAGACCAGACCTGATTGCAAGCGCGGTAACCCTTGAGCCGAGTACACCGATATTTGGTCAAATCACCATGGTGGAAATCACACTGGCAAACCTCGGCAACCACACCGCTACACCGTTCTTGGTTTCTATTGAGGCACATGGGGTGGAAGCAGACCGCGTAATGGTGTCGTTCCTTGAGGGTCAAATGACCACTACCATCACCCTCGAGTGGATTCCAGATTGGGAAGGAGAACTCGACCTGATGGTGCATGTTGACCTAGACGGGCAGATCGCAGAGCGGAATGAGAATAACACATATTCTTGGCCAGTCACAGTTGAACCGGAACCCAGAGGGAGTTTTTCCACCATTTCATGGGCGATTGGTTTGGGTCTACTAATACTGATTTCAGTAGGGGTTCTGGCATTCATTATTTGGAATCGCAGAGAAGATGACGACGAATACGAGGAATGGGAAGAAGAATACGAATCCGAGGACGAGGAGCCTGAGGATTAGTTACGGCTATGGTGGATAGCCGTGATTATTCTGCCGAATAATTCGGAGATTAGCAAGGTTGCTAGTGGCAGGCCGCAGACGGATATGGCCCACAACAGAGGTGTGTCAAGTTCTGAACTAGACCACAGCCATTGGCACAGCAGTACAGCGCCGATAATCGCACCAATCAATCCGAGGCGCTCAATCCATTGTGGATAAGGCGCGCCCAGTTTTTCCTCACGCCCGATTAGAGTCGTGGCACCGTCAGCAACCGCACTTGCAGGAGTATCGACGGTGACGGGCAGTTCCTCTCCGACGGTAGCCGTGTCGTCGGTCGCGGTGGATTCAGTCATGTTCTGCCTCATCACCCCACAGGGGGTCTCACTTCAAAGGTCGAGGTCAGAGAGTTCCCTCTCCAAGTCATCGAGAGCATCACGTGTTTCAGGGTCAGCGGGTGGTGGAACTCCGTGTTCAGTGCCTTGTCTGACTGCAGCAGCAGCATCGAGTTCTGCGAGTTGGACTTCGATGCTGGACATTTCCTCTAACTCCGAAGGAGTTCCAGGCGTATCAGCTGGAGTTAGTCCGGCTGAGATACGAGTTGAGATATCGACTCCATCGTCCTGTCCGGGTTCTTCGATTGGCTCCCAAGTACTGTTGGATACTGGAGCATCGCTCGCCTCTGGTGTCGGTGCGCTTGCAGGTGCGGAAGCAGCGAGCGGCTCTGGGGTGGGAGTTTCTTCTTCAGCATCAGCCACCACCGCGGCTTCTTCTTCATCGACCGGATTCATGTGTAGCAATGCCTCACGGGTAATTTCCGGGCGTTCATATGCTGCAAGGTGATGCGGCTCAAACGGTAGTGAACCATGCCTCTGGAAGGTCCAAAGCCCACCCTTTGGCTCCTCACCGGTCAGACCAGCAGTGTCAAGTCTACGCAGTAGCGATTCTAGCACGGCGACCGTATCGGCAAGTCCGATGGCATCTGAGGTACTGCGCCGATCTGCATCGAGATAGATTTCATCGAGTGAACGCTGAATCAGTCGGCGCACCTCAACAGAAAGGTGAGGCAATGCTTCGGGCATGTGAGAGAATCGCTCCATCGGAGTGATGTCTTCAGTAGGTAGGCCAAGTTCAGCAAGGCCGCGCAGAACTTCCTGCAATTGACCGAGCATTGTCACCGACTGTTCGTAGTCGTCGAGTAGACCCTCTAAGTCAATCACAACATGCTGAACAGTTTCAGCCAACTTGTGTTCCAAGCGGCTTTGCACAGACCATTTGGTCAAGCCACGAACTGTACCAGCGGTTTCTGGCGCTTGTCGCTCTAGTAGATCCATGACTTCGTTTGAAAGCAAGTAACGAGGAGTTTTCGACACCTCATCGACAGAGTGCTGAATCACGGAAAGCCCGCGCTCCACCGCTCGGTCAAGTAATACGAGACTGTAGCCACGTGAACGGGCATGTGCCATTCGATTGAGTACCGGCTCAAGGGTTGCCAGCCCTCTATCGTCACCGAGCAGGGCTTGAGCCAGCGGCTCCTCAGATAGGCGGGCGCGAATTCGCTCAGCCTCCTGAATGTCGACCAGTGCGATTTCGTGAGCCTCCTGCAAATCTTCGGCTTGTTCAAGGATGAGGCGCAACTCGGTCTCAGATTGCGACTTGCGAGCATCTAGGTCTCCGAGTTCACGCAGCAGATTACGACGTTCCTCCATCATCTCGCGCAATTCGGACTGGATAATTGTCGACTTGCGTTCATTGTCTCCAAGCCTGCCTCTTTCTTCTTCTTGCAGACGGCGGTGGGCATGGGCTTCGGCCTCAAGGTTAGCCAATTCATCCCGTTGATTCTCGATTCTTCTGTCGAGTTCTTTGAGTTCAGTTCCTCCAACTCGGTGTTTATCGCGTTGGGCGGTAACCTGTTCTGACAGTACTCTCTGTAGGCGCTCGTCATGGTCCAATGACTTGCGAACCTCGTCGAGTCTCGATTCTGCACCGGACAGTTCACTTTTGACACGCACTTCCTCGGATGTAAGTTCTGAAAGGGCATTGAGTAGGGCTTCTCTGCTGTCCATCTCGCCGAGTGTTGAGGCGAGTTCTTCGGCTCGGGTCTCGACCATGTGTTCGAGTTCGCTGACTCGTTTCGCGAGTCTGTCTGCTAGGGCAGTGGAATCATCTGCTGCAGATTCCGCAGCCCGCTTGACGGTCTGAAGGTCATCGATTTCCCTGTGCAGAGCGCTGCGGTCATCGCGGGCGGCCTGCAGTGTGTCCTCAAGTTCGGTAGCATTGGATTGTGCCTCCTCTCGGGCGGCTCTAGAGTCTACGAGTTCACGTTCTAGCCGCCCCTTATCTCTCTCAAGTTGGATACGGATATGCTCGAGATTCTCCAAGCGCTTCTTGATTTCACCACCGACTGGTTGCAGTACTACCTTGGCTCCGGGCGTAGGCATTTGTTTGCCAGTGACGGGCGCTGTAGTCTCCACCATCTTCCAGGATTTTCGCCCGGTGCTCATCGACTCAATTCCTAGGTCAAAGCCGTAGATGGCGTCAAGCCTTCCAGTGAGCAGACGTTTGCGGTCATCAGAACGGGTACGGCATTCAGCGATGGCCTCGGTAAAGTGAGCGAGAGACCAATCTTCGACCGTAGAGCCCGCGATACCGAGTTGCGCAGTACGCTCAAGTCGATGAAGTCGGAGTCGGTTAGATGCAGTGGTCATGGTTCGGAGAGCTTCTACCATCGTTGCGCCATCGCTCTCCCGCAAACCAACAGGAACACCTTCCACGATTACTATTGAAGCGGGACCTCCATCGGTGGGCAGACTCTCAAGGTGTCCATTGACCGAATCGTCTTGAGCCAATCTGAGCAGGGCAATTAGTTGGTCGATTCCCCCCTTGCTCTCCTTGACAATGAAGCCCTCAGGCAGTTCAGCCTCATCGGTTGGAACCGGTACAGGAGCGGTATCGATAAGGGCGGCTGCGTTGGATACCAGTGCATCGATGTTGGTGGCGTGATAGCACCAACATGTCAGGACAGCTTGCCCGGTCTGAGCGAGCAGCAAATTGCCATTGTCAAGCCGCAGTGTTGCGTGCATTGCAGTATCTTGGCCTATGTTGTCAGCCATTGCTGCAATGCCAGAGATTCTCTCTTGTGCCATCACTGCCAACTGTTCAGCGGCCATCGGTAGGTCGCCCGAACTGTGAATGACTACTCCATCCTCAAATGCCATTGCGCCCATCACGCCGTCTGATTCGACCAATCGGTCTACGAGCAGCGCGAGATTCTTGGTTTCGACAGGCAGCGCTGCAGCACCTTGTGCCAATAGCGAAGCGACTTCAGTAGGGTCTGCAAAAGCCTCGGTCATCTCGCGAGCGACCATTGTGAATTGAGCCAGAGTCCATGAGACAGCTCGTTCTTTCAGGTCGTGAGAATCTGACAACTCCAGCAAGCGTACGCGAGCAGCACCGCCGGCGACGAATTCCTGCTTGCCTTCGGATTCTGCTAGCCAGCCGACCACTCGGCCGCCATAGACTAGTCTGTGCGCACATGGATTGTGCGCTCTTGGCTTGAAATGTGACACACAGCCGCATTCAAATGGGAATTCCATTTGATTCACGCCTAGGTCAATTTCCGCATCCACTGCTTCTCCGGGTGGCAAGTTAAACATTTTTTTTCACCTTCTTTTTTTCAGATTAAGTCGTTAATCACTGGGGCCAGTGTTGCTGCTTGGTAGCGTAGCCTCCCGATAGGAGTAGAGTTGCTGGCTGTAACCCACAAACTCATTCCGCCGTCAAGTGACTGGACGAGCAGTGATTCCTCGTCGTTTTCCAACCACACCTGTTCGACAGTTCCTGCCGAGAGGGTAGAGGAACACCTACGCGCTTCATGCAGGAGTTCTGTCATCACCTCACCTTCAGGAGATGTGCCAGAACTGGTGGCTACTTTGGTGCCATCATCCTGCAGAACCGATGCACCCTGAACTCCACCGATTTGGTGGAAGGTATCGAGCAATCGATTCAGCATTCGCAGTCCTCAAAGGTCCCCGACGCTGAATCGGCCTTCAAGAACTTGTCCCACCTCGGCCCTTTAGGGGCCGATTTGGTGAGTGGTTTTGATTCGCCAACTGAAAATTGGGCTTTTTCGACGATTTTCGAGAAGTTCACGGGGTTTGATTGGGGCTTTGACTAGGTAGAATTGGCCCGAATCAGTAAGGGTGCTAGTAGCGTGAGTTTCTAATTGGAAATCATGTTTTTCAATTGAAATCTTCACTACTGATTCGACTTGTATCGCCTTCCCTCGACTTGAAATCAGACCTCCCTTCCGTCACAGCATGGCTAGCGCGAATGGTGGCGCATCTTCGATTCAGGTCCCGGCCTGTAGCAGATGCGAGAATCCCGCGGTGATTCACCAGACCTACAGCGGCCAGCATCTCTGTCATTTTCACCTCACGAAATCTATTCACAAACGGGTTTCGAGAGAGATCCGCCTGCAACTGGATTTGCCTAAGGATGCGCGGGATGAGGATGGCAATCCATCGGTAATTCTCGTGGCAATATCCGGAGGGAAGGATTCAGCGGTCTTGCTTGACCAGTTGAATCGAATTATCGGGCCGAGGCGCGATATCGAATTGGTAGCAGGTTGTGTCGATGAAGGGATTGCTGGCTATCGGGCTCCTTCCATGCAATGTGCGCAAAATCTAGCAGAGAGTCTTGGCATTCGTTTCGAAACCATCTCCTATCCCGACCTCGGATTCGATGAGATGGATGCTGTGGTGAAGGCGATGCCCACCATGGAAGCGTGTAATTCCGATGCTAAGGGTCTCAAGTCCTGTTCGTATTGCGGAGTATTTCGTCGACAGGGCTTGAACGCGCTGGCCGAGCGGGTAAATGCGCGTTGGTCTGCGCTCGGCCATAACCTCGATGACGTCGCCCAATCGGTGCTGATGAACCTCGCCAAAGGTGAGATGGAACGCATCATTCGACTTGCCCCACATACCTGGATGCCGTTGGATGGACTTGCCCCAAGAATCGTGCCACTGCGCTGGATTCCTGAGGCTGAAATCCATGCCTATGCCATGGGTGAAGGATTGCCATTCCACCACGATGACTGCCCGTATGCACCCGGAGCGGCGCGTCAACATCACCGAGAACATGTGGCCGCGATTGAGCAGTCTAGTCCCGGGGCTCGGCATGGTCTGGTCCACGCCATGGATGCGATGCGGGAATTGTGGAAAGCAACCAGAGAAGCGGAAGGTGAGATACCCGATTCGTGGGCTCTTGGGGTTGCCCAATCCTGCGAGCGTTGCGGTGAGCCAACCAGCAAACCAGTTTGCCAAGCCTGCATCTTCAAACAGTGGCTTGTCGAGGCCGCTGAATCTGATTAAATCAGGTTATCAATCAGCCCATCGAGCTCCTGAGTTCGACCACAGTATCTGCATCGCAACTCCAACGGGTCTTTGCCGACGATTCTCAATCGGTGGTCTTGTGGCTCACGTCGATTGGTTGTGATGCAATTAGAAAAGGTACAACGAGAAATGTTGACCAATTCATCACCCAACTCAACAGTACGCTTCTCGGCTACCGCGAAAGAGCGGATGATAGCAACACTTGCGTTTGGTGCAATCAGTGCGAGTCGGTCAAGTTCCTCTTGCGTCAACTCGCGGTCCTCGACCTTGATGATGTCCTTGCGTCCATGTTTGGAGGAAGGTACGTTCATCACCAGTGAAGTTGGGCTGGAGCGGCCACCGTCTAGACCGAGCATTCGCAGCACGGAGAGAGAGCGGCCAGCGGGAATATGGTCGATGACAGTCCCGTTGTTGATTGCGGTCACCCTGCGCATTTCTGTCATCAGGAATCACCACTTGGGACATCGACTCCGAGAAGTCTGCACATCAAGGCCATTCGGGCAACTACGCCGTTGAATGCCTGCTCGAAGTAGCGGGCGTGGCGGGTGTCATCCACGTCGGATGTGATTTCACTGACTCGTGGAAGAGGATGCATGACAATCATCTCGCCCTTAGCATCAGCCAAGTCGGCAGCGGACAGTTTGTAGATATCCGCAACCTTGGCGTATTCGTCTTCATCGGGGAAGCGTTCCTTTTGGATTCGCGTCATGTAGATGACATCGACATCGGAAATTATCGAATACAAATCCTCAGACTCACTGAGGGTCGCTCCTCCTTCACGGAGATCATCAATAATTTCAGCAGGCATACTCAGTTGCGCTGGCGAGATGAATATCAGTTCGCAATCGAAGCGAGCCAGTGCGTGTGAAAGGGAGTGGACAGTTCGCCCATAGCGCAAATCTCCTACAAGAGCGACCTTCAATCCGCGCAAACCTCCGTGGGCCTGACGGATGGTGAATAGGTCGAGTAGAGTCTGGGTTGGGTGGTGGCCAGCACCGTCGCCGCCATTCATGATTGAGATTCCACAGGCGTCAGCAGCATATTGTGCGGCTCCCTGCCGTGGGTGCCGTAGCGCAGCGATGTCACAGTAACCGTCGACCATTCGCATTGTGTCAAAAAGAGTCTCACCTTTCACCACAGAGGAAGACTTCACATCACCGAGGTTGACCACACCTCCTCCAAGGCGCTTCATCGCGGTCTCAAACGACATTCGAGTTCGCGTGCTCGGCTCAAAGAACATGTTAGCCAACATCTTGCCCTGAAGCAGAGGAAGGTACTCCTCACCCTGGGCTACTGGCAGCAGTCTTTCTGCATCGTCGAGAAGCGAAATTATGTCCTCATTGGACAGGTCATCCATTGTGATGAGGTCTTTCTGCATGTCCTCGCCGACTTTCGGCGGGTGCGACCCCCACTTATTGCTATCGGGCTGTCAAGAACTGGCAAATCGTGGCGAATCGACGGACTGAGCAGCAATAATACGATGCATAGGTCAGAACGGGAGACGATTGCTTCAATTGGGGGAGGCGGGTCGGCGCGACGATGATAATCAGTCGGACTCCGGTACGAGTGTCGTTCTGTGGCGGTGGTACTGACCTTGCTGCATACTACGACCAAGCAGGTAGTCCGGGTGGGTTGGTTACATCGATGGCTTTGTCCAAACACATCCATGTTACTGTGAATAAGCGATTCGATGACAGCGTGCGTGTTGGCTATTCGCAGACTGAAATCGTTGACGATTTTGAGGAACTCCGCCACGAGTTGGTGCGTGAAGCGATGCGACTGACCGGAGTAACTTCTGGAATTGAGATTACCACAATTGCCGATATTCCATCTAGAGGAACCGGATTGGGTTCGTCCTCCGCGTTGACGGTTGGATTGCTCAATGCGCTGCACACTTTCGCTGGGAATTCTGTCGATGCGGCGCAGTTGGCTGAGGAGGCCTGTCGCATCGAGATTGAGATTCTAGGAGAGCCTATTGGCAAGCAGGACCAGTATGCTGCTGCTTATGGGGGGTGTAATCAGATTTCTTTCCACGCCGATGAATCGGTTGTGATTGAGGCGCTCGACATTAACGATGACCAGTTGGATTCACTCGGCGATTCATTCTTCTTGGTCTACACCGGAATTACTCGCAAAGCTAGTGATATTCTCGTCAGACAAAGCGCAGACAGCGTGGCAAGGCGAGCTGAGTTAGATGCGCTGCGTGAACAGGCAGTGGAGGTCAGAGGAGCATTGGAATCAGGTGACCACGCGGCTGTTGGCGCTCTACTCGATGCATCTTGGAGAATCAAGCGCACTTTGGTAGCCGGCATCACCGGCGAAGCGCTGGATGCGCTGTATCAGCAAGTGATTGCGCTGGGTGCAACCGGTGGGAAGTTGCTTGGAGCAGGTGGTGGCGGCTTCTTCCTATTCCATGCGCCCGCGGGCGTACGCGAGAGAGTTGAGTCAGAGTTGGACTCCGCTCACAAGATCATTCCGCTTGAAATCGACCGCGATGGCAGTATCATCATCTTCGATGACGGCTCGCGATTGTGAGGTGTTATTATGAGTAGTAAATCACCAACTTCTCGCACGTCGCTGCTGCTATGTTTTTTGTTATTGTCAACATCTCTAGCCGCATTCAGCACCCCTGCTGTAGCAGATGAACACGGTGGTTTTGCGGTGTGGTCAGAAGTTGCACCGGGACCAGTCGTGTTGTATGATACCGGCAATGGTACTGTGGTTGACATTGCTCAGGATGTTCCATTCAACATCAGTCTTGATGCTCCGAGTCCCGGTGGCGAGTGGCGGCTGTTGCGACTGGTCGATGGAGTGCCGCAGTTGGACGTTCTCATCATCGATGGGCAGATTAACGCTACCGATTGGGTAACAGCACCCCTCGGCGAGATTCTGCTGATTGAAGGCGCTGCACACCTGGATATTCTCGGGCCAATTGCACCTATGACTCCGCTGAACGCGACTTGGCAAGCCGGTTGGGATTTGCCCGATACCGTCGGCACAGACCTGCTGCCCCAGCCCCACATCGGCGTGCGCACACAGATTGACCGGCACCTCGGCAATGGTGATGGCAACCTCGATGCAAATGAGAGCGCGGCTTTCGCCGCGCTAATGGAATCGAATGGAACCTGGAGTGATTCCGAGGTCGCAGGCTGCTGTTTGTATGACAAGACCTCAATGACAGTGGTCGACAATGGCAGCAATGCAGGATTGGCCACACTTGTCGCTACTCCACCAGCACTCGGGCCGGTTGACGACAATTCTGGTCGTTGGGGATGGAACGAGACAGCAGACTTGACAGGTCAAGGGGATGGCAGAACCACACGTCTGCTTTGGCTACCTGTACAAGGCGACATTCGCGACCGCACCGACCTTCGTATCACTCTGCCCGAGCCGTGGGAATACCGATATTCCCCGCAATTAGAAGTGATTGATGGAGTCGCTGATGACTTCACA
>CAZYIX010000028.1:0-22043 GCA_964647665.1 uncultured Candidatus Poseidoniales archaeon
GATTTGAGTTGATGTCTTTCAATCGCGATTGGCACCACTCAGCATCTGCCTGCATTTCTTCGGTGACCTCCAATCCTTCGTCCTCGTAATACGACCAATCAGAGACCGGAGAGGTGAACATGTAGAGAGTCCAGAAATCCTCATCGCAACCAGTTAGTTGGCTGGCCGCCGGGGTAGGTACCGGCCAGTTTAATGCAAACATGTCGAGATTGACATAGGTCACGTTGACGTATTCAGGAATATGCTCAGTGACGAAGTGCAGACTGCCCTTGCCGCCACCTTCTGATGAGCCCGAGCCCTGCCATTCCTCGTAATCCCACCAACCCAACTTCCAGGTATGTGTCGGTGTGATGTTCCATTCTGCAAACGTCCGTGCCAATTCGAGAAGCGCTCCGGAGCCAGTACCGTCGTCGTAGGCACCAGAGGATGAGCAGCCCGGATAGGTATGCCCTCCAAATGGTTGTACTAAGTAGGCGATTCCGTCCACTGGGGGTGTTGAGTAGCAGATGGCGTCGTGATGAGCGCCGACCACCATCCAGTTGTGTTCCAGAGTCCCATTGATGGTGACGACGATGTTCTGGCACCCCGAGCATTCGTCAGTGGTGAAGTTCTGCCTTTCGACCTCATATCCCATTCCCTCAAGTTCCTCTGCAATCCAATTTCTAGCAGCCATGTTGGATTGAGTATCGATGCGGCGATATCCAAACTGAGTCATGCTCACCATGTTGTCGTATGCATTCGAACCTTCAGGCCATGCTGGAGGCTCATGCATCACTTCCACTACAGTGGCGTCGTCATCGCTACGGACAAGGTCGCCCGGGAATCCTGCAAGTAATAGTAGGGAGACGAGCATGATAGCGCAGCGCGAGTGCCGGGTCGACATCGGAGCACTTGACGCATGAGGTTGTCTTGAGGCTTCGCCTCAAGCGCATATGTGAGGGGAATAGGCGACTGAATGCTGCCGATAGACTGACAGTGCGAAATCCACTGCGGATGACATGGCGGACTGGGTCGTACCTGAATCACGTACTCAGCCGGTGCTGCGCGGAGAGCAGTTGGCGGCTGAGATGACCTCGACTGCGGTACCCTCTGGCGAGGTCGCAGCGTGGTGGTTAACCCAAGCATCCTGGATGTTGAAATTTCCATCAGATGGTACAACCGAAGTTCAACCTGAGGTTGGTGATATGGGCCCACTTGTTCTCATTGACCCATGGTGGCGTGACCTGTTTGCCGGCGACCGTTGGGGAAAATTACTCGGTGAGTTCCCGCTTGAGCCTGAGCAACATCCACAGCCGATGGTAATCTGCTGCACACATTGGCACGACGACCACATCTGCCCGGTCAGTATTCCTAGGCTGGCCGCCGCCTTCCCAGATGTACCAATTATCATCCCAAATCGTTCCCGTCAAATGGTACTTGATTGGGGAGTTCCAGATCATCAACTCATCAGTATGTATGGAGACGATGAGATTGTTCTAATCGCGCCGGACGGTTCTGCCTTATTCATCCACGCAATACCTGCAGCTCACGAGGAATTTGACGTCAACGATGATGGCTCACTGTACCTCGGCTTCCTGATATCCAACGGTGAAACCACCGTGCTTCACATGGGTGATTCACAGCCATACGAGGGTTGGCATGAACGAATCAATGAGATTTCTGAGGAATTGTCGAGTGGCCTTGACTTGGCGTTTGCCTGCATCAATGGCAATGACAATCTCAGGCACGACGAGGCGGTAGATTTGGCCTTGGAATGTTCTCCGAGACTGATTGTTCCGATGCATTATGGTATGGACCCGGGTAACACGGTTGACCCGGAGATTTTCGCCGTAGAAATGCAGGCTCGAGCCGAGGAAATACATTATCAAATACCTCAGGTCGGAGAGCGAATTATCACCGGCTGAATAGGCAGAAAATAGCAGTTCACAGTTACCGATTTGTGCAACCATCAACCGTTCAATCATCCAAGCAGAAAAAATCCGGAAAAATCGGATATTTTCCCTCCTGCGTCCGTCGTCAATCCTATGGCCGAGTACCATCTTCGTCCTTACATGCCGAGGGGTCCGAGTGCAATCTTCGCTTCAATTCCGGCCCGCGCGGGGCTTCTTGGTAACCCATCTGACAACTATCATGGCCGATGTATCTCTGCTCTAGTGCGTAACTGGAGAGCAATCGCACGCCTATACCCGCATGAGAACCGTTGGGACCTATCTGTCAGCGTTGACCTCGATGACGAAGATGGAACGCTTGAATTCAATTCAATGCAGGCTCTTGCTGAAGTTATAGAGTCCGACGGAGCCGAAGGTGAACTGCTCGGAGGCTCTGGGATGCGACGCATTGCGCTTGGCTGCTTAGTTGGCTTCCAACGCGAATGTGTAGAGAGTGGTTTCTGCCCTGCAACTGGCGGCTATCGTCTCGAAGTTTCTACAGATATTCCCCGACAGGTCGGCCTGGCGGGTTCATCAGCCATCGAAACCGCCATCACTCGTGCATTACTCACCCACCACGGGTTGGGTACTTCGTTGCCACCGCATGCAATTGCCGACTTGGTGTTGGGAGTTGAAACAGAGGTACTCTCGATGGGAGGTGGGCTGCAAGACCGGCTACCACAGGCCTACAATCAGATGTTGTACATGGATTTCCGCAAGGATTTGATGGAGGGTCGTGGCTGGGGTGAATATACCCAGATGGACCCATCTCGTCTGCCCCCAATGTGGCTAGCATATGGGGATGTGGGACTCCCTTCAGGTGAAATTCTCGAACAGGCGAATTCCCGATGGGAAGGGCGTGAAGATGAGAAGGCAGCAATCATCGAACAATTGGCTGATGTTGCATTGCTTGGCAAGAATGCGATTGAGACAGGCGATAGTGCAGGATTCTCCTCTCTAATCGACCGCAACTTCGACTTGCGAACAGAATTGTACGGTGAGGAATTGCTTGGCAAGTCATTTGAGATGGTTAATCTCGCACGTTCAATGGGTTCTTCCGCAAAACAACCCGGCTCGGGTGGTGCTATCATCGGAGTGATTCCTGACGACGCCTTCATTGAGCGGGCAGGACCAGCATTTGAGGAGCACGGGTGGTCTATCGTCGCTCTGGAAGTGTGAGGATGGCAGCGCATCCTGATGGTCGAATGCGCATTGCCTACGTGCATGACTCACCATTGCACAAGCCGTTTGAGACTAAGTGGAATGACTTCGGCCTGCTTTCCTCCCTCGGTTTTACCGATGTGGTGGTTTCTGACCAGATGTCTGGTTGCCTCGGGCTCACCCTGCCTGGCGCGCCGGATGATGCCCTCGCTTCTTTGCGCACTCGCGTAGCGCAGGCATCAGAAAATGGCCTAGATTCATGGCTGATGGATGACCTATTCACGCTGCCGAGCGAATTGTTGGATTCTGAACCGGCCTGCCCTGCTCGCGACGAATTGTGGCAGGCCAGCGAGCAGGCAATTCGCTCAGTTCTCAGCGAGATCCCTGATGTGGCTGGCCTTGTGGTGCGTATCGGCGAGGTATTCGATACAAACCGCGCATGGGAGAAGCGCGCCAATCTGCTGCACTGCGAATGCATTGGATGTGCTGGTATCGATGAAGTGGAACGGCGCCAAATGGTGGTACAGATGCTTGAGAGAGTCGTGTGCAGGGAATTGGGTATGCGCTGCATATTCCGAGTCTGGGACCTCGGCGAGGACGGTATGCACGCAGATGCTGAGTTACAGCAAAAAGTCCTCTCAGTTTGGCAAGGCGATGAGAGATTCATAGTCTCTGTAAAACACACACTCACCGATTATTGGCGTCATCAACCGTGGAATCCGAGCATCGCCCTGGAGGGTCCTGCCCGACTCATTGAATTCCAATGCGAGCGGGAGTACGAGTTCATCGGCATGGTTCCGAACTGGCAAGGTGACGAGTGGGCACTGGGTCCGGTGGAATGCGGAGAGCGCGGACAGACTGGACTTGCTAATGTACGTCCGCAGAATTGGGCCGGTATCTTCGTGTTACCGACTGGAGGCGGTTGGGCGGCACGCTCTGCTTCCGATGAGTTGTGGGCCGAGATGAACGTCGCCGCCGCACTTGCTCTTTGCACAGACCCAGAAAGGGATCCTTCGGCCATCCTCGGGGAGTGGCTTGCATCGTTGGAGTTCCCTTCCCGCATCAGTAACCGATTACACTCACTGTTGCGTAAGAGCGCAGAATTGATCCTAGCACTCAGATACTCCGATGTGTGGAGAAAGGTTGCGGACCAGCGCTGGATGCCAGCTGAGAATTGGTTTCGTGACGATACTTTCGTTCCGGGAGCATGTGCCCGCATCGCCAACGAAGTGACAACTCTCGGGCTTGCTGGAGAACTGCAACAAGAGCGCTGGGCATGCTGCGAGATGATAGCCGAACAGCAGACTGAGGCTTGGTCGATATTGGTCGATGATGCAGAGGGTGCCAGCCATCCAAAAGCGGAGTTCATCGTGAATTCCTACTCTTTTGCCGCCGAATTTGCAGAGTGGACAGCAACTTTGTGGGATGCGCTATTGGAAGCGGCTGAGGACGCTGAAGACGAAGGCGGCCAACTATCACGAGACCAAGCCGCCGACATCATTGTCTCTAGATTGACAAGCAGCCCAATTCCACCACTTCGCCTGCTTGAGTGAGCGGCGTTGCAATCAAGGCGCAGCCCCGCTTCGCCGACGCATGGTCGAATCCGCCTTGTTCGCAAGGTTGTGGATGGAGATAGACTTCGATGACCATCCACATCACGCCGGTCACGGATTATCGCCAGTAGGCGAATTGCAGTCGTTTGCAAGCCCGGGTCTGCTGAAATTACAGGATGACCGCATCCGCTTCTACCTCTACTCCGATGCTGAATTGTTGCTTGCGGAATGGGCTGATGATAATCCAACATACAGCCTTGATGCCGACGAGAATGGTAGACTGGGCTCGATTCATTTACTGACAGAAGGACCAGAGGTCACTCGACCGGGTCCCGGTCGGTTGGGGCTGCACCGATGGAGCCTTGACCGTTCAACGTTTGATGCTGAGAGTTGGCAATGGCTCCTCTCTAATATTGGCGCTCCTAGTGGCTCTCTCTCATCGGCACCATCCTCGTCTCTGAGTTCTATTTGCCATCTTACCGAGCGAAGTGCTCACAGCACAGGGCGACCGGAGATGGGAGTGGGTGAATGGCGACATCTACTCGATGGATTGCGAGCACATCTATCACCGCTTTTGCCGGAGTGGACTTGGCATCTTGAGGTTGACAATAAGGCCGACCGATGCGGTTGGTATGTACGAGCACCTGAACAATGGATGAGCCTATTCACCGTGTTTGTGGGGTTGGGTTGGCATCCTGATAACCCGCAACAAGCGCACGGATTCCTATTGTTTGAGCGTGCGCCGCCCGGAGAGTTGGACCGCGATGATGAGGATGCAGCGAATCGTTTGGATGGGTTGCGCACCATCGCGTTGTGCAATTCATCTCGAGGTGCTTTGACCGCACTCGCTGGCGACCCGTTTTGGGCTGCGAGTGCTACTGCTCATCCACTGCCTGCACTTCCTGGTTCAGTCGAGTTGTGGCCACCGAGCATGGGCAGATGGCCGCTGCTGGTTGCACGGGCAGAGCCCGACCGCCCAGTCGAGGCTATTGCTCAATGGGCGGCTACCATCATCGAAGCATTACGACCTTCGATTTCCACTCTGCCTACCAGAATAGACGGTCTTTCTTGGCATTAGTCAAGATTCCTCGATTGTGAGGCCTTCATCATCGTAATCCCATTCGACGATGGTCCAACCTGCTTTAATCACTGCAGCCTCGACTGCTTCTCTGCGTTGGTGCCCACACAATAGGGCCGCACTGCCGCCGCCGCCAGCACCAATCGCTTTCCATGCGGCGACGTCTTTACTGGCGAGCAGTGGGTCAATTACAGGCTTGAATGGAGCATGAACATGGGGTGCCATTCGGTCGAGAGCATCACAGGTCATCCTGAATGACTCAACCATCGATGCGCGTCTGGCATAGTGCAGCCCATCCATCACCCTCTTGGTGGTTGAGCGCAACTTCTGCAATCCAGCCACCACATCAGCATCTCCAGCTTGATAGCGCTTCCAGAATTCATCATGCAGGTCGCCAGAAACGTGTTCTATTCCGCTATTAACTACAAGCAATTGCCGTTTCAACCAACTTTTCGCGCTTGCCAACGGCTCCAACGGCATCCTTTCAACAGCATCTCCAATGAAAATCAGTCGTTGAAATCCACCGTGGGCTGCTGCCCACTGGTCTTGCCTGCCGCCGGTATTGTCGAGTATTTTCTCAAATTGAAATGCCTTCTCAGCGACCTCATCAGAGGTTAGCCCTGCGCCTTTTATCGCTGCTAGTAGGGCCACATTCAGCGCCCCAGTCGTGCCAAAACCCGAGCCGAGAGGAACATCTGCGCTATACGAGACTGACAGTTTCCCATCATCATCTACCAATAGGCTTGCTCGTGCATAGAGATTGATGGCAAAATTCACCACATCTCCGCCTTGGTCATGGGTATAGACTGGAACATCGGTCCAGCCGCCTGAAAGGTCAATACGAACCGGGGCGCGAGTTTCCACCTTGCGTTTCGCCATGATTTGCCACCCGTTTTGATTGGATTCGACTTCCGCTTATGGCTGTGCGTCTGCCCCGGTCGCTATTAGATGCTTGACGGCATCGTCAACCAGTGCTCGACCTCTGTTCAGAATCATCCTCCTCCACTTCATCGAAGATGGACTGAAAGATTCCAACATTTTCACCCTCTCGCGCGAATGCAGCAAAGAGAGCGGGGGTTTGTTTCCCCATTGGGTGAGTCTATTCTCAGCCCGAGCAATCTTCAGGAGAGGAATCGGCTTGATAGTGCCAAACTCCTGAGTGATGGTCGTCCATTTGATATCAGGCCAATCCGCTTCAAATCGCCCTTGGATACCTCCACGAATTCTGTAAGCGACACTGGTTTTCGGGTCATTGCCCATCACAGTAGGGCCATAGGCAAGAGATAATCGGTTCAACCTCTCACGTGTCTCATCACCGAATATTAGCAGTGAATCGACTCCGAAGGGTCCGAGGCCCGTGTGGAAATCAATGGAAATCGCTCGCTCGACTTCAGTAAGATTTTCTTCTAACCAGTCGAGCACGTGTTGTGAGGATTCAGCTAACTTCCCGCCGCCGTATTGCATCGCTTTCGGGCGCTCATACTGCCCCTCCTGCACTGTTTGTTTGGCAGTGGAAAAGCCGAGTGTGACGATCGCCCACAATGCCTTGAGCAAAAATGGGTCAAAGCCCCCGGGTGCTGTGTGAGGATTGAGCAGTGAATTGAGTCTCTCGTAGTGCTTTGGCTCACCGGCATATTCCTCACCCTTCGATAAGAAGTTCCTGTTGAGGTCAGCGTTGTCTTCGTTCACCCTGCGCAGCCAAGCCATTCCCCAAGGATTGACGATGTGGATGAAGGCGATTGCGACTCCACTAGGTAGCACCAAGTCACCAGAATGCAGTTGGTTGAGCAGCATGGTTTGAGTGGCCGAACCTGGTATTCCTTCTACTCCGTGCACTCCAGAGGAGTGCAGTATCAGTTTTCGAGCATTTTTCGGGCCAACCCAGCAGAAGTCGACAGTCAACTGTTCCTCGCTGGGTCCTCGAGCTGCAATCGCTCGGCTGTCGATTTCGACTCCGAGCCGCTTGGCCGCATCTCGAAAGCACTCGCGAGCAACGACGTAATCGGCTGAGAACCATCTCAGAACATCATCATTTGTCGCATCCATGCGTTACCGGCCTCAATTGAACCGCCACGAACGAATCGCCCCGGCAGGAATTTTCGCTGGCCAGCCTGACTTTGAGATACGCGGTTTGGTGCTCTCCCGCTCCAACAGGTCGCAACCTCTGATGTTGAATAGAGGTAGGTCGGTCTCAATGCGGCCTTCCCATGCTTCACTTGTTGGATTGTAAAGTCGAACCACAGTTCCATTGCCATCGGCTGCCGGCTTCAGGCAGGAAATGACTGGCATCGGACCATCTCCGACCAAGCGAATTGGCTGAACACGCCGACCTCTCGCGCCGCGCGTACATGGTTCATCGAATTCGCCATCCAATTGTGGCTTACCGTGTGCTGGTATCACCGATGCCTGACAGGAGAATGTCTCAGAGATCTGATGCACATCGGACTCAGCCCATGAATCCTCGAAGGCCATGACAGCCCAGCGGGTGTAGTGTGAACCCTTGCATTGCGCTCCGGGTGCAGTGTAGGTTGGCCCTGCCCGATTTCTTCGGCTGGCAAATCCGTCACGACTCAGGTGGCCGGTTGCTCGCAGTAGGGTGATTGCAAATGTTGTGCCTTCTCCATCGATTCCACCGGGGATTCCCTCATACTCATTGCTGCCCGGACAGAATACAGCGACCCCGCCATCCTTTTCCTGGGCAATCAGTAGGTCAGAAAAGTGCTGGGTCAGCACGTGGGGCTGCTCCCAGTCGGCATGATGAGGCCAGACACACGGGCGTTCAATCACATCGTAGGCGCCGCCTGCGTGGATTCTATTGACATCACAACCAGTAGGCACGTGTAGTCGTAGACGATGGTCCTCGCACGGGTTGTTGACCCAACTTTCAACTTCGATCATTCGGTGTCCGCTGCGTATGGTGATGTAGTGGTCTACAGTTAGCCACTCCAAATCACTTGAACGGGATTGTGTCGCATCATCGAATCTTGCAGGCAAAGCCCACGCGACGTGCAGCCGCACGGTCGCTGTCCATTCATCTTGATGCTCGACGGTCAGGTACACCTGCCGGTTGGCTTCATCAACATCTGATAGTCGCTTATCGCTGGCTTCGATTCTAGCCATCATCTTGTCACCACTCCCTTCGCCCACCGGCACAGGGTAGCCCGCGGGTGACCAATCGTAGGAATCTCCGGCATCTTCGCAATCTTCTAATCGCCCGATGCCGGGAATGTGTCGCCCGGAAGAATGGTCCATCACATCGAATCGACCGTCAGCACGGAACAGAATCCGTACCAAGCCGTTATCAATCCAGTCTGTACGACCAAACTCACCACCTATTGTCACTGGCTCACCGGGCAGGGTTCGCAAGCCTCGGCCCGGCAGGGCATGGGCGACGGTCAAGCCAGAGGGGATACGGTGGACTTGAATGCGTCCAACTATTCTCGGCAATTCGACGTTTGCAACCCGGTCAGGGTGAACGTGGAGGTCGTGTGACTTTGGCTGAACCTCAAGGTCAGCAGTATGTAGAATACAATCACCGGCTGGGGAGGCGAGAATTACCTTGACCGAGCCGCCAGAATCCAGCCAGCACCGGTACTTTGGCACCGCGATGTCTAGTTGCAAGGTGCCGCTCCACGACTTCGGTAGAGGGTTGTGGAAAATTAGTGGGATGGCATCCCTATCATCGTGGGTGAGGTCCATCTGAGTTCGCAGTTCATCGGACACATCATCAATCAACATCGCACTGATTTGCTGAGCGTGCTTGAATCGAACATCCATGTCATCGTGAGTTTCATCGACACTGCAGCCGCAGATATCGTCGTGTGGATGATTGCGCAGTACTTCCCGCCATGCCGATTCGATTCTTGCTGTTCGGTCACGTCCGTCATGCGCCTGAGAAACTGCAGATAATTGCTCGACTTGATCTCGCAACAGTCGCATAGTGTGGTCATTAGCCCGCTTTTGGTAAAGTCGAGAACTGAAAACTCCTGACAGTACATTTCGATCCCAGCCCGAGTGTAACTCTCCCTCAAAGCGGTAGACCTTCTTCCGTCCAAGCCACCCACGTAGAGCCTCGATATAGGCGGTGAAGGATGAGTGTTCAAAGCGGCAAACACCGTTGAATTTGTTATTCGCCTTACCGATCAGCATCGGCAGAGTGGGTTGTGGATGAGTATGGTCGCTACCCTGCCCGAATAGCAGAACATTTGGTTTCCAGTCGATTTCCTCATGCTTGTCTAGCAATCGCTGCATCTTGTCCATCGCTGAATCCACATCAACGTCGAGAGAGTCTTTGCGGTCGAGCGGTCTGTTTTCGAATCCCCAAGCCATCAAATTAGGGTAATCAGGTACTTGTTTGACAGAGAGCACCTTTGTTTTGCCATCGCTGGCATACCAGTTGAAAACTCCACCCGCGGCTTGAATCCATGGGCCTGCACCTCGGGTGAAAATGAATGAATCCAGTCCTGCGCCTGCAAGAATCGCCGGCAACTGACTAACGTGTCCAAATGGGTCTGGAACATAACCGACCTCGGAGCGACCACCGTATCTCTCGGCGGTCCTATGGCCCATTAGCAGGTTGCGAGCCAACGCCTCTCCACCAACGATATACTCGTCGGGAAGAACATACCACGGCCCGATATTGAGTCGGCCTTTCTTGACCAGTTTGCGGATACGTTCCTCGTTTTGCGGCTTGACCTCTAGATAATCCTCAATGATTACCGTCTGGCCGTCCAACTCAAAAGTAGGGAACGCTTTGGGGTTGTTTTCCATCAAATCTAGTAAGTCATCTACAAACTCAATCAAACGATAGCGGTACTTCTGGAACGGCAGATACCAAGCCCTGTCCCAGTGGGTATGGGGGATGATGTGGCCGGTCAATGGTGAATCCTTCAGTTTGCCCTTGCGAGGCAGGGTCAATTTCGGGTAGCGAGAACCCTCAGCAGGCTCGGTTGGTAGCGGGTCAACCTCTGGGAGGTCCTCCTCCTCCTCAGGCTCCTCCCAATCGCCAAGACTTCCTGCATCTTCTGTTGCTGCTTCATGCAAGTCACTGGAATCTTCGCTGTCCCCGGCAATCTTGCTGATTGCCTGGTCCATCTCCGATTCCTCGGAACTATCTACTTCAGGAGTTGAAACAGGAGGTCCGCGCGCCGGTTTTGACCTAGGTGGCCCCTTCCGGGGCGGTCCTCTTGATGGTGGTCCTTTGGCCGGAGGTTCAGCAGGTGTCTGTTCGACTGGTTCCGGCTCAGGCTCAATTTCTGGCTCAGATTCCGGTTCCGGTTCTTCATCGCCGCCTCTATCGAAAGCACCAGTAGGTGGTCCTCTAGATTGAGATGAAGGTGGACCTCTTGACGGTGCTCCACTCGGTCCTACAGGTGGTCCTCTAGATTGAGATGAAGGTGGCCCTCTTGACGGTGCTCCACTCGGTCCTACAGGTGGTCCTCCCGACGGTCCTCCAGGTGGTCCCCCCTGAGGTCCTTTGCTCGGTCCTACAGGCGGACCCGATGGCGGTCCACGTGATGGAGGCCCTCGCTTTCGCTTGCCACCCTTTGTGTCTTTTTCTGGCGGACCATCGGCGACCATGCCTCCGGGGGAGCCGGAATCGTCTATGAATCCTATTCTATGGGCTTGAGGAATACATTGTGACCTCTAGAGGTCATCAAGATGTTTCAGAGCGCTTGCAAGAGTTGAGATAACCTGTTCATCAAGCCCATCTGTCATTTGAGTTAATGCACCAACTTCTCCGTGTGCTGAAACTAGTTTTTCGAGGCGTTCTGCAGCCTCATCACTCACCTCTCGATATCTTAGAGCAGCCGCTAATCCCAGCATGAGATTATCATAGGGTAAATCGTGTTGTAAACAGAGGTGAATTGGGCCGAGCAGCCGTTCGTGTCGTCCTAGTTTGCGCAGTGGATCGCGAGCATTCCTTTCCAGCGGGTCGCGGATGGTAGTATCCTGATACTTTGCCAAGGCTCGCTCGCACCATTCCTGCTGCTCATCGGCATCAAAATCGAAGGCAGCGACTAGAGCGGCTGATGATTCCCTGCCCGCAGCCAATGCAAGCGCAGAGATTACAGAATCGTTGGCAGCATCAGCCAACCATTGGTGACCAGCGAGATGGCCGAGGTAACATACCATTGCATTCACACAGTTGTAGGTGTACAATTTGCGGGTAAGTTCGGTAGCGAATGCGGTTTTCGGAGTGAATCCAGTGACGCTTTGCAGAAGTTCTGGCCGACGCAATGCATCAGCATCGAGCGGCAGAGTCCAGTGGTCTTGTATCTGCACTGTCAAGGGTCCTAATTCCGCCACCTGTTCAGCTGTGGGCTCAATGCATGAGCGCAAAACCTGTGCTTGAGAAATTCCAACATTTTCCGAATCGATGTGCTGTCTGACCAGTGCAGCGGGTGCGGGGTGATTCTCAGCGAGAATAATGTCGATTTCACGGTCAAATCCAGCAATGCTTGCGGCCCAGTCCTCCAGTCCATTACCACCGAGCGATGTTAGCACGAGGTCCGCCTGTTCAAGTCGCCAATCATCGCAGGAGGCGGTGAACCCTGAGATGGCTTCGACTTCTCCGGTAGCGAGATTACACAGTTGATATGAGCCGACTGCGAGGGCATCAATCAGGTCTTTATTCGAATCGACGAAGTGGATTTTCCATCCGGCTCTAGTCAGTAACTGCGCGAGGAATCCCCTGCCGACTTTTCCAGCTCCGAAAATGACTGCGAGCGGTTGTTGGGCAAGTTTTGCAATGCCGAGAACGCTGACTTCTTGACCGGCCTTGAAGATGGCTTCGCGAGTCTCAACCAGTTGTGGGATGAGGGCAAGGCCGCCACCAATTAGCATCTCACCGTCGGGAAATTTCTTCCTAATATTATCAATTGGCTCATTCAATTCTCGCAGAGCTTGCCATTGCTCGCTACCCTCATCGGTTGTTGACAATTGTTCGATGAAGCGCTCGGCAGACCGTTTGCTAGCCGGTGCTCTGAATCTCTCTGCAAGCGTACCCCCGCCCGTCGATGTGGCGAGATAACTCAGTGCGGGCAATCTGCCGACCGCCGGCAACCAGCACATTCCATCTTGCTGTTCACCACCGACCAAGCCGACGTGCTCGCTGGTATTGGCCAGATTGAACAGAACACCTTTGCTCGCAGCCAATCCAAGTACACCGGCTGACAGGTCGTCACAGCCACAGATGACTTCGACTCCAACAGGGATGCCAGATAATGCTGAACCACGCGCAGTCACTCGTCCAATCACCTCCTCTGGTAGCCGAAACCCTCCGTCACCAGCGTATCCACGCATAGAACGAGAGTCACGTGTCACGACATCTGTCAGTTGCCAATTCAACATATCCTTGAGTTGTACAGCCACACCATCTCCAAGTGGCCCGTTTTCCTCCCGCCACTGCGCCAATCGCGATGGTACCCATGCCCGCGTCGGCGGCAATACGTGGTCATTCTCAACCGGTCTTTCGCACCCTTCAGGAAGTGGCTCATGCCAAGGAATGATTCTGCCACATACCTCACCATCGCGGATGACTATAGCAGATGGTCCATGTCCGGTGATTCCTACTCTGGCTATTCTCTCACCTTTGCCATTTGCAAGCCAATCTTGAAGATTGCCCCAGATATCTTCAGATGAGGGCCAAGAGTGCATTTCCCACTGCCCATCAGCGTGCAGGAGTAGTACCTTGGTTGCGCTGGTTCCTACATCAATTCCGAGCGTTAGCATGCGCGGCCCCCTTTGCTTAGAGATTCAGACAATCCGTCCCGTCAATGAGGGGTTCTTCAAGAGGTGAATCAACAATTCGAATAGGACTGACTGTCACTCCATCCGACCACTCGCCGAGATCCTGCATCTCACCGTTCTCTCCGCTGAGATATTCCCATGCCGCCTGTTGCTGTTGAGTATTCTCAGCAGCTCCGGCAGCGACGTAGGTCGCTTGTGCCTCTAGGCGCGGATAGTATGCTTGGTCTGCCAACGCATCTCTTAGGATGGTCGCTTGCAGGTAATGGCTGGCGATGAGTCGCGGAAACCCATGAAAGTCAGTTGGCACAAAAAGGTGCAGGACTTGCCCCTCGGGCATTGGCACAGTATCATCTCTGGTATCCATTCGATAGTGACCGAAGCGGCCGATGCATTGGTGTACTCGATTATCGGTTTCATACTCGGCTATCTGCACGACTGCGTGGTCAGGAAGCATCGACATATCTCCACTCCATTCCGGGTCGGATGAGGACACCCATGGGGCCTCAAGGCCAACGACCAGCGATTGCGAGCCCCAGCCTCTCTCAAGCAGTTCGCTCAGCACATGGAAGGTTGTGCCCACACCCATACTGTGACCACCGATCCACAAGTGTTGCCTGTCGACAATAGTCGACTCTCCTAGTGCATCCCAAACATCGCCTTTCGCAGTGCTATCTCCTGCTGGATCTGCCCCATCTCCCCAATCGACGCCAACCATTCTGCTTGCATGCTCGAATCGCTGCCAAGCCATGTCGTAACGGACCGGATGCTGAGGATGGTCTGAAGTGGAGTTGAGGTACTCAGGGGTGTGACTTTCGGTCAACGACGTGTCGTAGTCTGAAATGTATTGAGGGTAGAAAGTCAACAGTCCTGAGGCAGCGAGGGTGGCTAATGTATCTCGATAAACAGCAACATCCTCACCCTGATATCCGTGCAGGAAGACAGCAATTCCGACAGTAAGATTGTCTTCGCCGCTCGCCGCAATATTGGGCGCGAAAACGTACACTTTCCAATTCTCAGGGTTATCTCCAGGGGCAGCCCACTGTGCAGCAAGTTCAGGCAATGAATCGTAATGAATTACCACCTCGCTCACCGTGTATGAATCCTCAAGCGCACCCCATCCGGAGCTAGGTGAGTCCGGAGGGGTCGGCAGCGCTCCGATGATAGCGGGTGCTACCGGCACAATCAGCCACAATCCTATGACGATAACCAAAACTCCACGAGCGATGCTCCTGCTCTCGCTCAATGTCGGTTTTTTGTTGCCTTCCGGAGAGCGGAATCTCTCTAACCATCCCAAAAAAACAGTGTCAGCATTGCATTTACTGATTGCAACAGCAAGCAGACAGGCTCCGTAGATGAACGGCAGGGTGAGGATGGCGCCTAGGAAGAATGCCAAATCAATCAGAACAAAAATGACTACCTTTGCAAGCAAGAATCCTATGATAATGCCGCAGCTGAATTTCCATCTCGAGGCCATGTCTTGTTCACGCATCATTTTGGCGATGAACCATAGAGCGGCGATTCCGATTAGAGTGGACAAGAGCATTGTCCCAGTCCATGTGCGAGCTTCGAGAGCGAATCCTATGCTTGCATAGGCGATATCGAACAAAGGTTCAACCAGTTCTTTACCAGATAACATGGCAATTAGAATGTCACTGATTCCGAGAATAAATCCAATGATTTCTCCAACAAACCAACGGTCATATTTTTCAATTTGAGCGTTGCCTATTGCTTTGTTTCCATCTGACATTCGACTCACTCCGGTGCAGTATCTGGCCATTGTATCGGTTGCCATGCAAGTTTGGATAGTCCCGGCTCAAGGTCGAGGAAGCGACCGGGTGAGTCCGATTGTGCCGCGGTGAGCAGATGGCCATCAAATTGAGCGCTCACCGCCGCTTCAAAGAAGCGACGGACATCTTCAGCGAGGAAAGCGGTTGCCTGCAATCGTCCACCACGCGCCCAGTGTCGTTCCTCATCAGGAATCACAGTTCCGATTCGCACAGCGATGGTCTCCATTCCGTGCACTCTTGCGTGCATTTCAGCCAGTACCTCGGCGTAGATTTTCGATGCTCCATAAGTGCTGGTGGGAGCAATACCATCCTGCACAGTAATCATTCGGCCGTGGAAAGGCCCGCCCTCGTCGAATAACTTCTCAAGACCGATCTGTGCAAGGCCACTGCTCGCCACTATTACTCTGCGTACAGCCGCTGCTCGAGCGCAACGGAAAATGCTGGTAGCAACTTCAATGTTGTTGCGAATCATCGATTCGTCAGGGTTGCTTGGGTCAGCATCCGCTGCGAGGTGAATCAGCACATCTGCTCCTTGCAGAACAGCCTCAAGTTCCGTATCGTTAGCAGTTGAGAGTTCGATTTCCACAGCCACTCGGCTGCGGGCGCTTTCATCATCAGTATTCCTGCCAGCAGCTAACCAATTGTCATGTGGCCGGTCTACACCAACGACCTGATAATCGAGAGAATTGAGGTGGTCATGAACAATTCCGCCGATAAGGCCGGCCGCTCCGGTTATGACAATGCGCACTGCAATCCCGCCCGCCGATTCACGATGATGTCAATAGGATTCACTATCATTACTTCACAACTCAATTAGGTGGATAACTTCCCCCATCGTCTATGGACGATGGTGGTGGCAGACTAGTCAAGGCGATTCTATTGGCCGTCCTAGTGCTGGCCGGATTGTCAAGTGCAGGCCTCCTGTCAATGTTCACTCCCAGCAATGATGAGCAACCCACCACACCCGGTGAAGGTGAAGGCGAAGGCGACAATGAGACCGACGGTGGGGACCAAGGCGGCGATGGCGGAGATAATGGGAGTTCAACTCCAATCTGTCCAGAGGGGACAATCCAGTATGCTTGGTCCTGCATAACACCGGTCAGCAACCTATCCTATCCAGCGCCGCAGTCTCATTACATCGGCACTCCTTTGTGGTTGCATCCAACGTGGGATGGCGACCATCCGAACAATTGGAGCGCAGATTGTGGAGTAGGTTCAAGTGACAGCCTCACCCTATACAATAATGGCTCAGTGTTGCTGTACGCCATCGAAGCCGGCCCAATGTTGTGTAATATCAATGGCAGCAATCCGGTGAGTTCTGCCGAATCAGATATTGATGTTCTATTCGTGTTCCCCCCTCCATCCAACATCGAGTACATCAGTGATGGCTTCGCTATGGTATTGGACCAACCATTCGACTCCAACCCACCATCGGTTATTGGCGGCCAAGTCGATAGTTGGGAAGTGTTCCCTCAATTGCCTATTGGGCTTTCCCTGCATCCAGAAACTGGCGCGATTCAAGGAATTCCGTATGTGCTGTCCGCTGCGAGTGTACACAAGATTTGGGCCAATAATAGCGGCGGTTCCACTAGTACCAACATCTCGTTGACGATTGTTGACCAACCGCCGCGGGACTTGCATTGGGGGCTGATGAATCTGGTTTTGACTATTGGAGTTGAGATGGCGCCGCAGGCGGCGACAAACATCGGCGGCTCTCCGGTGACCTACGAGGCTGACCCAGCGCTACCCGCTGGTATCGAACTAAATTCCAGTACTGGGCGAGTAAGCGGTATTCCTGCAGAATTGTGGCCCGAAACAGCCCACTTCGTTTGGGCCAACAACAGTGGCGGTGGAGCGATTGCAGTGCTTACCATCACCGTCAACGATGAGCGGGTGACCGGCATCTGGTACGAGCACAGTCCGGTGGATTTGATTTGGAATGTTGACTATGCAGATTTTCTTCCGCAGACTTTTGGCGGTACACCGCTGTCGTGGAGTATCACCCCGCAACTCGCAGGTTCTCTGTCATTCGATACAATGAGTGGCCGAATCACTGGTTTCGCTGATACTCTGCAACCGTGGACAAATCACACCGTCACTGCGAGTAATACTGGTGGGGACACCTCAATCATCTTGCAAGTCAGGGTCGCTGACCACACACCGAGCAACATTTCGTGGCCAGCGACTGAATACATCCTCGCCGCTAACCAAAGCATCAGTTTGCTCGCTACCAACGACGGGCCACCGATTGTGGGATGGCAAGTGGAGCCAGCACTGCCAGTCGGTCTTATTCTCAATGTAAGCACTGGTGAAATCAGTGGGACACCGCCGGGGCGTGCAACGAATAGACACGCATGGACCACCCACACAGTTTGGGCGAACAATTCTGGCGGCAGTCTTGCGACCAATTTCACCTTCGCAATTCACGACCTCGCTGCCGACCACAGTGAACTCACTGCTCGGCCAGTCGGCAGCGTTGATTTCGGCGGAGCATGGCCGAGCCTCATCTTACCAATTGGCGATTGGGCATTCGGCGTTGGCATCGATTGGGATAACCGACCAATTTCTTCCGCTAGTCATGCTGGAAAAGGCCGTATCGTCGGCTATGGCCACGAAACCATGGTTGCTCGGACAGGTACTGACAGTCGTGCCAATCTTTCGCTGAATGCACTGGATTGGGTGTGCGATAGAAGTAGCGACAATGCCGGGCAAGCAAGGACTGTGGGTCTTGAGGCATCCTTTGGCGGCTGGAAAGACGCACTGCTAACTGAGGGTTACAGCGTGATAGAATTGGCTACACCGGCAGACCTGCCAAATCTCGACTGTTTCGTTACCGAATTCTGGAATTCATACAGCGATACCGAAAACCAGCAGATTACCCAGTGGCTTGTCGAAGGTGGCGGTTTGGTGATGGGCGGACACGCTTGGTACTGGTCTTACTCCAATTCCGATGTTGCCCACAACTATCCGGGCAACAAGATAGCCAAACAAACCGGCCTATTCGTTTCCGCTTCGTCGGGATCATCCACATTCAGTGTCAATGTCAACCAGTGGGGTGAGTTGTATCGCCTACATGGTTCACTTCCCCAAATTGAGGACCATGTGTTCGGCACACAGATGATGACTCCGGCTGATGCTGATATTGCAGCAACCACTGTCAATCTCTGTGTCAGCAATCTGCCGTTGGACTACACAGGCGTCTGGGCACGGCTGCGCGCTATGGTGAATGCGACCGGCTGGTATCACATCAATTCGAGCAATGCCTTCACGCTTAATGCCGACGAGATTGATGACCTTCTGCTCAATATCCAAGAGCGATTGATGCAAACGTTGCCAGCCGCAGAACTGTTCGTACACCCCTCATCCTCCTCATTCCCCGGCTCAGTCAGCCCCACAGCTCCGCGCCTCAATCGAACAATGGTCATCGATGGAGACTACGAGGGCCTACCATCGAGTTTCGGCTACGCAGGTGCCCGCGCGCACGGGAGGATGAGCACTGGATTGTATGCAGCACCTGGTGAAGTTGTCAACGTCATTTTCCCAAGCGGTCTTGTCAATCAGAATGTATACGTCCTCGTGGGAGCACACACTGACAGCCTTTGGGGGAAGACTACCCTGAATCGTCATCCGCAGGTACATCGTTGGTGGTATGTGGACAGCACTTCGATGCAGGTGGGTAACGCGTTTGGAGGTGCGATCTACATCGCGATTGCCGCCGGTTCTTCTCTTGGTGAGTTCAATGTCACCATCGAGAACGCCGTCGAGATGCCTTGGTATCGACATGGAATTACAAATCTCAGCAATTGGCAATTGGTACTGCGTAATGCACCAGCACCTACTGCCGAACTTTCCTCTGGCTTCTTCATCCTGACAGTGCCTTCCAGTTACATCAGGAATCTCGATGACCCTGATTATGCGATGGAGTTCTGGGACACCGCTTTGCAAATGGAACACAATCTCTCTGGTTACACTCCATGGCCGCGAATCGAGCGCGCAGTCTTCGATGTACAGATTAGCGCGGGCTGGATGCATAGCGGCTACCCATTCATGGCGCATACCGCAAGCGTAGCCGGGGTAGTGAATGGGACCTACATGTATGAGAATGGAGACTGGGGTATGTTCCATGAACTCGGCCATAATCACCAGTGGATGTCAGCAACCCTGCCCGGCAATACCGAGACAACCTGCAATCTGTTCTCGGTGTATCTGATGGAGGACCTCGTCGGCTCTTCAGGTCATGGAGCGATGTCGCCGAGCAGCCGTCAGAGTCGAACTGAGACCTATTTCAGCGGCGGTGCTCAGATCGCTTCGTGGTCGGTTTGGACCGCATTGGAGACTCATATCCAAATCAAGGAGGAATTCGGCTGGGCTCCGTTCACTGCCGCATTCCGCGAGTATTACTACAACTACAGCAGCCAGCCTTCCGGTGATTCAGCGGAGTTCAATCAATGGGCGATACAGATTTCGCTGAATACCGGCCACAATCTGATGCCATATCTCGCCGCTTGGGGTTTCCCACTCATCCAATCAAGTTGGGATGCAGTAGACCATTTACCGGTGTGGAATACCGACCCTCTGCGTGGATGGGTCTACGAATATGACCTCATCACGCGCAACTACGCTGTGGCCAACGTCAGCAGCAGTGCAGCCGACCTTGAATGGGAGGTTTACGACAATGGAACCAACACGACTCTCACCGTATGTTGGGGTCTGTTCGATGGTGGGAATAGCACCGTCAGTTGGACGAATTGCGCTAGCATCGGCCAATCATCAGTGGGTGATTGGCAGCATTCTGTTAGTGACTTACTTACAGGTCAGACCTACCATTGGCGCGTGATGGGTGAGAATGACAACGGCCAGACCTGGAGTGACGATTCTACCTTCACGACATCATGAGAAATTGATTCTCATTCCCACCTTTGTCAGGCGTCACCCTCTTGATGAGGACGCGGCCGTAGGCCGCGCGAGGGCGGCACATGGTTGATGTGATTGATGCAGAACTGGTGCCGACTGGAGATGACAAAACTGGCTCGTTCATCCAACACGGCCTCGTTGACATGGGCAAGGATAGCACATTCAACAGTGTATTCCGCGACATCTGGGTTATCGTCTTCTATATCGGGTTGATGATGCCCTATGCCTTCATTGGATTCTGGATTGGCAGAATAGCCAACAATGACTTCCTGTTGCCAATCGGGCAGATAGCATTCGCGATAATGCTGCTCAAAGTTCCGTTTTTCCTGCGAATCGTCTGGGCTCAACCGGTTGAGAAGTGGACATCTCTGCCGATGGGTCGTCGTCGGAGTTGGATTCTAATCGGCACGGGTCTGCACATTCTGCTTGTCATCCCGATGATGTTCATCGATATCCAAACCTCGTTCATTCTATTCATCAGCGTGATGTTCCTCGCGCTGATTCCACGTTTGGTCGCTGAACAGGCAGTTGCCGGGATGATGGCAGAAAGCATTCCCAAACTTGGCCGTTTCAACTCAGGAATCAACTTCGCATACCGTGGCGGTGGCCATATTCTGCTGCTTCTGATGGGGTGGTGGGTGACTGCAATCGATAGCAGTCCATTCGCCAAAGCCGGGGTTCTAGATTATGACGCTCTGCAGCGAACCGGAGTGATTCTAACCATTCTGACAGCGCTATTCGCAGTTGCTATCACCATGATAATGCGCGAGGGCAAGGCTATTCGCGGCCCACGCAAGCAAGCAAAGTGGCGTGCGGCCAAGACCATACAAGAGGCGATTGAGAACCCGGAATTGGCTTTCCCTGCCAAGGCAACAGTTGGAAGTAAGATTCTCGCGGCAATGCGAACAAAAACAGCATGGATTGTCCTTGCACTGTGTTTCCTGATGCCGCTTGGTGATGGGTTTGAAGGCATGTTCCTATTCTATCAGAGGGAAGTACTAGGTTTCGATGCGGGACAATCGATTTTCTGGGCTAATATCTTCATCTTCGCAACATACCTCGGATTGTTTGGTCCTTGGCTATCTGATTACCTTGGACGCGGCAAGGTCCTGCGCTGGGCTGCAATCGGCTCGATAGCATGCTATGCTGGATTGGCTGTGTTGATGCTGGTCGGCGCACCAGAAATTGTGATTCTGATTCTTTGGTTGCCGACTTTGACCATCACTGATTGGCTGATATTCACATTCATCACCACTTGGGCCGAAGTCAGTGACCCTCGCCTTGGACCGACACATATGGCGTTGTATCAGACAACGCAGGCCGTAGCTGCGACGTTCGTATGGTACGGCCTTGCCGTATTGTTGCTCTATGCTACCGGTGGAATGTATTGGCTAATTTTCGCAATGGCCTGCATTGGACCGTTCATCGGACTTACCCAATTCCACAAATTGCGACTTGGCGATGAGTATGGTTCGGACCCTATCGACCTGCGAGCGACGGTCAAATCGATTCAGGCCCGGCTGGCGTCAATGCCTTGGGGTTCCGAGGCAGTTGATTTTCCCAGTCGGCATAAGTTGGCCAAAGCAACACTGATGGCTGGTCTGATATTGTCAGGGCTGTTGTTCGGTGCACCGTTCTTGCTACTCAACTGGAAGTCAGTCGATAATAGGGAATTGTGGTCTGCGGAGTGGAATCAGACCACTCTTTTCGTCGAAGGTGCTGCATCGCTGACTACTGGACAAGCCTACGACATATCGGTCGAGGTACCCGGTGCAGAAGGGGGAGTATTTGTGGTGAATTGGTCGGTGATTCATGAGGGAGACAACGGTGCGGTTGGAGGAGGATTCATTGATGAGAACACTTGGCACGG
>CAZYIX010000029.1:0-17565 GCA_964647665.1 uncultured Candidatus Poseidoniales archaeon
AACAATCCAGTCATGTAAAACACATTCAAACGGCAGTGATTACTAAGTTGAATGAATGGGTCCCTCTATTTCATTTTGAATACAAGGGTACCCATCTAACAGGCCAGATAATCAGAATGAATTGCCAGTCAGCCGCTCGTACATTGAAGCGTATAGGTCAGCAGTTTGGCCGATGATTTCATCAGGCAGAGCTGGAATTGCTGGCTCCTCAGAGTCGGCAGAGCGAGCGGCTTCAAGTTGCTTGAGGTGCCCGGTGGCAATGTAGTGTTCACGCACGAATTCCTTGGACAGCGAAACAATCTCACCGTCAGCGTATGTTTCAGCATCCCACCATCGGTCCTCGTCGAGGGTTCCGAATGAATCCACAAGTACGGGTTTGCGGCCTACTCCGAGAGCGAATTCCTTCTTCCCGTCAACGTGGATGAGGCCACGCGCGCTTGCCTCCCGTTCGATGATAGCGTCAATTTTGAGGACACAGTCGAGTATTGTATCAAATTCTTCATCAGTAAGATTGGAAATCTGCAGCGCCTCCTCTCTGTCAAGCAATCTGTCGAAGACCTCGAACTTTGTCGATACTTCTAGATACGGCGCAGGCAGTTTGCAACCTTCTACAAGTTTGGTCCCAACGGGAAATCCGAATTCTTCAGCACCGACGTCACCCTTGGCGTAGCGGCGCCAACCGGAACCGGCCAGATGGTGGCGGCAAATGACCTCTAATGGCACGAATACATTTTCCATATCTCGCGGAATTGCTCCGGGTTCTTTGATAACTTCAAATCGCTTTGCAAGGCAACGATCTGGTGCATTCATCTCAATCATGTGAGTCTCACAAATTCCTTCCTGCTCAACGAGATTGAACCAGTGACAAGTTGTGCGGTTAAGGCTCTCGCCCTTGCGTGGAATCAGCGAGGGAATGATTTGGTCGAATACTGAAATCTGGTCAGTGTATCGAAATTCAAGCACATTTGCGTCGTCAGTGCTCCAGACCTGCTTGACCTTGCCGGAGTAGAGTTGTTCTCCCATACGGCTGCGGCTATCGATTACGCTCATGAACATTCGCCGTAATGCTGTCTGGTCTTTCCCAAGGCTTGCTCATGCGTGTGCGCGCATCAGAATACCGCATTTACGTCTCTCAGCGCTCTTGAGGATGATAACGAGATGCCGCACTATCTCGAACACTCCACCATCGCACGGCTCGTCACGATTGACCCGCCATTGCTGTTGTTGCAATGCTTCTCTCAGAGTGGAAACCTCAGAAGCATCGAGCCATCCATGCAGCTGCAATCCACCGAATCCCTGCAAGTTCAGACCCTCATCGATTTGAGTCAGCAAATCAGTGATGGTTGAATCATCTTCAGGTGCTGAACAGTATTTACGTAGGTAGGTTAGAGGATTACCATTCCCATCAGGGAAGCGCCCGAGTCTTGATTTTGACACCCCGGTATCTAGAGGTGGTGCTGGGCTGCCATCCTGCTGTCTGTCCATGCTAGTGACGAATATTAGTGTTGCATCATCCCATAGTATCCCCACCCTGCCATTGGAGATTTCTGCCCCTTCCTCCTCAAGTCGCTCACGCAAATCCTCATCGCGTGAGAGTATGCTATCGAATTCACTAGCATCTCCAACAGCCGCAGAGAGAATTGCAGGAATCATCTGCGATGCTGCGGCTGAATCCAATGGGTCGAATGTGTGAAACGGTGTTGTTGGTCCTGCGATTTCACCGTTCATGGGACTCATCTCCTGTGATGGCCGAGGCGACCGAGCCTCGATTCAAAGTCATCTCTTGGAGATGGTTCCTCATCTGCTGCATCTGCTGCTGCCTCCAAGTCCTCGTCGTGGAATTCTACTAGGTCGATGCCGCCTGCTGCTGGTTTAGGTTCATCCTCAATTTGCATGCTATCGTCCCCATCTTCAGTTTTTACAGGGGTAGGTGTACTGGTTTTGGACCTGCTTCGTCGTACACTTCGCTTCTTCTGTTTCTTCTGCCCATCAGCGCGAGGAGTAACGAACCCAGCAAGCCACATCGCCCCGAATAGTACGACTGCTGAGACTACGCCAACTACCCAATCGAAGGCGTTGGTAGCGATGGTTGCACCTTTGGTCAGTACGATGAATTGCTGATTATCATCTGGGTCATCGTCGATATCCCATGGTGAATTACAACCAATTTCCGCATTGATGGTCTCCCCAATGGCGAGTGGTGGTCTGTCTATCGAAAGTTGAGGGGCGAGGTCGCCTACAACATTCACTCTGTGAGTAGCAGTCCAAGTTCCAGTGGTGGATGAGAACTCGACTTGGCAAACAGCATCGGTCAATTTACTGTGATTGCTTCGTACAATTGATACTACGATTTGTTGGTCATCTCCAGAACTGATTAGTTCCACCGCGGTGATACCGAGATTCCAATCGCTGTCGCGGTGTACCATGTCTTCAGAACGCTCGGCAATAACCGCGCCCTGCCCATCGAGCAGCGTCACGCGAATGGTGTGAGTACCTGCATCTGGACTCCACGCTGCGCCACTGAGATTGATGGCAAGGCTAGTATTGGCACTCAAGTGTCCTGATTTCTGGTCAATCACCTGACCGGATTCATCACGCATGATGGCTGTCCAATCAATTTCGTCAGTTCCGCTCAGGATGCTACAGGTTGCTAGGGGTTCGATGCCAATTCCAGCGATGCTACAACTTCCATCTCTTGAGGGGGCATGTCTTACCCTAGCCCAATAGTCGAGGGACTCTCCATCAACAGTCATCACACCGTTGCTGTCAGAGTTCGGTGTTATCCAGACGAATCCATCACCTTGCGATTCAAGTTGGTCGCTGCCATCGATTACCGATGCGGTAGCGCCTCCGGGCAGGAAAGAGAGTAGCAGTGCGTCACCAGCGGTGCCGAATAGCACTGGGCTTGAAGCCCACGAACGCATCATCAGTGTGAGTGTAAGGGTCAACTCCGATTGAGTCCCTTCTTCATCGGTTGTGCGTAGTGTCACTCCTACGCTTTCACCATTCCAGTCATTGGGTGGAATTGCTGATAGTGGGATTCCACTGCTCTCTCCAACGGCCAGTGAGACTTGCTGTGGTCCGGATAAGTGCCAGTTTGCAGGCAGTCCCAACACGTCGAGTTCGATGGTAGTGGGTGCATTGCCCAGATTCGAGACCATGGCAAGCGGTAGTCCACCCTCTGAGGAGATTCCCCACAGCCCCTCGCCGGTTAGGGTATACTCATGCCATTCTGCTACACGAAGGGGTAGTGTGGTGGTCGAGATTCCAGAGCCATCCGCATTTCGCGCTCGCAGATTCAATTCAACTGAGTGACCGGATACAGCACCTACTGGAGGGGTAATTTCACAGTCGAAAGAAGCCGTTTGGTCGGGGTCAAGAGAACCTATGTTGGTACTGATATTGACATTCCATCCACTGATGTCCACCCAGCCGGTGATGAATGGTTCTGCCGGCCAGTTGCCACGATTCTCTACTTCTAGCGTGATGTTTTCCCCATTCCTATCGATGTCAAGGTCTGCACCCCCGGCGAGGACCTTCCATGCCGGGACGTGAATCAACTCAAGGTTCAGTACGAAGCCCGGAACCGCGATGTCATCTGACATACCTTGGAAGTCCACTGTTGCGATAGTTCCCTTCCAAGCATCATCAGAAACCGTGACACTCACAGTCAGTGTGCCCGACTCGTCTACCTCAATATCCGAGTCTGAATCGCCAGTGAATGACCAACCCTGCCCGTCATCGCCGCCCGCAAGCGTGTAGGAGTCTGATGGAGTCAGGACTAGGGAGTCGATGAGGTTGCCAGTATTTTCTGCTGTTATCTGCAGTGATAGTTCTTCGCCGGGGGAGACTAGAATTGATGCACCAGACGTCAGATTGAGTCCATCGTAATTCATCGTGAGGTTCCACTGATGGTCTTGGCGAGCAAGCACCTGAATTGTTTCAGTCGCTGCCACGTTAACCTCACCTTGCGAGCGCAATGAAAATTCAATGTCAAGTCCCTGCTCAGCAGGCATTTCCTCAGGTAGAGTGACTTGGATTGGTACGATAGCTAGGCTACCCGCTCCAATGGAGTACGACGGCGATGGCAAGACGATTGTCATTCCCGGGTCATCAGAGAAGTTCTCGTTGGATAGCACCACTGCACTAACGTCGTAGACATCAGGTCCGTTGCCTGGATTCTCTAGTTTGAGCATGATGATGTTCATCTCTGTGACATTCATTCTCACAGGTTCAACCGTGGGAGAGGTGACTTCGATGGCTGCTCTGAATACCTGCATTACCTGCAGGCTGAATTCCAATGTGTGTCCACTAAGATTTACCTCTTGCATCGACCATTGATGCAGCATCGGAGGAGCGGCGAAAGGAAGGTCAAGGCTGAGGGTGCCTGTCACAGGTCCTCCGATGTTTCCGGTGGCGCGGAGTTTAGTGCCGACAATGTCCAGCCCACCGCTTGCTTCCCATGACCATCCAGCATTGAGCAACCCTCCGGATGCTAGGTCCCATTCCAACTCAGACACACCTGATGGTAGTTGAATCGAGATGTCCCACTGCAGGTCATCTGTTGGAACTGAACGGATGTGTGGTGGCATCACGGTGACACCATTGGAGACAAAACTCAGTTGGATGATCCTACAATCCTCCTCAGCGCCGGTGCCAATGCAAATTGTCAATGGCGTTGAGACTGAACTGCCATGTGAAGTGCCACCGGGAACCTGCAGCCTTGCAGTCAATTCCCTTTGTTCACCCGGAGCGAGGGTAATAGCCGCTACCTGTGAGCCATCCATCTCGTACAGTCGTAGGTCTGAACCCCAAGCAGTGGTATTCCATTCCTGCCGGGTAACAGTCTCTGCCGCATTGCCAAGATTCTCGATTAGTAACCATGCCGAGGCATCGGATGTTGGGTGGCCAAATCCTGTACTGAGCGAAGTCCCATCAGGTCCTCTCATCGAAATACCCCTAGTCCGATTTGCTTCGATAGGCAGGATTCCAGTCTGTGTGACATTGGTATCGCTGTCAAGTGTCATGGTTAGCAGCAACCACCCACTATCACTACCGAGTGCACTTGAGGGTGCCGAGACAAGGATAGATGGAGTCCAAATCTGTCCAACCTCGATGCGGACTGCACTAGAACCACCAGCAGTTTGGTCCTGAACTGTCCAATTTTCTGGCATATTCGAGTTATCTATGCTCAGCGTCCAATCGCCCGCTAATCTTCCAGTGGAGGTAATCTGTGGATTGATTACCTCAGAACCACCGGGGTCAACTCTCACTGGGTCGGCGGGAACGCCGATAGAAACGTTGTATGGCGCAACAATGGTCAGTGTGATGGTCTGGTTGTCATTATCGGTGCGAGATTGCGAGAGATTACCATCCTCGTCCAGTCGCAATTCGAATTCGTGGTCACCTAGTCCACCAGACCATGAAATGGAGAAAGAAGCCAAATTTCCACTACCAGTAGGAGAAACCGGCTGCATTGTTCCTTCTCTATGCGTGTGTATTCTAGCACCGTCGACGTAGAGTCTGGCAAAGGTGTCAAGATCTGTATTGGCAGTGCCTACATTCTCAAAGTAACACGTAACTGTCACTTCCTCACCCGGGTCGGGTGTACTTGGGCTGAACTGGATGCCTCTTGAATCAGTGAATGGCCTAACATCTGCTGCGGCCTGCGATATCAGTTGGTCTCCAATCAGAATGTCAATCGCCCCATCCCCATCGATATCTGCCAGTGTTGGGGCAGACCAAGTGCGGTGGTCGAGTTCAACACCTCCAATCCAGTTGTTGTTGATGGCAGCGGCAGTTCCGTCCTCACCGTCGAGTGCGTGTAAGGTGCGACCATAGGGCACGAGAACTTCAGGAGCCCCGGTTCCATCGATGTCGAGAAGAGCAACCGGAGATACCGCTATCTCGTCATTTGGGTTGCCACTGCTACGCTCAAGGTCGCGATGCCAGATTTCCATCGGATTAGGGGTATCAATACGGTGGCAGCCAGCAACACCGTGCCTGTCGAATGTAGTCGCATACCAAGTCACCCAACAGACTCGGTCAGTGACACCGTCATCATCCGTATCCACCGGTGTCGGTGGAGCATCAGCGTATCCATTTACTGCATTGAATGTGAATAATTGGCTAGCATTGGTCACTTCCATACCGATGTATTGCGCCCCATCGGCAGTGGTGCTGCCACCAAGGTCAGTTGGGATGGTCACAATCATCTCCATAGCAGAGTCAGAGTCCAACTGGGTGATGACTGGGCCAGGTAGCCTGACGTGAGGTGCATCGGTGCCACCATCGAGATTGTTCAGCGATGCACCACCCCATTCTGGAGAGCCAGATGCACCACTCAATCTCCAAACCCACATACTGCCACTGTCATAGTCAATTGTAGTCAGTAATACCGCAGTATTGACCGAATCGAGTTGAACCCATGCAGGGTCCGAGGCATGAGTTCCTTTGTTCAGTTGAACTTCCCAAAGCGGGGAAGGAGTTCCGGACATTGGTAGGGGTAAAGCCAACGCGTATGGGTCGTCATTGGCATCATCGAAGAGAGCGAGTACCAGTTCTGGCGTGCCGTCCAATTCTAGGTCTGCTAGCAGCGGCTGGGCGGTAGGGTGGTGTTCACCTACTGAATTTCCGTCATATGGTCCATCAGCGCCCATCGAAAGGCTTGGATGCGTGTAGCGCCACATTCTCTCTGTGGTGTGTCCACCTCCGGGCTTCCATCCGGTTTCATCGCAGATAATGTCGGGCGCCCACAATTCGACAGACATGAGCCCGTTGGTGTCGTAGGCGATGATAACTTCCAAGTCACCATCGTCATCAACATCGAGAATTACTGCTCCGGCCTTGACCGGGTCGGCCGAACCAATGTCTTGCTCCCACATTGTAGCGCTGGTATCTCCATCGACGATTTTCAGGAAAGCGTGCATATCGCCACCGATGTCACGTCTGTCAATCAGCACCACAGACAGACGCCCTTCCCCACATCTCTCTATCGCGTTACCTGATACGTCGATGTTGCCGGTGAAGTCGCCAACCGGCGTGGCCAGGGTATCAACTCCATAATCGGCGGCGGAGTAATGTCGCCAGTTTTGGACCGGGTCAGTAATCGAAGCCAGATGGCCAGATGGGGTTGGATTAGCAGGTGAATGAGCAGGAGCGAGCGCTTCGCGACCGGGAGTCCGGCCAAATTGTGGCCATGCTTGTCCTCCATCAATCCAGATTTCACCCTCTCTTGCATTGGAATTAGAACTTTCAGAAACTTCCAAATCGCTCTCAATGGCACTGAAGGGGGCGAAAATCTGCAGAATTAGCAACGAGATGATTAGCGCAACTGAAGCGGGCAGGTGCGAAGCACCTTTTCTATGCGTTCCGCTCGCCATCACTATGATTCGCCCCCGAGCCATTATTCAACATTGGCGTGATGAGGATGTTCAGGAGTCACAATGTGACTCTGTTGGGCGTTTTCCGACATCCGTGTCAGATGAAGTGTTTATCAAGGAGTTCAGGGTCGCCGGGCTGTCTCGGACGACCTCTCCTCCGGAGGCTGACGCCAGTGAGGGACGGGAGGCATACAGGCCTTCCGTCCCCGGGCGTTTTCTCCGGAGCGGAGTGAATACGAGGAGGGACCAAAATGTACAGTCTAGTAGCCAAAGAAGATACCATCCGCATTCCAGCGGAATACATAGAGCACGGCAAGTCACTTTCAGAGCATGTTGACCGGCTTGCCCACGACGCATTTGAAGGCCGGTTTGATGATGACCACAACTACGTCTTGCTAACTTTTGACCATGATTTGATTGGTCGCGGACGCATCATTCACGGTGATGGTGCCATTTACCAGCGAGTACGATTCAAGGCACTACTATTCACCATGGAAAACAATGAGATTGTTGACGGTGCAGTCAGCGAAGTGCATGAGTTTGGTGCCTTCGTTCGAATTGGACCGATGGAAGCACTACTTCACAAGAGCCAGATTCTCGACGAACAGATTGACATCAACATCGGCCTGCGCCGAATTGAAGGCCGACAATCTGGCAAGTTCCTAGGCGAAGGAAGCCCAGTACGAGCCCGCATTGTCTCACTATCATTGAACCCTCACGACCCGCGCTCGAGTAAAATCGGCTTGACCTGCAAGCAGACAGCTCTCGGGGCACACGAGTGGCTCGCTGAAGATCGGGAGGAATGAACATGGTAAAGCAACCATTCGCATGTGGTGAGTGTCACCTCATTCTCGATATTGACGCTGACCAGTGCACCCGGTGCCCAACCGCTCCGGTTACCGTGGATTGGCAAGGCTTCACCATTATTCTAGATACTAACAGGTCCGAAGTTGCCAAGCGCCTTGGCATCGAGAAGCCTGGTAATTACGCACTCAAGGTGAACATCCGTTGAAGGAGGAATAAAAATGGAGATTCTAGAAAGAAAAGAGAACGTATTGCTGAAGCGTATTGAGTTGAGTTGGAGTTGGCGTCACGTCGACCATCCCACACCCAGCAAGGCACAGATGATTGCTGCCATCGTAAAGTTGGAGCCAAATGCATCTGATGACCGTGTTGTCGTCAGAGATGTCAACAGCCGCTTCGGCCAGCCACTCACCGTTGGACGAGCCTACGTTTACGAAAGTGTTGAGGATTTGGCGAAGGAACCGAAGTACATCATCAAGAGGCATTCTGCGCAAGATGAAGCAGAAGAAACCCCCGCTAAGAAGGCGCCCGCTAAGGAAGAAGCAGCAGATGAAGCACCGGCTGAGGAAGCACCGGCTGAGGAAGAATCACCGGCTGAGGAAGAAGCAGTGGCTGAGGCACCCGCTGAGGAAGAAGCACCGGCTGAGGCACCCGCTGAGGAAGCACCGGAAGATCCTGACGGAGGTGAGGAGTGATGGGAGACAATCCTAATGCAGCAGCAAAGTGGTCAAAGTATTCCATCGAAGACGGAAAACTTGTCCGAAAGGCTGAGTTCTGCCCCAAGTGTGGTCCCGGAATTTTCCTCGCACAGCACAGCGACCGCCAAACTTGTGGACGCTGCGGCCACACCATCCCTAGTGAGTAATTTTCACTCAAAATCGACGGTTCTGCCGATAGGAACATCGAGTTCTGCCAGTAATCGTTTGATTACTCGGCGTTGCCAACCCTTGAACGACTTACGGTCGAGGTGGGCAATGACCTGACTACCGTCGAATACCTGTCGAGTACTATCGATGCTGACCTTGATGGCATGCTGCCATTGTCCGAGAGGATATTCTCCGCTGTCGGGGTCCCAATTTTCGTCTTCAGGTTTTTTCATAGGCAGGGCATATGATGCAAGTTGATGGCCTGCCCAGCAATCGGTCTTGCGAATGACATCGGTATGCCTTGGCGCGTAATGTCCACCTCCGATTCCTACCATCACCTTGGCTTGTGCCTTCTCATCCGCGCTCAACGCCTTCCAATCGCCACACTGAATCGCATTTCCACCTACTCCGTCCAGATTCAATCCACGAGTCAGCACATCAGCCCAAGCCTCTGCCGCATCCCGGCGACCCCAGTGACTCTCTGAGGAGCCGATTTCGATGAACATGGTTGGGGATTTCAGCGATGGGCCGTGGTGAGTTGTCTCAATTGTGAGGTCGAATTCGTCGTTCAATTTGTGTTTTGTTGCGGCTGCACACATTAGCCGAAACCATGCCGCAAATCTTGGATTTGGTGGCACCACTTCGCCCTTTATGCCACCATATTCCGCAGGCTCGCCAACTTGTTCTTCGCCAGGAACGCCGATGACATGCAGGGTGAGGGAAGGCATACCAGATGCAGCGAAGTGTCTTGAGAGGAAAATGACCTCGCTTACCGCGCCTTCGGAAAGCCCTGCACCTTTCTCGTAGCGTGAATCAACACCATCCTCCCAAAGGATACGCTCACTGAGCCACCAGATGTGAACCGGTCTGTCAGTATGGGTCCAGCACTTGCACCCTTCGACTTCTACCGATTCTCTCCAACCACCTCGATTGAGCAATGCATCACCCTGAATTGTTGATGCGAGGTCCGGTTCAGACACGATGAGAAGTGTGACCATAATTACCGGAGGTGGTGAAGCGACTTCAGCCTATGCAGCCCAATCCTTCATCAGTATCGCCCGCAAGGCCCGGATATGGCGGATTCACTGCCCCATTGCCCCTTCGCACCTTCACGCCTACTAGCGGGCACTGAAAGACACCTGTTGGTTGGTGTCAATGGCGAATTGGTCTGGATTGATGCTGACTCGCTCACACCAGTAGGTGAGCCAGCCAATCCCTTCCCCGGTGAAATTACTACAGCCGCAGTTTTTGACGATGGCTCGCTTGTAGCGACTTGGGTCGACCGAGAACTCGCTGTTGCAAGGATGGCCATCATTGAGAAGTGCAATTCATTTGAGAACGGAGTGGACAAACCAACTCTGAGAGCAGCACTACGTACTGGTGTTGCTGACACACATGATGTGGCCGGCGCTGCCTGGTCACGACCTCTGCGCCACGAGCCACTTGCGCTGTGCTTGTGGGGCGACGACATCGTATTTGCCTCGCATTTTGGTGGAGTCTATCGAACTACTCGAGAATCACAAGAGGTGTGGAGGGCTCCATTACCTGAATGGCCTGAACTTGCAGGGCTGAAAGAAGGCGAGGTTGTAGTTTGGCTCGCCACCACCGACGACTCGATTTGGGCATTTTCGCTTGGTGGTGGCTGGGCTCGATTTGACCCAGATACTGGCACAATAATCTCGCAAGGTATCCTCAAGGTCGAGGCAAAAGTAGAGAGGGCTTGGCATCACGATGGAGAATGGATTCTTTCGCTCAGTAACGAGCGAATCGCACGAGTGAGGCCAGAAGAAGGTGCTCTTGAGGTGATGGCGGTCGGTGGGCTGGTTCACTGGGCAGAATTCAGCGATGAATCATGGTGGTTTACCGGTTGGCGAGAAGATATTCACTGGAGTTCCAAAGGAATGTATCCGTCGGAACGCGCTGACATCGGGATTGGAATTGTCACCCACCCTGAAAGAGGGATGATTGTGCTGACCAACACCGGCGAATGGACTAGTTTTGTGGCCGACCCCCCTTCTTCTTAGACTGATACCGATTGAGCAATCGTCAAAGTGCGCACGCGTGCATGCGTAGCACGGGGATGACATGGGTGCTGGCTCGCGGTTAGTGGTTGGGCTCACCCGGCTGATGCCTCGTTTCATGGTTGGATGGGTGGCGCGTCGATACGTAGCAGGGAAGGATATCGAATCCTGTGTTAGAGTGATGAAGGATTTGTCCTCGCAAGGCGCATGTTTTACTGTCGACGTTCTTGGAGAGGAGATTCATCACATCGATGAAGCCAATTTCTTTCTTGAGGAGTATCTCAGGGTTATTGCGGCAATCGTAGAGAATGAACTCGATGCTAATATCAGTATCAAACCCACTGCTTTTGGGCTACTAATCGATGAGGATATTGCATACTCAAACATCGAGAAATTGCTCCGCAGTGCTGCGGAACACGACATATTCGTCCGACTAGATATGGAGGACCACCGAGTTACGCAGAAAACTATCGACATCGTATTCCATATGCATGAAACCGGTCTGACCAATGTCGGAACGGTTCTGCAGTCGCGATTGCTACGTACCTTCGAAGACATTGACACTATTTGCAGCAAGTTGGGAGGTGCAGCTGATTTCCGCATCTGCAAAGGAATTTACAAGGAGGATTCATCTATTTCCGCTACCGGATATCGAGAGATAGTCGATAGTACCAATCGGTGTATCGACCAGATGTTGGACAACGGCGCGTATGTTGGTATAGCCACCCATGATCACCCGATTATTAGCCACAGTCTTGCTAGCCTTGACTCCAAGGCGATGGGACCCGGGCTTCCCGACCCGAGAGAAGGATGTGGCGAACCACGAAAGGGCAAGGGCCCGGGATATGAGTTCCAGATGTTACTCGGAGTCCGAGGAGACGTGCGGCGCAGGCTCGCTAAGTCCGGGCATCGCACACGCGTATACATTCCATATGGGGAGCGCTGGTATGAGTATAGCATGAGGCGACTGGACGAGAATCCTGACGTCGCATGGCACATCATGAAATCAGTGATAATGCCGTGGACCAACCGCCGCTGATTACGGTTTGCTGATGCGGCGCTGATGCTCTTCTCTGCCGGGGAAATCCTGTCCTTTCCACTTGCCACGTTCCCTGATTTCCCTTTCTTCTAGGTCCTCCTCACTCATTGGTTTGTGTAGGAAGATTCGACGGATTTTGCTCGCTTGCATCTTGCCGTAAAGAGTTCGCCCCAAGCCTGAATGCAATGCTCGAATCCTCCAACGTTCACCCTTATGAGTATACATAGAACCGCATTGGAACATTCTATCTGGGGCAACTTCAATCGTTGCCGAAGTAGAATGCTCTCCTTCAGTGAAAGTCATTTTGATTCGCGATAGGTCGCAACGGGTTGCCCAAATCATCCGGACATCACGAGCATCAGCGACACGTAATTTTGCATCACCACCTGTTTCCAGTCTAGTGATTCGCCACAACGCATCTCCTAACTCAAATTCATCTCCGATGGTGAATACCTCGTCAGTATCTACCTCAAACTCAGTTTTCTCTGACTCCGCTCCATCGGAGAGCGTTAAATTGACCATTGTTGGCTTAGGAGTACGTAATTGGAAGGTGTGAACGTTACCGCACCCACCGCAGCGGATTAGGTAGTCAATTCCGCCATCACCGACCTGTTTCTCCCGTAGAACCTCGTGGGATTGTCTGCTATTGCATCCGGGGCAGCGGGTGACATTCTCGATAACCTCTACGTCCTCGTCGTCAATGTCCTCGGCTACGCTGTCCATGCCGCTCCCCGTGTGGGCGGCCGGACTAGGGTATTTCACGCCATCCCTCACCGCCGACTCGTTCAAGAGCCACATACAGGAGGGCATCACATGGGCGATGGCGATTCGGGGGCTGTGAGTTTGCCGACTCCGCAAGAGGCGTTGGCTGCTCTAATGTCACGTGATGAGAACCGCAGTCGTGTAGAGCCTGAAATCGCCAATAATATCGGTGCCCAACTTGAACACATGGAATTGGATTCGTTGTCGCTGTCAATGCGTAGGCGAATTCGAGACGTTGTAGGCAGGGCCAAACCACGTAACGTCTGCGAGATTGGCTCTGGAATTGGCCATCTCAGCGCTTGGCTCCTCGATATTTGGAGTTCTGAGAGCCACCCTGAGCACTATCATCTAGTTGAAGCAGGCGGGAAGTTCGGTGTCATCCTCAAGCGTTTAGTTTCAAGATACAAGGCTGAGGATTGGGCGCACGTAACCGTCGGCCGCTTCGATGAATTGGTGGCTGCGACTGAATCCTGGAACGCTGCTAATGCCTCCAATCCGGCTGCCGGAAGGCCACCTCTTCACATTCCCTTTGACCTTGCGATTGTTGATGTGGGTTGGAAGGGTAAGGCGGAGGCTGTTGAGCAGTGCTTGCAGGTCATGGCCGATGGTGGCATCATTCTCACCGAAGAGCCTGAAGTGCCGATTGATGATGTAGGTGACCTTCCTCTCACTGGAGAATTGACCGATGCGCAATCTCGCGTTGCCGAGTTCAATCGCTGGGTAGCGATGGTGACCACGCTGAATGAGGGGCATCTAATCGGATTCGCACCGCTGTTCGGCGGCACTCTTGTCGCCATCGTGAAGTAATCAAGCGTTGGCTGCAACCAGCAGAGCATCAACTCTCAGTCCACCGTATCCGTAGTAGTCATCATGACCGCTTACGCCTTCGCGTGGTAGCGAGGATTCCATCACCCATTCCTTGACATCCTCGATGGTTGCTCTACCTCCGGATGTGCCATCATGGCGCAGTTCAGGTCGCTCCTCAAGCAGTTGTGCTATCGCACCTGTTACCCACACGGTCGCACCGCTGGTGCCTGTTCCCCAGCCGTACCCATACTCGCCACCGCTGAGGTCATCCGCCACTATCAGAACAGGAATCTCAAATCCAGGGGCGACTAATTCTGGCTTCATATCCGGATTCTGTCTAGGCAGTTTAGGGGGCCACAAATCTCCGTTATTATCACCTACGGATGAGCCAATCCAAATTTCTCCGTATCGGTCGACAGCCCCGACACAAATAACGTCCTCAACACTGCCTGGACTTGCGACATCCCCATCATCATCCTCTCCATCATTACCAGCAGCTGCGATTACAAAGACGCCCTCATCGAGCGCATTGTCTACCGCAGCCTCCAAATTATCGGTTTCAATGAGGAAGAAGTCAATTCCCTGTCCACCACCTAGACTTAGTGAGACGATGTCGACACCTTGAGCAACGCACCAGTCAATCGCTTCAGCGATGACATCATCAGTGCCTTGTCCATCTTGGGCCAATGCTTTCGCGACGTATAGGTTGATTCCTCTTGTAACACCGGTCAGATGGCCATCTGCGACCAGAATCCCCGCCATCCCGGTGCCATGTCCTTGGTCATCGTAAGGCTCCCCCCTTTCATTGATGAAGTCCTTCCAGCCCGCCAAATCAAGGCCAGAAAGGTCGGGGTGGTTAAGATCGATTCCTGTATCAACGATGCAGACATCGACATCAGAACCAGTACCTGAAACATTGTCAAAACCTGATTGTGCCATGAATGCATCCTCCCGTTCCCTCAGTGCTGGATCTGGCACGAATAGTACGCCTCCACTGAGTAGGTTTGAGGCGATTAGGGCGAGTAAAAGAGCGAGCACGAATAATGCGAAGGCCGAACCGGCAGTTATCAGCACTGATATCGGTATACCGGCGATTGCATTTCGACGAGCAGGCACATCTGGAACCGCAGGCATATCCAAGTCTTTCCAGTCAACTTCGCCTTCTTCAGCAACATCCATGCAATCACCGCGCAGGCGTCGCTGTTTGGCTATTCTCTTTCAATTGCACTCATATCCGTAACCAGTCGAATATAATTCAATCAGGATAAGTTTTCGACGATTTCACTGAACGTGTCAACGAAAAGCCGTGCTTCTTCTTCGGTGTTGTATGCGTATACACTCGCGCGCAGCGACCCATCCAGTATGCCGTGCGACTCAAACCAGTGATTGACACAATGCAACCCCGCTCGAACGAAAACCGAAGCAACTTCATCGAGCAATATCCCTACATTGTGCACGTCCAAGTCTGCTAGCAGTGCTGAGCAGATTCCGCCACGCTCAGACGCATTGTCAGGCCCAATTATCTCAACTCCAGATATGTCGCGAATACCATCACTCATGATGTGATTCAACCTTACCTCATGTGCGTGCATATCCGCCATCGACAGATTATCTAAGAAATCAAGAGTGGCCTCAGTACCAACAATTCCGGCATAATTCTGCAATCCACCCTCATGGGTTTGTGGAATCCCTGCCCATTCCCATCCTTCAGCCGAGGCAGAGGAGATTGTTCCTCCACCGGACAACGATGTCTCAATTCCCTCAAGTATCTCTCTGCGACCCCAAAGCACCCCCATGCCGGTTGGTCCCATCATCTTGTGAATGCTGAACGAGAATAGGTCGACATCTAGGTCTGCCACATCAACTGGCATATGCGGTACGGACTGCGCCCCGTCGACGTGAACCAAGGCCCCATGGTCATGCGCAATTTTCGTCGCGTCCTTGATGGGGATTGCAACTCCATCCAGATTGCTGACATGGACTAAGGAGACAAGGCGCAGAGAATCACCGGCCTCGGCGCAGGCAGCCTCGAAGGCTTCGAGGTCGAATCGATTATGCTCCTCGCTGTCGACGATGCGATGAACAACACCGGCCCGACGCGATGCCTGAAGCCATGGAATTAGATTCGAATTGTGTTCCCTATCGCTGGTCAGTACCACATCACCAGCATTCCATTGCATACCTTGGGCGATACGATTGATTGATTCCGTGGTATTGCGCGTGAAAATGACCTCAGCAGCCTCAGGAGCACCGATATGCGCCGCCATCTTGCGGCGGGCCCTTGCGACTTTTTGTGAGACCTTCATTCCCCAGCGATGGACAGAACGTCCGGCACAGGATGGTGTGGTGGAATAGTAGCGGGTAATCGCCTCGATAACTGGGTCTGGGCGCAGAGTCATGCAGGCATTGTCCAGATAGGCAATTGGATTGTCCTCTCTCAGTGTTGGAAAGAACTCTCTCAGTGAATTTGTATCCATGTAATCACTCACCATGCATCTTCGCCGGAGAAGTGGTCCTGTGCTGGTGCACTGGTATGGCAAGATAGGCATACCACCCTCGTCGAGATTCGTTGATTGCAGGTGGGGCATTTCTCACCCAATGCTGCGCTACCACCGCATCCTTCAACAGAACACGCAGCGATAATTTCTCCAGTTGCCATCACACTCACATTGGTTGACTCCGAACACGAAGGGCAAGTGCCAGTTTTGGCGGGTATCAACACCGCCTCAACTTCATTTGAATCCTGACTGATTTCACGCGCACGGTCCGATTCAATGCGCACTCCACCTTCTCCGAGCATCATTTGTGGGTACCATAGAGTGTGCATCATGGCCCACACAACGGTGAAACCGAATAGATAGTGGAGGATTTTGAACAGCCACCACCCACTGGTTGCTCCGGGAACTCTCACCGCCACATAATGCGCTCCTGACCAAGCATATGCAAGGGCTAGCACTCCGAAGACTGCCAAAGCGACTCCCCACGCGAATAACGAATGGTCGCGTTTTGCCAATTCCATCTGGTGTGGGTCAGGGTGTGCGTGTTTTTCCTCGACGTGCACATCGCGTGTGTCGATTACCGCACGTCTGAGGATGTAAACGACGAATCCGACCATAATCAGGCCGACTCCGCAGACGGCGATGGAAAACCCGTCAAATCCGAACGGGAATTTTGGGTCTGCGGCATGAGCCCAAAATTGCGATACTTCAGCAGCGAACAAGGCGACACACAGGCTGATTGTCTGCGAGCGCATCAATGGGAACAGGGTGAACAATCGTGCAAGGAACACCACCCAGAGAACCACTGTGAATAGTGATAGAATAATACTAATCAGAGGTAGATTGGAAAGGCCACTATCAGGGTTGAGTGGATTGATTCCATAAGTTCCGTATCCCCCTCCACCACTCAATTCACCGACGCCGAGGTCCCAACCACCCATCAGCACGGCAAGGCAACCGATTGCCAGTGTCACCCAATGCGAAGCCCCCCACATCTCGCCGATTTTCATTTTGTGAAATAGTAACTCGGCCTTGATGTGGTGCAATGGCTCAAGTTGCGGATATTCGATGCTGAGGTTCTGAGCGAGTTTGATTTCGGTGAGCCGAGTTCCGTGGTGGAATACTGCACCGTCATCAGACTCCGGGGCAGAGGTGTCGCCCTCATCGGCCGGTTCAGCCTCGCTCATCGGCCCTTGTGCGGGCCTACCCCTCATTTAGCGATGGCCCCCAGCCTACGGCTGATTTTGCTGTAATTGCATATTTGCCGATTTCCACGAAGATTATGGGATTCCCGGGGTCAGGGAATAGCATGAACGTGACAAAGAGAGTCTATGTTTTGATGCTGAGCCTCATCATCGTGCTGTCTGGTTGCCTTGGAGGCACCAC
>CAZYIX010000030.1:0-16740 GCA_964647665.1 uncultured Candidatus Poseidoniales archaeon
TACCGCCATAACACCCTCGCGCTCAGAATCACTGAATGCATGGGCTCGCAGTGGGCTGCCTCAGACGCTACCCTTTGCTTTACGCGATTAAAGAACGTATAGCGGCCTATGACACTCAATAGCTCGCTGGATGCCACGAGTTCCGAGGAATCGAAGCGCCATTTCGGTGGTGAAATCGCCTCGACAAAGAGTCTGGAACAGTCGCTTTGAGCGAGCACTGATTCGCAACGGTTTGCGCATATTGGATTCGAGAATATCATCGTAGGATGTGAGGGGAGTCGCATCATTTCGGTTGGCGATGATGGCGTCAGCGGCGTACTTGCCAGAAACAATCGCCTGCCCGATTCCGCCGCCATTACTCGGCATCACAAGGCCGGCGGCGTCACCGACCGCCAACACGTTATCAAAGACCGCTGACCTGCAAGGACCTGCTAGTGGAATCCAGCCTCCACCATACGACAAAGTCCGCAACTCTAGGCTCTCAGTGAACCGGTCAAGAGTCTGACGCAGTGGCTCTTCTATTCGGGAAGTTACCATGCCAATTCCGATGTTGGCAACATCGTCACCCTTCGGAATAATCCAGGCATATCCACCCGGCGCCACGCTACCCAGAAACACGTCGAAAGAGTCCGGAACTGCACCGGCTACCTGCGCGTAGATGGTAGGGAGTTGGCCACCCGGCCGCTCTCCTTTGCCTCGTAGCCTAGCAACATGGGCAAGCGCACCGGTAGCATCGATTACGTGGTCAGCAGTGAATCTCCCTTCGTCAGTGACGTAGACATCTCGTTTCAATTTCGATTGATGCTGAATATTTCGCAACTCCACAGAAGTGCGGATTTCAGCACCACGACTGATTGCCTCATCAGCGAGATAGCCGTCGAATTGAACTCGGTGCGCACTGAAGCAATCAAGGTCGAAAGCATAGGGTCGCATCTTCGGACTGAACACCCGCATCCAGTCGAGATTCTTCGCAATCACTCGGTCAGGAAAATCGAACCAATCCTCCAACCATTCCTCGCCTTGCAGTTTTGGATAGGTGGGTAGCATCTCAGACCAAAACGGCACACATTCACCGCACTGGGTTGGATTTCCTACGATTTCTCTACGCTCGATGACAAGTGTATCTACTCCCGCCTCCGCTAAGGATGCAGCAGCGGTTGAGCCGGCAGGACCTGCACCGACAACCAGCACTTCTCGGTGCTCCACATCGCTACGCTGGCTTTCAGTCATGCCTCTCCATCACCTGCTCTGCGATGTGGGTGAGGACATCACGGACCTCACCCTGTGGAAATCTCTCAAGACATTCAAGCGCTCGCGCTAGGTGATTGTGAACCAATAATCGGCAATATTCTATGGAATCTGCCGCCTCAAGCAATTCCGTCAATTCATCCCAGCGCTCGTCATGGAAATTCTCCAAGACCTCGGCTAGACTGCGTCGGGCATCGCCATGCAATAAGGTGAGTGCATGGATGATTGGAAGGGTCATCTTGCCCTCGTGAACATCGGTTCCTCTCGGTTTGCCCATGCGCTCATCGCCGGTCAGATCCAATAGGTCATCTACCAATTGGAAAGCCAAACCAATTTCCTCTCCGAAGGTCCGTAGTGCCTCGGCCTCATCCTCAGATGCACCTGCTATCAGTGCGGCACATTGGCATGAAGAAGCGAATGGGCCAGCGGTTTTTCCGCGGGTAATCTGATAGTAATCCTCTGGGGTGGTGGAGAGGTCGCCGACGTGGTCGAGTTGCTTGAGTTCTCCAGCTGCAATTGCTGTGCAAGTCGCTGCCATCAGTCGAACGATTCTCTCGTTGTATTTTCCACCGAGTCCAAATCCGAGCACGAATAGAAAATCGCCACCGATAATCGCCCTGTCAAGTCCATGCTTCTCATGTAAGGTTTGGACACCACGACGGAGTTTTGCTCCATCGTATACATCGTCGTGGACAAGAGTGGCGGTGTGTATCAGTTCGGTGGCCAAAGCGAAGTCCATCACTTCGCTGGTATCTTGGCCTCCGGCCAACTCGTAGGTGAGCAAGGTGAGGACTGGACGGATGCGCTTGCCACCGGCTAGCAGTATCTCTTTTGCAAGCGTCATTGCCGGCGCAGCAGTACCAGACATTGACTGCTCGATGAGGTCTGCGAGCGCTAACTCGACTGCAAGCCTGCGCTCGCTCAAAATTGAGTCGATATTCGCTGAAATCTGCACGGGAACCGACCCCTTCGATGATGGGTGGATATATCAACGAGTGGACGCCGGCCGCAAGCGGGCACCACAGGTGTCTGCCCTCGGGCGGGATGGAAATGACAGAGCCAGCTAAAGATCAGGCGGTTCGCATCGCCATCGCCGCAACCCCCCATTCTGCGACCGCCGACCACGTACGGCGTTGGCTATCCACAGCACCTGCTGAATCGGCTCAGGCAAGCGTTGAAGCGCAGCCTGACCTCGATTCTGCGTTGGCAAGTCTAGACGACTTCGAAGCAGACCTTGTTGCGGTAGCAGCCACCGAGTGGTTTGCTATCCATCCAGAACGTGATCCCGATGGGCTTCAGGTAGCGACCGCACTCCCCCGACGCGATGAAAATCACGTCCTAATCGCTGAGGACAGAGTTGACCACCTGCCACACAAAGCAGTGATTCTCTCTAGAGGTCGACTCGCTCGCAGGCAACTGCGCCGCTATCGCGCCGATTTTCGAGTGCTCTCCCCAAAGGCATTCGCTGATGAATACAATCTGCCTTCCCCGGTTGATTTGCATGGAGTAGAACTGGTCGATTATCTGGAATCACTACGTGGCGCCGGGACCATTGATGGATACGTCACTTCTCTCCATCTATACGACGAAAGTGGAATCGGTGGCAGACGCCACAGACTGTTCACTGATCCAAAGGAAGTAGACGACATGCGATTTCTGCCTTCTCCACTGCATGGATTGACTCTACTCATCACTAGAGTTGGATTCCCGCTCGGACTGGCAGAGGAACTTGGTGACAAAGAATCCTACACTGCATGGCAATGTGAGAGGATATTGCTATTCAGCCAAGAACCAGAGCATCGGGATAGAATTGGTATGGTGGTAAGGCATCAACAGGTCGCATCACTCCTGCGACGAGCTGACGAAGAGAGAGATTTACTCAGAGCACAAGCCCTTCTCGACGAGGAAGGTGAGGTGAGAGACTACGAAACCAAGGTGGAAATCATCATCGAAGCCGTTTCACGCCGTGGTGACCGCACCCTGCTTCATGAAAGATTGATGCCAATTTCTGAGGCACTTCCGGTCACTAGAGTGATGGCAGGAGAATGGCAAACTATGGTGGGAGAAATACAGGCTCCACACGAATCCCATCCTCGACATGGAGAGGCTCGTCCACCATTCATGGACCTGTGACGGTGAATTCCCTAAGGTGTGATAGTCGGCCCTTAGGGCCGGTTTTGAAGCGCAACATATACAGCGGCAGGGATGCGCAAAGCGCTGCGAGGCTAGATGGAACACGACGAGGAGAGACTGCTAGGACTCTACACGAGTCGCCTAGACGAACTACGCGAGTTAGCTACTGCCAACGACCTTTCTCGCAGTGGAAACGTCGAACAATTGCGGGCTCGGCTTATCGCTCATCTGATTCTTGCAGACATTGGCCTAGATTCGGATTCAATCAATGAGATGAGCAATAAGGACCTCTCAGGGGTGCTGGCTATCTTTGGAGTCAAGCGCTCCGGTTCAATCAAGGAGAAACGTCAGCGTCTTTACCTGCATCTCAATCACGATCCGAAGAAACTCAATCCTGAATCGGCTGCCGAGATGACGAGGGATAATTTGCATGAATTATGCAAGTCCTTGAGTCTGCGACTATCGGGGAACAAACAGCAACTATTCGCCCGCGTTGCCGGTGTACTCGCCTCTCAGGAAGGTGCGTGGGGGAAGGTGAAGAAGAGTCTACGTCGGCCCCGTGCTGATGCGGCATCTGCACAACCTGCCACACCTGCACAACCTACTACCGAACCTACAATGCCAGATGATGAGGCTGCTGAGTTATCCGCAATGTTACAGGAAAGCATCGACGCCGTCGATGTTGATGCCCTTACTGACGTTCTCATCGACGATGATGAGCCAGAAGCAGTTGCTGAAGCCACAGAAGGTACAGCAGTCGAAGTCACCATCGACGAAGGCGCGGGCGCTGCGATGATGGAGTTGGAATCTAGAAACGCAGAACTTCTGAGCCATATCCGTGAATTCCTCATCGTTGGTGAAGTGCAGGACGCTTCGGACATCAGCGCATTCGTCGACGACCTCGGTGCTCGAGGGTTCCACGTCGACCATGCGGTTGTTCGCGACAATATTCTCGATGAAATCCGCCGAATGATTACGCTGAAAGACGCCGAGAATGAGGCCGGTGGTGTCGCTCCGGGTTCTTGGCGAGAACGCAAGGCATTGCGCCTACTTGAGGAGGTGCGACCCACACTGTTGGACTCGCTCGAGAACATACTCGATGATGCTGAAGGCGACATTGCCCTCGCGCGCGTGAGATTTGAGGCAGCGGCTAGTGAAGCAAATCTGGATCTTGATTTACCAGCAATCAGTGGCAGAGTGCACGGTCTATTCGACTTGCAAGTCTCGCTACGGACTATCGAAGTAGATGAGGACCCGGTGACCGCTCGCCGCAGGCGAGCGATGGACGTGATTTACCGAGGTACTCAGGATGCTACACCTGAAGCGATGCGTACCTTGCAACGCTTTGAAGAACAGATTGAGTCATTTGAGAGGGTCGTCGAGACCATCGTGCGCAGAGCAGAAGGGAAATTTGGCCCGGTCGAGCACGCACTTCTCATCAGATTCCTTGAGAGAAGAGGCTGGGATGCCTCTCACCCAGAAGTTCGCCCAAGAGCAATCGCAGCAGCAGGTGTATTAGCATCCTCAATGGGTTACATCCACCCAGATGATGTACCAGGGCTTCCCACAGCACTCTCACTAGACCCCGACAAAGTAGCTGACGTGGTCGATTCCTTGCGCGGATTGCTAGTCGATATGGGTAAATCAGCTCCAACCGAAGCCAGCGTAGCCCACGGTGTGCCTGCCGAGGCAGCCGAAGTGGCAGAGGAAGTTGCTACGGTCAGCAGGGTACGCGACAAACTCGACAGTGCAGATGCCCTGTTGTCGCGTCTATCCAAGGGATTCAGTGCAGACGAATGAACCTCAAAGCCCAGCTGAATAGAACGACTGGACCACCTTGGTCACTTGCTCGATTCCACGCACGCCACGCTTTGCCAAATCTACAAGAATCTGTTCGCGGTGCTGAATGTGTGCTTCAAAGTCCGCAGGCTTGATGCCCGCAGCAGCACACAGTGTCTCACGGAACTTGCTCGGTACGCCAGTCTCCACAATCGTATCTCTGGCTGGGTCGTATTTCCAGATTGGATTCAATCTTGGCTTGTCGCCCTCCATTCCAGCTACCTCAGCCACCTCGGTTACCCTTCGTACGGTCTGGCCGCCTACGTAGATGCGAGTTTGCATGATGATTAGGTCAAGCCCAGACAGCATGATTGGTGGCACGTTCATCGGGGACGAGGTCAATCGAGTAACCGTCTCAGAAGCGGTGTTGGAGTGCAAACTACCACAAGAACCGTCGTGACCAGTATTCATCGCAGTCAGCAGAGTTGTAGCCTCGGGACCGCGCACTTCACCGACAATGATGCGGTCTGGCCTCATTCGCAAACTGCTCTTCAAGCATTCATCCATCCCTACCGATGGAGTGCCATCAGGTCGCTCTTGTCGAGTTTCCATACGCAACCAATGGTCGTGGTAAACCTGCAACTCTGCTGTATCTTCAACAGTTACCAATCGCTTGTGCCATGGAATGAACATCCCCAAACAATTCAGCGTAGTCGTCTTTCCAGAGCCGGTACCACCTGCGATGACGAAATTGGCTGGACGCGCATCCAAACCCTCAATCCAGACCCACATCATTGCGGCGAGGCGGCTGTTTACCGTCCCCCAATTCATCAGGTCAATCATGGTGATTGGGTCTTCCCTGAACTTCCTGATGGTTAGAGTAGGTCCATCCGGAGAAATCGGTGGTAGAGTTCCATTCACTCGCGAGCCATCGGGTAATCTTCCATCGAAAATAGGTACTAGTCCCGGTCCATCTCCAACAGAGATGTTTGTCAATGCAGCAATATTCTTTGAAATCAAGACTCCCTCGTCATCGTCAATCCAGATATTGGTTCGGCAGATGCCATGGTCACGATGAGCCACCTTGACACACTGTGCACCACCATTGTACATCACCTCCTCAAGCGAGTCGTCCTCGAGTAGGACCGCTAGAGCCCCGTACGGATTATCTTCTACCGTTCCATCGTAGTGATACATTGGACTTGGATGTCCTGCCTCAAGAAATATGGTCACTCGTCCGTATTGCGCTAACACTTGTTCCGACATTTTCATTCACCCCAAACTTGCGAGAACTCCTGCGAAGATCTCGATGTAGACCAATGAGGACAGAGCACCCCAGAAGGGAGCCCACCACAGGGCCTGTTTCGTTCGACCGAGCATACGGCCGCTCACCCCCACGCATACTGCGGAAGCGAGAATGTGGAAGGTAATCATCCAACTGTGGATGTCTCCGAAATAGGCGCCACTGGCGCCGGTTGCGAATGCGCCGAACATGAACCCCATGATGACGGGGAGCAGCAAGCACATGAGCATGATGAGAAGGAAGGATTGCCCACCCATTTCCTTCTCACGCTTATTGACCAACTTATTGAGGCGGTCATATTCGACTGACATACTATTGGTCACCTCTTGTAGAGGTGCGTTCTGCTCGATAGCAGAAGAAAGTAGATTCATCACGCGCTGAATCATTACACTGCGAGATAGAAGCGCATATTCTGACAATGCGGCATCGAATGTAGTCGCCTTTGCCCTCTTCATCGCCTGAGTCATCAAAGCGCCTGTCTCGTCCCTACGTGTGGAAGCGACTTCGTGCAACGCCTGTTCTATACCGAGTCCGGCTCCGACTGAGTTCGACATCGCTTCAAGAATCTCTGGCAACGCCTCCTCTAATCGACGACGACGGCGGTGCTCGATAATGCCTGGAATCGCACCGCAGGTACAAGCGATTGCGATGGGAATCAACAGTACGAGCACAAAACTGAGTGAAATGTCTTCATAAAAGTCCCACAAAATCAAATTCACACCCCCGGATCTTTGGTATGTGCTCGCATACCTACCAATACCATAGCCACAACACTTCCGAGTAGAGATGGGCCGAAGCAGGATGCCGCGGCTGAAATCGTGCCCATGTCAATGAATGGATTGTCACCAGCCATCATCAGTGGAATTATTGCAATGGTACCAAAAATAATTGGGGCAAGCATGCCGAAAGTGAGCATCAATGTTGGAAGCCCGCTGAGTACCTCGATGTACTCCTTCATCTTCTCATTACGCTCCTCCTCCTCTCGCTCAGCCTGTTGCTCTAGAGAGCGCATCAAATCGGTATCATTAGCGACATTATTGCGCAGAGTAGTGATGAAACGGCGGTATGATGTACTCTTTGAACGAGTATGAATCTTGGTCAATTCATCTTCAAGCCGAGAACCACGACCAAGATTGTTGAGGACTGACGCAAAATCAGTGGATATCACTCCATATCCACCACGGCCAATTATGTGCATCGCGGTCTCTAGTCCAATACCTGAACCAACTAGAACCTGTAGCGCTCTCATTGAATACAGCAGGTCGCGCTCCTCCTGCTGTGTTGAACTCAATCAATCCACATCCTCAAGCAATTCAAAAACGAAGGCACCGTCATCACCTTCGTAGCGCAGTCGGCCGAATGCCACCTTGACCTCCTCCTCAGTGAAAGGGTCCAAAAGGTAGGCTTGTCCAGAGCGGAAAATTTCCAAAACCTCGCGATATGATGTCTGATTCAGGTGCCCAGTCAATGTGTAAACTGCACTCTCTGAACCTTCATCAACAAGGTCGTCACCTTCTCCTCCTCGCTTCACTTCCCTAGTGAGTCGTCGTCTGATATCTATGGTGATACTACAGTCACTAAACTGCAGCCAATCACCTTGAGCTCCCCGAAGGAAAACCGTTCCTGCCTGTGCCACGCGATGCCTCCCACTACGGGATGTAGCCCGAAGCAACTTCAAGGTAGCGGGTATGATGGGTCACTAAGATACTCAACTGGACAGTGGTTTGAACCACCCGAATCGGGCTTCGATAATCTCACAATCGACATCTCGCAACTTATCGATGGCGTTCTCGATAGCTGCTTCGTCATTGATACCGCGCTGTGCGCATCCCTGAACGATGCTGTTGTAGTCAAGACCATCCTCACCTGCCTTCTCCTTAATCAGCGATAGAACAGTCTCCGGAATGTCTGCTGCTCCTTCCTCACTATCCCCACTGGCTTCCGCCTGTGGAGCAGCAGCAACTTCAGGTGTGGAATCTGCCTCATCCTCGTCGAATGACACGAAACGGCCTTCCGCTGCACTGAGAGCCTGTAGCACACCTACTTTGTAGGACTCTGGGTCCCAATCTGGATAGTGTCCCAAGGCAAGAAGCAGACCATCATGCAAATCCTCAGGAACACCGGCTTCACGCAGTGTATCCGGGCTTGCATCAGCGCATTCCTTCGCCTTGCTCCAAGCATCGATACGGCGCATGGTATGGTCAGCAGCATCGATTAACCACGCAGCGTAGGCCGCACGGTCGATGATAGCATGGTCCTCAAGCCTCATTCGTACGAAGAAACCACCATCCTCGGTCTGGTAGTGATTGCTTTTGCCAACGCACGACATCAAAAAACGATCACCGGACTCAAATCGTGCCAGTAACTCCTCCATCTCTGAATGCAACTCAGGCTGGAATGAGCCGACACTCCACATGTGGCGACCAGTCGGGTCACGAACCGAGCCTTGGTACATCGGTCCTCGCTCGGTGTCGCGGCGTTCAAGTCCCTCGATTACACCTGCAACCAACATCCGATTCACCTTGGCACCGAGTTTAGTGATGATGAAAACTGGATCAAACTCGCCCTCGCCACCATCTGGCAGGCTCGACTCGTAATACTCACGAGCGAAAAGGCGAATTGCGGATTGTCGCGACTGTCGTTTGCGCTCGGTCATGCGAACACCTCCCAGCGCTGACGAAGTTCCTCGACTGCGGCGTCGGTATCGACCTCCATCACATCGATGGAGTCTGCCATCATCATCGCACCTTGCTCATCAATGACTGTGCGCCCGCGAACGCGGACCTTTTGGCCAATGAGTTTTGAACGCAAAGCCTGAATAAAATCCTCGCCGCCATCCGCATCCCATTGCTTCTCTACCTCAGCAAGAGATGTGGACAGGAAAGCTTCGGTCGGATCTCGCCCTACGATGAGCGAAGCGTTGCAAATGCCATCGTCCATCACCATCCTCAATCGTAGGTCATTCTCGCCGCTCTGAGGCCCATGTTCGTTACAGGAACCATCGAATAGAACTCGGCGGCACGGGGACTCAGTACAGCGTTTGATAAGACCGCTTCCAACTTGAACTGAGATGATGTTGGCGCTAGTCGTGACGCCACGTCTTGAATTGCCTTTGATGAGTTCTGTGAACGGAACTTCAACCGTGTGAGATTCTGCATCTATGGCCTCCCATGGAATCTTGTCGAGAACGGTAATCTGCTCCGCATTATCGATGGTGATGTCGGGTGAACCCTGCCATGCGCGCACGCGGAAGTTCTCCAACCGCACAGCAACCGGCTTGTCTGAGACATCAATCTCGACCTCGGCCCATGCTGTCATTCGACAACGGCCGCTCGGGTCGATGACTTCGCCGCCCCAAACCGTCTTCTCTTCTCCATCCTGCGTAGTGAATGAGCGGGAATCCCAAGAAACAATCTGCACAACAGCTGAAACATCTCTCGCGCCATCTCTCAAATCTGCGATGTTGACGACGCTTGAACTCTCAAGGTCCTCCAAGGTAGCGAATCCCTTGTCGTGGTAGACCTCGACTTTGGTTTGCTCACCAATGTTCAACTCAGGGGTGTCACGGAAGCGACGAATTGCAGCACCCTCTATTCGAAGCAAGGTGCCAACTGGATGGTCAAATTCACCCCAAGAAACGAAGCCGATAGTGCCTGTATTGTCTGCAAGCCTCCCCTTGATCATGTCGATAGTGCCACTACCGTCCTTGCGTTGCACTGACTGTGCGCGGCTGGCAATTACTCGACCAGTAATAGTCACGAATCCATCCATCTCCAATGCGCGACCGATGTCAACCGGCTCGTTAGGGGCAATATTCACTGTTCTGCCACCCTCTCTGAGAACTGCAATGCGGCTGGACTGATTGACATTGATTGAGAACTTGCCCTGCCACTCATTGACTGAGACGCCCTCAAGGCGGACGACTGAGCCCGGAACAAGAGATTCGGCATGCCCGCCCCAGTCTTTGAAATCCCAACGGACACGCTCGCCACCTTCGACCCATGGATTGTCTTCTATCCACCCGAAGGCGATTTGCCGTTCTTCTCCGCGCACCATCTGCATGCGTGGAGTGTATGTTACCACCTCTACCTCAATGGTTACATTGCTGTCGTCGGAAGAAAGATCTTGGAATAATTCCGCCTTCTTACTCGCTCGCCTTGAAGGAAGGGTTGCGGTGCCTCCAGTCTGCTCTAGACCGGCTTCGGCCTGGAACTTCTTCACCACGGAACGCAGGGCGTCCCGAGGAGGAATGAGAAACTCATCCCGATATCTGCGGAATTCCTCCGCCACTTTTTCATCATCAACATCTGGGACTGCCTCCTTTACGGCGGCGATTTCCACTGAAAATTCATCTGCATCTGCCATATTGTCCACTCCTGCGAAGGCGATTAAGGCCGCTGATTCGCACGATAGACGTATGCTCTATCCGCATGAGAGCGGTTGGAACATCCGTCAGCAATGGTATTTCGTGCGGGTTGGTATAGTCGCGGCACCACATCACCTCCGGGGAAGTTGTGTTCACAGCGACGGTTCTTGAACACTACGAGGACTGACCGTCCAATTCCTTCGCACGAGTGGAGGTGAGATGGGAATGCTCGAATGACTTGAGAGATAGGGATTGCCGAACGGCTTGGTGGGTTGGCGGGGGATGAACAATCACCAAGTTTCACTTCATATCACACCGAACTCTCATAGCCTCGTAGGAGCGCAAAGCGCTCAATGTCTGATGAGCCAGAGGAAGGTGAGGTCGCAAAGGGCCACTGGTGGGCTCGATTTGACAAGGCACTCGCCAACGAGGATGCAAACCTCGTGCTCTCACTAATTGCAATCTTCATCGTGTTCTTTGCCTACGAGACCGACTTGCTCGACACCAATCCATTCGGATGGTGGCTGCTAGCGATTCTCGACCTACTTCTTGTGACTTGGTTCATCGCCGAACATGCTCGCAGCATCTCGCTGGCTGATGACAGGTCAGCCTGGTGGCGAGCACACTGGTGGGAGATGATTGGATTGGCACCGTTGATGCTCGGCGCTGTCACTCCGCTGAGTTCGGTCGCTGTGCTCCGCGTCATTCGTCTCTCAAGAGTCTTCACCGCCGTGATGCGGCTGCTCGGACTGCATCAGACTCACGTGCGCAGCCCCTTCCATCGTCGGGTCCAGCACCTATTCTTCGTCATTTTCTGCCTAATCACCACGGGTGGAGTGATGACCTACTTCTTTGAGAAGCGCGGCTACGAGAGATGCATCGCTGACCCAGTCTGCGACTCCAGTGATTACATCACTTCACTCTCAGATGCAATGTGGTGGGCTGTAACGACAACCACCACGGTGGGATATGGTGATTTTATTCCACAATCCACAGGTGGGAGGACGGTGGCGATATTGCTGATGTTTGTAGGTATAGGAATCTTCGGTGTGTTGGCAGGAAGCCTTTCCCAAGTATTCTTGGCTTACCGTGACAAAGCAGCCACAACCGAAATCGCTAACCCGAAGAAAGGAGGTGAACTAGTTTCTAATCTAGATAAACTGGCAGAATTGCGCAAGGATGGATTACTCAGTAGTGCTGAGTTTGAGGAAGCAAAGGGCCAACTGTTAGACCGAAGCTCCACTCTCGATGATCACGCGCTTGAATACACACCGAGGGGCAGTTCATGGCGAATCGAAGGCGACAATGGAGAGAAGTTGACACAGGCTGAACGCGAGGAAAGAATAGCAGAAGCCCGGTCTGCTCTACGCAACAATGGTGAGGACGGCAGCGGGGAGTGAATCCTCATAGCCTTGCGCGTATAGCCATCGGTATGGCTGACGCTCCGAGTCTACGAGGGGGACGAGTGGACTCGCTCGGTGATTTCACTCGATTTGGGGTGCTGACTGTCAGCGATAGAGCCAGCCGAGGCGAATACGAGGACCATTCTGGGCCTGCAATAATCGGTTTTCTGCATGAAGCGATTGCTTCCCCGTGGGAAGCGATTTACCAGATTGTACCAGATATCGCAGGAGAAATTGAAGGTGCGCTGATTGAGATGGTCGATAAGCACCTTTGCTCAGTCATCATCACCACTGGTGGAACTGGACCCGACCCAAGGGATATCACCCCAGAGGCCACAGAATCTGTCTGTACACGAATGATGCCCGGTTTTGGTGAGCAGATGAGGGCCATTTCATTGCGACACGTGCCTACAGCCACCCTGTCAAGGCAAACCGCTGGAATTCGAGGGCGCTGCCTGATTCTCAACCTGCCCGGCTCACCCAAGGCAATCCGCGAAACCATTGATGAAGTCTGGCCAGCAGTCCCATACTGTATCGACTTGATTAGGGGTCCCTACATTGAGACAACCGAGGGGCAGTGGGCCGCTTGGCGACCTCCTCACAGCCGTCGCTGAGCCTACGATTGCAAGTTTTTGGGCATCGTGGAGTTCAAAGAGGGGGTGTCGGTCGGCGGGCTGATGGCGAAAACCAAGCCGGGATTTGCTCCCACCGAAAATACGCGTGCGATGGATGAGATGAGAGACGTCGAAGTCGAGTTGAATTTCACTCCAAACGCACTCGCAAGCATTCTGTTCAAACAGGGAGATACTGTTGTTCTCGCGTGTTGTACGCGCGCACGGTCACTACCACGATGGTTCCCTCGCGATGCTACCAAGGGTTGGGTGAATGCGGAATACAGTCTGCTACCGGGCTCTACCGACAGTCGATTCCAACGCGAGCGTAGGGGCGCAAAGGGGCGCACTTACGAGATTGAGCGGCTAATCGCTCGCAGTTTGCGCGCTGGCATTGACCTCGAGGAACTCGGGCCACACAGCCTCACCGTTGATTGTGATATTCTCAACGCTGACGGCGGAACCCGTTGCGCATCTATCACCGCCGCTGGCATCGCGCTACGACTCGGAGTACGCCGATTGATTGCCGATGGCCTGTGTCTTCCAGCCGAGGACCGCCCGACACAGGAGCAGCAGAGGGACCGTGACTGGAAGCCGCGAGAACTCTCTGATGAGGAAAAAGCAGCACACGAGGCTGCAGTCCTATCCTCAGATGTGGCAGCAATCAGCGTCGGTCTAGTCGATGATGATGTATATCTCGACCTTGATTACCAACTCGACTCAAACGCTGATGTCGACATGAATGTAGTCGGAACCTCTGACGGAAATCTCATCGAGGTTCAGGCGACAGGAGAAGAAGCAACCTATTCACGCGCACAACTGGATGCGCTGATGGACATGGCACAGAAGGGGCTTGACCTACTGTATACCATGCAAATCGATGTTCTCGCTGGTGTAGAATAAGGCATCGTGATAACGGAAAGTGTTGATAACACCGCCGTGGTGGACGGGGTACCAACTGCGGCAGTAACTCAGCTGGGAGAGTGCCAGACTGAAGATCTGGAGGTCGCTGGTTCAAGTCCGGCCTGCCGCACCATACTTGAATTCTTGAAGCGGAGAGGGGAATCGCTCCCCCTCTCCGCTTCGTGTGTGTAATCTTTGATGTGTGCCCTACAATCAGAGCGGGCTGCCGAGCAGGCGGCGGCGCAGTGCTAGAGCAAGCAGGCTCAGTGTGCTGCCGGCACCCGCACCAGCGACGACGAGTTGCTCATCTTCGCTGACATCGAGGAGTGCGAAGCTTCCTTCGTCACCTTCGTCACCTTTGTCAGGCGTCTGCTCCTCAAGATCGTTGCCCACATCGTCTAGGCATACGTCGGCGTCGTGGCCGGTGCAGCCTTCACTGCGGCATATTTCGCAAACGTACTCTGTGGCAGCATCGCCACCCCGAATGCAATCTCCACTGCCGGAGAGAATCACGATACCCTTCAGGAAATTACTGTCGCTGTCGCCCAGCACAAGGATAGACAAATCACCATCTGCGAGTGCTCCGAGAGCCTCAAAACCACAGAAGCAGTGGGTGACTTCTTCACCTAGCCCGCAGTATGGACAGGTCCAAGGAAAGTTCTCGTCTGCAACTTGCTTAGTGTCTTCGCCACCCTGAATGCAATCTCCACCGCCGGTGAGAATCACGATACCTGCAATGTTAGACAACATCTGCATGCTTTGTTGGCACTTTTGGAGTGCTCCGAGATCCTCGACTAACTTGCACTTCTCGTGAGAAGCGCCACCTTTGATGATTCTCCAACCGCATATGCCACAGATCTCGCCTGCGGCTTCCTCAGTGTCGTAGTCGTCATCACCATTATGTTCGCCGTGTGGTCCAGCCTCTCTATCTAGATCCCCTTGGTAGCCAATGGTCACGACCACGATACTCCACGGGTCGGGATTACATTGGTCGTCGTGAGGTTCCTTTTCACAGTAGTGGGCTCCGCACCAACCACAGTAATTTTGGCAATTATCGTCATCATGCGGTGCTTGGTGATCAATATCATCTCCTTGGTAGCCAATGGTCACGACCACGATACTCCACGGGTCGGGATTACATTGGTCGTCGTGAGGTTCCTTTTCACAGTAGTGGGCTCCGCACCAACCACAGTAATTTTGGCAATTATCATCATCATGCGGTGCTTGGTGATCAATATCATCTCCTTGGTAGCTAATTATCACAACAATGCGATGAACGATTTTTTCTACAGTATTTTCAACATCGTCCTTGTCGGAGTATGGGCATAGACACCTCTGACCGACTTGAATAGAGTTGCCCGGGCACATTTTGTTGCTACCACCGTCGCCGGTGAAGCCGTTTGTGTATGCATATCCGTTACCCAGCATGAAATCACAGAAGCCTACCGTGATACTCGCATTTTGGTCACCGAGACGGGTGCTGCGCATATCGCTGATTTTGAGTGCTCTCTCGTTGTAGCCATCGTTGTCCAACCAAGCACCGTAGAGTCCAGTCCCTAGGTCAAAGTCAGTGACGATGTCTGCATACCCGATAGTTCCGTTTGTCAAAGACAACGCAACAGAATCGATGTTGTGTCCAACATCGTTGTTGAAGTTCCATGCATCTCGGAATCCGTCAATCGTCACGAAGCTTCCATTCGGGTTCAGTGTGCCATCTGCATCACTCACATACACGTCATAATATTCGTCTTCGGTGGTGTTGAAGTCATAATCACCAGGTCCCTCTTGAACAATGTCCGTACTGAGTTGGCCCAATGTGACTGCCGTCTGGCCGAACCCATACTGCTGGTATGCATTCGAGGAATCTTCAACGACGGTAATCTGCTCAAAATTGAAGATTTGTAGGATACCTGTTGTGAACACTACATTTTCACACGGATCAACTGCAGCCAAGGTCAATCCACCGCCACCGGGGATTGTTATGACCGGGAAATCTGTTGGATTACCAATGGTAATCACCGGGTTACTGGTTCCGACAGCTGTACCGGAGGTAATACACTCATAGACATCGCGAATCGAGACAAAGGGGTCTGTGTTGTAACGGGTCCAGAAAGTAATCTCCTCGCGGAAGTCACGGAGTTCGATACTGGTTGTACTTGGCCAGAATTTCTGGCAGTACTCAAGTTTGAGGTCACCGTAATCGGTTGCATAGGTAGTAGAAGGCCATCCGCCGGACACGCCGTCGGAGTCAGTCATCCAGATTCCATTCTGATTGTGCTGGTTGACCTTGCCTGGCCACAGGGAGATGCGAGGGGTCATGTCAGTTGTGTTGTTCATGACCACAGGGATGACAACGATATTCGCTCCGCCGCTGTTTGTGCCATCATTCCAGATGAATGACAGGGTGTGGTTTGTGCCTGCACCGGCTATCGCACTGACAGTCTGCACCGCTAGTGCGCTGACGTCCGAATCGCTGACAGTCACGCTCTCATATGTGAGAGTGAGGTCGACGGCGTCGCTGATGGTGTTCACGCAGGAGACACCGACATCAATTAGCTGTGGATGGACGATAATCCTGTGATGGCCATTAGAGAGCAAATCGGCGCTCTGGCCATTGACTACTGGATATCCTGCCATGTTCCAGAGTACTTCACAAGTGGTATTACCACCACTGTTGACACCATCGGCACTTGTGTGTCCCTGTTGGGCAGAGAGCTGTGCAGATGCAGTACCAATCGTTAGGGCAGGTAATAGCACCAATAAAGCGGCCATGAGGAGGCCACCAACCTTCATTTGCTTGCTTGTTTTATTTGGAGTCATTGACGCCATGCTATTCATTTTCTCCGAATTGGTACTTAAGGGTATGATGGGTATACATGGGACTCCCCATCTGTAAACTTGTGTTCGGACCTATTCAATACCCGCGTCAATACATACGTCTAATGCGGTTCGTATACGTAATTGCACCCTTCAGAGTGCTGATTCTGGGTCACT
>CAZYIX010000031.1:0-16537 GCA_964647665.1 uncultured Candidatus Poseidoniales archaeon
CGCATCATATGTTCCGGACCCTGCTGTCAGGTCATCGAACCCTCCAACCCTGGTAATTGGTGATGATGTCCAAGCGCCATCATCATCGACTGCTCCGAATACGATGTTAGCGTATACATGGTTCTGCTCAGAGAATGTTGCACTTGCGGGTATGGAGAATGAGTAAAAGGCGCTAGCATCAGTAACAACAACATCGATTATTCCATCTAGGTTCCAATCCCATCCAGCATTAGTGATTGAGCCATCCCAGTCAGTCATTGCATGAAATGCGTATACCTCGATAGATTCCAGAAAGCCAGTGTTGTCATAACTCGCACCGAGTTCATCAGCATTGGCTTCAATGACGGGGGGTAGATTAGGAGTCGAGTTGTTGTAGTAATTGTTGATAACGGTCATATCACTATCTTCAGTATCGCCCTCGTCACCACTCGACGTTGTTCCGCCAAGACACCCCATCAGGAGTATCAGGCTCATCATTAGCACGTAGATGTTCTTCGATGGATTACCCATGGCACTCGTTTATTCAGACAGACGATTATTCTAACGCATTCGCAGAATGCGCATATTTGCTGCTTGGGGGGACCGTGCGAAGGCTGATGGGTAACCAGTCCTGCCGTTTAGAAGGGGAAAGCGATGGCCTCGGTTGACCTTGTCGCCCGCCTCGTCGAAATGGATGCATTTTCCCGGCTTGTCTCGATGCAAATCGAGCAATTGCTATCCGGTATCAAGGATGGAAGCATCAGGGCCACGCGCCCACAGCCGGTCGACTTCCTAGAGCGAATCTACGACATTGACGCAGAGGCGGAGTTCCTCGATTGGGCTGATAACAATCTCGGGGGCATTCCTGATGACACATTGCTCAAAACTCTACAGAATGCGGTCAGCAGCGGAGAACTCGACAGGACAGTTGCAGCGGATGGTCTGCGACTACTCAGTGAATTAGCCTCAGCGGGCTCGTTCCGCTGCTGGGAGGGTCGGATGATGCTGTATCTTGATGTCATGTTGCAGCGAAGCATCTCTGACGTCGACGACCTGTATTCCGACGAAACTTGGGCAGAAGCCGCCACCGCATCCGAAAACTGGGACCCAGTCACATACTCAGAGGAGGTAGTACTTGCATGGATGAAGCAGAGGGAGGACCTTGGTGAGACCATGGAAGCCGCGGAAGATGCGCGAATCCTCCCGACCATGGAGGCCCACCAGGCTTTCTCAGAGCGTTTGAGCCGTACACTCATCGCCGTGCGCGAAAGTGAGCAGCGATTCCTGTTGGTCGGCCGCGACTGGACAGACTCATCGAATTGGGGACAGGGTGAATGGAACCTCGGTCACCTCATCGAGGCCGGCCTGCCCGAGCACTGATGGAGCGGAATATTCTCGGAGGCGTGAACATGGCAGATGACAGCGAGTGGACCACCGACGAGGAGCCTCTGGAGATGACCCCGCCTGCTCCTGAAACGCGTCCCGAATCGGCTTTGCTCATCATCGGTCGCTTCCAACCATTCCATCTCGGTCACGCCGCGATGATTGATGCTGTAATCTCCGCGGCGCCTGCTGAACAATTACCGCTGCGAATCTGCATCGGCTCATCGAATAGACCAGACAGCATGCGCAACCCTTGGACTTGGCAAGAAAGGGGTGAGATGGTCGATGCTTGGATGCAGGCTGAGCACCCCGACCAGCAATATTCAGTGGTTGCAATACCGGACTTGGGAGACCCCGATAACTGGGTGGCACACGCTGAACAATGGCATGGGGGAGCAGGCCATTTGTTCACTACTGATGAGGCGACAGCGAGCCTGTACGAGCAAGCCGGTTGGCCGGTGACACTCGCTGCTTTGGACAACCGAGAATCTTGGGAGGGCTGGCGAATCCGAGCCACAATACAGATGGTATCAACCGTCGAGGATGAGGCTGCTACTCACGTCCTCTCCGCTACCATTCCACAATCGGTTCTGCAACTTCTTGTCGAGAACGGCTGGCTTCGTCGAATCGCATTCCTAGGAACCGGTGGCGAGCCCGTAGGGTGATTACACAGGTGTTTGCACACACTCATCCATCGGCTCAAACTGTTGGCTCTGCAAATAGGAAATCAGTTCTTCAACTCGCTTCTCGTTCACGCCGAGGTCAGACACTCCAAGCCTCGACTCTGAATGAATCTGAATGTAGGCTCCCTGGTCCGTGCATCCAGTCCGCAGAAACAGGTCATCAGGGAATAGCAGGAACTTGGTTCGGAATACAGCATGGAATTCAATGTCATCATCGAAAGTTACTATCGCAAGCGATTGGTCATCCACCCATTCGACTGCTGCTTCACGCAGGTCGTATGCCGAGGCATTGAACCAGACCTCCGTTTGATTGGTTGCATACGGCTCATTGGCTATGCGGTAGCAGTTTTGCGTATCCTCCGGGCAGGAACTCGGAAAAGTATCAGAATCCGGAGCGGCAGCACCACCGGCTATCTGAATGATGATAATCAGCGTCAGCCACAATACTCCGGGTATCAGGATGAGATTGCGAGTAAAGTCGTTCCATGGGATGAGAGTTTTTCCGGAACTCTGTTGAATTGCCACTTTGTTCACTCCGAGGTGACAACCACCCTTGCCGGTCGTAGGATCTTGCCGTTGAACATGTAACCTTCCTCAAGGACTTCGACAACCATACCAGATTCCTGTCCTTCTTCAGCCGGAATGGTCGATATGGCTTCCATCAGCGAGGGGTCGAAGCCACCATCTTTGCAATTCATTGCTGATACTCCCGCTCCTTCAAGTGCATCCCACAGGCTGCTGCGAGTCATGCGGAACCCTTCAACCACAGCGTCATCTTCACCTTCCGGCATGGTGGCGAGTGCGCGGTCACAGGCGTCCAGAGCAGGCAGCACTCGCCGCGCCATACCCATCGCTCCAGCTTGCAGCGCTTCGTTGCGCTCAGTTGCATGACGTCGGCGCAGGTTGACGATATCTGCATCTTTGTAAGTCAGTTCTGACTCAGCCTTTTCAACAGCATTTTGCAGAGCATCCATCTGCTCCTCAGTGGTGAGTTCAACCTCAGCGATCTCCACTTCGTCGGCAGCCTCAGGCTCAGCAGACTCGTCACTCATCGAGGTTGCTATTCAACGGCCGTTTTTGAACCCGACGACGACTTCATTCCGGCCTTACGTCATTCAGCCAGACCAGACTGACCTCGAGCCTCTCATGAGTAGGGTGGACTTCCACCAACGCAACCGGCGCATCAACTTCCTCAGCAATCCCCTCGGCGAGAAACAGAGGAATCTCGATTCTACCATTATCCTCATCGTGGTAGAGGAATTGAGGTGGGACACCACACTCGGCGCGAATTTCAGTGATGTGAGCCGCAGCCTCATCCTCATTGCAGTAGATGGCTCCGAACACTAGTGTTGCATCCTCAGTAAGTTGCTCGTGCGGCGCGATAGTCGCTTCACCGCGACGCTCAAATCTGCGCCGCAGTTGCCCTGCATCCTTGTAGGAAGCAGAGCAGAACTTCACATTGAATCCAAATTGCTCATGCACGCTTCCATCTGCTGATTCCGGGCATGGCAACCGGTTGTTCGCCGCCTCGACCTTGGCGCGCAGGCGTCTGGCCAGCGGCCCAGAACCCTCGGCTCCGGCGGTAATCTCGTCAGAGAGGTTGAATCCACGAACCTCCATATTGTCGTAATTTCCGACGGTGATTTCCAATTCGTTGAGATTGAGGAACTGCACAGAACTTTCTCGCATCTCGTCGAGTAACTCGAACAGCCTTTGCTCCTTGTCGGGTTCACACGGCAGTTCCACTCCTACCTGCATACCTGAATCAACGCACGCCTGAATGGTCTCGCGGTAGTTGTCGAACTTGAGGTCGAGCAGGTGAAATCGGATTTCATCGAGTCCACCTTCAGCAAGTTCAGCAGCGTGCTTCACTGGGAATGGAATGCTGGTGTACAGGTGGATATGGTGGTCTTTCCCAAAGGCGGACTTCAACTGCTTACACGCTTCTATAGAGCGCTCTCGCGCCATCATCGGGTCGCCGCCTGTGATGCCTGTCCCAGTGGCTTTCATCGCTGTGCCCTCCTCGATGACCGCCGCCCAATCATCGACTGCGCAGCGGCGTTCATTTGCATACATCCAGTCGACTTCACGACGGGTCTCGCTCAACGGACAATAGTCGCACATCCAGTGGCAATGTCCGGTGACGAATAGCACCAGTTTGCTGCCGAGTTGGCATTGAATGCAACCCTCGGCCTCGTCCTCTGTTGGAGGCTCGACCGGTTCGGGTAAGGAAGGTAATCTGATTTGTAAACTCATACCGGAACCACCTCGTTTTCGATAGCCTGCTTGAGCAGCCAGGCGTGGAATCGAGTGTCCCCAGACAGTTCAGGATGGAAGGTCAACGCTAGACGCCCGCCTTGTATGACCCCGACTGTCTCACCATCCAGTGATGCTGCTACCTCGGCATCCTTGCCAACGGAAGTGAAGCGCGGAGCGCGGATGAATACGCCGGGGAATCCATCCCCAAGCAATGGGCAATCGAGGTGTGCCTCGAATGAATCGGCCTGACTGCCGAAGGCGTTTCGGTCCACTTGTGCATCGATAAGCGGCTTTCCTCCATCCTGTGGCTCTGACATCAGGATCGCTCCAGCACAGGTGGCAAGCACTGGTCTTGCTTCGTCTTGGCGAATCCAAGAGAATAATGCTGGAAGCAATTTGCTGATATCCGCATTGCCAGTTAGCCGCATGGTTGTTGACTCGCCACCGGGGATGACCATCGCTGATGGTTGCGCTTGTTCAATGTCGCTCGCTTTACGCAATTCGTGAATTTCTATGGCAATTCCCAACTCTTCTGCTGCATCGCGCAGCGCAGCCATGTGGACATGGCGAGCGCCTTGCAGCATGACGAGTCCGATGGACAGCACGATGCGCCGACCCGCCGCTGCGTCATCAATCAAACCCTCACGATGAATGCAAAGCACTCAAAGACTTGAGGCGACGCCCTCGGGTTGTGACACGAGCAGGTCGCATCCACAACTTCGGCGCCGGACCAGCGGTACTGCCTGAGTCGGTCATTGCAGAAGTTCAGGCAGCATTGCCGAACCTCGCTGACTCCGGTTTCGGACTATGCGAAATTAGCCACCGAAGCACAACCTTTCAGGCGATTGTCGACAGCGCAATGGCACGAATACGCCGCGTACTCTCAATTCCTGATGACTACACCGTCCTGCTGCTGCAAGGCGGCGCATCACTACAGTTCTACATGACTGCCCTCAACCTGTTGAGGCCGGGCGAAGCGGCTGATTACTTGGTCAGCGGAGGCTGGTCACAGAAGGCATTGAAGGAAGCCAAGCGAGTTGGAGATGCCGAGGCAGTGTGGGATGATTCGGAAAATGGCTTCAAGTCAATTCCACGCGATGGCGACTACGCAATCCGCGACGAGGCGATTTACGTCCACTATACCTCAAACAACACGCTGTATGGTACGCAATTCCACCACCTGCCCGATTGCGGTGGCAAGCCGCGGGTGTTGGATGCATCCTCCGATATCGCCGGAGTACCACTCGATGTCTCATCTCACGATGTGATTTACGCGGGCGCACAAAAGAATCTGGGGCCATCTGGTGTAACCCTCGTCATCTTGTCTCCATGGGCGATGTCTCGGGTTGGCGACGATTTGCCAACCATGCTTGACTACGGAGTCCACGCCAGCAAAGGCTCGCTATTCAACACCCCCAACACCTTCGGAATCTTTGTTCTGGATTGTGTATTCAAGTGGCTCGAGGAAAACGGTGGCCTTGAAGGCTCAATCACTCGCAACCAAGCTAAGGCTGCTCTGCTGTATGATGAGTTGGACCGCAGCGATTTCTGGGTGCCTCATGCAAATGCCGATTCGCGCTCGCGGATGAACATCACATGGCGACTGGCTGACCAGAGCCTTGAGGCTGTTTTCCTTGACGAGGCGACTGCTGCAGGCTTTGGTGGACTCAAGGGCCATCGCTCGGTCGGCGGTATTCGAGCAAGTCTGTACAATGGCTGCCCGATATCTTCAGTCGAAGCGCTGGTAGGATTCATGCGCGACTTTGAGGCGCAGCATTGACGAAATTGACAGATGCATGAATTAGTAGTCCGCCAGTCGTCCTGAGCAGCGAAGGGTGAGTGTATGCCGGAACTTGGTGAGGCCAGCGAGGAGTCTGACTCGCAAGACGAGGAGTTGTCTAATGCCCTCACCTCTGGAGTAGGCGTATTATTGTCGATAATTGGCTTGTATTTCCTTGTGACAAAAAGCCTAGCCACCGATGACAATTGGAAGATAGTCACTTGCATCATTTATGGTCTCAGTCTACTGGTTGCATACATTTGTTCGACGCTCTACCACGGACTGACTAACAAGCGCGGGAAGAACGTGATGCGCCGAATTGACCAAATCGGCATTTACATCCTGATTGCTGGGTCTTACACCCCATTTGTCTTGGTAATCGTGGGAGGTAACTGGGGTTGGTTCATGTTCACCTTCGTGTGGACTTTTGCTTTGATTGGAATAACCATTCTACTGATGAAGAAGCAGTTGCCAAATTACGTCTCTACAGTACCGTATCTAGCCATGGGTTGGGCTGCTCTACTGATGTTCAAACCACTGATAGAATACTCCTTGGATTATGGTTGGGCTTGCCTGTTGCTCGTAGTGGCAGGAGGTGTCTCCTATTCTCTTGGCACCATCTTCTACGCAAAGAGTTGGATGGCGTATAATCATGCGATTTGGCATCTATTCGTGTTGACTGGCAGCATCACTCACTACTTTGCGGTGCTGCTCTACGTGATTCCTCACCCAATCTAACACAATCGGCCTTACCTATGGTTGTTAAATATTCGACGTGCGGCGGCGTGCAACTGATGGACTCCTCTGCGAGCTTTTCCGACCTCGGCGTCGAGCGTTGCCTAGTGCAAGCTCTCGACGCCAAGGGTATCACGGAACCATTCGAGGTTCAACGAGAGGCTATCCCCGATGGTATGCTTGGGAGAGATGTCTGCTGCCGTGCTCCGACGGGCTCGGGAAAGACGCTTGCCTTCGGCCTACCACTACTCACTCGCTGCAGGCGTGCCCGCCCCAAACTGCCGACCTCCCTGATTCTAACTCCAACGCGTGAGTTGGCCGAACAAATCTACTCCGTGCTCACTCCACTCGCTTCGAAGGTCGATCTTGAGGTTCTGTCAATCTACGGCGGCACATCGTATGGAAAGCAAATTCGCGCTCTTGAGCGCGGCGTAGACATCGTCGTCGCCTGCCCAGGTCGTCTAATTGACTTGATGCACAAGGGTTCCCTCAGCCTCGAGGAGGTTGACATCATCATCATCGATGAGGCCGACCGCATGGCGGACATGGGATTCATGAAGCCTGTTTGCGATATTCTCGAACAATGCTATCCAGAGCGCCAAACAATCCTCTTCAGTGCTACGCTGGATAATGAGGTGGACGAACTGGTAAGACGTTACCTCCATGACCCGGTAACAATCGAGGTCGGACCAAAGGAGGTCAGCATGGACTGCATGCAGCACCTCTTCTGGTTGATGCGAAGCTCGATGAAAACTAAAATCGCTACCGAGGCGGTCCGCAAATGTGGTCGTAGCATCGTCTTCTGTCGAACTAGAGCGGGCGTGGACCGTGTCGGTGATGAATTCGAAGACAACGGTCTGAGTGTTGCCACCCTGCACGGCGGGCTTTCACAGCGCCAGAGAGATAGAGCGCTGAAGCGTTTCAGTGAGGGAGATTGCATCGCACTAATCGCCACCGATGTGGCGGCAAGAGGACTTGATGTACAGGACGTCGCCAGTGTGATCCACTACGACCCGCCCGAGAACGGCAAGACGTACAAGCATCGTAGCGGACGTACAGCTCGTGCCGGCGCAGAAGGTACAGTCATCTCGCTGGTGCAGAAACCTCAGAGAAGGGCATTTCAGCGCATCCAAAGGGAGGCGGGCATCAATTACAAGTTCACACCACCAGATTTTTTCCAACTGCCCAAAAACGAAGTGGGTTACTTTCCTCCACCTAATCCGAAGAGAAGGAATAGAAACCAATCCTCCAGACGTAACGGACAGCGAAACCACGGCCGTCCACAAAGAAACGGTGGGCAAAGGAATGGTAGGAGTAAGCGCGCTGGTCACCATGCTAGAAATCAGCAAAATGGCAACCGTCGTAACGGTGGAACTCGAAGCCGCAACGGTGGAAACCGCAACGGTGGAAACCGCAACGGTGGAAACCGCAATGGAAACCGCAGTGGAAACCGCAGTGGAAACCGCAGTGGAAACCGCAGCGGCGGCAAGAAAAGTATGAAGCAGAACTCCCGTCGCTGAATGGAGAAATTCATCCGTTCGGACGCACAAGGGTCCAGACCCCCATTGTCGGCCCACCTCTTAAAAGCCAATTTGGTTTGTTCGGGATTGGTGACAACTTGAACTGGAAGCAAACTCTCTTGACAGGAGCAGCAACAGGGGCATTAGTTGCTCTCTTCATGGTGCTGAATGTCAAAATCGATATTGCTTTTGCTTCATTTTCAACAGCCATCCTTTCCTTCTTAGTAGTCATATTTGCGTCCGCATTTAGCGTCAAAAAAATATCACAAACCATCGATTGCTGTGAACCTAGTTTGAAACACCTAATTCCAGTGGCGTTTCTCACTTTCATAATTCCAGTATTAGGTCCGATTTTTGGAGCCCCAAACAACGGGTTGGAGGTGGTGGTTATTATCATCTGCATGGGGGCCATAGGTGGCTTGTTTTGGAGCACCCCGTTTGCCATTTGGTGTTATTTCAAGAGTCGTGGTAACGAATCAAACTCTGGTATGGTGAGAGAAGAAGAGTGAGGTGCTCGTACCGGGATCCAGACTCACTCGGGTTCGACTGGGCTTTGACAAATCACTTTGCAGCAATCTTCCAATTCGTCGAGTGGCAGCAGGTGACCGCGTGCATACATTCGCTTGTTGAGGTCATCGGTGTTGCGTCGAGAGACATGGTCTGGAATATCGCCGCGAACTCGCTTCAGCCGCTTATTCAACAGTTTGACATCTGCGACATAGACTTCCTCCGCATTGACCACCACCCAAAGGTCGACCTTCTTGCGAGCGAGTCCAAAGGCCGACGCCTTCCATGAAGAATCACGATTCTCACGGGATTCAACCTCGAGGTAGTGGTTGCCGGTCTCTACAGACGGCCAGTCAAAGCGTAGGGCGATTCGTGAGCCGTCGGGTGCTGTACACGACACTTCGTCTCGCCTTTCCGCCGCATCAATCACTTCCCAACCGAAGTGCTGAGCAATTGCCAGTTCCCGCTCCGCTCGTCCATCCGCCATGTGCTCGCCGGTTGGCGAAGTCAATTCGCCAATATCACTTAGTCGCTCATTCACCCTCGACTTCTACGCCCTCAGCGCCGAGGACCTCAAGTTGCTTGTCCTCAGCCTCCGAAATCGCCATGCGGACTGCGATAGCGGTGTCAGGTGTAACTGAAATCGAGGTAATTCCACATTCGATGAGGAATGGTGGAAATTCCTCAGGGTGGTCGGAAGGAGCCTGACCGCAGATGCCGATTTCCAAGTCATTTTTACGGAAAGTCGCGATGACGTTGCGCACCATCGATTTGACCGCTGGTGAGCGAGCATCGACTGGATGCAGGTATCCTTCAAGGTCATCACGCGAGACAGCGTAGACCGTTTGCACCAGATCATTTGTGCCAATCGAGGCTCCATCCAACTCCATCTCATCGATGAAGCGCTGTGCTTCAATCACGTTGCTTGGCAACTCGACCATGATGAATAGCGGCACTCCATCGGCCCTGCCGATTCCGCGCGAATCCAGTAATCCCTTGACAGCAACACCTTCCTCTGGTGAGCGGCAGAATGGAATCATTAGTTGCAGGTTATCCAAGCCAAACTCGTTCTTCACCGCGTGCAGTGCAGCACATTCCATTTCGAAAGCAGGGCTGAACTTAGGGTCCACATAGCGAGCAGCTCCGCGCCACGCAATCATCGGGTTCTCCTCGACCGGCTCGAAAATCATCCCACCAGCCAATTCGCGATATTCGTTCGATTTCAGGTCAGAAAGTCGGACCAGCACTGGGCGCGGGTGGAAAGCAGCACAAATCAGGCCAATTCCTTCCTTGAGTTTGTCAATGAACAGGTCGCGTGGGTCATCATAGAAGGCCGTCCTGTTGGTAATTTTGCTCAGCAACTCCGCAACATATTCCTTGCCGGCCCTTTCCAAACCGTCCTCAAATGGAATCAGGGCCTCTGGGGCTTCTCCGCTCTCTAACCAAGTGGCTAGGTCAGCGGTGTGGGCGAGTGAAAGCGGATGGATTCCAACTTCTGCGGTGAGGACGAACTCGATTCTTGCAAGTCCTACACCGTCCACTGGTAGCATAGAATCAGCCAGCGACTTGGTGGGGAATCCGACGTTGAGTTTCAACTTGGTATCCAACTTGTCCTGCGTGTCAATTTCGATGGTCTCAATTTCGAACGGCTGGATTCCTGAGTAGATGGCACCAACATCTCCCTCGGCACACGAGCCGGTCACTTCCATGCCGGTTTCAAGCAATTTGGTGGCATCTGTGCAACCTACGATTGCTGGAATGCCGAATTCACGGGCGATGATGGCTGCGTGGCTGGTTCTCCCGCCCTTTCGCGTCACAATCAGTGAAGCCTGCTTCATCATCGGCTCCCAGTCAGGCGTGGTCATTTCTGTGACAAGCACATCTCCTTGCTCAAAGACGCGTTCTTCCCAACCCATTTCCTCAAGATTCTCTCCGCGCCCTAGTTGGTCACGCAGCGCTCGCTTGCAGGTAATCACTTCCTCGTAATCCCGATAGCAACGCACCGGGCCAGACCCGATTCGTTTACCGACGGCCTGGCCGGTGGCTACGACGCCACCCTTTGCTACCATCTCAGCGACCAACATCGGGTCCATCACGTAACGCAACAGGCTGGTGGTCGAGGCGCGCGCGTGAACTGTTTCTGGCCGCGCCTGCACGATGAACAACTCTCCCGAGATGCCATCCTTGGCCCACTCGATGTCCATTGGCATCTCGTAGTGTAACTCGATTCTGTCAGCCATTCGGGCCAACTCGAGCGCCTCCTCGCGCGATAGGGACCAAGACTTGCGCTCGTTCATCGCAACGTCCACAATCGCAGTATCCGCTTGTCCGGAGTCAGCATACACCATGCGCTGTTCCTTGGATCCAAGCCTCCTGTGCACAACTGCACCATGTCCACGGCGCAATCCATCCTTCCAGACCAGATAGCCATCGGGGGATACAGTTCCTTGAACAATCAATTCTCCTAGTCCATAGGAGGAAGTGATGTGGATGATTCCCTCATGGCCTGAGTCCGGGTCAATTGTGAAAATGACTCCAGATGATGCAAGGTCGCTTCGTACCATTTTCATCACGACCACAGCAAGAGCAGCAGCCAGCGGATCCATATCCATCCCAATCTGGTAAGCGACCGCCCGTTCGGTGAACAGGCTTGCAACACAACGCTTCCAATGCAGGATTACACTCTCTGTGCCATGCACGTTGAGATATGATTCGTATTGACCTGCGAAGGATGCCTCCGCTGAATCTTCAACGGTCGCCGATGAGCGTACAGCCACATCGACTCCCGGTCCATACTGATAGCACAACTCAAGATATCCATCGTAAATCGCTTCGCGAACAACCTCCGGAACAACGCTCTCCTCAATCAGATTGCGAGCGAGCGAGCAGCGAGCGAGCATTTCCAGATGGTCTTGCTGATTCGCCCCTTCAAGGCACATATGCAAGCCCTTTCGCAAAGTGGAACAGGAGACAACCTTCTCACGTAGCCCGGGCAGGTCCTCTACTTCTGATACTCCATTCCAGCACCCTTCTTCGATAGGTGAATCCACGAAGGCGTGGTAGGCGTTGACGGTAACCGAGAATCCGTTTGGGACACTCACACCATGTGCGGTCAACTCTCGGTACATCTCGCCGAGGGAAGCTCCTTTCCCTCCTACGTCAGAGACATTTTCCATACTGCTCTCATCGAACCACAATAGCATCTGCTTGTCAGAACTCAATAAAACACCCCCGAGACCTACTGGTCTCAGGCGCATCCACGTCGAGTCGGTAGATAATCTGAGTGCATATTTTACACCGTTTGAACATGCGGAGATTTCATCGGTGACAACTGTGGGCTCGCCACATGGAAGCGGCCGAAGTTGCCAAGGCGAGCCTCGCCTGTCTCGACTTGACTCTACTCGATGCCGATGAGAGCGATGACGAGGTTTTGGCACTGCTCGAGGCTGCAAATCAGCATCGTCCAGCAGCAATCTGTCTGCTGCCGGTGCACATTGAACTAGCCAAGACTCACTTGCAAAGCGGCATTGGTATTGCCTGCGCCTCTGGCTGTTTTCCTGATGGAGACGGCGAGATTGAGCAGTGCATTGCAGAGATTGAGGTGGCGATTGCAGCGGGAGCGGATGAAATCGATGTGGTGATTGATTTTGAAGCGGTGAAGCGCGGCGATGGCAGCAGCGCAGCACGTCGAATCGCCGCTTACCGAGCAGCAGCGGCGAATGTGACAATGAAAGTCATTCTAGAGACTCCAGAACTCGATTCAGAACAACTCGACATCGCTGCGATGTTAGCATTAGAGTTTGGTGCAGATTTTCTCAAGACTTGCACCGGCAAGCGCGGAAATTGCACACCCAATGCAACTCAGCAGTTAGCGGAAATCATTGCACGTTGGAATCACGAGCACCCCGGGAATTTGCGCGGATTGAAGGTATCGGGTGGAGTCAGTTCTCTATTCGATGCCGAGATACACATCGGGATTGTGCGACACGCGTTGGGTGACGGCTTCGTGCATCCTGCGACTTTCCGTATCGGAGCATCGTCCCTGCTCGTTGACATTCTCTCCCATCTTGAGTAATGGTGGACTCGGCCAGATTTGAACTGGCGATCTTCGCCGTGTGAGGGCAACGTCAAAACCCCTAGACCACGAGTCCGAGGGCCCGTCCACCCGCGTGGGCGGCTTAACGCTGACGCAGCCCCAATGCAATCACAATGAACTGTTTGCAATTCAATTGTGCTAAGGGCACCTAAGGCGGAGTTTGAAGAACGGGCCGCCCACCGCTCACTCCGGTGGAGCCGTTGAGTGAGGACGCTGAGGAAGGATTGTTCAGCGCTGCCGGCGACCCTGAAGACCCCGATTTCATCGAATCGGTCATTGAGGAGGCGCCACTTGAGACCACACCCGAGTGGAATCCTTCGCTTCGCTTTCGCATTCAGCAGATGACAGGCTGTGATGTCGGCATCTTCGCTGAGAAGCAGACTTGGTTCGCATTCGCCATCTCTGTCGTGCTGTTCGCTGGAATCGCCTGGGCCGGGCTCTCCGTCTTTGGACTGTCCACCTCCTTGATGTCGTCCACTGGTGAGTCTGAACAGGTACCCGAAATTGTGTTTGAGACGGTGAACCGAACGGGAATCGAGTCGGAGGTCACCAATGAGACCGGCTGGTTCCGCCTTAGCGAACACCGCGGCAAGGTTGTCATCTTCGACATGATGGCGCACGATTGTGGCAGTTGTCACTACGTTCAGGTGCATCTTGAGAGCATGCAGTCTGAATGGCAGACGCTCGCAAATGAATCCGGTAGCGAGATAATCATAGTCGCCTATGGTTCCTGGTATTCCGAGAGTGTGGAATACCTCAACACGAGTGGGACCGGCTACGAAGTGCCCATGTATGTGCTAGGTCAGGGCAACGAAACTGCGGCTATTCTCAATGAGACGACAGATGAGCGCGCGGATCCGGTGCGATTGTTCACACCCAGTGGCACAGGAGCTATCCCCGTCGTGATGGTCATCGATCATGAGGGCTGGGTTGTAGCCAAAGAGAGCACTGGAACGCCCCCCGATGGCTGGAAATCCTTCGATTCGGCGGTGATTGTTGCACTTTCAGGCTCACAAGAGGAGATTGAGGAGTTGCGTACCTTCGGGTTGGCCGATGTGCAGACGAGCATGGGTGGCATATTCTTCCTTGGCCTGATGCTCTCGATTCTCGTGTATTTCTCGCCCTGTGCATTCCCCGTGCTACCGGGGTTCATCTCCTACTATCTCTCATTGGGCTCTCGTGAGGATGAGTTGGTAGAGGCTGGCAAGTTGAAAGGGAAAATGCCGAATTCTCTCGTCATCGGCACGTTGTCTGGATTAGGCATGTGGACCTTCTTCCTGATTATCGGCCTCGTCGCTGTCGTGATGGGTGAGGCGTTCGCTCGCAGTGGACTGATTCACTATCTCGCGCTCAGCATCGCGATTCTGTTGTTCGTGCTCGGCTCGTTCATGCTGATGGGGGGCACAGCGCACCTGATGGGGTTCGTTCAGAAGTGGATTGACAAGTTTTCGACCACCGAGGATGATGAGACCTTCACACCGCGACGCAACATGTACCTGTACGGATTCGGGTATGCTGCCGCATCAGTCGATTGCACCGCTGCAGCCGTGTTGCCCTTCGTGATTTATCTCTCTACGCTCAGCAATCAAGCAGTGATATATGGACTCGGTGCGTTGATGATAGGTCTGTTGATTCTGATGATAGTCGTGACCGGATTAGTCGGAATTGGACGGCAGGTGGCAATCAATTTCCTGCGTCGTGCCACCGGCACCATCAAACTCGTCGGCGCTTGGATGATGATGTTTGCAGGCATCATGCTGACCATTTACCTCACGAACCCTGAGTTGACGACGCTGATTCTGTAATCCGCCACCTATGCCTACCCAAGGTAATTTGCTGAGTTTTTGTAAACTCCCACAGGCAATTGTATTGCCATATTTGGGCTACTTACTTTCTGGTGGTACTTCTGCTGTAATTGCTGGCCTTGGCGGAATCATGCTTAGCGTATTTTTGCTCATGATGTCTGTCACTGTAGTGGTGGGTGTTGGTAGCAAGAAGGTAGAAGCCTTCTTACGAAGGGCTACTGATATGATTAAGATGGTAGGTAGCTGGATGATGATGTTTGCAGGAATTGGTTTATTACTGTATTTGACACAACCAGAATTAGTGTCCTCACTAATTTGATTTTCAATTATCTTCGATAACATTTGAATGAGCCATCATATTGAGAATTATTTCTCCAAAGTCTCTTGAATATGAACAAATTCTTCTTATTGATTCTGAAAATTTGAATTTGAAAAGAATCCTGCTAGGGCTTTCTTTCTGCGACCACAATTTATCTTCATAACCCAACAATTCATTTTTAGATTTTTTTAAATTCGAGCGAGCAATTTCAATCTCTTCGGCATCATGTGTGCGTAGGTTCAGCATTAGACTCCTCATCGCATCTTGCCAGATTGGAATTAGTGAGAGTGGCGCTTCGTCCGGATTCATGTTTGGTATTTTTTCTGTTGAAATGATTAGCCCTGATAATTGATTAGCATGATCTGCCATTCTTTCCAAAGATCTTGATAGATTTGCAAATTCTACCGCTTCCCGTCTTCCTAAGTTCAAGGCCTCAGCAACTTTGTATGAATCAAGAAGAGAAGATACTTGCCTCTCCACTAGAAGGCGTATAGAATCAATTTCCTGTTCTCTTTCCTCATGGTCCTCAATTAATTCATAATCCCCTCCAATCATCACATCACTAATATCTCTGATTAGGGATGTAGGTTGCTGATACATTCTGTTTATACTTACCCTGAGAGGCATCTCACTAGCACTCAATAAACTAACGAGAATAATTTCTTTATCGGTTTCACTAGATATTTCAAAACCTCTTGTAGTCCTTAAAAATTCACGAATTACAAGTTTTGAATTTCGGCCAATAACTTTTCTCGATATGAAATCAATTTGGTCCGCTCCAGAAAGATATGACCCGACAAGGTGGTCAAAAATAGCGGCATCTGGAATGTCCTCTTGGATTACTATGCTCCTTCTTCTAATCTCATTAACATCCGTCACAGGTGTTAGTCTTAGTGCGCCAGATGGTCTCCAATCTACTTGGATCCCATCACTGGATTCTAATTTATTTGTTTCCACCCAAAATTTTGGTAAACTAAGGGTGTATGTAACTCCTCCAGTAAGTTGGAGTTTTCGAACATCCATTGAACCGATTCCCTTTGCCATAAATCCCCGGAATATATAGTGCTATATAGATTACCCTAAATCTCCGTAATATACCCTCCGCGCTCGGGCCGCACTATGGAACCAATCATGATGATCGTCCTCGGTCTGTCAATCGCCGTTTGTGCCTACATGGCATGGAACATCGGTGCCAATGATGTAGCAAACGCAATGGGTACTTCCGTTGGGAGTCGTGCTCTAACCCTCAAACAAGCAGTTATCATCGCAGCAATTTTCGAATTCTGTGGGGCTTTCTTCGCAGGTGATGCCGTAACGGATACCGTCCGCAAAGGCATCCTATCGGTAGATTTTGAGAATACTGATTTGATTACCAGTGCATTTGCTAATGATCTGATGTATGCCTTCATCGCCGCAATGATGGCGGCTGCAGTTTGGCTGACAATCGCTACTCGGTTTGGCCTACCTGTGT
>CAZYIX010000032.1:0-11070 GCA_964647665.1 uncultured Candidatus Poseidoniales archaeon
CAGGATTTGAACCTGCGAAGCTATTAGCAGCAGATCTTGAGTCTGCCCCCTTTGGCCGCTCGGGAACCCCTGCGTCGTATTGCCATCGAGGGGGTGTTGTTCATTCTTCCTCCGATGCGGAATCGTCTATTTCGTCGTCAGAAAGCCCTGGAGGGATGGGTGGAGGTGTCTCTAGGTTCTGCTCATCGGGGAAAATAGTTGGAGGCTCAGGCCAATCCTCCTCATCTGCTGTTTCATTGCCGTCAAATGGGCCTTCATCATCTGATTCAAGGGGTTCCCCGTCGTCTTCGTACTCGTCATATTGATCCCTATTCATTGCAAGGATGGCTAATCCGAATCCTAGAGCCGTGCAGATGAGAATAAGCAGACCCACGCCAAAGGTACTCTCCACCAATTTGTCGATGACGCTGCTGCTGGCCCCTCGCTCATGAACGCGTGGGACCGAAACCGTTTGCCAGGTTTCTGAGTCCTCATTCAATACTAGATACAACTGCAGATCGCCTTCTCGCCATGCCTCAATATCGAGAGCGAGAAGTATAGATTCACCCGCTTCTAAGGTGAGATTCACATCTCGAAGCCTGATGATTTCAACCCCGCCTCCACGTGATTCCTGCGCCCAAAGGCCTACAGAGATGTCTCCTCGGAGATTACCACCATTGGTGATGCGAACATCAACCTCCAGTATGTCTCCAACTTCCGGTTTATCTGGCCTGACCTGTACGTCGACAATCTGTGGTTGGAAGAACATTACCATCAGCGAAGGCGCACGCGGTGCAAATTTGGTACCAGTACCAATTAATGAGTTGCCTGCAAGGTCTGAGCCCTCAACCCAGACTAGCAGTTGGTCTCCTGACCGCAATGCTCCTGGATCGGTAGGAGTGAAGTCGACGTAGTCGGAATAAACCCACATTCCGTCTGACCAAGCGGATAATCCAATTTCTTGTGAACCTTGCATATTGACCAAATCAACACCCCATCGGCTGTAGGTCCACTGCAAGGTCAGGGGGGTATCTCCCATGCCACCTGCATCGAATACGTTGAACGAAACCAGTTGATTTGCAAGTGCATCCGATTGTAGAATCACAAGACTGGTCTGTTGGAATTCAAGATTTGGTGAGATGCTATCTATCGCAATCTCAAATTGCAGATTGGGTAAACTGATGTTGAGTGATTCAATCCCAACTAAATTGGCTGACAACGTAGCTGTAGGGCCCGGCCAAATGTCCTCTGACATATCCTGAATAGTAGAGAATGAGCCATCGGACATGACTGCTGTATCGGATACCTCCTCAGTTCCACCATCAATACTGAGTGACACCATTCCATCGAGAGCAATGTCTACTGGCTCATCTAGAGCGCGATGATGAACGCTGGCATCGAGAGAAAACCGGTCGCCCGGTTGAAGGTTCAGCATACCATCAAAAATCGACATCGCAGGTGCTGTGAGGTCTTCCGCATTATCGACAACCCACATTAAACGATGGTCGAGAGCCCAGCCAAGATGCTCGAGGTTCTCCGTACCAAGAATCTGGCGCACACCTCCTTCGGTAATCACCAAATCAGGCACATTGGGCCCAACCTGCCATTCAACGGGAGCGTTGAGGCCTACTGCAAAGTTCAGGGTGATGTGGTAAGCACCATCTCCAAGATCCTCAACACTTGAGCCAAATGAAATCAGGTGACTGCCAGGGATTGCTGTGAGTTGATTGGAGATAGGTTGCCAGACCAAAGTACCAGCAGGTTCCACATCCTCTCCAGCGATGTGGAGTCGAACTTCATCGATTGACCCCACTCCATTTTGGTCAATCAAAGTGAAGTCGAATTGATGTTTGATGCCAGAAAGCAGTGCAATGTCACCTTCCCTATCTAGGTCAAGAGATGCTAGTGAGACCTGTGTAGGATATTGGACATCGACTTGTATTGTTGCGATATCATTGTCTTGACCGGGGCCGCCACCTCCAACAAAGGGATGCCCGGCGAAATCTGAGCCGGTCACATAACACGATACTTCATCGCCCTCAATGCCAGAAGAAAAACCAGCGAAATCAATTCTGAGAGAGCCTTGTGGAACTCCACCGAGCACCTCACTGCGCTGCCCATACTCGAATGCATCAGCGATTCCATCCCCATCTACATCGTCGATGGAACGAATCCAATGATGTAGAGTGACAATAGTACCCAGCAACTCCTCATCTTGAACCTCAATCCACAGTGGTAACAGCGTCTGAGGGTTGACCACATTTCCATCGGCCATCTGTCCGCCAAAGGCGGTGTGAATCATCAGAGGACCTAATGAAGGAGCGGTAGAATCGATTTTCACCTCGGTACTCATCAGATTACTGGTTGCATCCTGCACTCCTGTTGTGGATACTCCGAGCGGCCCAAGTTGCACGATAACCGGACGCAGTGTGACATTACTAGCACCCGCTGGCAAAGTAACCTCGGCCCGCCACAATCCTTCATCGACATGTTCGGCATATGCTGCGAACTCTCCTTGTTCTGTCAATATCTGAATGGCTAATCGATATGAGTCCTCAGCAGGATGGATGCCCTGTTGTCCTTCAAAGCGGATTCCGCCAGTGATTACTAACGTGCTTTCTGATTTGGCATAGAATGGATATCGGGCGTCCCACGTGTTGGAGAGAAGTCTACCAGTGTCATCACGCACCACCCAATTCCTTGCTTCAAGGTCATTCTCCATCGCCTGCACGTTGCTTGAACCAATCTGACCATGAGCTGGCCCAAGGGTGAATCCATTGGATTCAACTGCTTCAGCGAGGACAAGTATTGTTGAAGCATCGTCAAAAGTCCACTGAGGCTGCAATACCCAGCGGACTCGGATGGAACCATCATTCTGCAACAAAACCTCGCTTAACTCTGTAAGCAGGGTTAGCATATCATCGCCGGAACGCTGGATGAAAGTAGGTGATTCGTGAAGTGATTCAACACGCATTTCAATATGATGACCATTAGAGGATTCCAAACGCAAATCCACCGCATCTAATTCGTTTGGACCAAGCAGATGCGTGTGGTCGGTCACCACTGTATAATTGCGCAGCGGAACCATTGTTCCAGTGGGAGTAGCGTAAACCAAATTCTCAATTCGGCGAGCGTGTGTCAATCCACCATCAATACCCACACTACCATATTCAGCACTGAACTGAACGGGCAAATGCGCTATTCCGTAGAGAACGGTACCTGCGCCAACATCAACCAATGTCGCATTCATTGATTCGCGCAACTCTTCTCCAAGTCCACTTACCAATTCGCTCAAATCGTATCGAATACATGTAAGGTGGAATTGTGCTGTCAATGCATTAACTGATGTCACTTCAATGGTCACATCTGCCCACTGTCTCTCAGAAAAAACAGCATCGACGGTACCTGAAGTAGGTAAATTGGAATGCCACAAATCGTATGACAGCACATCTGAACCACTGAGCGAAGTCGTATTGGAAGTAATGTTGTGATTAGCGAGTTGCCCCAATACTGAGTGAGTGAAAATGAGACTGAGATTATCACCCGGAGTTGAATAAGTCAACCCAATACGAGTTGCTTGATGCACAGTATCCAAAGGAAGTCGAATCGTCAGGTTGGTGCTCCCTCCGGGAGCAAACTCCTCGGATATTGTACGGGTGCTTGTTCCATCGGGAAGAATGAACAAAATTTGGTATCCAGCAGGCCCTTGGCCGTTTGCTGTGGACCATGTCCACTCAGCATCTCCATCTGCGCCAACGTCGATACTCGCATCCGCTAGCGGAATCAGCCTTTGTGCCTGCAAACTCAAATGCGATGCCCAGCCACCTGCTTGCAGATGTATCTCAACTTCCACCGACGTTGTGGGTGAGGCCAAACTCACAGTCCCACCGGTCACTGCACCCTGCCAAAGCACTGTGCCATCTACCGAGTCGGCTATGCTAATCCACAAGCCAGAGGAGTGACTATTCATCTCCAGTTCATCAAATAGATGGCTGGATGAGAACGTGACGCTCTTATGCAGTACCGAGCTCAAGGTTGGGTTGCTTGCATTTCCATTAAAGGAATAATCCAAACAAGGACCATGCCCGATGTGATTGAAGCGCGGTGATTGGGACGCATCGGTCGTCGACATATCCAGTTGCAACCTGAGCGCTGGATGCATGACTGAATCGACATTGACCAAATCATCACTTGGCCATGTTCCGAGAACCTGCCCTGTAGAAGAATCGGTCAAGATACCACTCAACTCGAATGGAGATAATTGACTGTTTACCGAGTAACAGATGTGGTCATAGCCAAATGGTCCAGGCAATATTTCTGGACTTATCCACGTCCCATTCGACTCAAACCAGTCGACCTCGACCCCAACATCATCGATATACCAACCATCGCCTTCAATCAGATCATCTGAGAAGAAAGAAAAACGCAGCATGATGTCCTGACCACTGAGATGACTCACATCGGCCTCAACATGCTGCATCGATTTATTCGTTAAACAACCGCCTTTCTTGGTGTTGCCATCCCAGGCCCACATACCATACAATGGTGATAGCGAGTTGTTCAATTGCAGAGTCTCATAGAAATCGGGGATGTTTGTACCAAACTGCTGCCATGTGGTGCCATTATCAGTTGAAACAAACAATACTCCCGCATCCCAACCGGATTCAAGACAAATGAAGTGGTCAAAAGAAAGTCTGGCGCTTGCGCCCTGTGGAATTGTCAACAGTGGAGAAATCAGATGACTCCAAGTGTTGCGGGCATGACGGTTATCGAGAACTATGCCTGCACCGGTGCTACCTGAGGTCCACTGTGCAGGTCCGTAACCGGCGCTGTTATTCACCTCTCCAAATGTCCAACCGGCTCCGTAGTGTGTCTGCACTGTCCAACCGTCTGCAATAAGCGGAGCACCCTCAAATCCCCAGTTCTCAATCCATGGACCATGGTTGCCTATACTATTGAGGTGCTGCCATTGGTCACTGGTTCCTCCAAGTATCCTCTGGTGAGTCGCATTCGCCTCGGTAGAGAAATTCTCAGACCATATCGTCTGGGTTATTCCTTGATTGGTCAAGGTGATTGAAATGTCATCGATGAACACGCCTTCTGGTGGATTGAGCGAACCTCCGAATCCAGTTCCCGGCATGCTGTCGGTTTCAACCGCGAATCGCAGCAGAAGCGACCCGTTGGCATTAGGTTGAAAATTAGAGGGGAACGCGTGTGCGACTTCCTTCCATCCTCCGGTTTCTTCCATATATGTCACTCCGCCAATGGTAATTCCATACAAACCGGGAATCCCTCCTGCTGGTGAAACCCGATACCAGGAAATATTGTCGTTCGAGATGTGGATGTCGTAATTATCCCAATATCCGCCTTCCAAATCGAAATCCACCCAGTAGCGTAGCATCCAAACTCCTGCTGAGCCGTTTCCGGGCGCTGGGTCGATTTGTACCGGGACGGTAAGCGCACCATAGGCATCTGCCGCGTATTCCCCATACAGATTGCCGTGGAACCAACTCCCGGGAGGAGCCCCCTCGTTGGATATCTCGATGTTATCTACATGCCAACCGGGTCGGTTTACCGCACTTGTAGGGTCGGTCCATACCACGAAACGGAACTGTAGCGAAGTTCCGGTTGATACACTCAATTGACTGAGATCGTATATCGCCCGCTGCCAGCCAGAAGCACCATGCCCTCCGAAGGCTGGGAAAGAACCGGTCATTCCTGATGTTGAGTTAACCGTAGAGGTAGCAGGAGCACCGGTGGGTACCGGTGCTGATATCGAGGTATTCCAGTCGTAGCCACCGACCGGTTCTATCCATTGCCAACTCAAGCCACCATCGATACTCGCTTCCACCCAAGCACCTCCGCTGCCTGTGCTGGTATTAGTCGCAGGCAGGTGCACCCAGTGGTCGAATTCTAGGCTCCAATCATTCACCACACCGGGAATCGGATACTGTTGACTGGTCAACCATGCATGGGTTCCTGCGGGAACTGGGTCCTCAGGGAGAGTCGCAGCGATGAGAGTCCCATTGGTTGCAAGTGAAGGTGCAATGCCGCCGGCCATCAGCCGACCTGTCGCATTCCACGTTAGTGGAGTGGACATCAACCCTGGTTCAGATATTCGCCAGATGTTGGCGGCGTTCCCATTCGGGCCGCTAGGAGTAAACTTCTGGAATCGCTTGGTTAGGAACTCAAGGTCGTCAATTCGACCCACTGTATGGTTTACTGCAAGCGACAAATCTCCGTTGAACACATTGGTACTACTGCCATTGAACACACCTGCGCTGAAGTTGCTAACAGCATCATCAGTTCGCCAATGAGTCCCATTACCAGAGGGAACCAACCCATCCGTGCTCACGTCGAGCCAGCCGTCAAGAATGGTTGAGTTGGCTGGAACTTCAAATCCGTCAAAGGTCAGATTTGTCACTGTTCCATTCACTGTGCTAGGGTCTTGCCAATCGATAGTAGGCTCGGTTGTACCGACATATTGCCCTGTGTCCGCTATGGCGAGAGGGGCAAGGCTGGCTGCCAACATGACGATGGTCAGAATCAGCGATGAAGCTGTGGAATTAGATGTCAAAGACCGGATTCGGGGGGTGGTCAGATGCGACATGGCTACGCCTCCTACAAATCTCCACCACTTCATTCCGGTTTGAACACGCCGCTCACACGTTTCGGCGCCCGTAGGGCGACTTTGATTCTGTATTGTTCATATGCCGTCCTACGTCACGACCGATGGGCGGCAGCGATGGCGAGTAGTATGAGGGGCGGTGCAGAACGGCTTGAAGGCCCACAACTCGCCGCTATTGAACGCCAATTATACGCCTTAGTGCGCCAACAGGCTAAGCGGCGCGTGCCAATCGAATTACCACATCCAGATTTCTGGAATACCGTCAGTCAATTGCTACAACACGTGGAAATGGAACTCGCGGAAGTCGGCCGCACAGAGGGATGGTCTGTCAGGGCGCAGACATTATCACGGCGACAAGCAAATTTGCGCAAGACCATCGCCGACCTAACCCAACATCGGCTAAACGCATTCATGAACCACGCTGGCGCCTCTGAGTTGGCCAGCACGCCATTCGGCGATGCTAATCTCGATACCAGTGCCATGTTGAAGGCAATTGACTGGACAAGGCACGACCCCTCCGAGAGAGCCTTCCATGCCGGTGTAGGTGAACTGATTGAGCAGTACAAGCAGAATGTCTCATGGAAGGCACTGCAGCAAGGCGTGGTCGCAGATAGCGTCGCGGTTACAATGACTCCCGCCGGTCAAGGACAATTGGATTCATTCGTCAGCGATGGAACCCTCACCCAAGCATCACCTCCACCGATGGAGGAGAGTAACCTCGAGGAAAGTAATGACTGGGGTACTGAAGATGTCGACGAGGAGGAACGCGTCATGGCGGTCGAAGGCTATCCAGAAATGATGGAGAAGGCCAACGAACAAACTGCCCAGGATAAATCTGAACCCAATGAGGAGCCTACAGAATCAATTGAGGTGACAGACCAGCAGATTGAGGCGGGAGAAGAGGAAGATGACGGAATGATGCGAATCATGATTCTCAAGGATCTCGATGAACCGTTGATTGACGAGGCTGGAGAAGATATTGAACTGCTTGAGGGCGATGTACACAACTGCGAGGCATTGTTTGCTGAGACGCTAATCGCTGCAGGGATAGCCGAAGCGGCACCACTGTGAACTTACACCACTGTGAACTCACGCGACGTTGCGCAGACTGAGTTCAATGGTGACGGTGTCCGGAATCGGGATTCGCAGAACCTGACGTAGGGCTGTCTCATCCTTTGCCGTATTAGTGACCAATTCAAGCAAACGCTTGTGGATACGCATTTCCCAATGGTCCCAAGTCTCACAGCCTTCACCATCAGGTGCTTTACGGCAAGGGACAACCAAGCGACGAGTCGGTAGAGGAATCGGACCACGCAACTTAACGCCGGTAGTCGTAGATATGCCCTTGATTCTCTTGCAGACCTCATCGACATCGACGTGGTTCTCGCCGGTCAACTTGATTGTGGTGACGACTGGCATTTGTTATCCCTCGTCGTCTGCATGTTTGGTATGAGCTCATGCTCACTTCTTTTCTATCTTCATGCAAACGCCGGCGGCGACAGTCTTGCCCATGTCACGGATAGCGAAGCGGGACAACTCCGGGAAGACGTCCATTTGCTCTATTGCCATCGGCTTGGTAGGCTGGAAGCGAACCAGACATGCATCTCCTGTGACTAGGAAGGCAGGGTTTGCCTCCTTCTGGCCAGCCTTCTGCTTCTCGAGTAGTTCAACGAAGCGGACTGCGACCTGTGAGGTGTGGGCGTGGAACACCGGGGTGTAACCAGCCGCGACAGCCTTGGGGATGTCCATCAACTGAATCTGTCCAACGAATGTCTCGTCGTGGCGGACGAAGTTTGGCTCGTTGTCGGTGTAACCGGCAATGTCGCCACGGCGGATATCCTGAGCTGACAATCCACGGACGTTGAATCCGACGTTGTCACCGGGCTCTGCCCTGTCGACGACAGTGTGATGCATCTCGATGCTCTTGACCTCAGCGCTTTGCTGGCTGGGGTTGAACATGACAGTCTTGCCAGAGTGCAGAATACCTGTCTCGATCTTACCGACAGGAACTGTACCAATTCCGCTAATCTTGTACACATCCTGAATCGGAAGGCGCAGCGGGCGGTCGGTAGGCTTCGGAGGCATCTGGATTGAGTCTATGGCGTCGAATAGAGTTGGGCCACTGTACCATCCAAGGTCATCGCTCTTGTTGTAGACGTTATCACCCTTGAAAGCGGAACAAGGAATCATTGGAATGTCTGTGATGTTGAAGCCAGCCATAGTCAGCAGTCCTCCAACTTCCTCACAGACCTCGTTATAGCGAGACTCAGAGAAGTCAACACCGGAGATATCCATCTTGTTGATGTTAACGATGAGTTGCTTGACACCGAGAACGCGAGCCAAGAATGCGTGCTCTTTGGTCTGTGCGTTCACACCGTCGTTTGCAGCCACGCAGAGAACAGCGGCATCAGCTTGGCTGGTACCAGTAATCATGTTCTTGACGAAGTCACGGTGACCGGGAGCGTCGATGATGGTGAAGTAGTAATTAGGAGTGAAGAATTCCTTGTGTGCGACGTCGATGGTAATTCCACGCTCGCGCTCTTCCTTCAGTCCATCCATCACGTACGCGAGGCCGAATCCGGCCTTGCCCTGCTCGGAGGCTAACTTCTCGTTACCGTCGATAACGTGCTGTTCTATATGTCCCGTATCGAGAAGTAAACGACCAACTGTCGTCGACTTTCCGTGGTCTACGTGTCCTACGAACACGATGTTCAAATGCGGCTTACTCTTGTCTTCCCACTGCGATCCCATATTGGTTCACTCCATTGAAGCGACCCGGCGACCGTCCGCCCATATATCAACGCATCTATCGGTAGCGAGGACCCCCGTAGGGGGAAAATGAGTTCAGTCTCCGCCGAATCACTTGTAGATTAATTCGATAGCGAACTCTTTGACCAGTGTATCGTGGTGCTTGGAATTGACCAAATCCACAGTCCAATCACCTGAGAGGAAATTGCGGAATTGACTTGTTGAAACCTGCATCCAAAGGCAGCGGTCATCATCGTCACAGTCGCCGTAAACTTGGTCGTCGTCGCCGACTGCAGAGGTATTGCCGACCTCCTCATCAGTGTGGTTGTAGCCATACAAATCCAGCCTGTTTTCCTGTAGCGAACCACCTGGAGCAACCCAATCGTCGTCCTCAATTGGATAAGTTACCTTCACCCTCACATAGCGAATGGTATTCTTCTGTTCTTGGTCATAAACCACCGGATAGCCGAAGGTCATCTTAGCCGCAGTGGTCTGATTGGCATCGATGGTGAACTCGGCCCAAACCCCACGGTAGTTGACATAGACCAGCAATTCATCGGTATCCACAAAGCCGTTGTTATCTCGAACTGTGAGGCTAATCTTGTACTCACCAGGAGGTACATTGGTCCAATCAACGGTCTCTCCGGTAAGGTCCACATCGTTGGCGAGGTCGCCATCTGAATCCGAATCGGTGTAGATGTCTATGTCCCACTCGTAGTCCACCAGATAAGAAGCAGAATCGCCAGCAGTGGAGCCGGAGGCGTCAAGGCTGACAGTAGCGGTCATATCCACAGTATCATCATTGGTTTCGAGGTCCTCTTCGCAAAGCCATACGAGTATGTGGGTGCCAGCCGCGGGTTCTTCACCCATGCAATCGTCGTCCTTGTAGTGGGTGATGTCAGCGGTTGGCATCATCGCGCCGACAGGCGCAACGACGATTTCGATGGTCTCCGTCTGCTCATAATCACCATCGCTGACGCGAAGTTCAGCATCGAATGTGCCAGCGGATGTGTAAGAATGTGTCACTTGCAGTCCGGTTCCGGTATTCCCATCACCAAAATCCCAATTGTAGGTCAAAGCATCACCATCTGGGTCCGATGAACCTACAGCACTGAAAGTGAGCAAATCACCGACAAAAACAGTGCCAGTGGGCGTTACCGACATAGCCACAGTAGGGGACTTGTTGCTAGAGAATGACTGCAAGCAGCCTGCACTGGCGGTAGCCAGCAACAGAACGGACAGTAGTAGCGCAATTGTAGTACGCATCGGTATGAAGGGCATGCTAGTCCGCCATGAACCATTCGCTGACTCGTACCCCTCAATTACCAATCTGAAAACAATGAAGATTGACGGTTTCCCTGCAGTAGATCATCTTCACTCCAGCCGAATGCCTCAGTAATCCTCCCCATCGCACGCGCGAGTCGCGACGCGTAAAAAGACCGGTCAGGGAGTGGAGGGTCCTCACCGGTCTCTGAAACCAAATATGGCTCCACATCCATTGGGCTCTGACTGGAATTAGTCACGATATAGGAGACCTTCATCCCCGGGGTGAAAGCAAAGCCCCGCTCGATTCGTTTACGCGCGGCGCGCACGTAGGGCAGACCATTCGGGTTGCTGTAGACTGAATCAAAATCCACACTACCATCAGGCAGCACCTTTCCCTTGCAGGAACGGCTGATGACCAAATCGGCAGTCTCGGCCTCGCCTGCCTTCAC
>CAZYIX010000032.1:11080-14583 GCA_964647665.1 uncultured Candidatus Poseidoniales archaeon
ATCGACAACATATTTGGTCGCCTTATCGGATTCACCATCAAGAATCATCTCAAACACGGCCATCATCGTCTTGGTGAGCAGGTCAAATGAGTCGGTGCGCCTCACTTCGTAGCCGCGAATCAGCAATTCTGGCTCTGGAAGCACCACGCGACCGATGTAACGCTTCTTTGCACCGTGACTGAAAAACACGGCAAGTCCTTTCTCAAACTCAAGTTCAGCGCCCTCCACGCTGAAACGTTTGGCTAGACTCTCACCAAACTCACCAAGCCGCGTCACCGCAGCATCCCACTTCTCACAATCCTTCTTTGATGCGGATTCACCATCGGCACGCGGGTCCTTTGTCGGACTGCCTTCGCTGACTTGCACGCTGACAAATATCGAATCGGTATCGGAGTATACCACCTGGTGGCCTTCTTCCTCCAGTGACCGGATGATGGCCTTGATATTGGCTCGGGCCCACGCTGTGATGGCCGAGCCAAGGTCAGCGTGGGTGAAACGGTAGAATGATGAAGCGAAGACACCGTAGAAGGAATTCATCAGAATTTTCACAGCGAATTGCATCTGGTCATGGAAGTGAGCCAAAGCAGCATCATCAGCCAACTTTGCCTCTTTCATCCCCAATTTGTGAATATCTCTCTGCTCCATCAAAGAGACCAGCAATTGAGGCACCAGGCCCTTTCGTACCTGCTTATCCACAAACCGCGCGCCTGTGGGAGATTCGTTGATGAGATTCGCATCATCAGGAGCATCGCCGCGCGCATCCTCGATGCGAGTCGTGTAACAGATGTTGTTGGCGATCATTATCGAGGGGTACATCGACTTGAAATCGAGAACTGCAACCCATGGATGGGCTCCAGCCTCCACTTCGTGAACATAGCCGCCGGTAATCGCATTCGAACGCGGACCGCGACGGGTCATCGGGACTGCGACATTCTCCCGGTCGGCCTGCCTGATTGCCAAACTGTCCAACCATTGCGAAGTAGTACCAGAGATTGCAGTTTCCAACGGAACTTTCGCTACAGCAGCCAATGCTTCCTTGCGAGCGGTTGCTGAAATCGCGTCGAGTATTTCGATGGGGAGCAGTGAGTCACGAGCGCAGTATTCGAGAACAATGTCAGGGCGAGCAGCCCATTCCTCATCCATTTTGCTTGCATCAACATCCATTTTTCGCAACTCTTCTCGGTCTGGAAACAATAGTTCGGAAACAAAGCGCAAGGTCTCACGCTTGGGCCGTAAGGTCATCCTCGCCTGCCACCACGCATCCATGATGCAGCGACCACGCAGGTCCCACTTCCGATTCTGACGACGGAAGGCGAGCAATGGTGCACCTCGATTACGGGTCCACTCCGCCTCCTTCTCTATGCAAGGTACACGTCCCCAGCCAGCCAATTCGGCACGGTCGAGTGGTACACCGCTTCTGCTCATTCTTTTGGCGCGGGAATCTATCTTAGGCAGGTCAAAATTGTCAATATTGTAGCCAGTGATGATATCTGGGTCCGATTCACGCACCAAGCGAGTGAGTCCAGCCATTATCTCACTCTCATTGCCTCGGAATGTGTGGGTGGAACGCCGCTTTGTCTCGGGCGCTGCTGGTCTGTCGATAACCGCCGCAGCGCACAAAATCGTACCATGTTCGATACTGGTCTCAAGGTCGAATGAAAAGGTCACCAAAGGTGCCGCAAAGGCATCGACTGCTGCTAGCGCGGCCATATCACAAACTGCAATCACATCGACCGGATACAGGCCACGACCACCGGCTTCTCGGATTCGACTCGCGCCATCTGCCCGAGCATCCTCTCCTTTCCTATCATCGGGCAACGAATCGAGCAGAGCGGTTGGCGCACGACCGCCAGCCCACAACACCTCAGCATCATAGGAAATATGGGGGCCAAGGTCGCAGTCGAGCAATAATCGCTGGAAAAACAGAATATCAGCACTCGACAGTTCCCATTCTCCTTCCAATTTATTGCGCACCTTGGGAATGTCGTAGGGTTGACCTACCTCGACCTTCCAATGTGGTTTATCTCCGAGTTCAGTGAATTTGTCAACCGGGTCATGTATTCCCGTGACTTCCCTAATGCTGGTCACCGCTGCAAGACGCTCTTCGATATCAGCGGGCAGTGCATGCGATTTACCGAGCAGAGATATCTCAAGGAAAGGGCGCAGACCACGGACCAACAATAGCACTGAGTGACCCTCACGCGCACGACACCATAGTTCAACCAAAGTGCGCTCATCCTTCACTCCACGATGTTTCAGCGAGTCAGCAGCGACGATGCATACCTGCTCAGACCAATTCATCAGCGACCCTCGCAACCAGCGTTGGCGTCGGGTGTCCATCAACCCTGTGGCTGCAATCTGTCAGAACCGGTTCAAGGTGCTCTATACGGCGCAACCGTTGTTTACCGCCCCCGCTGTTGCCGTGCCGACAGCGCAGCGCGCATGTCGAAACGGGGTGAGGGCGTGGGCGATAAGATGGGCATCGATTGGGACGCTCTGACCTTTTCTTTCACGCCAACCGACATGATGTATGTCGCCGAGTGCAAACTTGGAGAGGAATGGCAGGAGGGCGAGATGAAGCCATTCGCTGATGTGACAATCTCACCAGCATCTGGAGTGCTGAACTACGGCCAGGGACTGTTTGAGGGAATGAAAGCACAACGCAGCGTCAACGGTGGAATCGTCCTATTCCGGCCAGAACACAACTCCGCTCGAATGAATGCCGGCGCAGATAGACTGGGCATGCCGACAGTCTCAGAGGAAATGTTCCTCGATGCGGTGGAGAAAGTCGTCGCGGCCAATGCTCGCTGGGTACCACCTACCGGCAAAGGTGCACTATACATTCGCCCTGTATTGTGGGGAACGGGGGCTATCCTTGGGGTGGCTCCTTCACCATCTTACACCTTCATTGTCTACGTGTGCCCGGTTGGACCCTACTTCAAGGGAGGAATGCATCCGATTTCTCTCAAAGTCTCTGATGACCACCACCGGGCTGCACCCGGTGGCTCAGGCTCAGTCAAGGCTATCGGCAACTATGCGCCGGGAATGATGCCGAGCAAGAACGCCAAGAAAGAGGGATTCGCGGAAATCATCTATCTGGATGCGGTCGAACATCGCTACATCGAGGAGGTAGGTGCGGCCAACTTCTTCTGTGTCAAAGACGGAGTCATCTACACTCCAGAACTTACCGGAACTATCCTGCCGGGAATCACTCGCCTTTCGATTATCGAATTAGCTAGGCACCGAGGTTACGAGGTCATCGAGGAGAAGGTGGAAATCGAGTTCGTATTAGCTGCTGACGAGTGCTTCTGTGCTGGAACCGCAGCAGTCATTTCACCGATTGGAGCAATCTGTCAGGGTGAGGTCTGCACGATGTATTGCAACAACGAGGTCGGGCCGGTGACCAATGAGTTGTATGATGCACTGACCGCAATTCAGACTCAAGGAGCGGCGGACATCTTCGGATGGGTTCGTGCAGTTCCATTACCAGAGATTGATGCTGA
>CAZYIX010000033.1:0-14498 GCA_964647665.1 uncultured Candidatus Poseidoniales archaeon
GTAGCCGAACTAGGGCGTAGGATGCGCGAGGAAGGGCTGAAGATTGAGGGGATTCCAACGAGCATAGCCACCGAGAACCAGGCTATTGCAGAGGGGATACCGCTGCTTGATTGGGCCAACTGTGAGGGTTTGGATATTGTCATCGATGGGGCGGATGAGTTCGACCCTCAATTTAATCTCATCAAAGGCGGTGGTGGCGCACTGCTGAGAGAAAAGATAGTTGCAGAATCCAGCGGTGGGATGGTTGTAGTTGCAGATGCGAGTAAGCAGGTGGCTGTCCTCGGAGAATTCGCCTTACCTATCGAGGTAAATCTCTACGGGCGCCAACAGACAATGCGTAGAATATCTGCATTATGCTCCGGTTCAGTAGTGCTTAGACAACAGGCGGGTGAGGATTACTTGACAGACAATGGAAATCCGATTCTTGACGCGCATTTTGGTGCTAGCATCTCTGACCCAGTGGCGCTTGAAGCCGACCTCAGGGCTATCACCGGTGTGGTTGAGGTCGGACTGTTCACCGGAATCTGCGATGTAGTTGTATTAGCATCTCCTGACGGATGCGAGATATTGCGTAAACCGAATGGACGGCTGTAGTCGCACCATTCCTCTGCCGTCACTATCATAGAGGGGCGGACGGTCGCCGGGTTGGGCGATTAGCTTAGCTAGGTAGAGCGACGGGCTCTTAACCCGTAGGTCAGGGGTTCGAACCCCCTATCGCCCGCTCTAGAAATCAATAGAGTAGAGGCGTAATCCATTCATGCCTCAACCGTTGTTCCAGCAAGTCCTCGGACTGCAGACAATGCATCACCTGGCTGGCAAAGTAGGACTTCCATGCCGGGAATAGCAATTTTTGCAGCAAGCAGAGCCTCGACCTTTGGACCCATGCTGCCCGCTGGGAATTGACCTTGTGCCTGATATGCAGTAAGGTCAGCGGCAGCAATTAGCCGTAGTGACTTCTCATCGCTTGATCCGAAGTTCAAGCGTATTGAGTCAACCCTTGTGCTGATGATGAGCAAATCGACTCCTAGCGCACGCGCGAGCAGACTTGAGACGCGGTCCTTGTCGATAACTGCCTCAACACCGTGAATTCCATCATCTCCGATGATAACCGGTATTCCACCTCCACCGCAAGCGAGGACCACCGCACCAGCATCGACCAGTGCGGCTATCGCATCAACATCGAGAATCTCAAGCGGTTCGGGTGAAGCGACTACCCTGCGCATGCCGACAGCAGTCTCCTTCACCACCCAATTTTCGGGGGCGTCAGTCGCCGCTTCTGCGCTCATCACAGGACCTACCGGTTTGCTCGGCTCAGAAAACGCATCATCGTCTGCGCTAACCACTACTCTAGTTAGCAGGGTTGCGACCTGTTCATGCCGCCCCCTTCCTGTTAGAACACCATCCAACCGAGTGGCAATATCGTGTCCGAGAGTTCCTTGAGTGGCTGCCACCCAATTATCCAGCCCCTCAGGTTTACTGAAGTAATCCACCGCCTCAATCGCTGCTTCTTCCATCAGCAGCAATTGGCCGACTTGTGGGCCGTTTCCGTGGGTCATCACCACACGGTATCCTGCTTCAAGCAGGTCGACAACGTCATCGAGTACTGCGCCGAGAACATCTGTTGAATCCCCATCAGGTTTTGACGGATCAGACAGAGCATTTCCGCCCACCGCATACAAGCAAGTGCGCACTGCCCGATTTTGGCTGATGTTGAGACCAGCGCGGGCATCAGCAGGACGGTGAAGACGCATTCAGTAACCCCCGAGAGGTCTCCGGACAGACGGCATCCAACATCAACGTTCCCAAGATACGCAAGGTCGTAATTCAAAAGCCGTTGTCTATCAGCGTGAGTTGAGGCGACGACATGGAGAAGTCAACGTGGGTCGGTGACGTGCAGTCGGGCAAGCACGATGATCAAGAGATTGAGTTGGCAGGATGGGTTCATCGAACCCGCGGTTCAAACAAGATTCAGTTCATTGTACTGCGGGATTCCACAGGTCATATCCAGTGCGTCGCAAAGCGCGATGAGGTCGGTGATGAAACGTTTGAATCACTGAAGAATTCCCTGATTGAAGCCAGCGTGAAATTAACCGGGCGAGTCAATGTCGATGAGCGAGCACCTGGTGGGCACGAATTGGAGATAACTGCGGCCGACATTGTCGGCCCAGTCTCACCAGATAGGCCATTTCCAATCACAGAATCTGCGATGGAGGGAGCGGACGGTGGGGAGACCGAATTCCTTCTCGACAATAGGCACCTCTACCTGCGAACCGACCGAATGACTACTATGCTGAAGATCCGCTCCAGCGTATTCGGGGCAATCCATTCCTATTTCCGCGACCGCGAGTTCATTGAATACCAAGCACCCTGCTTCGTGGCTGGCGCTGTCGAAGGTGGTAGCACCCTCTTTGAAGTCCCTTACTTCGGACGCATGGCATACCTGACACAGTCTTGGCAACTGTATGCTGAGGCAGCCATGCCGGCATTAGAGAGGCTGTATACCATAGCACCATCTTTCCGAGCAGAAAAGAGTCGTACGCGTAGACACCTGACTGAATTCTGGCACGCGGAAATGGAGATTGCATGGGGTGGAAACTCCGATGTGATGGAACACGGCGAGGCTCTGGTCAGACATATCTCGAGAACCCTGCTTGACGAGAGAGAAAGTGAATTGAGCAGTTTAGGCAGAGACCTAGACTTGATTGCAAGATACGCCGACAATCCATATCCGCGCATGAGGTACGATGAGGCGGTAGAGACCTTGCAGGGCATGGGTGTCGATATAGAGTGGGGACAAGACCTCGATTATACAAAGGAGAAAGTTCTGACTGCTGACTTTGACGTGCCACATTTCCTCACCCATTACCCGCGCATTGCCAAGCCGTTCTACCATCGCCCGGACCCAGATGATGACAAGTATGTGCTATGCCACGACCTACTGGCACCTGAGGGATATGGGGAGATTATCGGTGGTGGGGAGCGAACATGGTCCGAGGAGGAGATTCTCAAGCGTATCGACGAGGAAGGAACTCCAAGGGAGCCGTATGAGTTTTACATCGATGTTCGCAGATATGGTGGTGTGCCTCACGGTGGATTTGGCCTTGGAGTAGACAGAGTGTGTGCGTGGCTTTCTGGCGCTGACCACATTCGTGAGGTGATTCCATTCCCACGCGACTCACGCAGAGTCACACCTTAGTCGACATCGACATCTTGTCGATTTGTTTACCGAGCACATATAGAATCAGACTTGTGGTTAACGAAAACACGCCGATTAGTGTAGCTGCGAAAGCGGCGAGTGCCACACCTAGACTTACTGGGTCATGTGGGCCTTGGAATGAGGCAAATTCTTGGAACATCTCGTATCCGAGTAAGAAGAAAATCACTCCGGGAACACCAAACAAGATGAGAGGGTGGCGGCTCTCTAGCATCCAGTAGAATAACTGGGCAAATCTGCTTGCAGAAGCCAATGATTCTCGTTGATGAATCTGATTCTCCGGGTCCAACTCCACCACGCGCAGCGCAATTTCTCTTGACAATGCGGCAGGGTGGTCACTTGGCGATTGAGCAGCGACGGCAGCCAACCCTTTCGGTGAAGCACAGGCAAACTGGATGTCTGCCTCCAAATAGGTGTAGGAATCAGAAGTGAGCGCCTTCTCAATCTGCCCATCAGTGCGCCTGTTCTCCGTTCTGTGCTTGAAAGCAATGAATAGGTCGTGGCCTTGTCGGGCAAGACCTACTGTGCGTGGAAGGCTTGACAGGCTCCATTTGTCGTCAAGAGCAATCAGAATAGTGGTGTCAGTCGTTTCATGCTCATTGAGACTGGCTGCAATAGATGGAGCATCGGTCCCGCCATCGTGGCGAATCACAGCCGCTCCAGCCTTCTCGGCCAATTCTCGAGTCTCATCACTATCGGAGAGGTCGAGCAGAAAAACCTCCTCTGCGAAATCAAAAGAACGTACAACAGCCGATGCGATTCGCAACGGCTGGTCTCTGGTAATCAGCACTATCCGCATCAGCCTCATGGTGTGAGGCCACAGTTGAGCCGTTGAATGATTCGGTCCAACTATCTAACAGAACCGCGGACGCGTTGAAGAACCCCCTCACCGACGCAGGCTCATGCTGGGCGGTGTGTGCGTTGCCGTGGTGATGCCGGCTCGAAATGAGTCGCGACTAATTGCCAGCACCATTCGCAGCATTCCCGCTGAGGTAGACCTCCTCATCGTGGTTGATGACGGTTCAACCGATTCTACTGGAGAACTCGCCGAACAGGCCATGCTCAAAGTAGGCAGGACACCTGAACTCGACTCTGAATCGCCCCGTGGAATCGTGTTGCGAAGTGGAGGGCTAGGTGTAGGTGGGGCGATATCTCTTGGAAGTAGGCATTTGCTGACTTTAGTCGATTCGGGAATACTAATTGGGTCGGAATGGGTCACTGTTGTAATGGCTGGAGACGGTCAGATGGACCCCGCTGACCTCGCAGTTCTCATCAAACCAATCATCTCAGGTAAGGCAGACCACGTCAAAGGAAACCGATTCGACCATCCTCTAGGTGCGCAGGGTATGCCACTGTCACGACGGATTGGCACATGGTGGTTGGAGAGGTTGACATCACTGGCCAGTGGAATCAGGCTGCGCGACACACAATGTGGATACACTGCAACATCGATTAATATGCTACGCGAATGGGACTGGAAGAATACCTGGCAAGGATTCGGATATCCGAATTGGTGGTTGATGGAAGCGGGTAGGCGTGGCTTTCGTGTGTCCGAACAACCGGTGCGCTCAATATATGGTGACGAGAAATCCGCTATCAGAATTCACAATTTCCTGCCCGTCGTATCATGGATGCTGTGGAAGGGTGTGTGGCGACGAGGTGTTGATTGGTATTTACTCGGTAACGGCGAAAGGGGTATTCAGGCATCGCAGGGAACAAGAGCGACGGTGACCTTGCTTTGGTTCAGCGCATGGGGATTACTTGCTGCAACACCATTGCTAGCCTACGGATTCGGAATGGCATGGGCAGCAGCAGCCATACTTGCTCCACCAGCATTCATGTTGCTAGCGGCCTTGGACCGAAGGGAAGCGAGCCGCAGACATCAGGGAGTTGGAGTTTGAAATGGAAGAACATGAGGGTGTTGTCGCAGAGACGAAAGGCCTGTGGAAGTGGATTACATCTTCCGCTTTTATTGCTGGACTGTGCTGCTTACCCTCGGTGTTGCTAGCCGGTTTTGGGCTGATGAGTTTGAGCGCGGCTGACGCCTTGTCAAAACAACTGTACTACGGTCCATTCCGACTGTTCCTCTATCTGCTGACGTTGGGTTTCCTATCCTATGGAATAGTGCATCATTTCCGTAGCAAGGGGATCTGCACACTCGATGAAGCCAAGCGGCAGAGAACCCGGATTGTCAATACGACTCTGTTGGTTTTGATAACCACTTTCTGTATATTCTGGGTTTGGGATTACATTATCATCCAGTTGCTGGGGATAGCAATCGGCCTACCTTGGCTAGAAGACGCAGTATGGAATTTCTAGGTGGGCCCGCCCAGATTTGAACTGGGGACTGACGCCCCCGAAGCGCCAAGTATAGCCAAGCTAACCCACGGGCCCTGTGATTCGCCACCTCATGACGCCCCTCTTTGGCCCTTTCGCCACAGGCAATAGGATACATCCAGCGACGATAATCACAGCGAATGGTTGATGGGCGAAGGTCAGGTGCCGCACCCATAGGCGATGCTCATGAGTGATTGGCGCAGTTTCGATGTCGCGAATCCTACTGAGGAGCATGCGATGATTCGCGAGATGGTTCGAGACTTCGTTCGTGAGGAAGTTGAGCCGCAGGCATTGGAGCACGACCGTGAGGAGAAGTTCAACCTCACATTGTTCCGCCAACTGGGTGAATTCGGCCTGCTCGGCATTACTGTTCCAGAGCAATATGGTGGGGCAGGTATGGATGCTACCGCTGCAGTCATCGTCAATGAGGAATTATCCTATTCAGACCCTGGCTTCTGCCTTGCTTACCTCGCGCACGCTCAACTGATGGTCAACAATCTATCCGTCAATGGAAGTGAGGAGCAGAAGGCTCGCATCTTGCCCAAGGTTTGCAGCGGCGAGTGGGTCGGCTGCATGGCGATGAGTGAGCCGGATTATGGAACAGATGTTCTCGGTATGACTACCACCGCTGAGCAGCAGGCCGATGGCACTTGGAACATTAATGGCCGCAAGATGTGGATTACCAATGGTGTGGTCGATGAACAAGGCACTCCAGCAGACGTGGTTTGGCTATATGCCCGTACAGGAGAAGATGACAAAGGCAGGCCGCAGATATCCACATTCCTTGTCGAGAAAGGTATGCCCGGTTACGCGAGTGGTCAGAAGATCCTCGACAAAACCGGTATGCGAGCAAGCAACACTTCTGAGTTAGTGTTCGAGGACTGCATCGTCCCGGCAGAGAATCTGGTTGGTGAGCCCGGTGGTTCGATTTCACACATGATGAGGAATCTTGAGTTGGAACGCCTATCACTGGCTGGGATGGCTCTTGGCATCGCCCGCCGTTGCTTGACTGTCATGAATCGCTATGCGAGCGAGCGTAAGGCATTCGGTGAAGAAATTCGTAACTTCGGTCAGATGCAGAGACACATCGGGGAGTCTTGGGCTGAGTACCGAGCCATGCGTGCATATGTCTACGATACTGCTCGAGGCCAAGACTTGAACAAAGGTGGAAATCGCCTCGATTCTGATGGCGTGAAACTCTACGGAACTACTGCAGCCAAGAACATCGCCGACCGTGCAATTCAGGTCTTGGGTGGCTACGGCTATGTTGGAGAATATGTCGTAGAGAGATTGTGGCGAGATGCCAAGTTGCTTGAGATTGGTGGTGGCACTCTTGAGAGCCATCAGAAGAACATCACACGAGACCTAGCAAAGGATGCTGACGCCATCGAGCGCTGAGGTGGGCTAATGCCCGATTCTAATCTGAAAGACACCTTGATTGAGGTGCTAGGTCTGAAGAAGGTCGAGCGTGCAGGCTGGCTGCTTGACGGTGTTGAATCACCTGAGTCAGTGGCTGCTCACTCATGGGGTGTGGCCTTCTTGGCCACTCAATTATGCCCAGAGGGACTGAATCGTGAGCGAGTCATAGAGATGTGCGTAGTTCATGACATTGCCGAAGTTCGTGTTGGTGACATAACTCCGTTTGATGGAGTATCCTCTGAGGATAAGCACCGAATGGAGACTGAGGCGTTGGCATCGATGCAAGTGACAGAACGCACTCGCGAACTATTCGCCGAGTACGAAGCACAAGAGACTGCTGAATCGCGATTTGTATTATTCCTCGATAGATTGGATATGGCTCTGCAGGCCGAAATATACGAAGAGCGGGGTCTGGACCTTGAACGATTCAAGAAATATGCCCAAGACATGGCTGCAGAGTATGGTTTTGAGTGGTAGTCCCGGGAGGATTCGAACCTCCGTCCCCTGGACCAAAACCAGAGATGATGGACCGCTACACAACGGGACTGTGAGCCGTCCGGAGAGCCGACATCACTTCAACGGTGTGCTGCACAGGGATGGGTGAGATTAAGCGTGACTCGAGATACCGCGGCGCTATGCGCCGCGCCGCACACGCGATGGGCCTCGCCATTCTTTTCATCTTGGCTGGCCTTTCGCCGATGCTGAATCCATCGGCTTACGCCCCACCAATGGTCACTTCGGAATCCGGGCCTTCCGCTGAGGTTCCTTCTGAGCCGCTATTTGAGTGGCTTGCTGGTCAGGCTCATATCTCACCTTCAGTCGAACACTGGACTTCAATCGATGAAGTTGAGGTGATGATTCTCACCCGGGATCTTGCCGCACTCCACCTTTGGCAATCAGAGAATGGCTTATTGCCCAAACAGGCTGCTGCGACCGGCTCCCAGTTACTATCCCCCTCAGACCCTAGCAGCGGCATCCTTGAGCATCGTACAGTCAGCATGCCCGGCGCCCTAGTAGCGAAATTACCGGGGGTATACGGGGTGGTCGCAGTTTTCGATGCCTCTGTGATGCCTGAGCCTGCCGGTGCATCAATCCTCGACGATGCTCAAGCGCAGCCAGCCACCGTGAAAAGCGGCCAGATTCACGGTGCCACCGATGCATGGTCGCGTGGCTACAATGGAAGCGGAGTGCGGGTAGCGGTCGCTGATAGCGGCATCGATTTTTCACATCCAGACCTCAATGGCACGCAGGCCCGCCTCGACGATACCAATTCACCGTACGATGGCTGGCCAATCATGCACGACCCGGTCAGTATCGTCAAGTGGCTACGAGATGCTCAGGCCTACCCTACAACAGCCGCCTCTTGGTGGTCAGACACCTCTGCAACAGACATAGACAACGATACTGACGACTTGCTGGACTCTACCGGCTGGAACATCTCAGGAATATCGCAGTCGATTTCTGGAGTCTATCACCACGGTGAACATCCTGATTCACGTCTCATCAGCAAGGTTGGTGGAATGGTTCCCGTGCTGGTGGTTGATAGCCAACAAAGTGGAGTATACGACACCGTCTACGTCGACATAGATAGAGATGGTGAATTCGGAGATGAGTCCCCGGTGAACAAGGGGAACGAAACCTACGGGAGAGACACCAATGGCGATGGCCTATGGGACCAGAGTGCCGGGCTTCTTTGGTGGATTTCAGACGGTGTGAATGGGGTGCCGTATGCCGATGTATATGCGGCTAGAGCAGGTTATTCCAACCGAGTCGCCGGTGCAGGAGACCTGACTCTATTCATGCTCAACGACGGTTCAGAAGCCGGTGGTGGTCACGGGACCCTGTGCGCTTCTGCAGTAGCTGCACAAGGCGTGGTGGCAAATGGAAGAGTGCTTGGGATGGCGCCGGGCAGCGAACTGATTGCAGTATCAAACCTCTACAGTGGCGGTTCGTGGCTTGACTCATTCCGCTTCATTGCCGAGGGTTACGATGGCAATGCGAGCACAGGGCATGACCAAGGGCAAATAGGCTCGTTTTCCTTTGGAGACTCAGCCGCTCACGATGATGGCGCAGATTACTGGTCGATGTATCTCGATTGGCTGACCCGTGTTCATTCACCGAAGACCACATATTTTGTCGCGGTGGGGAACGGCGGACATGGCTACGGAACTACTGCATCTCCTGGCGGCGCTCACGGGGTAATGTCCGTTGGTGCATTCAGTAGCAGGTCTGGTGAGTCAAATGGCGGAACTTGGGGTGAATCCGCATCTTGGTCAAACCGAGGTCCGAACTCAATCAGCCGACTAGACCCCGACATTGTTACAGTTGGTTGGTCTGCCTCAGGTGACACAACTCTCAACGAGAAGAATGACGCCAACAGTGCCACTACCACTTGGGCTGGTACTTCGCTTGCAACACCAGTAGCCGCTGGGTTGGCCGCGATTGTCTATCAGGCGTATTACAATGAAACCGGCCAATGGCCCGACTCTCAATACACTCGCGACCTGATAATGAGCACTGCCGATGACAGAGGCTACGACCCGTTGGTTCAGGGCGGTGGCTGGTTCAATGTCAGTAGAGCAGTCAACACAATTTCTGGAGATAATGGTACATTGGTGGTTACCCCGGCCGCTTGGATGACCGGTCAGAATGAAGGTGCACATCGAGATGGCAACCTGAATTTCCTTCTGCCCGGTCAGAATCAGACGATGGATCTCACGCTACACAATAGTGGACAGACCAATCTTTCTGTCTCACTCACACCTTCTCAACTCGTTCCATTGAGATATTTTCAATCGATTTGGGATAGCACCTCTGCATCGGTTACCGGCAACAATTCTACTTGGGATGGTCACCAATCAGATCGCCCCGACTTCGTATTCCCTCTACACATCAAGGGCGATGCAAATCTATCACTGCCCAACGCCACCACTCTAATTCGAGCGAGGGCAGTCATGGAGGGTGAAGGGTTCGATGGAAATCAGAACTACCAATCTGAGAACCGCATATATCTGCGAATATGGCGGTGGACCGACAGCGACGGCGATGGGATGTGGTGGAATGATTCCGACGGTAACGGATACGTTGACGATGGCGATTGGACTGAGGCTAATTCTGAATTCGCCATGATTACTGAGCACGTCTACGCCTCTCCACAAGTCGAGGTGCGCGTTGGAAATCCCCATGATTGGGATGGAGATGGGCTATTGCTTGGAGTTTATCGAGAATACATTCGAGCTCCAGATAAGACCCCGTTGCACATCGAGATGGACTGGACTGCCTTCGGACCGGCTCCTGATTCGTGGATTAGTGCGCCCTCACTTGTCAATGTGCCAGCAAATAGCAGTATGACAGTACCCGTAACCATTGATGTGCCAGCCAGCGCAGATGGCGGGCTGCGCCAACACGGACTACGATTGCAGGCTCATGAGGTCGATGCCAATGGAACTGCGATTGCAAATGGTACGGTGCGACAATGGTCGTGGCCTGTTATCACCAACGTTGGTTGGAATGGGCCATTCACCGCTACTCCATTACCAGTCGATGGCAATATGTCCAATCAGACCCTCTATGAGGAGACTTGGTTACAAGGTGCACAGCGCTGGGGTTGGCGTTCTGAATCAGGAGACTGGAAGTTCCTAACTATCGATTGGCCCACCTCACTTTCAGGAAATGGCTCAATAATCATCGATGTTGATTGGGCCAACAATACTTACACCGATGTTGATGTTCACTGGATGTCAGAGATTGCACATCCATTCTACGCTGACGATCCGGCTGCTTATGGTCCACGAAGTGTTGCAATCGAGACCGGCTCGACCAACAAAGACCGAGGTTCTGGAATCTATGGCTGGGAAACTAGTACAGGTAGCAGCCATGAGATGATAATTGCTGATGACTCTCCGGGAACAAAACAGATGTTGCTGCACTCGGCCATGCATGGGGTGAACACCAATGACAACCCCCTCAACATCACTGTCGGCTATGTCGCGCCGCTAGGGGCCGGGTTATCCACAGTGGTGAGTGACTGGTCTATGGCTGACGGCAATGCCTCATACCACATCGGTTCGACCTTACCCCTTGATGTTGTGAGCATGACTGCACATGGCTTCACGCAGCCACAGTATCTGCCTAGTGAAGTGGCCTATCAGGACACAGCGAATGATGTGACTACTGCATCATACATCCGTCCATTCATCGTATCCGGCGCGCAACTTCTTGAAGTTGAAATTGGCTCACATATTAGCGGAGTCGATCTCGATCTCTACCTATATCGTGACAAGAATAACAACGGGCAATTGGACTGGGGAAGTGAGCGAGAATCAGCAAGTGGCAATTGGAATTCCGAAGAATCAATTTCACTATTGAATCCACCCAGCGGAACCTATTGGGTCGTCGTGCATGGATATGCAATCCCTGGCCCGAACGCGACCTTTTGGCTGCGCTGGTCAGAAATCGGCGGAACTGACTTGGTTGTCGAGGGGTGGGATGCGCTGAATAATTCTGAAATCACCAACTTGTATGGCAATGGCTCACCATCTCTTGGCGGAATGATACCGTCCACTGTCACCGCGGTCAATCTCTCTTACAGCATGCCCAGTGAGGCTGGAACATGGGCTGGATGGGTCGACGTGGTTCTGTCAAATGGTGGTATACTACGACTTCCGTATTCCTACACGCTGCTCGAATTACCCCCTATGGTGGAATTTGATTTGGAAGATGGCACTAGAACCAATCAAACCCTCAATATTTCCTTGTCCTCAATCGATTTAGGAACCGGTTTCAATCTCTCACGGCTCACGCTCGACTCGAATCCGGCTCATGATTGGCGCAACATGAATTCTGCTACTCTTGAGGCGGCTTATGCCAACGGCACACAAGTGGAAGGCGCAATGGAAAACTGGTCACATTGGAATGAGAACCGGACGTTTAGCGCCGGCTCGCACTTCGTAGAGTCTGGCGGCTCACTTACCTTGGAAGCCGAATCAGCGATGACGAACTCACCCGGCTCGGGAAATGCCAGCAATATTGCTTGGCAGAATGCGACCGAGGGGGCACAGTTCACCGGTAGCGGATACATGCAGGCAGAGCCTGACCTTGGGGTTGATACCGGTGATTCTACCAATGGCAGCGAATTGTCTTGGCAGGTCGAATTCAACACCGCAGGCACATATTGGATTTGGGCTAGACTTCTTCGAGTTGATGATGACAGCGACTCTATTCATGTTGGAATTGATGGGGAACCCGCTACCTACGGTGGTGATGGGCTATCTTCTAGCCAACCCGGCTGGTCCTGGGCGAACGCGGTTGACAACACCACGCTGAACTGGCGAGCTTGGCTGAGTGTGCCCTTTGCTGGCAAGCATACCATTAGTGTCTGGATGAAAGAAGATGGAATCCGATTCGATAGGCTGGTATTGACTCAAAATATGCAGTGGACTCCTCCGACAACACCGACAACACCTGCGGAACGTTGGGATGATGTCACCATCAGGGCTGCTTGGCTGAATTGGACGTTGCAACCCGATGAGCGTTGGCAGACATTCAACGCCTCTGCACTGGATGTCCGCAATCTGCTGAACCAGAGCAGTTTGATGGTCGAATACGATGCGACAGCACCGATGATTGCAGTGCAAGGGTGGAAATTCCTCGACAATCGCTCTCACATCGATGATATCCGTATTCAGACAGACCCTGAGGCGACGTTATGGTTCAATGGCTCAGTGCTAGAAGTGGACCAACTTACTGGTATATCGACACCATCTATAGAATTACACCCAACCTATTGGTCGCCAAATCAGGGTGATGTCAGTGGTGGTGACCCATGGGATGCCTCAACGTGGAGTTGGGTTGACCTCAACGTGTTCGAAGTAGTCGCTCTAGATCCGGCTGGTAACTGGAATAACCTGTCTTTTGACATCGCACATGATCCGTGGGGTCCAGAGAACGGCCATGTATATCCGCAGATGACCATTGACGGAATAAGTGCAGAACATTGGGCAGGCTCGGAGGTGAATCTCGATGGGTCTACCACTCCGTTCAACATCTCAATCGGTGAGATACGAACCACTGCTATTTTTGATGTCAAAACCGCCTGTTTGAGTCTGAAGGAATATCAGGACCCGTGGGAGCCAGAGACGGCAGTATCTGTGTTCAGAGATTGTCAATCGGTTGCTTCACCGCCATGGGGTTCTGATTCATCATCTCATATGCGTAGCCGCACATGGACTCCGCCACCTATGCTCGAAATCACCTTTGCATTTGACATCACTTTGGTCGATGATGGGCCGTTCGCCATCACTCTTGAAGTAGAGGATTGGGCCGGAAACCATGGCGATATGTGGCGACTGGTGAATATTGACAGAGCCGCACCAGTCATTTCTTGGAATGAGCCAGATAATGCCTCCATTCTAACCGACCATTTCCTGACATTGAATTGGTCAGTCAACGAGCCGGGAGTGCAGATTGTCGAGATTGACGGCGAATCTCAAGTGGTCCCCGGTTTCATTGGCGAGGCTAGTGAGCAGACTTTCACTCTTGACTGGACTGGCAACCACACAGTTTGCATCATCGCCTCAGATTTAACTGGCGTTTCTGGTGTTGCTATTCCTAATACTGCGAGAATGTGCCGCACCTTTGTACTCCCATACGATACATACCTACCTGATTTGTCAGCGCCGTGGAATTCCACACACGTCAACACACCTCGAGTATTCGCTGAGCTGACTTTGGGTCCGAGCCAGACCTATGCTTGGTGGCATACTGCGGCTGGCTTGAACAACTCAAATGGTTCGCTGTATGCGGTCAGTAATGGTAGTGTTTCACTACCCATTGACCTCGTAGAAGGAGATAACAGTCTGCTATTCCATTTGCAGGCTCTAGATCTGATGTTCGTCTTCCGACTACAGGTGACTTTGGACACCGACACCCCCAGCGTATCGATTGATTCTCCAGCATACGGCACCGCAACCTATCGAGACAGAATTGCAGTTGCGGGCGAATGCGAATACGGCCTGAACGTTTCTATCGAAGTTGATGGGCTTGTCACCAACGCACCATGCAGGCCCGATGGCACATACGAAATCTGGGCCATGCTACCACATGCTAGCAATCAGTATATTCTCACCACTTCGCAGACCGATTTGGCCAACAATACTGGCTCTGCAAGCATCATGGTTGAGGTAGACCACTCGGCTCCTGCGGCTCTGATGCGCTGGCAGGACGCCGACTGTGGGCGAATTCCCTCCAACGCTCTTTGGGCACAACAACTTGAGGCGGAGTGCACGATGGGTGTGGAAATAGTGCTACTCGATGACGACATTGTGTATTGGTCACTAACCCTGCAGCGGAACGGCGAACCTGTTCTCACTGAGAGCGGAAGCGCTCCGGATAATCCCGGTTCATCCCGAATTTATTCAGCAAGCACTGGTCCGGGCGAGTGGTTGGCAACGCTGGAAGTTGAGGATGCTGCGGGAAATCGCCAACATCTCACACTGGCTGAGACAATGGTTGCACCCGAGGCAACAGT
>CAZYIX010000034.1:0-13917 GCA_964647665.1 uncultured Candidatus Poseidoniales archaeon
AGGAAGCACCTGCTGAGGAAGCACCTGCTGAGGAAGCACCTGCTGAGGAAGCACCCGCTGAGGAAGCACCCGCTGAGGAAGCACCTGCTGAGGAAGCACCTGTTGAGGAAGCACCTGTTGAGGAAGCACCCGCTGAGGAACCCGCTGAAGAAACTACAGAGGAGGCGACAGAATGACCCACCTCAAGTCTCGAGAAATCGACGAAATGTCTGAGGAGGCACGCGAGCAGCGATTGGTCGAACTCAAGGACGAAATGCTACAACTACGCGCCCAGCAGGCTCTGGGCGGTTCCGCATCCAATTTGGGTGCATACAAAGCGACACGACGCAGCATTGCTCGGCTGCTAACCAAGATACGAGCATACAGGAAGGAGTAGACTCGAATGGCAGCAATATGCAATCTATGTGGCCTTCCTGATGAACTATGTATATGTCAAGAGATAGCGAAGGAGCAACAAAAAGCAATCATCAGCACTGTGAGAAGGAGGTATGGAAAAATGGTTACAATCGTTGAAGGAATTGATGATACGGCCATCGATATCGGCCAACTCGCCAAGATTCTGAAGGGTGCCTGTGCCAGTGGAGGAACTGTCAAAGGCCGTACCATTGAACTACAAGGGGACCACAAGAAGCGTGCTTCGAAGATTCTTGAACAGAATGGATACCAAGTGGAGGTGCGCTGATGAGTGATAGTATCCACATGCCGTTCCTCGACCGCAGTCTGACTGTAGTCAAGTCTAGAGACGAGACTTTGGTCGGTGTTTCTGGCACAGTAGTTGGTGAGAGCCGACGCACAGTGACTCTTGATGTCGGAGATGAGCGCAGACTCATTCTGGCTAAGGATGTCATTGAATTCAAACTCGACGATGAGGTAGGAACCATTCAGGGCGCATTGGTTTGTCAGCGCCCAGAGGATAGAATCCATCGCAGATACCGGAGGAATTGAGATGAGAGATATCGGAGTAGACGTCAATGAGCCGCAAGGCGAATGGGATGGCGATGCAAATTGCCCGTTCTACGGTAGCCTGCGGCTGCGTGGACAAATTATTGAAGGCACCGTCTCAAGGGTCGGAATGCAGAATTCGATTATCGTGCAACGCCAGTATCTGAGTCAGATGCCTAAGTTCGAGCGATACGAGAAGCGCACCCGTAGATATGCGGCTCACCTTCCAACATGCATCGGTGGAGTGGATGTTGGCGACTCGGTCCGCATCATGGAGTGCAGACCACTTTCCAAGACTGTCACATTCTGTGTCATTGAGAAGGAGGCTTCCGAATGAAGGGAATCTCCAGCCGCGTTACTCGCGGATTGCCGACAATGGCTCGCCTTTCGTGCGTAGACAACACCGGTGCCAAGGAAGTGCAGATTATCTCTGTACTGAAGATTGGTGGTGTAGCACGCCGATACCCGGCTGGCGGAATTGCTGACATGGTGAGAGTCACCGTGCGTAAGGGAACTCCAGAGACCCGCCGACAAATATTCCATGCAGTCATTGTTCGTCAGAGGCGGCCATTTCGCCGCCAAGATGGAACTTGGGTGCAGTTTGAGGACAATGCATGTGTTCTGGTCAACGAGCGCGGAGAGACCCGTGGCTCGGATATCAAGGGACCGGTCAGCCGCGAAGCGGCTGAGCGTTGGCCCCGAATCGCTGCAGCAGCGAAGCAAATTGTGTGAGGTGTGAGAAATGGTAAGCAAGTCCCCCGGCAAGCAGCGTAAGGCAGCGGCAAGAGCACCGTTGCACGTTCAACGCAAGCGCATGCGCGCGCGATGTCTCGACCCTTCGTATGACAACGTCCGCAACGTCACTCTATGTGTTGGTGACGAGGTAGAGGTTCACCGTGGAGATTTTGGTAGCCCGAATAGCAGCAAGGCCGCTGACAAGGGCAAGCGTCACGGCGAATCCCGAGGTAAATTCGGTATGCGAGCAAAGATTGCTAGCATCGATACCAACCACCAACAGATTTTCGTCGAAGGATTGACCCAATCGAAGGCTGATGGAAAGGAGGAGGGAATCTCTGTCCATCCATCTAACCTTGTTGTAGTGAAGGTGAACGACAGTGATCCGATTCGCCTGAAGAAATTGCAATCCCGTAACGGAGGTGATGAGTGATGAGTTCCAGCCACATGAAGAGACTCGCAATGCCGCGGTCATGGCCGCTGCCCCGCAAGACCACGATTTGGGTTAGCCGACCTCGGCCATGCGGCCACCCTATTGAGCGCTGCATGGCATTGGGTGTTGTTCTTCGAGATGTTCTCGAAATAGCCCAAACAATTCGCGAAGCCAAGCTAGTTCTTGCCACTCGGCAAGTGCGAGTTGACGGTGAAATAGTCACCGACATTCGCAGAGGTGTAGGCCTGATGGACGTACTCACAGTCGGTGAAACCAACTACCGCTGCATGCTCGATATGAATGGCAAACTCCGCTATGTCGAGATACCTGCTAAGCAAGCAGGCGAGAAGTTGTGCCGCATTGATGGCAAGACAACAGTCAAGGGTGGAAAGACCCAACTCAACCTCCACGATGGACGCAACATCCTAGTCGATGATGCGAACAAGTATAACTCACGTGACACGATTAGAATCGCAGTCGATTCGCAGAAGGTGAAAAAGCACCTTAAGTTCAAGAATGGTGTTTTGGCTTACCTAATTGGTGGAAGCCACATCGGTGCCACCGCTGAAGTCACAGATTACATCTCAAAGCGTTCCTCGAAGGATAATGAAGTCACATTCGCTGAATTTGGTACCATCTCTGACCACGTCTTCGTGATTGGCGATGCCGGAGACATCCCCAACATGGAGGTGACTGAATGAGTGATAATGCTAACCCAATGCTAGAGCCGCAAATCATCAAGGTCACCGTCAATATCGGTGTTGGAGAAGGTGGACAGCGCCTGCTTCTTGCAGAGCGCGTCCTCAATTTGCTGACCGGCCTCTCTCCGGTCCGCACACTGTCCCGTAAGACCAACCGAGACCTCGGAACCCGTGAAGGTGCTCCAATAGGTTGCAAGGTGACCATCCGAGATTCCGCTACTGTTGCGAAGTTCCTGAAGGAGGCGTTTTGGGTACGCGAGAATACCCTGCCCGGTTGGAATTTTGATTCACAAGGCAACGTATCCTTTGGTATCCGCGATTACACTGATTTCCCGGACCAGAAGTACGATCCTGAGATTGGAATATTTGGTATGGACGTTAACATCGTCCTCGAGCGACCCGGCCATCGAGTCAGTCGCCGCCGCCGCAAGTCGAGCAGGGTCAGTCATTCCCACCGGGTCACTCCGGCTGAGAGTAAGGAATTCTTCCAGAGCCAATTCGGCCTGACAATAATGGAGGAGTGAAGCATGGCAAGAGATCACGGAGAAAGAATCGGCCGAACTGTCGGTTGCCGCCGCTGCGGACGCAAGCGAGGTCTCATTCGCAGACACGGTCTTCGATTGTGTCGCCAGTGTTTCCGGGATATAGCCCCCGAAATAGGCTTCAAGAAGTATAACTGAGGTGAAAAAAATGCAATTCGATCCACTAAGTGATGCTCTAATCAGACTGTTCAACGCCGAGCAGGCCGGCCACTATGAAGTGAAGGTCGCTCCAGCGAGCAATTTGCTTGAAAGAATGCTGAATATCATGCAGCGCTCTGGTTATATCGGTGAGTTTGAGCGAATGGCTGATGGCCGTGGAGATTCGTTCCGCATCGAACTCGTAGGCGCAATCAATCGCTGTGGTGTAATCAAGCCTCGGCATTCAGTAAGGCGAACTGATTTCGATAAGTGGGAGTCCCGTTATCTCCCTGCTCGTGATTTCGGGCTACTGATTTTGACTACGAATAAAGGTGTGATGCACCACTACGAGGCGAAGGACGAAAAAATTGGCGGGCGTTTGCTCGCATATGTATTCTGAAGGTGATTGACATGGTTAAGATGGACAGTATCACACACCGAGTGGAAATCCCTGATGGGGTTACTGCCACTATGGTAGACGGTTCAGTGAGTATCTCAAGTGATGGAACAACCGTCACGCGCGAATTCACTCACAGAATGGTCAGCGTCCGTCAGGTCGACAGTGCTCTCGAAGTATTCTGCAACCTTCCCCGAAAAAAGGAACGTGCACTAGCAGGAACCTGGGCAGCACACCTAGGAAACATGGTTCACGGCGTGACCGAGGGCTTTGAGTACACTCTCAAGGCGGTATACTCTCACTTCCCGATGACCATCAAGGTTGACGGAGACCGATTATTGATTAACAATCTGTTTGGAGAAAAGGTGCCGCGGCAAGCCGCACTACCTTGGTCTCCAGCAGAAGTTCAGGTCAAGATTCAGAATAAAACCGACGTAATCGTATCCGGCTCTGACAAGGAGAAGGTTGGACAGACCAGCGCCAATATCGAGCGCGCTTGCCGAATCCGTGGTCGCGACCGTCGGGTTTTCCAAGATGGCATCTACGTCGTGTCAAAGAAGTGAGGATGGTGATGAAATGACAGAATATGAAGATTTGACCGTCGCCGAACTCAAGGACCTTCTCAGGGCACTTGAACTGCCACTCTCTGGTAAGAAGGCCGACCTGATTACTCGCCTTGAGGAGGCAGAGATTGACGAGGAAGTCGATGAGGATGTCGAAGAAGACGACGAAGATGACGACTACGAGGACTTCGACGATGAGGACGAAGGCTGGGATGATGATGATTACATTCACACTGCTAAGCAAAAGCCGGAGTTGGATGAGGCCACCAAGGCTGCTTTGGCTGTGCGTGCAGCGCAGAAGAAGAAGCAGCCTGCTTTCCGTCGCCAAGAATGGTTCCGTTATAGGAGATTGTCTAAGACCGGATGGCGCAAGCCTAAGGGAATGCAGTCCAGTCAGCGATTGAATCGCAAGTATCGCTCCCCAATGGCCCGTGTTGGCTATGGTAAGGTCGCGTCTGCTCGCGATCTTCATCCCTCTGGATTCCGTGAGATTCTCGTGCATCGTCCTGAGGACCTCGATGAAGTTGACCCGGCCACCCATGCCGCCCGCGTTGGTGCGAAGGTTGGCGGTCGCAAGCGTGTACTAATTCACGAGCGGGCCGATGAACTCGGTATCCGCGTACTGAACCGAAGGAGGGGCTTGTGATGCAGATTACTAACCAGAAGAAGATGGCTGCCCAGATTCTCGATTGTGGTGTCAACCGCATTTGGGTCGACCCACGATATGTGGACCAAGTCAGCAGCGCAGTCCAGAAGAGCGACATTCGCGAAATGATTGAGGAAGGATACATCACTGCTCGTCCAATTCAGGGAACCAGCCGCGTTCGCGCCCGTAAACTTGCTTTGCAGCGTGCTAAGGGTCGCCGTACTGGTCACGGAAGTCGCAAGGGCAGTGCGCGCTCGCGCTTGCCAAAGAAGGATAGGTGGATGCGAACAATTCGTGCCCAGCGCCGTGTTCTCAAGGAGATGCGCGAGGATGGAATCCTCGAAGTGAGCAAGTACCGCTACTACTACCGAAAGGCCAAGGGTGGCTCTTACCGTTCCATCGCCCACATGAAGGCGAATATGGAAGTTGACGGCATAGCCGTTGGAGGTGATGAGTGATGGCGTATGGAAGGAAACAGCGACGCACATACAAGCGCAGGGCTAACGGAACGACAGATTACCAACGCCGCCTCAGGTTGCTCCGAAGTGGCGCACCACGCGCGGTCGTTCGCGTCACCAACACGCAGATTCTTTGCCAACTTGTCAACTATGAGGTCGATGGTGACACAATCATCACCTCTACTGGCAGCAACAAACTGTGTGGCAAGTACAAGTGGCCTGCCAAGGCCTCTAACAAATCCATTCCAGCCTGCTATGTTGCCGGATACGCTCTGGCTAAGCAGGCAATCGCAGCAGGTCATGGCGAGGCAGTCCTCGACATTGGCCTAGCAGCTGCAACTCAAGGCAACCGCGTGTTCGCAGCCCTCAAGGGTATGGTGGATGGCGGTTTGGAAGTTCCACACAGCGAGGATATTTTCCCGAGTGAGGAGAGGCTGAGCGGTGAACACATTGACAAGAAAATCTCAGCCGCTGTGACCAAGAGCAAGAAGGCAATCGAGGAGGCGAATAAATGAGTGAAGAAAATACACCTCCAGCAGACGACGAAAAGGTCGCTCCCGGAATAGCCATGGCTTGGCAACAGAAGGAAGACCCTGAGGACCGTCCTCGCCGCAAACGCGGACGAGTCGGCCCAGACCCCTTGCAAGCCCTGCGAACTTGGGAGCCCAAGACCCGTCTAGGAAGAATGGTGCAGAATGGCGACGTTCTGTCCTACGATGAAGCACTCGCAACTGGACTTCCAGTTCGTGAGGTCGAAATTGTCGATGCATTGCTCCCCGGTCTAGAAGACGATGTTATCTGTGTGAACATGATTCAGCGCATGACTGACAGTGGCCGCAGAGTTCGCTTCAACGTAATGGCCTGTGTGGGCAACGAGGATGGCTATGTCGGCTTGCACATCTGCAAAGGTAAGGAAGTCGCCAGCACCATTCGCAAATCGATTGAAAACGCAAAACTCAACCTCATCCGTGTCCAAAGAGGCAACGGTTCGTGGGAATCCAGTGAGGGATTCGGCACTAGCGTGCCTTTCGCTGTCACAGGTCGCTCCGGCTCCACCCGCATCACCCTCATACCAGCGCCCGCGGGCAAGGGACTGGTTATCGGTGAGACCGGCAAGACTGTTCTTCGCCTAGCGGGCGTGACCGATGTATGGTCTCGCTCAAAGGGCCAGACCCGTACCACCATCAATTTCGCACAGGCGACTTTCAACGCCCTCAAGCAACTGAATTCCCACCGCATCAGCAATGATCAGGCAGACAGACTCTTCATCGTGAAAGGGAGGATGAATAAATGACTTGGCTAGTGATTAGAGTTCGCAGTGACCGCACGGTCGAGCGTGGCATCAAGGAGACAATGCAGCACCTTAACTTGACTCGCGTTAACCACGCCGTGCTTGTTCCTGAGCGCGATACCTACGCAGGTATGTTGCACAAGGTCAAGGATTTCGTGACCTGGGGCGAGATTTCAGCCGATGCCGTAACTGAACTGATTAGTGAGCGCGGCCGTCTTGTTGGAGGCGCTCCGGTTACTAATGCATCAGTGAAGGAATCCACTGATTACAAGAATATCAAGGAATTCGCGGCTGCAATCGCTTCAGGTGATGCTTCCACCAAGGATATGGAGACGCTGAAGCATGTTTTCCGTATGCACCCTCCTCGCGGAAGCAAGGGTTGGGGCGGTGTCAAGCGCCACTTCACCGTAGGTGGTGCACTCGGCTTCAGGGGCGAGGCGATTGAGGAGCTTGCAACCCGAATGATGTGAGGTATGAAACATGGTATCACGTACGAATAAATTCCGAGGAAGAAGCCGCTACCACGGTCGTGGCAAGAAGGCAGGCCGCGGCGCTGGAAAGCGTGGTGGTCGCGGTAATGCTGGAATGAACAAGCATCGATTGATGACACGACTGAAGTATATGCCCGGGCACTGGGGCATGCACGGATTCAATCGCGATCCAAGTCTGCGAAATGTGCACGTCACCTGTAACGTCTGCGACCTCGCAAACATTGCTGGTAAATCCGACAGTGTTGACCTTGCAGATTTATCAATCGACAAGTTGCTTGGCAGCGGCCGAATTGACCGCGCTATCAACGTCACAGTAGAGCACGCGAGTGCGCGTGCAATCGAGAAGGTCGAGGCCGCTGGTGGTTCAGTGACCGTCTCAAATGATGAAGAGGAATTTACCGAGGGGGATGGGGAGTAATTTCCTCTAGCCCTTCCAAATGAAATGTAGAAAGGACGAGCAGTGGAGTGATTTGATGAGACGTAATCCGAATGTTATCGGAGTTATCATAATCGCTGCCATCTATTGGGGCTCTCTGGTATACTGGCAGCGAGATGCTCTATTCCTTGATGGTGACATGGCAGCGGCCTGGAAGGCTGCATGGGCTCTTGTGACTTCGATTCCATATGTCGGATACGTCATGTGGGGAGTGATGACCGATATTCCACCTTCGATTCGTGAAATCAAGTACGTCGGCCGCTCATTGAAGGGTGGCATCTGGGTTTCGATGCTGTTAGGGCTTGGCATTTGGGCATGGTATGATGACAGCTTGGTTGGCTTCCTTTTGGTTGGCGTCGGCCTGATGGGAATTATGGCTGCTCTGTGCATTGCCTGTCTGCTTTACTCAGGTGAGGAAAGCAGCCGTTTGTACGGACTACAACGTCTTGTTGACGTCTATCCTTCAATCACCAAGCCGGACGGACACGTCCGGTTCAACTCCAAGTTGTGGACTACAACTTTGGTTCTAATCATCTACTTCGCGATGACTAACGTGATGATTTGGGGGATGAGTACCCAGACCATCGATATATTCTCCTCGTTCAGAGCGATTATGGCCGGTGCATCCGGTTCAATCATGCACCTTGGTATCGGACCGATTGTTACAGCATCGATTATCATGCAGTTGTTTGCTGGTGCGAAAATCATCCGTTTGGACCTCGGTGATTCTGGCGACAAGCAACTCTACCAAGGCGTTCAGAAGATTCTGGTTCTGCTGATGATTCCAGTCGAGTCAATCCCGCAGGTCTACGGTTTCCTCGACGCAAGCCCAGAACTGGTAGGAGATTTTGGCCAGGGGTGGGCAAATGCGCTGATTGTGGCGCAACTATTCATCGGCTCTTACCTCGTATTCTTGTTAGACGAATTGGTTAGTAAGTGGGGTATCGGCTCAGGAATCTCGCTGTTCATTGCTGCTGGTGTTGCTCAATCCACCTTTGTTGGGACTCTCTCTCCATTACCGGTGAGTGCAGGCGCATTCAGCCTAGCCAATCCGCCTTCTGGCGCTCTGCCGATGTTGTTCTACACTCTACGCACTGCCACCTACTCTGACTTAGTGAGCGAAAACGGATTTGAGTTGATATTACTGAATCATCAGAATCCACTTGTTGCGTTGTTATCGAGTGTGATTGTGTTCTTGGTTGTGGCGTATGCCGAATCAAGTAAGCTCGAATTACCACTGACTCACGGAAAGGTGAGGGGGCATAGGGGACAGTATCCGATTCGTTTGGTTTATGCGAGTAATATTCCAGTGATTTTGATGGCGGCATTGTTGGCTAACGTCAATATGTTCACATTGCTGTTCTGGAGTCATCCGACTTTATCCACAGTGCCGATTTTAGGTGCAGAAGGTCAATGGTCGATAGCAGAATATCTCGGGTCGTATCAGGCTGGGCAAACTACGGCTACCGACGGTTTCGCGTGGTATGCATCGATGGTGAATGGCGTTAATGACTGGTTACTGCCGTTATTGAATCAAACAGGCGACCCGTATGGCCATTCTTTATGGCAAGTGATGTTACACGTCATGGTCTATGTCACTGTGATGACTTTAGGTTCGATGATGTTCGCTAAGTTTTGGATTGAGACCACTAATATGGGCGCAAAGGACGTGGCTAAACAGATTGAGAATACTGGAATGCAAATACCCGGTTTCCGGAAAAATCCACAGGTTCTCGAGAGAATTTTGATGCGCTATATCCCGCCAGTGACTCTGTTCTCTGGTGCTTTTGTCGGCCTTCTAGCCGCAGGTGCTGACCTACTCGGCACGGTCGGAAACGCCACTGGCACAGGGTTGCTACTGGCTGTTGGAATTATCTTACGTACCTATGAGCAAATTCAGAAGGAACAGGCGATGGAAATGCATCCAATGCTGCGAGAATTCTTCGGCGCAGAGTGATTTCGATAGCGAATGCTCTAGTTGCATTTCTCACTTCGAAATGCCCTGAAGATGACTTCAGAATCTTTATTCGATTCCACAATTAGCCGCAAGCATGCTGAAAATAGGTAAAGTACGCACCTCGATATTGTTGGTAGCATTGATGATTTGCTCGTCCGCCCTTGCGGGATGCACGAGTACTCTCGATGACGATGAGCCTCAAAATCCGAATGACGCACCAAAGGAAGCCATGGGTATGTGGTGGCCGACAATTGACGGCGTTATCGAAATACCAATTCTGTCCCCAATAACTGAGTGGTCAGACAGTCACGTGACCGACATCAATTTTGATGATGGCAGTGGTTCCAAGCATCCGGCTAAACTAAGGTACAAATCTGTTGAAGAAGGGATGGCACTTGCTGTAGAAATTTATAATCTTGACGAGACTCCAGAAAAGATTGTAGTGACATTCCCTGATAGGGAACTGACCACTGAGATTACTACAGAATCAGATGCTTTCTTACCAAAGTTCGAGGTGGATTGTACAAAGGTTGCTTTCAATTGTGATGCTAGCGAAGGTCAAAAATTAATTGATATAGGTGACCTCCTAGATAACGGACTTGTTAGACATCTAAGGCTAAACAAAATAGCATCTGTTCATAATCTCGATAATGATGACTTAGTCATGGAAGCATCGGCCAAGAGATTATTTGATGATACAACCGAAGTATCCTACACAATTACCGTGGTTTTTGCTGAATCAACTTGGACATTCGAAAAGACCACTAACTTTGATTGGGTTTTGCCATTCCTCTTCCCACGTTCAGATATCAGCGTTACTGGAATCGAGGTTACCCAAGCAATCCAGACTGCCGATATGCAGATTCCTTTGGTTGAAGGAAAGACCTCTATGGCACGCGTTTACGTTGATAGCGGTGAATTAACCACTGCTAATGTTGAAGTCACGTTGACTTATTGCATCCTCATTTTTTGTGTTGAAGAATTAACCACGACTCATGTGGCCGTACAAAATCCAGATCGAACTGACATAGACGAAAGTGCAAACTTCATTCTTCCAGATAATTGGGTGACGTTCGAGGGAATAGACGACCCCATCCCCATTGGTCTAATTGCTACTGTCACACCAATCTATCCAACCGGATCAATCGATTATGTGGACCCAGATACTTCTAACAATTATTTTGTTGAAGTGTTTGAACTTCATCAGACGTATGACCTTAGGATTGCCATGTTGCCTGTGATGAATTCGGTATCAAACGCGGTGCAAAATAGAATGGATTATTGGATTGACATGACCGAAGCGGTCCTGCCCGTCGCCGATGTTGAAGTCATCTATTGGGGAGCAACGAGTTCTTCCGTTACGGGCACGGGCGATGATCTAATTGACTGGACGAGAACTGCTGATACATTTGTCTCTGCATTGTATTTGGCCTTTACAGGTGAAACTGCTTGGGATCAAATGCACGCAGTTCGTAATAGCGGCGGCGGCGTTTCAGATCCAATGTGGATCGGAGATACTGATGGGGATGGTATTGAGAATGAATATCTTTCAAGTGGTGTTGCCAATCCAGGAAGAACGGGTAGAGTTAGTTATTGTGGTACATCTGCAACTAGCCGTGAGTTATGTACTGCGCATGAAATTACTCATAATCTAGGCCCAGTTAACTGGGACGGTGATGGTGATGGTTTTGATGCAGATGGTTTGGATAAAGATTGGGGCAAACACCTCTTCGCAGGGTGTCCCGGTGGTTCTACCGCTGATCAAGTTTGGGTCAATCAAAACGGTGGTGCTGAAACCCAATCCAATATATTGGACTTAGGTTGGAATCCAATCACACCCAACCCTGAGACGAATCAGAACTCGTTGCTACCCAGTGGTTACCCAGATTACATGTCATATTGCATGGTAGGAAGTGATGCTACCACTGGCACCCCATGGAACCTTCCTTACACCACAAATCTGACAAAATGGGTATCCACATATCGGTATCAGGAGTTATTTGACGACTTATCAGATTGGTATGAAGACGACGCCCGCCCTAATTATTACACCAGCACATCAGGGTCTTCAGATTTTGGTGCTAGGCAACAACAGACTGTCCGCTATGTTAGAGGCGTCGCTCCTCACGATGGCAGCACTCCTAGTTTACGACATTCTTGGACAGTCGACGGCCAAGTCCCAGCCTTTGCAATGGAACGAGGTGATAGATTATCCAATTGGGACTTGAGCGTGGTTGTTAAGGATAATAATGGAAATGTTCTTGATTCTGCGAAATATGTGACATGGTTCAATGTTCATGAATCAGAGACAGATTTGCAAGATGATTATTTCTCATTTTACTTCCAAGATGATGGTCTGATTGATTCAATTGAGCTTCAAGATCGGTCGGGTTCAGTAATAGATTCTCTGTATTCAACAGGATCACCAGTCACACGAGTGATGACACTCGGGACGACTGCGTACACTAGAGAAAACCCAGTAAATTTGAGTTGGACTCAAGCAACATCTTCTTCAAATCGCGAGGTCCTCTATCAGGTGGAGTATTCATGGGGTAATGGAATGTGGTTACCCATCAGTGGATTAACTAATTCGACGAATATGGCGGTTGATTTTGGAACATATCCCGGAGGGACAAACGATTCTATGTTCCGTGTGCGCGCAACCAACGGATTCGATACGTATTACTCTGATTCTACAACATTTAGCATTCCGAATCAGGCACCAGTACTAACACTCGAGACCTCAGGTGCATTGGGACTCATCACTGATGGGGACGACGCTCAACTTGCCAATGTTGATCTACAGAATATGATAGTCACTCAAGGAGAATCGTTCAGTATCATGCCAGAAATTACTGATGCTGATTGGACCGCAATCAACGAAAATGGATGTACTGCAGTGTTGAAGCGTGCTGGAGAAACCGTTTGGTCTGATGGAAACACGATAAATGCCCAAGCATCTCAAATGAACCCGAAGAACCGTCATCTAACTTGGCCAAATTCTCTTGAACATGGACCTGGACTCCACGATTCTGTGCATTGCATGTACGATGATGTGGCTGATTCATTGTTACCATATCATTTCCCTAACAAGGATCTGTTGCCTAGTGAGATGACCTCTGGGCCGTATGTGCTCATTCAATTTCCCCAACGCTGACCTCTTGCCAGGAGAGATGGCACCGGGTGACTATGATTTTGAGGTTACTTACGAGGACGAGGCAGGCTCCTCAGTCACCAAGACGGTTTCATTCTCAATCATCGTCCCCAACTACCTAGTTGGCCCGGATTCAAATGCTAGGACTGAGGATGTTCTTGATGAATATCGTTCGAACCTGCAGGCTCTTGAGGCGCCCCAATTGAGTGATGTTCTCAGCAGGGATGAATTGCAATACTATGTCGAGTTGGAGCGCGCCGCTCGAGGAGATGATGATGCTTTGTCCGATGTTGAAATCGATGATTTGCAGGCGCTCTATGGCATCTCAGATTCACGCGCAGCAGAATTGGAAGTGATGATTTGCGTGCCTCCCGGTTGCAGCGATTCCACCGGCTAACTCGATGCATAGGTAGAACAAATAACGCATGAAACTAGATATCATGAACGTCTGTTAATTGAGGCGCAGTGCGTCATTTAGCGGGTCGACACTCCTCGTCACGTTCATATACCGGGGGGAGGTCGGCGGGACGCTGCGTCTAGCAACGGCGTTGGGACCAGAGCATTTCGGTGCGATGATGGCTTCCATCATGCTGATGCAGCCGAGGAACGTGCGGTCCACAGCATAGCTGTGGGCTGAGAGGTGATTAAGATTGTACAACGACACACATTAGATGTGTGCAAAGTGAGTAGAAAGTAAAGTGCAATCCTGTCAATATACACAGACAAGGGACAGTAAACCAAGTGACCAATATTCAACAAAGTCAGACTCCTAAGGATCAGAGATTTCTCATGAAATCCGGTTGATCCTGCCGGAGGCGACCGCTATTGGAATTCGATTAAGCCATGCGAGTCGAGAGTCTTCAAGGACTCGGCGTACCGCTCAGTAACACGTGGGTAACCTGCCCTGTGCTGGGGGATAACCTCGGGAAACTGAGAATAATACCCCATAGTCCACCATGCCTGGAACGGTTGGTGGATCAAAGCTCCGGCGGCATAGGATGGGCCTGCGGCGTATCAGGTTGTAGGGGGTGTA
>CAZYIX010000035.1:0-13433 GCA_964647665.1 uncultured Candidatus Poseidoniales archaeon
CGCCGCCTGCACCGCATCAGAATCCGACATCCCTGAGGTGACGTGAGCATCGGTACGGTTCTCGACCAGCGGCTGCCAAGCCTTCAGCACCTCAGCGGAGGTGTCGAGGACTGCGTCCTCAGTTGCATCGTATGGTGAACCCATGCTGGCCACCTTGATTGTGTTGAGCGACATGGTGAGTAAAGCCAGCATCAAAATCAGTCCAGTGGCTAGCAGCATCTGTCCTCGCTCATCCTGAGCGAGTCCACACAAGGAAGTATCACGACGCATCAGGCTCCACCTCCGGTATGCCAAACCTGTAGAGAGACCGTCCACACTGAACCACTGTCGTGTATGAGGTGATGAATGGAAAGTGTGCGACCTTCTGGCGCGCTGCCTATTCCATGATTCTCCAACGGAGCTGCATCTTTCGCCAGCCAACAATTGCCTCTTACCGAGGTCCTCAACTCGGTGAGCATCGCGTCACACGCCTCATCTTCCAGACCGGAATTGAGCATCTCTGCAAGTAGCGAAGTGTGATTTGCAGAATCTACAGCATCATCACTTGCTAGAGCATCGAAAGCGTCCTCAGCTGCCAAATGCAGCCCCGCATCACTGGCCGGTGATACAGGATCTGGAACCCTCAAAGTAAGGATGAATGTGGCGGTCATGAAGAATAGCCAAAACAGGGTAATCATCTCAAGAATGTGGACCTGCGCCTCCTTCGAGACGATTCTCATATCACGACGCAAATCGGCCAATCCCCCGTTACATCCCCGGCTGCCGGCTACCAATCTCTGGACTGAGAGTCTGCGGGGCTGGCACTCCGATTAGGTCTGGAGAGAACGCAGCGAGGTTGAAAACTAGTATCGCAATAATGAGCATCATGCCAGCGTGCTTCATTCCGCTGGAAAGTCTACCTGTCGCCATGATGCCAGCCATCGCTCCATTACCCATCGCTTGCGCGCTGACCCCATAGAAGAACACCACGAGGAAAAACAGAGGGTCAACAGCGTTAATCTGCATGTTACCAATATCGGAACCTCCCGAAGAACCAGACGATGCAATCGCGGGTATGAACACCTTTGAAAGAACAACAATAACCCCCAAGAACACCATGAAAGAGACCCAAATGACTGCAATATACGAGCCGATGGCTCGCTCTCGCTCGCCCTTAAGGAATTGAATTTCACGACTGTCGTTAGCAGCGGTCACCAAGATGTCAGAAATCTTTCCACCGGCTTTGTTCGCTTCTGAAATCAGACTGACTGCACGCTTGACCAGTGGCGTACCTACACGGTCAGCAAACATGAACAGAACGTCGGAAAAGGCGATACCCCACGACAGTTGGTCGGACATTTTCTTGATGTCATCATTCAATGCACCATACTCAGAGTTTGCTAAAGTTCTGACCGCGAGAGTCATCGAAAGACCACCTTTCCAATATTCTGCTAGGTCTCGAAGGAAATCAGGGAACTTATCTTCAATAGCATCGATTTTCTTCACTTGCCTATCAAAGTAAAGAGCGGCTGGGTAAACCATCACGAGGAAGCCAAGGCCGAAGAAATTAACGAAAAGGGTTGGTCGCAATTTCAACGGACCTACAACCAACTCTGGTCCAATCCACAACGACTGGTTGTTCATGTTCTGTGGAACGCCATCATATGCGTCAACTTCAACGGTGAATCTGAACTGTTGTAGCATCCGTTCTGAACCGGGACGTGGATCATATTTGTAGAGAAATAATTTTTCGCTCGGGGTTCCTGAAATTTCAACCGAATTGTAAAACTCAATCTGGGTCGCGCTAGGAATCGCCTTGATGCGACCAATTTCATCGCCAGTCTCGGTGTATACCATATCATCAATTGAGAAATTCTCCGATACGAATGTGCCTTTGAAATCTAGCAATGTGCCAATCTGAGTATTATCGACGTATGAACCGGTCGTAGTGACGGTGATCAACTCAAGCCAGAACTCGTAGTCGTCATTTTTGATTGAGTCAATGGAAGATGGGTTGACACTATCAATAGAATCTGAGCACCCACCTTTATTATTCGAAATACAAGAAATACGCATGATTTCAAACAAATCGACATATTCGCCGAATTCAGTTACCACCAACCGTTCATTCCAAATTGTAACTGAATAACGAATCGGCCTGTCTGAATCAGCGTCAACATGAACGCGCATCGGCTGAATAGGGTGTTGCGTCCCCTGCAAAGTATAGGGGTCCATTCCAGGAATCTCAAATGCTTTAGCCACCCCAGGCTGCTGCACTCGGTCCCATTCTTCACTCCAGACTTCGGTCCTCGCACTCTCTTGAGTGAGGGCGCATGACTGATTCTGAGCGTAATTGGTGCCGGTGTGATCATCAGCGATGAAGCCATCACCGGTCTGCTCATCGTATGGACAAACTAGATTGAGGAACATTGGATTACCATTTGCCGGTTTGAATACAAGGTCCGCATTGAGAATCCAAAATCCAAGGAATAACAATCCAATGAGGATACCAACCATCAGGATAGCCATGAAAACAGTTTGCGTATTGTCATCTTTTGGAAGCTCCAAGTCAACACGAATTTTTTCCTTCTTTTTCCTCGCCATCAACTCACCTCACATCTTCTGTTCTTGGCTCATCAGCCAGATAAGACCGCTGTAGGCTCCGTGAATCGCTGGGAGCATTCCCATGACGATTCCATACACCATACCTTCGCTCAATTGTGAACCTTTACCGCTGACCCAGAACATGATGACGAGCATCACAATTAGGAACAGCGGCATCGCAACCGCAACCACAATGTAAGATTCGGCCATCAAACCGAGAGTCTCAAGGAACATATTCAATCGAATCCGATTCTCTCGCATGTAGTGCTCAGCACGATTAAGGAAATACAACTTGAGATTGCCACCACTCGATAGTGTGCCGACCATTCCTTGGAAGAATTCGGTTCCCCACGGCGATGCACTGCGGTCAACTGCGAGTTTGATGGCGGTAACCAAGTCCATCCCAAGCAAAGTGATATCCCGGTAAATCATCGCTGAATCGTAAGCAATTTCACCATAGATGTCCTCGTTGGCTGCCAGCGATTTGAAGATTTTTGCTGGCGTAGCATTTGATGCCGCCATCGCTGCGGTGTAGGACGCAGCATATGGGATGAACATCTCCAGTTTTTCGCTGCGAGCTTCTTTCTTTCGTTCAGCAGTTTTCCTGAAGTAATTATACGACATTGGCGGCACTACGAATAGCAGGCTTCCAATAATCATATACTCATAAGTAGCGGACAAATCCTTGGTGGCATAGTGAGGACAACCATCACCGGGTATTCCAGCCGCTCTACCATCAGCAGCCTCAGTTGGATGCCAAAAAGCCCAATCGATGCAGGCTTTGGCAGTAGCCGGGTCTGTTTGGCTTTCATACATGTATAGAAGTCCAGCACTCGGTGCAAAGATAAGCCCGAGTAACGCCAAACTTCCGAGACAAACCAAAACCGTCGATAGGATGTTTGTCGCTTTGTAAACCTCAGGCATGACTCGAATGTCGGCCTGAGCTAGCAGTGCCAGCAATTCCGCATCTTCTCGTGCCTTCTTCCTTAGAATGCGTCCAAGTAAAACGTTGCAAATCTTTTGCCATTCGGTGAGAGCCATTCCCTCAAACTCGGGGGCTATCTGCACATTCTTGGCCATGCATTACACCTTCATCAGTGATTTTTACCTCGTATTGCCTCACCGTAGTCCATCAACTCGAGCGAGGACATCGTTGGGGCGAACGTAGTATTCTGTGATTATTTGAGCGACTTGATCTGACTTACGAATGTCGTTAAGCACCATCCAGTCTAGAATTCTCTTGCGTGTTCTCAACTCTTGTCGCATCTTCTCTTGACTGTAGTTGATTTTCACCATAATCTTCTCCAGCACATAGGACTTGCCGGAGAAGTCGTAGTCGTCTCGTGACGGGTCCCACTTGAACACCTCATTGGTGATGACCTCCTGACTGTGAGGGTCAACACCAACAATCTCGACCGTCTGTTTGGTTCTCCTAACACGCCGACCATTGATTCGGGTTTGCATCTGAATCGACACCGCTTCCAGAGCAGGCAGCAGAACACGAGGGATGTCAATAGGCTTGTTCTCAAGACGGTGGACCAGCGAAGCGACTGAGTCAGCGTGAACAGTTGAGTACGAACAGTGCCCAGTAGCCATCGCTTGGAACAGAACATAGGCTTCAGCACCTCGAATCTCACCGACGATAATGTACTCAGGCCGCTCTCGAAGGGCTGCTTTCAGCAACTCGAACTCTCCTATCTCACCCTCATTGGATTCACCGCCGAATCCTTGTCGGGTCAATCCCGGAATCCAGTTGGGCTGTGGGATGTTCACCTCTCGAGTTGATTCGATACTGACAATCTTCATCTGCCATGGAATGAACAAGCACATCGCGTTCAGCGTAGTGGTCTTTCCAGAAGCGGTACCACCGACGAACAACATCGAGATGCCTTGCTGGAAAGCGATCCACATGTAGGCGACCATCAGACTGGTCATGGTACGGAAAGCGATGATGTCGCACGGCGAGAACGGATCTTCGCGGAATCGTCGAATACAGAAGGTCGAGCCACGAGTCGAAATCTCATGACCCAATTTCATAACGATTCGAGAACCATCCATGAGAGTGGCGTCGAGCAGCGGCTCAGCGACGGAAATGTGCTTACCACAGCGCTGAGCCAACTTGATGACGTATGATTCCAATTCGTGGTCATCAGGCCAAGCCACAGTAGTCTCTACCGACTCAAACTTACGATGATAAGCGAAAATGGGAATGCCAGTACCATCTAGAGATACGTCTTCCACGTTGGCGTCGTTCATCAGCACGTCCATTCTACCGTAACCAATCATATCTCGTCGTAGATAATAGAAAACTTTTGAGCGCGATTTTTTGTTGACCTTCATGCGGTAGGATTTGATGATCTGGTCCATCGCTGCCCTAAGGTACATTTCTGGGTCGGCATCGATATTCTCAATATCTGCTGTCAATGCCTGAACAAAGATGTCCATAATCTCCTGTCGTGCTTCTTCTTCCTTTTTGGTCAATGGGGGTTCAATGACTTGGTAGATGATGTTCAAAGTACGACGGTCACGGACAATTCTAGCGAATGCATGCGGCGGTTTCACCGGGTACTTGTCCAATTCTTCAAACTGTGCCTGTTGTCGGCGTCTCTGCCGCTGTCCTGCTCCGCCGCCTCTTTGTGCCATGTCTCCGACCCCCAATCAGTAGCACGACGATAACGCCTCGCCCACTATAACATTGCTACGAGAACCCGTAGGGTTCTGAGATTAGAAAAGTCAATCGATATTGTCAATTTGTGAAGAAAGCCAGCCTTCGCAATCTTCCTCAAATGAGGCAAGGGTTGAGTCGTTCACAATGGTCCAATCAGCAATGCTAATCAGTTCACTGAGTCCCCATCCGAGTTCTCTCGCGTCGCGTGATGCGGCGTCGGAATCGTCGCCATCCTCGCCGCGACTTCTCGACAATAGACGTGCGGCGCGAGCATCATCTGGCGCAGTAATTGCCAAAATTGCCAGGTTTTCGCCAAAGGCAGCCCCGAAGACCGCCATTTCCTCTGGCTGACGGACTCCTTCGATGAGAATGAGGGGGTGATTTTCTGCGCTAGCCTGTATCTCGGGCAGCAATCTGTCGGCAACCACCGTCTCACCGTGCTGCTCACGAATCCCCAGAGCGGTCGCGCCGACATTACTCGGAGTTTCCTGCAACCCTCGGGCAGCAAGTGCCGCCCTCACAACATCACCCATCGAGTGGACCGGGACACCTGCCCTGTGGGCAACTTCCGAAAGCACCCCTTTGCCAGAAGCCGGCATCCCAACCACCGCGACAATGCGTGCCATCGGTCATGCTCGCCACGCCGCCGCCCCTCAATCTTGCGGCAGCACAAGCCGGGTGATGCCGGTTCAATTCTCAAAGGCGGCATTGCCCCAACGTCGTTTCAGCATCAGCAAGAAAGCGCCTGACAAAACGAATAGTGCGCCTGACACGACGAGAACCCACTTGAACGATGTCGTCACCTCTTGAACCCCGATATTCGTGGCATTTGCATCGATTCCACCCTCAGCAATCAACTGCTGTGCATTCGTGTATAGGGTCAAGTCACCCTCAGTAAACGATAGGAGGAATAGGCAAACCAGAGGCAACGAGGTTGCCACCCAGAAAATACCCATGATTTGAGTATCAAAAATCGCCTTATTGGGTCTCAATCCCATCAATAGCGCAGAAAGTGAAACGATGTACACCGAATTAGCAATCATCACGATGGACGCTGCTAGAAGTGCGACCCACTGGTCTAGCATCCAAGCCATCATGAATAGGAAAATTATCGAAATCCAAGTTGTCATCAGGAAATACACCACGATTTTCGCTTGCAACAACTTCGGCACCGACACCGGCAAACCGTTGAGGAAATCCGGTGCATCCACGGCATTGAGCCACGAGTAGAAGTTGAACCCGAAGAATCCTAAGAATGGTGCGTAACTCAACAGGTTGAACGGAATTGGGAACCGGGCGAAATCCGCTAGCCAAGCAAGGCCGAGCAGGAATAGCAACGGCACACAGAAGGAACCCAGCATCTTGAATAGCGTTCCAGAGCGCAGTACATCGGTCATCTCTTTGGATACTAACGCGCGAATCTGGCCCTGACCGAGGAAAGAAAGTCGGTGGTAAATCGGTCGAAGTAAATCATCGCGAGTTGTTACGACAATCTCAAAATCCTCTGGCACCAAATGGGCGCCAACCGCTGCGATTACCAACGAAGTTAGCAACACGAATGGTGCGATGGTGAGATTGTGACTCAATTGAACCTGCATGCCGAGAATCGCCCACTCCAATGGAATGATGTCAATTCCGACTAGTATTGCCGCTCCAGCTCCGAACAGTGGAATAATCCAGAAGCCTGCTTTCCACCTCGCCCAAATTGCACTGGCAAGGAATGAGAATGCTAGACCCTGCATCATGGTAAGTACCAGACACAACAGTAGAATCGGTAAGGACTGCCAGACTAACGGTGTGGTTAGCATAGTGTATTTTGCTAGGATGATGCCCATCCCCATGCCAGCAACCGCCGGTGTCAGAATCATGCAGAGATAGAATACGACCTCCTTCACGTAGTAGGCGAAGTAAACCGGCGGCAGTGACAATGGTTGCAGCGCCGGACTTCCAAGCAAGAATGACTTGCCTCCACCTCTATTCACCAATGCATTTCGACCGGCGAATGCAAAAGTTCCCATGCCTAGGCTGAACATGAATAATGAGACGTGCAAAGCCATTTTCAGTTCGTTCCAAGAAAAGGCCTTCTCGGCCTGCTCGGCAGCACTGACTCCGCCTATTCCAGCCTCACCGGTCAGAAATCGCAAGCCAATGGTAGTCACCATGGTGACCAATGCCAACATTATCGGGAACATCATGATACGGCGTTTTTTTGCAAAATCAATATTTTGCCGCCATTCCTCTTTGAACATGTAGAGGAAATTAGCACGGAACGATGAGGCGAAGGAAGGAGGTTCATGTATTCTGAACTCCACCGAACTCACTCCTCTTCTTCGGTTCCCTCTCTGGCCTCGATCTCCTCAATCGATTCACCGACCAGCCGAATGAATATATCCTCAAGATTCTCATCATCGTTCGCTCGCAGGTCATCCATCGTGCCAGCGGCCAACACGTTTCCTCTGTCGATAACCGCTACGCGAGTGCATATTCTCTCTGCGATTTCAAGAATGTGAGAGCAAAGAAAAATCGTGCCACCTTTGGCAATGTGTTCCATCAACAACTCACGGCACTTACGCTGGTAGATTGGGTCGAGATTGACGAAGGGCTCGTCGAGGAACAATAAGCGAGGCTCGTGGATGAAGGCGCTTGCTAGCATCACCTTCTGTCGTTGTCCGCGCGAGAGGTCCTTGCACAACGCATCCTTCTTCTCGACAATACCGAACCAGTCCAGCCAATAATCGACTCGCTCTCGCGGGTTTTCAATTCCACGAATCATACAAACGAAATCGAGGTATTCCGAGGCTGTCAAGTACGAAGGAGGGCTTTCTGATTCTGGGACAATTCCAACATTCGCCTTCACCTTCTGAGGCGAAGATTTCACACTGACACCGAGCACTTTGGCTCCACCAATGGTTGGACTAAGTTGACCGGTAAGCAGTTTGATGAAAGTCGATTTGCCAGCGCCGTTTGGTCCGAATACTCCGAAGAATTCACCGGCGTGAACCTTGACGTTCAGCGGATGTAGAGCAACGAAGTCACCGAAGGATTTGCCAAGGTCGCGGGCTTCGACAAGCGGTTCTGAATCAGTCATCGAATCCCTCGTAGGTATGAGCCTCAGGCACCCTTCCATTCCGGTTGGCTGCGAGATAAAAATGCGGCGACACCAATCTCTTGGTCTTCGGTATCGAATAGTGCGCAAAACGCGTCGCGCTCGGTGAGAATCCCTTGACTCAACGGCTGCTCAAGGGCAGCGCGCACAGCCGCCTTGGCTACTTTGAGGGTGTGTGGAGACTTACTGGCAAGATTCTGTGCTAATGCCATCGTAGTTGCCTCAAGTTCCTCAGCATCACAGATGTGATTGACCAAACCAATTCGATGAGCCTCCTCTGCTCCAACCATCTCTCCGGTCATCACCATCTCGAGAGCCTTGCTGTAGCCAAGAAGTCTGCACAATCTCTGGGTTCCACCGCCTCCTGGAATAATTCCGAGATTAATCTCCGGAGTCCCGAAGTTGGAACGAGTGCTTGCAATTCGCAAATCGCAAGAAAGCGCTACCTCGCTGCCGCCTCCAAGAGCGAACCCGTCGACCATGGCGATGGTCGGTTTGGAGATGTTCCAAATCGCCTCCCAGACATTATCATTGAAAATCTGTTGAATCTGCTGGCTATCCTTGCCGACGAACTCAGAAATGTCAGCACCGGCGACAAATGCGTTTGGTTTGGCTCTCTTGCCTTCTGGTGGCTGGTTTGGTGAAGCACCTCGTATCACAATCACCCGGACTTCATCAGCCTGTTCCGCCCATTCGCATGCTTGTTTAAGGGCGGCGTTGACATCTGAATTGAGTGCGTTCAATTTGTCAGGCCGATTAATGGTCCATACCGAAATGATACCACCAGCAGGCGAGCATACCTCAGCATCGACTGCTGCGATGTCCAAGACATCGCTCTCCGGCTGGCTCGCCATGCTTCCGTCCACTGACGACCGATTCATGACCTCTCCGGCCAATCAGCCTGTATCAATCGGTGAGTTCATCCCGCATTGCAGCCAACTTATCTTGCCCAGCACTGGGCGGAGGTGGCAGTTCCATTCCTTCAGGCAGAGGCAAGTCAGGGAGAGGAAGATCGCTAGGGGGAGGTAGGTCACCCAATGGTGGAGGCACAGCATTCTTCCTCTCAACAGAGGCAACATAGCCCTCATCAAGAGATACTCGGACCTTCAGGACTCTCGATTCATCAATTCTGACGAAAGTCGCACCATAAGGGTGGCCGGGTTCGGTGGTTTCAGGCTCGTCAATGATGGTCAGGCCATGGTCTCCGGCTGACAGCAGGCCGAGTAGGTCCTCACCCGATTCTGCACCTTGGTATTGCCGGGCAGTGCCGGCTCGAATCTCTGCCAACTGCTCACGACGACGGGCCTCAATCTTACGGCGAATCTTCGCATGGTGGTCTCGCTTCTCATCGACATAATCCTCGATGGTCGCCTCCTCAATCGACTCAGCATCGACTTCAGCGACGAAGGACTCGGCGACGTGGACATTCTCCTCAATGACGCCGACCTCAACCTCGTCCTCAGCAAGAGTGACTGTGATTTCCTCATCCTCTTCCTCATCTTCATCGCCGTTAGGGTCGCCGCCTCGACTTCGCGACATCTTCTGCTGGCGACGAGTGCTAGCATCCTCCTCCTCAAGAACTGGGGCGGGCAACTCCATCGCTGCTTCCGCATCGACAGCAGCAGCAGCGGCACTGCGCTTTCGAACACGCTTCACTGTGCGGCCTTTACCAGTGCCGGTGAGTACAATGCCAAATAGGAATAATACGCCGAGGAAGATGACTTGGTAAGTAGGATCCATCATCCCTTGGAAGAATAGGAAAGCAAGCAAACCTACGAACAATGCGAACCACATCATGACCCGTCGGAAAGTTGCCATGCTACACGCCCAACCACTGGAGCCTTTGGCTCGCTTTCATTATGCCGCCGCTCGGCTCACAGCAATGAAAGCGCCTCGTGCAGGTCACGGAGCGCGCTTCCGCGATGGCTGAACCTCGCTTTCACCGCTGAAGTTACCTCAGCAAATGTCTGTCCATTCGTGCTGTAATCTTCGATGTCATCTGGGACGAAAATTGGGTCATAGCCAAACCCACCTTCACCTCGTGGATTCTCTGTCAAGTGGCCTCGGCAGATGCCTACCGTCGAGATGGTGATGCTGCCGGTCCATAGCGCCGCAGCACAGCGAAATTCAGCACCTCGCTGCTGCGGAGTTGCAAGATGTGTCAGCCTTGAGAGAACTCCATCAAGACCCTCCGCTTCAAGGACTCTGGCGGAGTATGCTCCAGGGTAACCGGGAGTAGCTTCGATGAATAGGCCAGAATCCTCGACCAACATCATACTGTCCTGTAATCCATTCTCGCGCAGCAACGCCAAACCCTGCGCGAGTTTGCTATCGGCGACCGCTACCAGTCCATCCTGCTGTGGCTCATGGATTTCAGGAGGCGAGCCATCGATGAGGAACTGCTGAACGCCGATGCCCAAATCACCGAACAATTCGCTGGCCTCAGACAATTTCCCGGCATTGCCGGTCTGGAAAAATAGCCGAGAGGACATGGTTGCTCACCACTCATTCGTGCGCTAATGGGTAAAATATGCTCTCGGTCGCGGCTCAGCGGCAGGTGTCATCGATGATGACCTGCTGTCAGTGGCAACACTCGTCGTCGCAATCATCGCAGCGCTTGCTGCATTGCTTACGCACTGTGTTCACGAATCAGCCGTGGTAGCGGACTCGGGAGCGAATCTCATTGAATCGCTTCGCCACTTCTTGTGCGCCCGGTAATATCGCCGCTTCCTCGCCCCGAATCTGCCTAGCCAACTCCTCAACGCCCTCACCAGCCCCGAGATAGCCTTCGAGCACATTGTCAATGCCACCATCGATGCTCGGGTGGCTGGCTGAGAGGCACTCGTTGAGCACTTGTAAATCAAGTCCGAAGGTCTCGATTTCCTCTGCGATGGCGGAAAGTCCGAAATCGATGACTGACAGACCTTTTTCGGTGCACCACAGAATGTTGTGGGTTGTCAAATCACCATGCGAGATGCCGAGGGAATGCATTCTGCGAATCAGCAAGCCAATATCTCGCAGCACCTGTTGAGCATCCTCACTAGACAAGTCTGCGCGCAAAGCATCGAACAACGGGCCACCCGGCACTCTGCTGCAAATCAGCCACCCAGCATTCGTATCCAATGCCAACAGATCTGGTACCGGCAATTCTGCCTGCGCCAGACGACGCAGGATTCGCGCTTCTGCAGACATTCGCGAACGGGTGAGGCGCGAATCAAGGTCAGGATGTCGATACGCGCGCGGGCTTCGAGTCTTCAGAACAGCGTCAATTCCCAACCATTCACCGCCGTGAACAATGGCTTCTGCACCCATGTGGAGCAAGCCGGAGTCCTTCCACATCGATAGGCCCTCAGTGGTCATTTTTTCCCCCCGGTTGGTAGGGCGGAGATGAGATGACTTCAAAGCGGTTGCACTCTCCGGTAAATTGAGGATACGCCCATGGCGCTCCTATTGCCACAAGCCACCTGCGCGCTTGACCGCGTTGGCGATGCTTCTGATGATGAAATCGCTGAGCGGATACGCGCAGCGAAACGGCTTCTTGGTGACCGGTTGCTGATATTGGGACATCACTACCAACGCGACTCAATTGTCGAACATGCAGATGAGACCGGTGATTCCTTCGCACTATCCGAAAAGGCGGCGGCTTCCAAAGCTGACCTCATCATGTTCTGCGGTGTCCATTTCATGGCGGAATCCGCCGATATCCTCACCGCTGACCATCAGACCGTGGTAATGCCGAACACACGCGCGGGTTGCTCGATGGCAGACATGGCAAATCTGCCCGACGTCGCCGAGTGCTGGGAGTCACTGATTGACGAGTTCAACCTCGGCGACCCAATTGACAGGGACGACCCGGATGCACCTGCACCCGAAGGAGAATCCTATCTGGTTCCTGTGACCTACATGAACAGCAGCGCGGCACTCAAGGCATTCGTCGGAGTGCACGGTGGAGTCGTCTGCACCTCATCCAATGCTGCTGGAGTCATGCAATGGGCCCTTACGCGTGCGGGCGCGGGAGGAAAGGTGCTGTTCTTCCCGGACCAACACCTCGGTCGAAACACCGCCCTAACAATGGGCTACACCGAGGAGGACGACATGGCGGTATGGAATCCGACAGAAATCCCCGACTGGGCTCAGTTGGAGAAGTCAACCTTCGTGCTATGGCACGGTTATTGCAGCGTTCACCAGCGATTCAAGGCTGAGCAAATCGAGCGACTGCGCAAAGAATACCCTGAGGCGGTCGTGGTGGTTCATCCTGAGTGCCCAAGAGAGACGGTCGATGCTGCAGATGCCAATGGTTCGACTAATTTCATCCGAGAATTCGTCGCCAAGCAGCCGGCAGGAAGCGTGATTGGAGTAGGCACTGAAATCAACTTGGTTCAGCGGCTTGACCAGGAATATCCGGACAAGACCGTGGTGTGCCTCGACCCATCGATCTGCCCTTGCTCGACGATGTACATGATTCATCCAGTCTACCTCTGCGATGTGCTTGAGGCATTGGTCGATGGCGAAATGAAGAACGTCATCGAGGTCGATGAGAACACGACTGCCCAGGCTAAACTTGCTCTGGACAGGATGCTGGCGATTCGGGCTTAATCAACGCCGCTTCTTCGGCTTTCTATTGCCGCCTATCCTGCCTCGGACGGCAACAAATTTGGTAAGATGGAAACCTCGACATTTCTTGCAGCCATATATGCGGCATTGCGCACCATGCTGCTCAAACACGCGCTTCCTTGCCCGTTTGGCTTGTTTCCGATTCGGGTAAGTGTCCTTGCCACAGGGTCTGCCTTCAACCATTTTTCTCCCTCAACAGCCTCGGTTCGCATGAGTGCTAAATCTGCAATCACGCTGACCCCTTTTCAACTGTTCACCGAATACAAGCGCTGCGAGCCTGCGCAGCCCCTAGTCACTACGTACACCCACTGAGAATAGCTAGTGAGATTATTCCACAATCTTTTCAATATGGAAACTTTTTCCATCATGTCCCCAATTTACCACACCTGGCTCTTTATCATCGAAAATGAAATACTTGGTGGCAAATTCATCCCCCCATTCTGGATGAGGTGGGTCGAATAC
>CAZYIX010000036.1:0-13339 GCA_964647665.1 uncultured Candidatus Poseidoniales archaeon
TTGCGCTGCACTCGATGTGCCACCCCGGCCTTCCATTTCCCCAAGGCGATTCCCAGTGAGGCTCGTCTGCCGGAGCGAACTTCCACAGTGCGAAGTCCTTGTGGTCACGCTTACCTGACCCCGTAGCATCAACTCTGCCACCTGCTCCCTCAAGCACTGCATCGATGGATTGACCGGTGAGCGAGCCGTACTTTTCTGGAGCGGATTCGACTGAAAAATACACGCCGTCATCCGCAACATATGCGTGTTCCTTCTCGATGAGTTGCTCGACCATTGTGATAATCTCTGGAACGACCTCTGTAACTCGTGGATATTTATCCGCGCGAAGCACGTTGAGGGCGTCCATCACCTGATAATAGTCAGCAATATTGCGGTTAGCGACCTCAAGGAAATCCACACCCTCCTCGGCCGCGATTGCCATTATCTTGTCATCAATATCCGTGAAGTTCTGCACGTAGTTCACCGTCCAGCCTTTCGCTTCCAGCCAACGGTGAATCAGGTCGAACGCGATGTAACAGCGGGCATGGCCAAGATGGCTAGGGGAGTAGGGTGTAATCCCACAGACGTACATGTCAATTACGCCGGGTTTGAGGGTCTCCATCGGCCGTTTTTGTCGCGTACGCGTGTCGTAGACCTGCAGCGGCATCGGCTTACCTCGACGTGTGTGGCTGCGAATCATGGTGATAAACCCTAACGGGAAAGCCGGTGTCATGGCGGGCGACTGGAGGCGAACAGGCACTTGGCGAGACATGGCCGGAAAGGTGGTTTTACTGACTGGTGCGACCAGGGGAATTGGTCGTGCTTGTGCCAGTGCAGTTGCCAGCAGCGGTGCTACCCTTGTAGTTACAGGTAGGAGTCAGTCACGGCTTGATTCGCTAATTGAGGAGTTGCAGTCAGTAGACGGATGTGGGGAGGTCAGTGGTTTGCTTGCCGACCTTTCAATACAAGACGAGATTCGAGCGCTAGCAGCTCAATTCAAGTCGAGTCATGACCGCCTCGACGTGCTGATTAACAACGCCGGGGCAATCTTCTCCTCTCGCCAAAACAGCGCAGACGACATCGAATACACTTGGGCGCTGAATCACAACGGCTACTATCTGCTCACCACCCTGCTCTCGGACTTGTTGCGTGCTTCTGCTCCAGCACGCATCATCTCCACGGCATCAGCCGCCCACGAAATGGGCAAAATGGTGTTTGATGACCTGCAATATGAAAACCGAAGATATGGGTCTGGCTGGTCGTCTTACTGCCAATCCAAATTAGCGAATGTCCTGTTCACCCGCGAACTCTCTCGCCGCCTCGAAGGGACCGGCGTGACAGCCAATTGCATTCATCCGGGTTTTGTCAGCACTGGTTTTGGCAAGAATAACGGCGCACTGATGCGATTTTCAATGTTCATCAGCAGGCCGGTCCAACGCAGCCCAACTCGCGGAGCGGAATCACTGGTTTGGGGTGCACTGTCCAAGGAGGCAGAAGGGGTAACTGGTGAGTATCTCTACAACTGCAAGCCGAAGAAGCCGACTCGTCGAGCTCGCAGTGATGAAGACGCCGCTCGTCTGTGGTCTCTAACCGAAGAAATGACCGGAACCGAGGATGCATGGGATTAGAATTGCATATGTGCATGAAGGTTTCAAAATGTATCGTGGCGTGGGTAGTCTGTGATTCGCCGTCTTGCATGTTTGGTAGTATTGCTGTTTCTGATTTTTCCAGCAGCCGCTGAACCCCCTGGAGGTCAAGGTAGTGGCGGTGGTGGCAGTGGTGGTGAACCTGAGGACGGACATGGCTTCGACCTCACAGACACACCACAGAACTACACTCAGGCCGCCTATCAAAATCTGTTCACAGCAGGCGGATTGGCAGGTGATGACTCCGCGCGAATCGTATCGCACTCCGGGCAATCTATGTTGATTGAAGGAATATACAATCCTGGCATTTTTCTTGATTCAAATTTTTCCCAAACCGGTGACTCAACCGGCTATCTGATGTCTTTGAATGAAAACTGGACCTCTGAGGAGCCGGCTACCTCAATTGATTGGCTCGATTGGTCATCTGATAGCCACGCCCAAGGTATCCTGCGTAACGACCACCTCATCATCGGCACTCGCTGCTTAGCAGATGATACTGAATTCTGCAATTCCCCCGAGAATCTCAAGCCGGGTAATCAGGGAATGAACGATGACAGTTGGGCGCTTACAATTCGTGACGTCCGCGAAGGTACTGACGATACAACTTGGATTTACCATAATACCAGTGCGGGTAATTTCAAGATTCAAAGTGTCATTCCACTGAGGCAGAATATAGTGGTAGTCAGCGGAGTTTTCGTCGGTAAGTTACAGGTCACTGGGCAAGCAGTGCTGAATCAGCAGAATGCCGGAGGGTGGCATGGTTTTCATGCCATTTACAATATCGACCAACGTGAATGGGTTGTTGCTGCCGCAGAAGGTTTCGTAATTCAGGCCGCTGCGATGGCAGAATCAGGCGTTGGCGGCAACTCGAATATGGTGTATGTGTCAACTCCACCCTCGTCCGGCAATCCGAATGGTTACAGTGCTGCCCCAGTCTCATCGGCAGCAATCGGAGTGATTGACAATAGCCTTAATTTCTACCCGATGAAGTATCTGACCGGCTCGATTGGGCTGAATTTCAACATCATCACCACTCCGCACAGCGTGTTGGTTTCAGGTGAGCACTCTGGAATCACCATTGACGATATAGACATCGATACAGTAGGTGGTGTCGATGGTTTCCTGCTGTCGTTACATCCTGCGAATTTCAACACAGGTTGGTCTCGCTCAATTGGTTCTGGGGAGGACGACGCTATGCGCGAGGTGTGTTGGTTGGATACCGGCCACGCTCTGTTCAGCGGCTCCTTTGCGGACACCACATTGTTTCCTGAGAGTAATCGACCCCCCATTCTTGTGACCCCCGCTGATGTCCCAGACGGCGACGAAGTCGGCGATATTGCAGTGATAATCAACCGGTTTGGCGATTACGTCAACATTCTTCCCACCCAGTTCTCAGAAACTCATTGTCATGGCTTTGCAGGCGGTGGATTCCTCGGCATTTTCGAGGATGATTTTGATTTCCAGGGTCATCAATACTCCAGTTTAGGTTTGTCCGACTTCTCTGTAACTCACCTTGTGCATGATGAGGACCTTGATGGGTATGGACCAGCAACCGATTCATTCCCTTCCGATGCGACCCAATGGTCAGATGTGGATGAGGATGGCTATGGTGATAATCAGAGTGTAGATGCCACTACACCAGATGCGTGCATCGATGTTCCAGGAACTTCTACCGAGGACTCATTTGGCTGTCCTGACCGAGATGGAGACGGTTGGTCGAATGATGCCGACGCCTTCCTCAATGATCCATCTCAGTGGTCGGATGCCGACTTCGACGGCTTCGGTGACAATCCCGAAGGAAATACCCCTGATGCGTGTACCCAAACCAGTGGAACCTCGACGATGGGTGGATGGTATGGGTGTATCGACAATGACGGGGACATGATGGCGGATGAGGGCGACCCTTTTCCCTATGAAGGGACGCAGTGGCACGATGAGGATGGAGACGGTTTCGGCGACAACCTCTTCGGTGTCAATCCCGATTTTTGTCAAGATGAGTATGGTATGAGTTACATCGATATGCACGGTTGTCCTGATCAAGATAGTGATGGATACAGCGACGCAGGCGATGCCTTCCCTGCTGACCCTACTGAATTCCGTGATACTGACTTCGATGGAGTTGGAGACAATAGCGACTTATTCCCCTTCAACCCAGATCAACAGACCGATAGGGATGGTGACCAATTTGGTGACAATATCAACGGATTCCAAGGCGATGCCTTCCCCGATGATCCCACGCAATGGAAAAATGTTGATGGTGACCTTTGTGGTGATAATCAGTCAGGTAACTCCGGAGATATGTTCCCGCTGGACATCACTCAATGCGAAGACGCCGATGGCGATGGCCATGGAGACAATCCGCTTGGAAACAGTGCAGACCATTTTCCTGATGATGCTAGTTATTGGGCGGATGAAGATAGGGACGGTATCCCAGATGAGTTAGACTATGACCGTGACAATGACGGCTTGATTGATTCTGAGGATGCATTCCCCGACAATCCGTTGTGGAAGTATGACACCGATGGCGACACCATTGCTGACTTGGTGGATACCGATGATGATGGAGATGGGTTCACCGATAGTGCGGAACGAGAAGCAGGAACCAATCCCTTGAGTGCAGCAAGTCACCCGATTGAAGGTATCACATTATTCGGCATCGAGTTCGGTGTTTGGGATATCATCGGTATTCTCGGTGGCGGTCCCCTCGCCATCTGGCTTGGCTTCGGCCTATTCACCCGCAACGCGCGAGCGAATAGATACCATGAGGAGATGGAGGAAACGGTGTCGCAAAATGAATTGGAAGATATTGCCAAGCGATACGAGAAGGACTTGATGATGCGATTGCTCGGCCCACATCAAGGACTCCGACTTGAGAGAATCCGTGCTGAGCGCGACGACGCTATCGAGCAGGCAGAACAATCCTTGTCAGAAGACTTGGTGTAGAATCATCCTTGGTTGTAGGTGATTCCGAAGCCACCACGTGGGTGATTCCATGACACGGCACCTTGGTCGCACATGATGAAACAGGTGCCACATTCAACGCAATCCTCGTATTGGAATTTCATCTTCTCAAGCCCTTGGTCGCGGAAGTTGTAGCATTGTGCAGGACAGCCCCAGACGCACATCATGTGAGAGCAGTCGTCACATTTGTCGACATCGACGATGATGTGAGCGTGTTCGTGTGCATCGATGTTGTATCCAATCAGGCCAAGACCATTTTTGATGTCATAGGTGAATAGGCCGAGTTGTTGTTTTACTTCACTCATCATTCCACCTCACAACTTGCGGCCAAGCAACCCGATTCGAATCAGGTTGAGCCAGCCCATGCCCTTCTTGTATGCCTTGTTCTTCCCTCGCAACTCCTTCCTTGTTCCAAACAAGACTTTCTCCGCTGTAACCTTCTCCTCACCAATTTCACGGAATACTCGGTTTGCAGTCTTACCGACTAACTCAGGAACCCAAGTGAAGTTGGCATCATCATTGAGGAACTTGGTCGCCGGTTCGAATCTCTTGAGGTCGCGGAAGATGTAGGATGCCTTCAGAGACTTGGTGTAGGTCGAGTTCAACGCTTCCGCGCTGACATCGCCATCAGAGATGCATTTCGCGATGGCAGTTCCGGCGAGTTTGCCGGAGTGGAGTGCGTTGTTCATGCCTTGAATCATCATGCCGTTGGCGAAGACGAGGCCAGCAGCATCGCCGACGACAATCGCTCCATCACGGGCAAATCGGTGTGGCATTCGGTGTAGACCGAACTCCGGACAGAGGTGGCCAGAATATTCGAGGACTTCGCCGCCATCAATCAGGGCGGCAATAGCCGGTTGCTCCTTGAATGCTTGATACAAATCATAGGTGTGCAGACCTTGTGGTAATGACTTCAATTGCACGATGATGCCGCAGGAAACGGTATCTCGATTGGTGTAGAAGAACCCACCACAGCGCGGCATTTGACCGGCAGTGTCTGGATAATCCTGCCATGCCTGTTCCGCCATATCTCCGTACAAGGAAAGTGCTAGTTCCATCGCCATTCCACTCGGGGGTCGCGAATCGTCACCTGCGAAGCAGTTGAAGCGCTCATCGATGCGTTCCTTTCCGAGGTGAATCACCTCTTTGACGCCCAGCAGCATATCGTCTTTTGACTGGGCGTGCAGCATTGAATCGAAGTGGTAGCCTCTTGTTAGCACAGAGTTGCTGCCTTCAGCGATGACTACGACCTTGCTGGTCATCACCTCACCATCCTGCACGATACCAGAAATGCTGCCGTTGCGAATCGCTTCTACGGTATCCTTGGGGAGATTGTCGACCTTCCATTTCTGCGCTCCACCCTTGCCTGAATCTGCTGCTGGGTCTGTCAGGTCACGCGCGGTGTAGGAGGTGTGGTCAAGTCCATCGATGTGAAGTTGGTCAATCTTGATGCCTGACATCACAAAGATGCCCGCTTCCTCCATCTTCTCAGCGAGCCAAGCATCAGTCTTAGCACGCAGGACCGACCAAGCGGCTCGCTGGCTAGGCTCGTCAGTACCTCCAGTCCCATCCCATGATGCGAACCGACCTTCGACGAAGACTGCGTCATCGTTGGTGAGAAATCCTACCTTCTTGTGATTGATGCAGCGCTCGATACCGTTGCACTCCATCTCCCAGTTGCCGATGAACTCCTCGAATGCATCGAGTTCGCGCCCCCACAGGATGCCACCACTCATGTTCTTGGCACCCACAGGGTCTCCTCGTTCAACGACTAGAATTCGGTCGCCCTCGATACCCTCCTTGAGTAGTTGGAAGGCAGTGGCGGCCCCGGCCATGCCAGCGCCAATGACGATGACATCGAAGTCGGTCTCGTCGCTCATAGCATCCCTCTGACGCTTAGTCCACCTATGGTGCACCCTTCAACTTTCACTTGCTATCCCCCCAACCGATATGTGCTGGAGGCCGAGTGGGCAAACATGGTCACAGCCTCGGCTCCGGGCAAGTGCATCCTGTTTGGCGAGCACGCGGTGGTGTATGGGCATCCTGCTGTAGCGGTGGCAATCGATGCTAGAATGACGGTGTCAGCGCTTGAGGGAGTGGACAAATGGTCCATCGATGGAATGAACTACGACGCTACCAAACATCCGCATCTCACTTACTTGCATAACCGGTTGTGGGATGGTGATGCGTTGGCTTTGCAGGTCACATCGGAGATTTTTGGTGCTGCTGGATTAGGCTCAAGCGCGGCGCTTTCATCAGCATACGCTGCAGTGTTGTTGGAGATACAGAAACCAGGTTCTTGCTCCGCGCAACTGCCACTAATTGCCGAATGTGCGCACCTTGCTGAAGCGGCTGCTCAGAGTGGGCTGGCTAGTCCAACAGACAGCAGCGCCAGTTCGCTTGGAGGTTGTGTACTGATTAGCGATGAGAGAGAGAACGACGCTGAATGGCAATACACTCGTGAATTGGAGGTCGCCGGTGAGGCGAGGCGCTGGGAGGTGCATCGAATTGACTTGCCAACTACTTTTTCCGAGGCAAGCATCGTCATCGGTTTCACTGGACGATCAGGTCCGACTGGACAAATGGTAGCAAAGGTCGCAGATATGCTTGAGAGCAATCCCAGCCGGATGGAAGACATCGACCGAATCGGCACCGTGACACGCGCGGGTGTGACCGCATTGAGACTAGGTAATATTGAGGCTGTAGGAATCGCCATGGATGAATGTCATAGGTTGCTTCAGGGAATCGGAGTCTCTGATGAGGGCCTTGACCATCTTGTCGAAGCTGCCCGGCCTTATGCGTACGGAGCGAAAATGACCGGTGCGGGAGGTGGCGGATGCATGCTTGCACTCACCACAGATGTTAGGCGCTGTGCTGAAGCGATTGAACTTGCAGGTGGGCGCACTCTGATTTCACCTCTTGGAGTTGAAGGAGTACGAATTGAGCAGTCATAATCACCAATTTCAAAGTGTTGAAATTTCTTCAGTGGTGTATTATGCATTGTTGTTTCCTCGTATTCGTGCTACCAAAGGTGAACAATGCTATTTGACCTTCAGGTTATCGGCTAAAAGTCAGTTATAAACAAAAACGGCCTTTGCTTTATATAGGGTCGGAGGGTCGGCCGCTCCATGACTAGTGATGAAGAGCGCCTAACTGTTGTCAACGTTGTCGCCTCCACGAGGGTGGCGGAAGAACTGAATCTCCCGGATATTGCAATCCAGTTGAACTGTGAGTATGAACCTGAGCAATTCCCAGGAGTGGTCTATCGTGTGGTCGATCCAAAGCTGGCCATTCTGATGTTCCGCTCCGGTCGTGCTGTGTGCACTGGCGGGAAGAACGAGGACAATATCCACACAGGTATCGAGCGAATGATTGGTGACTTGCGAGCAGCAGGCATTGAGACTTGGGAGCTAGAAGATGTGAAGATTGAGGTGCAAAATATGGTAGCGACCTATGCCTTGCATTATCCAGAAGATTACGACGGCCGCGACAAGTGGACCGATGAGCCTCAGGCCGGAGAACCGCGCAAGCTCAATCTCAACCACTTGACATTCCACCTGCCTTTCGACAAGGTCGAATACGAGCCGGAGCAATTCCCTGGATTGATTTACCGACTCGACTATCCTAAGGTTGTCTGCTTGATTTTCGGCAGCGGCAAGATGGTGATTACCGGTGCCCGCCACAAGGACGAGATTCTAGAAGCGGTGCAGATTATCCAAGACGAACTCGCTGACCTGTTGTGAGCAAGTCTCTGATTTGTCGGAAGGGCAATAGGCGTAATGCCGGAAGGGAGAGCCATGAGCAAGACTGCTTCGCTGACCGACATAGTCGGTATTGCTGAAGCAGATGAATTGGTAAAAGCAGCATCCCCTCGCCCCATTCTTGCTAATTTAGTCAAACTCACTCACACCAGCATCGTCCTTATCGTCAGTTGGGGTTGGCTGATGCCTTGGCAGGCTATCTGGTGGTTGAATGTCTTAGGTATTCCAGCTATGATCTTGCATTGGCGAACCAATGACAAAGTGTGCTTCTTGACCACTTTAGAGGACTCTCTACGAGGTGACGAGAGAGCCGGCACACCAGACCAAGCACCATTCATGCCTAGATTGGCTGCTATCTTCGGAATCACTATCAGTGAAGACCTCAATACCAAGTTGGCTTACAGCGTATCGATATTTTCTTGGTGTGTTTGTGTAGGCCGGATTGCTTGGCTACACCTACCAATGTGAACGGGGTATCTCGATGGCGGAGGTCTCTCTGCAGCGCAGAATCGCTGCGAAGGGAGTCCGTATCACTCATCTTCTGATGACCGTGTTCATCATGTTCGGTTGGGCCTTTCCTTGGCCGACAACATGGATAATTCACTTGGTAATCACACCTCTCACTCGCCTGCACTGGCGACTCAATGAGAGACGATGCATTCTGACATCGTGGGAAGTGCAGTTACTGGGTGAGGAATTTGTAATCGACCATGAGGAAGGCTGGTTCCTCAAGGAAATAGTGGAATTTTTCTCAAAGTGGCGTCCTCCAACCAAGTTGACTCGCCAAATCATGGCAGTGTGGATGTGGGCTGCAACCGCCATGTCTGCAACTCGTTTGTGGCTTGAATTTGCTGTATGAACTGTTTTTTCCCAGAATCCCTCCGGCGGTGCGTTGATGAGTAACGGCCATTTTGGCTACCCTATGGGTAGCCGGATGCATGGACTTCGATTCGCCCCACTTCTATTAGTGGGGCTTCTGATATTATCATCAATATCAGTAGCAAACTTTGGTGTATTTTCAGCCTCAGAACTTGATGAAGATGCCGGCAATTCACTGCAATTTTCCTCACACAATAGTGGATCAGTGGTAGACGTCCCCTCGTGGCGAATAGGCGATGAATGGGTTTACGATGGCTATTTCAACGTCGCTGGACTAATTGCTTCTGGCGGTGTTTCGTCCAACGTTCAAACCTTGACTGGAGATATGGAATCGGTGGTGGCCAGCATAGATACTGCGATTGTGGAGAATCGCTCATCGCTTATTTACATCGTTGAATCAACTGGTGAGTTCGGAGCAAATGGAGTTTCCTTGGATGGGTACAGTGGCGACCTCAGTGTAGACTATCTTGGCATTGAGAAGTACCGAGCCTCTGATTTGTCTCTAATTTCACGGTCGATGGCTTTGGAAGTTAATTTCCTTGCGTTTGGATTCATTAATATCGATGTGGCTGACGTAACGCTCCTGACCTCTTACTCGCCACCACTAGAAGTCTATGATTTTCCTATCGCAGTTGGTGAAAGTTGGGACGCAAGTTACACAATGACTGTGCAGTGGTCGGGTTCTTCTGATTACATCGCCCTTCCCGAGGATGAGACGACCCAAGTGGAATCAACCAACGTGGTCGTTGGAATTGGAGACCCTGGAGTTCCATATACTGGCTGTGGTAATTCCTACAACATCACTACCTACAATTCGACTGGTGCAGTCACGGATTTCGTATGGTATTGCCCTCAAGTCGAGAATGATGCATGGCGTCACTGGAAGCAGCAGTTAGACCTCATCCTAGATTTCAAACTCAAAGCATACACTCCGGCCTCAATTTCTCGAGTGGTTTCGGTGTCCCCCGCATTCCCAGCATGGGTCCCTGACGCTGACCTAGGAGCATGGATCAATGTGACAGATGCTGGTGGCAGCCCGATTTCAGGCGAGTCTGTCGAGTTCCGCTATGAGGCTGAGAGCGATATTCGCACGTTGACTACAGCACCCAATGGGTCAGTATTTGCTATGTTCGACACTGGCCATTTCACTGACCCATCGGCTACGAACTTTGACTACGCATCACACGGCGTGATTGGTTGGATTTCATCTTCAAACCAGATTGGTGTTTCGACTCTCACCCTTGATGAGAATTTGGTTCAGGTTGATATTGCTACCAGTGCCGATGGAGTCAGCGTCACTCGCGTTAGGGGGGACGAAAGTATGCTATTGACTCCTGTGACTGGATTCAATGCAATACCGGGGGATTCTTTGACTCTAAGTGTTCCCGTGATAAACAATGGAATCCTATCTTCGCCTGAGACTGAACTTGAAGTTACAGCGCCGGATGGCTCGACTAGCAGAACCTATGTTGCTGCATTGCCCCCGCGCGGCTCAACTAGCATCGATGTGACTTGGACAGTTTCAGGTGGTCAGCAGGTCGGGGTGGTTGGAATTGACTTTGAGGCCGACCCAGATGGACTCATCACCAACGATGCCAACTTGAGCAATAACGCAGACACCTTTGATATTTTCATCGGCCGTCTGCCTACAGCGGTGATGGGCAACGTAGGTCCCACTCAGACATACACCTCGATTCTGTTCGATGCAAGTGGCTCGACAGACCCTGACGATTCAGCTGACCCTGATGGTGGTGGGGTGATTTGCACCTTCGCAGTTCAGAAAGAAGATATGAATACCGCGCTCTTTCACGAGGATGACTGCCTGCTGGAGTGGGAATGGTCTGATGATGGAACATTTACAGTGGCGGTAACGGTTACTGATGACGAAAATGACGCCACCTCCACATCTCAAGACATCGTAATCATCAATCGACCTGCGTTAGTGACAGTCGGTTCGAATACTGGCTCGGTCATGGTAGGCGAGGAAGTCACCTTCAACGTCCATAATCACTCCGACATCGACACAAATACGCCGGATGCACCTATCGCTATCCTTTGGGATGCTGAATGTGATGAGGGTCGAGTAACGCTCACCTGCACTGTCCGGCCGGAGATAGAGGGAGTTTACACCATGCAGGTGACCGCCGTCGATGATGATGGGGCAGTAACCATTGCTAGCAAGTCGATTGATATCACCAACATCGGGCCATACGACGCCTCAATCACCGCTACCGACAATGTGAGCGGTGATGCGCTGGTCAAAGATAGTCAGATGGTTTGGAATGTTAATGAAGACCAAGCAATCGATATGATGGGCCACGCCTCAGATTCTCCCAATGATATGCCTAATCTACGCTGGGAATGGCAGCCTGATATCGACGTTGACCCGAACTGGCATGAGGTGTACACTGGCGCGACGTCCAGTGTAAGCGCCACCTATACTGAGGACGGGTTGCATGTGGTAGCTCTCGAAGTCTTCGATGATGACGAAGAGAGCACAGGTGTGGTGAATGGTTGGGTTAGGGTTCACAACGTTCCGCCAACCATTGAACCATTTGATGAGAACTCGATGCCACCGGTTTGGGAAGATTCAATTGCAGACATCACTGGAGTTTATTCAGATACTCCTTCGGACGTAGATTCATTGGTCGCATGCTGGGACCTTGACCCTTACATGAACTCAGATTCAGACGGTAGTGCGGATGATGATTGTGACATTGCAGGCGCACACTTGGCACATTCCTGGCCTATTGCGGGAGTTTACCGAGTTATATTCCACGTGACAGATGATGATGGAGAGATAGTCACTCAGAAAGTGAATATCTCCGTAGCCAACAAGGCTCCAAAAGCAAATATCAACGCTAGTACCATTGAGCCGACTACCGGGACCGACTTCCGTATCACAGCCGAAGGGTCAACCGATACACCGTCAGATGTGAATCTGCTGCGATACTTGTGGGATTTGGACACAGAAGTAGACAGCGATGATGACGGCTATACCGATAACGACATTGATGCAACCGGCTTTGAAATCTGGATTTCATTTGAGAAGTCTGGATATCATAGCATCAGATTGATGGTGTCAGATGAAGCTTCCACCGATACCGCAGACCTCACCTTCTATGCCCAAGAGGAAGATACAGGATTCTTCACCTTCCTATCCACTGGCAGTGGTGGAGCATCAGCAGCCATCGTGATTCTTGGTCTGTTGTTCGTGATGCTTCTGCTAGTTTTGGGCTTGACAGTGGTCCGCAACCGCCGCTCTGAAGAAGAACAGGAAATGTGGCAATCACCAATCCCCACCTTTGACCCCGGCGATTCTCCAGTAGAAGCGCCACCATCCGAGATGTTCACCTCGGGTCTATCACCGGACGCACCACCAATACCCGCCGAAGGACTACCAGAAGGTTGGTCAATTGAGCAGTGGAATCACTACGGTCATCAGTGGGTTGCACAAAATGTAGTCGGTGAGCCCGTGGCCGATGCGAACCTACCTAGTGCGGAATCCGCCTCGTTTGATGCAACGCCAGCGGCAGAGCCATCTGAACCGACCCTCACCACTCCAACCGAGCCTGTGGCACAGCCATCAGAGAACACCGACCCATGGGAATTCGATTTGTGAGGTGAACTGCTGCGGTCGATTTACAATTTGTTCGGGCTACCATCAGCCAAGAAAAGTGGAACAGAAGATGCAGTGCCTCTCGATGCTGAATTGATTCCAGAATCGACTGCTTCTGATAGTCCAGTGCATGAACTTCGGTTTCACGACCTTGCGCAGCAGCGCTGGCTTGATTGGGCTCGCTCGCACCTACCCGGGCCTCAAAGAGGACTGCGTTATGTGCGACCGGACGAGATGCACAGATTACCGCTAGACGGCATCCATGCTCGAGTGAATCAAGGCGATACCGTCGTTGTCGACCTCTCCATCCTTGCTCACATGGATTCACAGCGGGCAGCCTTGACTCGGCAACTGCAGGGTGTTTGCGATGCTGTGGGTTGTCCAGTGTTTGCACTCGACGAGCAGGAGTACCTGCTATTGGTGCCAGGGCGTGGCGTCAACGTAGATACCGAGACACATGAACTCGGCACGCAGCCGGGCATCATCGACTGATT
>CAZYIX010000037.1:0-13331 GCA_964647665.1 uncultured Candidatus Poseidoniales archaeon
AGGTTTGCATCTGATGCGTATTTCGCCAAATTAAGTAGGAGCATGACTTTCACCTTCTCTTGCCCCCAATCATAACGCATGGTTGAATCACCTCTTGGTTGTCCAAGTAACCAAACCCTTAGCCCATATTCTTCGTCAGACTCACCAATCTCTGGCGCAGTTCCATGAATCTCTAAACGGGCAATAGATCCATCAGGGAATTTTATTGCTTGAAATGCTTGTTCCGCACTAAACCATTCAGAATCCAAATATCTGAAACCTGGATTCACAATCTGAAAGTTATCCGTGCATCTTGGGCCTTGAATTCGGGTGATTTCGCCATCATCTTCGACTGCCAAGATGTAGCATCTTCCGCCCATATTTTCGTATCTTTTTTGCCCTTATTCAATATGACGGAATTCCGGTGAACGCAAGGGCCCCTCACGATACACGTCAATCGCATGGGTACCGACGCGACTGAGACGGTTGTAAAGGCCCCATTGCGCTCAAGGACAACATAAAGGTTGCAGAGTTATCGCCGCAGATATGCGAGCAACGGCATTGCTGCTCGGACTCCTGATGTTCTCCACCGCCTTGTCTGGCTGTTTTGGAGCCAATGACCCTCCGGCAGCGCCGGAGGAACCGTCGCTGCCAGAGGGTGTCTTCGTGACCGGTCCTGATGGTTTGCCGGTGGATGTGCCCCCGCTTCCCCTGAGTTTCAACTTCAGTGATGTCGGTGAAGATGGCGCAGAACCTAGCCTTGGCGTCACGTCGAGTGGCTGCATTTTCTTCATCGCATTCGAGAAGGTCATGCGTTCATGCGATCATGGAGAATCATGGGAAGACGTAGCGGGTCCGTTATGCGCATTCCAGACTAATGACCCGTGGGGTTGGGTCGACCCGGTGACCGACCGGATATTCAACGTGCAAATGCAAGGTCTAGAGACCTCTTGGATATGCTGGAGCGATGATGATGGAGAATCTTGGGTGGGCAATGCACACGACTCAGGTACGACTCCGATTAATGATCACATCAAACTGGCAACCGGTCCTTGGACGAGCAGTGGCTACGGTATTCTCGGCCAAATTTCTCAAGCTTACTACGAGACGGCTGTATACTATTGTTACAACAAACTCGTTGGAATCTTCTGCTTCACCAGTTTTGATGGAGGGGCTACATTTGACACCGGTGGCCTCATCTTCGGATTGGCCACCACCAACGGGGGACTGCATGGCGCCATCACATCTGCACCGGATGGCACGGTCTACGTGACACCTAGAGTTGAAACACCCACTGTCATCGTTTCCGATGACAATGGTCTGACTTGGTCTGATCAATCCATGGGTGAGGATGTAGGTACACCCTATCCACGCAAGAATTCGGAGGTTGCTACCGACACCGAATCCAATGCATACCACATCTGGACTGGGGCCGACGAGGGCGTCTATATGTCGAGGAGTACAGATTCAGGCGAGTCATGGGAACAAACCAGCATTCGAATCAGCCCCATCGAAGTCATCTCGTCAGTATTCCCTCAGGTAGATGCAGGTGACCCCGGAAGGATTGCAATCACCTACCTTGGGAGTGAGAACGCGAGTGAATTGAACCAATCCGACATCGATGGGAATCCATGGGATGGCAATGCCCACTACGCCAACTCCAACGTCAGTTACTACCTGTATGTCACCTACAGTTTGAATGCGCTTGACCCAAATCCAGTATTCCACACCGTTCGAGCCTCAGCCGATCCGGTACAGGTTGGCAGCATCTGTCTGAACAGTGGCGATTGCCGTGATATCGGAGGCTCGAATCGGAACCTGCTCGATTTCAACGATTTGCACCTAGATAGAGAGGGCCGCGTATACATCGCATTCGCTGATGGTTGCACTGGCGATTGTGCGGCTAGCGACAACCCCCAGCCTGAAGACTCACGCAGCAGACGAGGCATCATGTGCTATCTTGGGAGTGGGCCGAGCCTCTACGAATCCGTCGGTGATTTGACCGAGTTCATCTGACCGCCTGCTGAGGATTAGGGCTCTGAAGTCGATGTCGGTTCGCCGGCTTCTTCGGTTCGGGCCTTTAATCGATTGTGAGGGTGGTGAAAAGACCCACTGCAAGCCCTTCCAACATATCCGAATCAGGAAAATGACGCAATGAAAGACTAATTGCTGACGGTGGCCATTGCGGCCCATGAAGAGAGCACTAACCCTTCTACTAGCATGTATGATGATGACCACTGTAGCTATGAATGTGGTTGGCGATGGCGACGATGATAACGATGGCGATGGCTTCAGCGAGAACGACGGCGACTGCGATGATAACGACCCCACAATCCATCCCGGGGCAGAAGAAACCGACAACGACGGCATAGATTCTGATTGCGACGGCGAGGACAATGGTTGCGACGAGCAGTGTCATCATGACATGTTCGATAACATAGATGCAGACCAAGATGGTGAGATTACTCAGCAGGAGTATGAGAACGTGGCATGCCCTGATGGTTGCACGCAGGAAGAGTCCGACAACATCGCCTTGATGATTTCCTGGGGAGATACGGACGACAGCGGCACTCTTAGTTGGGATGAATACTGGGCTATGGCCAACGACGACGGTGAAGGTCCGACACCAGAGCAATTGTTGGCCATGTGGGATGCAGACGAAGACGGCTCGTTGGATCTTCAAGAGATTATTGATGGTATCAATTCCTTCGGCGAGGAGCCGCTGACGGGCGAAGAAGAGGCGCAATTATCCTCGGCATTCGATGATGCCGACGAGAACTCAGACGGGCTGCTGGATATTGATGAGTTTACTTACTTCCTAGAGGCCATGGGCGGTGGAGGAGGAGATGGGCCGACACCAGAGGAATTGTTGGCCATATGGGATGCGGACCAGGACAGCATGTTGTCTCTTCAGGAAATCATCGATGGCATCAACGCCGGCAATAGTGAGGAGGGCGCACCGCCGTTGACTTCAGAAGAAGAGGCACAGATTAGTTCGTTATTCGATGCCGCCGACGAGGACGAAGACGGGCTGCTGGATCTCGCTGAGTTTATTGTATTCTTGGAGAACATGGATGGCGGAGGAGGGGGCGGTGACCAATGTCCCTTTGAAGATGAGACCTTTTGTCTTTTTATCGGTGAATACTGTGAAGCCACGAGCGACAATTATGACCCAACATTTTGTGGCACTGAAGTAGCACATTACTGTGCAGATGGGGCAAACGACAGTGGTTGCGACATCGTCGCTACCGCATGTGAAAATGGGGATCTACCACTAGAGATGTGTGAGCCATTCATGAATTTCGACCATGCAGCAGCACACGATGCTGATGGCGATGGCGTTCCAAACGATGAGGATCAGTGCGAGGGTCACGACGACAATGTCGATGTTGACAGCGATGGGATTCCAGATGGTTGCGATTCTCTGATTGACAATGATGGAGACGGTGTTGCGAACAGCGCCGATATCTGCGAAGGTCATGACGATGCATTGGATGCTGATGCCGATGGAACTCCCGACGGATGCGACGACGATGACGACGGTGATGGTGTAGTGGACGCCGATGATGCGTTCCCACTAGATGACAGCGAAACAACGGACACAGATGGTGACGGAACGGGTAACAACGCTGACACAGATGACGACGGTGATGGTGTGGCGGACGCCGATGATGCGTTCCCATTAGATGACAGCGAAACAACGGACACAGATGGTGACGGAATTGGTAACAACGCTGACACAGATGACGACGGTGATGGTGTGGCGGACGCCGATGATGCGTTCCCGCTAGATGCTGCGGAATCTATCGACACAGATGGTGATGGAATAGGTGACAACGCTGATGCCGACGACGACGGAGACGGAGTCGACGATGGTTCTGATGCATTCCCTCTGGATAGCAGCGAAACAACGGACACAGATGGTGACAATGTGGGTGACAACGCTGACACAGATGACGACGGCGATGGTGTAGCAGATAGTAATGATGCATTCCCATTGGATAGTTCTGAATCAGTGGATACAGATGGTGATGGTGTTGGTGATAATGGTGATGCATGTCCAAATGATGCTAATGATGACACTGATGGTGATGGGGTGTGTGATAGTGATGATGCATTCCCGAATGATGCTGCAGAAACCGTAGATACAGATGGTGACGGCGTAGGCGACAATGCCGACCCGATGGCAAATTTCGCTCTGGTATCTTCCACTGGTCAGATTATCGTAGTGCTTGGCATCATTATCGCTATCGTTGCCGCATTCTTGCTGCTTGGCCGAAAGGGAGGTAAATCCGAGGGTATCCACGACTCGCCTCAACCGATATCCGACCACTCCCTCGACTACTAGTGGAACAGCGAACGCCCCTATCGGCGTCCGTTCTTTCGCTCGTTGATTCTATCGAGGTACAACTTTAACTTCAATACTGGAGATTTACCATTCAAGGTTCTGAAGTCGGGTCCCAGCCTGAGATGTAGTTCTCATCGAGAGCGGCGATGGCAGAGTGCTCGTTTGAGATATCGAAGTCTAGCGAGTCAAGATTCTCGCTGATTCTGCCCTGATTGCTTGACTTCGGTATAGTGATGCAACCTTGGTCCATGCACCACTTGATTGCTGCTTGTGCGGGCGTACAGCCTAGCCGTGAAGCGATGGAGACAATTCCCTCCTCATCCACTTTGTGTCCGCGTGCGAGCGGGGAGTATGCCATTGTCACAGCACCGATTGCCTCAGTTGCCTTGCGCAACTCATGGCGTTGCAGCCAAGGATGCACTTCGATTTGGTTGACTGCCGGTAGATACTGTGCGTAGGATTTCATCTCCTCGAGATGATGCGCTCCGTAATTTGACACTCCAATCGCTTTGGTCCAGCCATTTTCCAGACACGCTTCCATTCCCTTCCAAGTCGGTTCACGTAACTCAGGGTCCTCTGGAGGAGCATGCACAAGATACAGGTCGACATGGTCGAGGCCAAGATTAGTTAGCGATTCTTGACACCTTTTCTGAGTCTCCTCAAATCCGATTGCATGTGGTCGACGCAACTTGGTGGTGACGAATATCTCATCGCGAGGGATTCCGCACTGTGCCAGAGCGACACCTACCTCGTGTTCGTTGCCGTAAGCCATTGCGGTGTCGATGTGTCGATACCCGGCTTCAAGGGCCCACAGACAGGCTTGGGTGCACTCACCCTTTTCTCCCATCTGGAAGACTCCGAGTCCGAATTGTTGGATTGTCGATTGATGGACAACCTCTCCATTAGGGGTGCGGTGACCTATTGTGAGAGTCGGGCCCATAGCCTTCTCAACCTGTCATCGCTCTTGAATGAGATGCAATTCACAACAGCAGTTGGATGAGGTGTTTGGAAACCCAAGTAACCATCATTCCACCGATTGCAAGTGCCAGAAGTGTTCTGCCGAGCAGACGCCACTTCAGCGCTCGCCGTTGTTCTAGAGCGGCTTCGGCCAGTAGCGGTGCCAGCGGGTCATCGGCTCCCATGTTCAGCCGAGATGGGCGACAGCCTTCAAGCGACTCGGCGCATCGGCTCTACGATGGGAGAGTTGCCGGAGGGTGTTTCGCTGCCTGCTGGGCGGATTGCAGAACCGAGGCCATCAGCCTCGGTAATGGTGAGCCGTCCATCGAATAATGGTGGGGAGATACTGCTCGCTCATCGGGTTTCAGAAGTGCCGTCATTCCCGGATTTCTGGGCTTTTCCAGGAGGAGGTGTCAGTCGCACTGACCGAGCAGCGCTGCAGGACAACCCGGAATGGCTTGCCGAGCGCGGTGAGGCTGAGAGGCTTGCATTGTGCGCCTTGCTGAGAGAAATGGTCGAGGAAGTCGGCTTTTCCCCTGATGGTCAAGGTGGGTTGGGAGCAGTCGATGATGCTGTGAGAAGTCGAGTCTGTGATGACAAGTCGGCATGGGCGGCTGAAGTCACCTCGGGAAATCTTCTTGCAGATGGAACTGGATTTTCTGTCATCACTCACAGAATCACTCCACCGTTTGCGCCAATACGTTTCGACAACCGGTTCTTTCACGTCCATACACGCCCCGATATGACTGAACCGTCGCTTCTCTCAGGCCGCCAGGAATTCGATGAGTTCCGCTGGTGGCAACCGCATGCGTTGCTCAGCGCCTGGCAGGGCCATGAATTGCGCATTCCACCGCCATTAGTCACGCTTCTTCGTGACTTGTGTGCTGTAATGGATTCGCAGGGCTGCGACGTGGTTGCAGCCTGCAAGGTCCTTGCCACCAACGTGCCTACTGGTAGCCATCGCATTGAATTTGCATCCGGTGTCGAGTGTATTCCATTGTCCACTGATACCCTGCCGCCCGCCACCCATACCAACTGCTACGTGCTCGGAGAGTCGGGTGGAGAACGCATCATCATCGATGCTGCCGCTCGCAGCCAGCAATCGCTTGACGATTTGGCTGCGAAAATCGCTGAAATCACTGACGACGACAGCACGATTATTGCAACCATATTCACCCATCGGCATCCAGATCACATCGGCGACCTTTCTCGCATATCAGAACTGTACACAGCTCCGATTTGGGCAACTGCAGAGACTCACGAGGCGATATCTCCCTGCGATACCGACCGAGTCCTCACCGAAGGCGATTCTTTCACCCTGAAAGGACCGAGTGGAGAGGTCACTTGGCAAGTCATCGAAACTCCCGGTCATTGCCCCGGACATCTATGCCTTGTTGGGGATGCGGGTATCATCAGCGGCGACAATTGCGTACAGGTCGGCACTATCCTCGTTCCAACCTCGGACGGAGACATGAACTCCTACATCGCAGGTCTCACGAGATTACGCGACCTGACTCCTCGTTTGCTATTCCCCGCGCATGGTCCGATGGTAGCAAATCCCGCGAGGCTTCTCACTCACTACATCGAACATCGTACCAGCAGGCATCAGTCTGTTCTCAACGCTGTTCAAGCGGGAGAATCAAGGTTGGAATCAATCGCTGATATCGCTTATTCTGATACCCCAGATGCCCACCCCTTGTTGAAAGTAGACCAGACCTTATCGCATCTTCTCTCCCACAAAAATGACGGCGCAGTAGAGCGAACTGCCGACGGTTGGGCAGCATTGTGAGACGGTTTAGGTCGGCATAACCTTCATTGATGGATGTGCGGTGGGTGCAGACATGGCGGAAACTACAATTTACGCAATTTGTGGTGGCGTTCTGCTGCTACTAGTTGTTGCTTGGTATGTTATGACCTACAACCGACTCATCAGGATGAGAAATGAATGTGATAGAGCATGGGCGAATATCGATGTGTTGTTGCAACAGCGCTACGACATGTTGCCCAATCTGGTCAATACGGTCAAGGGATACGCTGAGCACGAGAAAGGAATTTGGGAAGAGTTCGCTACTGCTCGTCAGATGGCATCCAACGCCCGTCAAGCGGGCGATGTGTCTGGAGTTGCCAAAGCAGAAGGTTTGCTTTCTAGCATCATGCCGCAGATTTACGCGGTTGCTGAACAGTATCCCGAACTGAAGGCTGACCAGAATTTTCTATCCCTACAGGAAGAAATTATCAGCATCGAGAACCAAGTTGCTGACCGCCGGGAATTCTACAACAGCGCAGTGACCAACTGGAACACGGCTATCGAGATAATTCCAGCCAATATCGTCGCCGGAACAATGGGTGCGAAGCGCAAGGACACATTTGAGGTTACATCGGCTGAGGTTCGTGCAGCTCCGACTATTGAGTTCTGAACACAGGATGTGATGAGTTGAGCGCCACCGAAGTGGCGGAACTGCTTGGCCACCCTAACTGCACTGTCGAGGACCAGATTCTCGAAGCCGCTGATGGCTTCAAATTACGAGTCATCACCTTCACACCTACCGATGCGACTGCTGCAGCCCGGGCTCCTGTGCTATTGGTTCCGGGCTGGACATCGGTCATCGAGGGCTGGGAGCCACTGCTGCGCAAGTGGACTGAACAGCGACTGATTCACTACATCGAGACCCGTGAAAAGGTCAGTGCGGTAGTACCTGAAGGTCGTAAACTCACCAAACATGACTTCTCGATGGACATGAACATAGCCGACCTTGCAAAGGTGGCAGAATCCCTTGAGATTGATATGAATGAGGTAGATTGGTTTGCATCTTCACTCGGCGCATCAGCGGTACTCGATGGGCTTGCCAAAGGAGAATTACAAGGCAGGTCGGCATTTATGCTCGCTCCTAATGCTGAGTTCAACTTCCCATTGTGGACGTTGCCATTTACTTGGCTGCCGTGGTGGATTTACCCACCTATCCTGCGTTACATATTGACCCCTTATCTCAAGTGGAAATTGAAGGAGGAGCAACAGTATCTTCGCTATCGGAGGACGCTGCGCAACGCACACGTGTATCGGCTGAAGCGTTCCGTACAGGCCAATAAGAGATTCAAACTCGCCGACAATCTGTTCGACATCCGTATTCCTGTGGCAATCTGCGTGGCAACATCCGATGTCCTGCATGCCGAAGGAGCGGCCCACAACATCGCTGCGCGACTGCCAGCGGGAGAATTGGTCGAGGTGTCCTCAAATCAGTACGCTCATGAGGCGGAGATCATCTCTGATATCGATGCATGGCTGGCTCGAAGTTTGCAATAGTCTAGGTCAAAGTGCCAGCAACATGATGCTGGTTAGCAGAGCAATCGTAGGGATAATCAGGTACTCGATGGTACTACGAACATTACCGAGCGCACTCAACTCAGTTCCTCTCTCCAGTCGTGGCTTGAAGCCCGGTGCCTTTTCTCCCACTACCTCAAGCAGGGCGTTCTGAGTCGTTCTGTCGATTCCCTCAGCCTCAAGGCCCTGGTTTTTCCTACTTCGAGCGGTACCCAAGATGTAGCAAGGAGAGGAAAGTGACATACCGAACAATGTCCATCGATGCCTGCGCACGTCGCCTGAAAGGAACAGATTCATCATGAGCGTGGAAACGATGCGGGAATGCCTACATTCCCACTGAATCAGATGATTTCCGAAGTTGCGCTTGCTGAAGGTATTCGGCTGCACTAGCACTCCACCAGTCCCGTCGTGGCAAATGAACGGCGTTCCACCTGCATCGTCGCGAACTTGTTGCCAATTGCAGACTTCGCGGGTCCGCACATTGCCTTTTGAGTCGGTGTAGGTTTCTCTTCTGCAGACATAAACCTCGTACGTCCAATACCATGCGGTCAAATCATCGGCTTGCTTTGCAGGGTCACCATCGACGATGACAGTTGGCGGGTGATGAACCCATGGCCTCACTTGCCCTACAAGTTCAAGGGTGCCGACCGCCATAGAACGGATGTTTGAGGTTGGAGTATCCTGCATGGCCAAGGTACGTCGCCACATGAATACGGAACCAATTAGCCAAGTCATCGAAAGACCGATGAGAATGTAGTCTAGGGGGGTGAATGGCATGATCAAATATTGCACAATCAAACATATGAAGGCAAGACCACCGAAAATTCCGAAAGCAGACAATGTGGAAGGCCTAGGAGTGCCGATTTGATTCGGGTGTTCAGCAATCAATTCCCCATCAGCATCGGCGTCGTATCGAGTTTCGAGATGCCACGTGCTCTCATCAGGTGAAGGGAACACCCATGAGCGTTCATCGAAGGTCGGTCGATGAATGGTCGCTCCGCGCCAGAACGACTGCAATTCTGTGCCGCCAGCGTCCTTTTGTTGCTTGACGGAAGTTGGCCGTAATTCAGAGCGCAATTTTCGTAATTTCCCCTGTAGACCGGTTGGGATTAGTGCTGCCAGGATGATGAATCCAACCGCAGAAATCATCGGTATGGGAACACCACCTTCGGTGAAAAGCAGTAAAGGTCCAGCGAGAATCAGCAGGATGGCGAATACAATTCCAATCCAGCCGCTCCAATGTCGCGGAGCCGACATCCCGATGAATCCACCATCGAGTAGTCCAGCATGGTCGCCTTTGGCCATATGAGCGAGGCTAACTGAGGACGGACTTCAACATTGACCCGTTCAAGGTCCGAGTTCAAACTCGTCATCCATTCCATCAAACGGGTCATCTGACTCACCATCGACACCGCTGGTGCGGAAAAGAGAATACAACCGCTCGATGGTGCCATATGGCCATTCGCCGTTAGCAATATCGTATCGACGCTGTAATTCTGGTCCATTGCCACCGTGGAACCACAATGGCACAGATAGTCGTCGGAACATCCCGAGTGTAAATCCACCAAAGGAGTGCAAGGAGGAGGTGCCTTGCAGGTCAGTCAGCCAGTCGAACGACTTGCCACCCTCATCCTGCACCGGCTGCACCTCACAAGCCTCGATGATACGGTCAACCAATCGGTTGAGTCCGGCGTCATTTCCTCCCTCGTCGATTATCATCTCAACTTCGGGAAGCACGCCCAGCGGGTCGAGTTCACCCTTTAGATGCTGTAGCCAAACCATGTGTGACAGTGCATTCCAAGCCCTTTCGTCCATCGCGGCCTGTTCCCATAGTGACCACGGGCCGCGGGATGCATCCATTGGCTGCGGCAGTATTCCGTAACGGATGAAGGCCTCTCGCAGCCCTCCGAGTCGAGTCGGGTCGCGGGCTACGTGAGCATTGGCGAGCGCTTCCTCAACCACGAACCACCAAGATGGGGTTGACCGTAAACGGTGTTGCTTTTCCACCATATCAGCGTATTTTGCTCGCAAATCCGCGATTGGCGTATCGGAAGCGTGACAGCGTAATTCATGCAATGTGACCTGCGCATCTACGCAGTGATGGAAGAAACAGTGGTCAAAACCGAAGATGAAGCATAGGTCAAGAGCGAGGTCAGAAGCATTAGCCACCCCATCGCGCTCCATCGATGTGGCGATACCTGCTGACCATTCAACAAGCGCATCCGCATTGATGTGAATACCCCATTCTTCGTCGTATTCTGGCAGGTCATTGCCGGGGATCAGCAAATCACGATACCAAAAGGCGTTGAGGGCTTCATCAACCTCCCCTCCGAGAACCGAACCGCTACCCGGTGAACGCGGTGCTCGGCGGCCATAGACCAGCCCAGTCTCCTCACCCCCTTCAGTGGCCACAGTAAGAGGTGGAGCCCGCCCGTCATAAGCGATTGGCTATTGAAGGACGGGCGGGAGCGCCAATCGTCGCCAATAGGCGCTGAATCCCGGAAGTGAGCCGATGCGTGAACAGATGTCATCGTTCGATATCGCCCGCATGGTGCTGGAAATTGATGCTCTTGCGGGCGCGAGAGCACGCAAGATGTACCAACCGCACTACGAACAATTGGTAATTCGCCTGAATCCGAAGGAAGCACCGACTCAGGACCTTGTTATCGTACGCGGAAAGCGGGCATATTTCTCAAGACGAGACCGCCCGATGCCAATGCAACCGGCGTCGTTCGCCATGTTATTGCGCAAATATCTGTCAAACGCTAGACTGGTTCACGCCCGTCAGCACGGCTTCGACCGAATCATGGTGCTGGAATTCGAAACTAAGAATGGGCGTCTAGATTTGGTAATCGAGATGTTTCGCGATGGCAACGTGATTCTGCTCGACGAGGAGGGGGTGATTATCCAGCCTCTTACCCATGTCAAATACGAATCGCGGACCATCAAGCGCGGATATTCCTACGATTTCCCGCCTGAGCCAATGGATCCGCGCAGTATGGATGTGGCAGCATTCCACGAGGTGCTTTCATCTTCCAATCGTAATCTTGCCAACACTTTGGGTGGTCGAGTCAATCTCGGTGGGGTATATGCTCACGCGTTGTGCGCCGCCGCCAATTTATCTCCTGACCTTGAAGCGACGGAAATTGATGCTGATGCGGCGGCGGCTCTATTCGCTGCACTGTCAAGCCTCCTCAGTGCTATCGAATCTGATTCTCCAGCAATTGCCATGCTTTCTAATGACGAAGCAGCGCGAACTGTCGCGGAGCGGTGGGAGAACACCATCGACCCGAATCAGCGCGACTCGCTGATGGATGAATACTGCGAGGAGGTTGGGCCGGTCAGTCTGCCTGAACACATGGATAGGCCCACGATTGAATTCCCGACTCTGTCCACAGCCATCGATGGATGGATTGGGGCTCACGATGCTGGAGCGCTCGCTCGCAGAGAGGCAGAACTGCTTGCAGAGGTCACAGCACCGGGACAAGCCGATAACGAGGCAGAAAAACTCGCTCGCAGAGAGGTGCAACAGGAATCAGCGATAGGGAAATTGCAGAGCAAGGGAGCCGCCCAGCAAGACATCGGCAAGGGCATTCAAGAGAACTACGAACACATCGACAGCCTGCTTAATCAGGTCAATCAGTCGGTAGAAGCGGAGGGCTGGGATGAGACCCGCAAACAAATCAAGAAAATCGATTGGATTGAATCTGCGGACCCAGCGGGCAGGACCATCCTTGCATTCTTGCCCGATGATGATGGCAAACCCGGCCAAAAAGTCACTCTGAATCTTGATGAGAGCGTTCATCAGAACGCTCAACGATATTTCACGAAAGGTCGCAAAGACAAGCATCGAGCAGGCGGGGCTGCCGCAGCGCTTGCGAAAACTCAGCGCATGCAGAAGAAAATCGAGAAGCAACGAGCTAAGGATGAGGCTGCTGGACGAGTGACTGCGAGCAAGCGCAGTAAGCGGTTCTGGTTTGAGCGCAACCGATGGACCATGCTTCCAGCCGGGCGCTTGCTGGTCGGAGGCAGAGATGCGAAAGGCAACGATTCAATCGTGCGCAAGCACCTCAGCAAGGATGACCTGTACTTCCACGCCGATTTGCACGGTGCGCCTTCATGTTCCCTCAAACTCAAGGAGGGTTTCGAGCCCGACCCACAACCCAATCCATTGCTACCGGAAGGAGTCCCGTCTTTCCGATTGACCCAGTCTTTGGAAACTGAATCATTCGATGATGATACTCTCGCCTTCGCCGCCCAGATGGCTGTGTGTTGGTCACGAGCGTGGGGTTCCGGAGGAGGTGCTGCGACTGCATTCCATGCTAATCCGGGCCAAGTGAGCAAAACCGCAGAGACCGGTGAGAGTCTTGGTCGTGGCGCTTTCATTGTTCGCGGTACTCGTCAATGGTATCGAGACCTGCCGCTAGAACTCTGTCTTGGCCTCGTCGCCATCAATGGGGTTCCGCTGCCTCTGGTCGGGCCTCATGCAGTGGTATCCGAGATATGTGAACGCTGGATTCGCATCAGCCCGGGCACCAAGAAGAAGGAGGTCGTCGCTACCCGAATCGCCAAGGCGACAGGGTTGGTTCAGGACGATGTTCTCTCAGCCTTGCCTGCGGGTAATCTTGACACCAGTGATGACCACGGTATCCTCAATTGAACTAGAGGGTACCCTCTGAGTCGTACTACTTGAATCAGTGCGTTTTTCACCTATTTCAATGGATATGC
>CAZYIX010000038.1:0-12989 GCA_964647665.1 uncultured Candidatus Poseidoniales archaeon
TGAGGAATGTCCAGTGTCCGCTTTACTGAACGGGGAGAAATCCACCGCAGCAGATTTAGAGGACCTCCCGCTTTGTCGTTGGTTCCACTTGCGCGCGCCCCACCAAATGGCTGCTGAGCAACCACCGCCCCGGTCGGTTTGTCGTTGATGTAGAAGTTGCCCGCTGTGAAGCGCAGCGCATTGAATGCGGTCTGCACATCCTCCTCGTTCGCAGCAAAAATCGACCCGGTCAGCGCGTATGGTGAGGAGGTGTCACACAACTCAAGAACGGCGTCAAATCCATCATCTTCGTAGACGTACACGGTCATTACCGGCCCGAAGATTTCCTGAATCATGCTCTCTGAGTGTGGGTCTGTGGTGACGATGATTGTCGGCTCGATAAACCAGCCCACGCTGTCATCCGAGCCACCACCAACGATGACTTCGCAGGTATCTCTTGCCTGCGCTCTTTCGATGTAACCGGTGATTTTGTCAAAGGCGCGCTGGTCGATGACCGCGGTCATGAAATTGGTGAAATCACGGGCATCGCCGATGGTGATTTTCCGAATCTCATCGCAGAGTGGTCTTGATATTCGGTCCCAAACACTGCGAGGAACATATGCTCGGCTCGATGCAGAGCACTTCTGTCCTTGATATTCAAAGGAGCCTCGCAGCATGGCGATTAGCAATCCTTGTTCATCACAATCCGGATGTGCGACGATGAAGTCCTTGCCACCGGTTTCTCCAACGATGCGAGGGTATCCCTTCAACTCAGGCAGCGCTGAAGCGACCTTTTGCCACAGCCCTTGGAATACCGCAGACGAGCCAGTGAAGTGGATGCCGGCAAAGTCTGGATTTGATAATGCAACATCAGTGATTTCAGCACCGGAGCCCGGCAGGAAATTGATGACACCCGCTGGAAGGCCAGCTTCCATCATCAGTTGCATCAGCACATAGTTGGAAAGGTAGGAATTTCGCGACGGTTTCCAGACCGCAGTGCATCCGACCAACGCGGGGGCACTGGGAAGATTGCCGGAGATACTAGTGAAGTTGAATGGGGTGATTGCGAGGATAAATCCTTCCAACGGACGTATTTCGGTACTGTTCACGACCCCTTCCGGGCTGACCAGTGGCTGCAATTGGTCGTGGAATTGTCGTGCGTAAACCGCATTGAATCGCCAGAAGTCGATTAGTTCGCATGCACTATCAATCTCAGCCTGGAATGCGGTCTTGCTCTGATTCAGCATGGTGGCAGCATTTACCTTCATTCGCCATTCGCCTGCCAATAAGTCCGCGCAACGCTCGAAAATAGCCGCCCGACCTTCCAGTCCAAGTGCTATCCAGTCACTTTGTGCTGCTACCGCCGATGCACAGGCAGCCTCCATCTGCTCATGCCCAGCGAGGTGGACCATTGCGAGCACGTGTCCATGCTTGTGAGGGATGACTTGAGTAGTGGTGTTTCCAGTGAATACCGACTCGCCATTGATAATGCAGGGTATCTCGACGACTTCGGACATTTGCCGGTCCATCTCGGCCTGCAGGGCAGCCCGTTCTGGACTGCCCGGCTCGAAAGCGAGAATCGGTTCGTTGTCTGGGTGTTCACTCGACATTGGCTATTGGCGCACGCGTACCGACTTTGAGCATTCCCTACATGCTGATTTGAGAGGAATGCACCTATCGAGAGTTCATCGCCGCTTGATGTATGTCTCTAACAGCGGCCGGAACGTTGGCGGCGATGCCCTCAATCATCATCCATCCGTGGCCCTTCACGCCATCGCCAACCAGTCTGATTCCATCCACGCCGATATCTGCCGGCAACTCGGCTCCCTGAGGGGAGCGGTTGCACGGCCAATTACGGTGATAGGCGTGAACACAGACCTCCTCGCCCTTGTTAGCCAGCCATGGTATTGCCTCGTAGAGTTCTTCTCTACCCTTGCTTATCTCCGACTGGATATCGCTGCTAGGAACATACTGATGAGTAACCATCATGTGACGACCTTCTGGAGCCAAACTCGGGTCTGAGAACGTTGGGAGAACGTAGCCTCCGACCCTGTCAAGACTCGGAATCATCGTTACTCCACTGTCGCGGTGCGGGATGTCCTCATCGAGGTCGAAAACGAATCCAATTCCTCCGACTGCTTGTGTTTCACGAATCTGTTCCCTCACTATATCGTTGACCTCAAAATCATCGGACAGGACCTTGAGCAGGTTCGGATGACCTCCATTCCAAACGATGGCATCTGTGCCAATCCATACCGGCTCTTCACGACCTCTCCTGCGCACACCTACGCAGAACCGATTGCCACGAGTGCTTTCCTCAGCACTGCCGGGCAGAATCTCAGTGACCTCTTGTGAAACCCGGAGTTTGACTTTTTTTTGCTTCAGGTCTTTCTTCAGAGCATCGATTGCTCCCTTGCAGCCACCCTTGGGCACGCTTGGACGGTCGAGCCAAAATGCATTCTGCAACATCCTGACAACCGTCGATGCCGGCATCTGCTTGAATCGTAGACTGATAGCAAAGTTTGCAAAAGCGTCAAGGAAATCAACGAATTCTTCGCTGAACCTCTTGCGCATCCATGCATCTCCGTCAATCTCTCCACCACCCCACGGTTTCTTCGCTCGAGTAGCGAGCAGTTTTGGAAGTCGAAGACGGTCATTCAAAGAGAACCACGAGAGTACCCCCATCGGACTATTCGCTGATCGATGTCCCTGGGAATCAACAATACCAGCGAATCGAGTGGTTGGTAGGAAATCAAAGCCATATTTTCGCAGGTTGAGGCCACCCTTACGCTCTGCTCCAAGCAGCAATTTTGCCATCGGGCCCTTTCGTCCATGCGGAATCATGTGGACAGCGCCTGTTGGGACTTGGAATCCATCGTGGTCGTGTTGAGTGAATCTGCCGCCGGGGAATGACATTCTCTCAAGGACCTCAACCTCCAGTCCTCCTTTCACTGCTAGGCTCGCTGCTGTAGCAAGGCCCCCTATACCAGAACCAACAATCAACGCCTTCGGCTTCTCGCCCACTGTATTCACCCTCATTTGTAGACCAGTGCCCCGGTAGGACACCAAAGTAAACAACGGAGACAGTCTGTGCAGTTGTCTAGGAGAACTTCGCAAATTCCTTCGACGATTAAAGCATCGTCCTGACACGACATTTTACAGTATGCACACCCAACACACAATTCGTCGATAACCTGTAACTTCACTCCCTTCGATTGTGGTCGGTCATGGGCTGGCCCCGCAGCTAAATCCGGAACTAACCCCGGCGTCGCCTTCTCACGGAATCCTTCGGTCACGTATCGGGATACTCGCTTCTACTCTTAGCCTCATCGTCGGCGCATCTTTTCACTCAGGGTCTTGATGCGCCACGCTCAAACACCGAATGCGGCTCGCCACAGGCGAGGGATACGATGGGTGGAGGCGAGCCGATGCGAACTCCTCTTTACGATTCACATGTCGAATTAGGTGGCAATATTGTAGATTTTCACGGTTTTGAATTGCCTATTTGGTACACCTCAATGATGGAGGAGCACCTCAATTGTCGGGCCAACGCCGGTCTGTTCGATGTTTCTCACATGGGATTCTTCCGCATATCTGGTGAAGGTGTGCGAGAGTGGCTTGAAGGGGTGGCGACTCAAAGGGTGACAAACATCAGTGCAGGTCGCTGTGCATACACGCATTTTCTCGATGAAGAAGGTCGAATCATCGATGACATGATTTTCGCAGTTTGTACCAGTGATGAGATTCGAGCGACCGGGTGTGAAGACTGGTCAAATACAGCCGGTGATGATTCTCTATGCATCCTTGGTGTACCCAATGCCAGTATGATTGACACAATTGGCGATTGGCTTTCCAGAAACCTGCCGAGTGACGGCTCGATCCGCTTTGAAAATCTCTCAGAAGACACCAGTATCCTTGCATTGCAGGGTCCAGCATCCCCGGCGATTCTAGCTGACACTCTCGGGGATGAAAATGTAGTTAGGCATTTCAGAGGTCAGGCAATTCGCTCCAATGCCTTCGGTATTACTGGGTGGGTGCAGGGAACCGGATATACCGGTGAGCGCGGCTTCGAGATTTTTGTCTCCAATCAACAGGTAAGCACCCTATGGGATGCTCTGCTCGACAAAGGTGCTGCTCACGGTATCAGCCCGGTTGGACTCGGCGCACGTGACACTCTTCGCCTTGAGAAGGGGTTCCTGTTGTCCGGCCAAGATTTTCTATGGCCTCCGCTCGCTGATGGTGAAGATGGAGACGTACCCTCCTCCTTCCTCGCCCGTAATACTGCTGAGACTTACGTTCCATTCGGATTGAGCATGGACCACGATTTCATCGGTCGCTCAGCAGTTGAAGCAACCATGGATGCCCACGATGAGGGCGAGGGTGCGCGATGGCTCGGAGTGCGTTATCTTGAGAAGGGACCATTCCCACGCCCTGGACACCCCGTATTCCGTGAAGTGGAGGGCGGAGAGCCTGTGCAGGTCGGGATCATCACCAGTGGCGGGCCCTCGCCGAGTCTGGGCAAGGTCGGCATCGGCATCGGCTATCTTGAGGGTGTCAATATCGCTGATGAGGTTCTCATCGCGCCGAACCCTCGCAAGATGGTGAGAGCAGAGATTGTACGCACTCCCTTCTTGTGATTGGGCCGATAGCACGTTCAGGCCAATTCAACCGCACCTTGAAATGAGAAATCATGGAGGGCATTCCATGCTCGGGTCAGAATGCAGGCGTAATCTGCAATCGACGGTTGTCATCATGCTACTGTTGGCTGCGGCTTGGTCCGCTACAATCAGTTTTGCAGATGAGGGTGACGATAATGACTCAAACCCTGAGGCAAGTCTGTTTGGAATCGAACTCACAGAAGCACAGGAACAGACACTGAAAGCGACTGGCGCAAGGGGTGTGACCACTTGGGCAGTACAGGGAACTGCTGACCCTACAGCGAATAACGGCCCGGGCGACACAAATTCGGTGGTAATTTCCGATATCGAGCATATCGGTAATGGTGCAATCTATGTCGCAGGCTCCTATCGCGGCGACATTTTACTAGGGGGTAGCAACCCTACTGTCAGGGCCGAGAGGACCGCTTTCTTCGCGAAAATTGACCAATTTGGCATGTGGGGCTCAGTAGTGACCTCATCGCGCGATTCCTCGTCGTTTGGAGGAGCGCATATCACCGGAATGGAAATTGACGACAACAACGACGTCTGGGTATGTGGATGGATTTACGATTCAATCGATTTCGGCAATGAGACTTTGATGACAGGCGGCGGGTATTTCGATGGTTTTGTAGCACGATACGACACCAGTGCTACCAGTTGGGATATGGCGACGAATTTTGGTGGTAGCAACCACGATATCGCTAATGATTGCGCTGTTACCAGTGCTGGCGACATCTATGTTGCTGGAACCTTTTGGGGTACCACGATTCTCGCCGGAACTCAGCACAACACTCAGGGCGGCCAAGACATGTTCCTAGTCATGGTTGACAACACCGGTGCAATCAGTTGGGCTGAGGCGTGGGGTGGGAACTCAAACGACAACCTCACAGCCGTTGCAATCGACAATGTGGATAACGGCTACGTCATTGGTCATTACAACGACAATCCTTCAAGTTGGCCAGACAATCATATTGTGACAGCAGGTCGACCCTACGCATCATTCGTTTCAAAGGTCAACCCAGCGGGTTCTTTCCAATGGACTCGGGATGTCCCCGGTGCATCACAGGGCGATGCGGTTTACGGACACGCTGTCGCTTTTGGTAATGGCAACATCTACGCGGGCGGCCACTTTAGCGGACAGGCTCAATTCAGGAATGGAGCAACTGTTGTTACCAGCATTACTGCCAATAATTCTGCGACTAATGCCTGGATTGCAGAACTCAGCACTTCTGGAACATGGTCGTGGGCTAGCAAGAGTTCTGGCGACCCACTGTCCTACCAGAGCACTCGAGGCATTGGCATCGGACCCAATGGTGAGGTCGCAATCAGCGGAGTTTTCAGTGATAACAACGAGTTTTGGACTAATGCCACATTTGGTCAGAGGTACCTTGGTGGAGCACCCAAAGACGAGGCCTTCGTTGCTGGATTAGACACCTATGGAAGTTGGAAGTGGGCCGACCGTATGGGTGGCGAGCATCATGACGTCGCCAACGCGGTTATCTGGGTTACAGCCGGAAGGGTGACGACTGGCGGTGTTCATTGCCTAGGCTCGACGTTGGGAGGATGCGGTTCGCACTTCGGTGCAGTTAATCTCTCGACTCTGAGTTATAATGAAGGCGCCGGGTTTGCGTGGTCATTTGAGATTGATACCGACAATGACAGTGTTTCTGACCTTGACGATAATTGCCGCCTAATTCCGAATACGGACCAGTCAGATATCGATGGGGACCAAATTGGTGATGTCTGCGACGACGATATGGACGGTGATGGTTACGACGATTACTGGGACGATTGCGAAGGTCCAGCGGTGAACTGGGTCCAATCTGATTGGACTCTGGACCGTGATGGGGACGGTTGTCGCGATTCTGACGAGGACGACGATGACGACGGCGATGGTGTCGACGATGTCGTTGACTCATGCGATGACTTTTCGACCAAACACAATTGGTCTTCGACTCTGGCAACCGATTACGACACCGACGGCTGTCACGACATTGACGAGGACGACGATGACGACTCCGATGGTATAGTCGACGATTTCGATTCATGCCCCCGAAATCCTTCCAATAGAAGTTGGACTTCATCCGCAAGTAGTGACTATGACACCGATGGCTGTCAAGATTCAGATGAGGACGCCGACGACGATAGTGATGGCATCGATGATGTGCTTGACAATTGCCAATTGGGTGTGCTTGAGTCGCCCTTCTGGACTAGTGAATCTGTTTCTGATCACGATGGAGATGGCTGTAGAGATATCGACGAGGATTACGATGACGACGGTGACGGCGTGGTGGACCAAGTCGATTCGTGCGAACTTGGAGCGACTGGCTGGAATTCAACTCCTGTTCTCGACCTCGACGGTGATGGCTGTAGGGATTACGACGAGGACGACGATGATGACGGCGATGGGCTACTCGACGATGATGACGCCTGCCCGGCAGGTGACGTTGCTTGGGTATCCAATCAATGGACAGATGTAGACGGGGATGGCTGTAGAGACGCTGGAGCCGAAGATATCGATGATGACTCTGACATGGTGCCTGACGATGGCGACAACTGTCCACAAGGAGAAACCGGTTGGATTTCCACTCCGCTGAATGATGTCGACCGAGACGGTTGCAGAGATGAGACCGAGGACCTCGATGATGACGATGATGGAGTCTGGGACGATAACGACCTTTGTGCTGAAACGCCAATTGGTCAGCCGGTGAATGACGATGGCTGCTCAGATTCGCAGGCAGATGATGATGGAGATGGCATCATCAATTCGGAGGATAATTGCCAAGGTATCGCTGCTGCTGAAGGATTCGACATCAACAACGATGGCTGCACAGATGACACAGACCAAGACGATGTACTCGACAATGAAGACGATTGTTTGGAAACACCCTCGGGTGAACAGGTTGACGCACGTGGGTGCGGTTACGTCACCCAGCAGGACGCTGATGGCGACGGCGTACTTGATCCCGCAGATGCTTGTTTGGACACATCTTCTCAAGAAATTCGCGACCAGTATCCCAACTTCCCATTCGACGATGAATTCGGTTGCTGGGTGGGAGATGTTGATTCGGCCGCAGTTGTGGTGATGTCACCTGGATTCGAGGATTATTATGACGATGATAACATCCCTGCATGGATGGATTTGTGTCCGGGAACTGAGCAAGCTGCTGTCATCGACCAGTTTGGCTGCTCATGGAAACAACAAGACGACGACGATGACGGTATCTCCAATGAGAACGACGCCTGTATCGACACCGCTGAAGGCTCTGTGATTGATGAGGTAGGTTGCTCCGCTGCTCAGCGCTCCGCTCTGCAGGGTGACGGAGGTGGTTCAGGATGGTTGTGGACGATACTTGCATTACTCGCGGTGTTTATCGCAATTGGAGCCGGCGTTGCTGTGATTGTTGTCAAGCGAAAGCAGGCAACTGCGGACGAGACACTGCACCAGGAGCGCATGGCGAAACCGACAGCAGCCGCAGGGCTTGCTCACGTCATCGCATTGGAGACTGAACAGGCAAAGGAGGAGGTCGAAGACCTCGGAACAGATGACCCGAATTACAAGGTCGATGAGAGCGGCTGTGAGTGGTGGATGGACGATGATGGTGTCTGGTGGTATCGGACGCCAGAGATGGACGATTGGACCGAGCACCCGGGCTGAAATCGAATAAAATCCGCCACCGCACGTAGTGCGAGGTTTCAAAGATGTAGCCTTCAAGGGCAGAAGCATGAGCGTCCGCACAATTGACACACTGAGGATGACGATTCTTCTCGTCACGATGAGCTTGCTATTGCAGCCATTCCTCGGAGCAATTAGCATTGAATCTGATTCAGGAACGACCAATGAACTCGCAGATTCACCTGTGGTTGATTGGACTGGAGCGCGCGGCGCCCAGACCGAATGGGTAGCAAGCGCGGTGCAATCTAATTCAGCAAATACACAGAATCCCAACTTGATTTTCCCAACATCCATGATGGTTGATTCTAATGACAACACGCTCACTGTCGGCAATCTGGTTGCCGACATTTCCTTCGGCACCGTTGGAGCATCCACCACATATCAGATGGGATACATCGCTCTTGCTAATTCGCAAGGAGTATGGCAATGGGTGGAAGCATTGAGCGATCACAGCGGTGGCGGATTCTCGGGTGTATCAAGCATTACCCAGGTAGGCTCTGATTACTATGTCTGCGGATGGTACCAAGGCAACGTCACTTTCGGCAATCAAGATAAATCTAGCATTTCGGATTCTCAGGACTTTTTCGTATCCAAAATCAGTTCACAGGGAGTCTTCGACTGGACTACCACTGGCGGTGGCGCTCTCACCGATACTTGTGAGTCCATCACTTCCGCAAGTAACGGCGATGTGTTCGCTGCGGGTTCATTCAACACGAGTGCAAACTTTGAAACAATCTCAAAGGCCTCGCAAGGAGGTTTTGATGCTTGGTTCGGCAAGGTAAATACTGGTCAAGTTGTAACTAGTCGTTGGGCTTGGGTAACTACTGCAGGAGGCAGCATGGATGACTATGGGTCTTGTATCGATACAGATGGAACCAGCGTATTCGGCTGCGGCTGGTTTTCAGGAACTGCCACTTTCGGTTCTTCACAGATGCAAGCAATCGGACAGTATGATTCCTTCATCACCAAACTGAGTTCTTCTGGTGGAATTTCCAACACCGCGCAGGCAGGAGCCACCGGTGGGCTAGTGCAGATATTCGACATGATTGAGGACGCAGGCACAGTCTATGCTACCGGGCATTTGGTTGGAACCGCCAACTTCGATACTCATCAAGCCTCAAGCAGCAATAACGGCCAAGACCGTTCAGTCTTCGTAGCCGCATTGGGCTCCAATAGTCAGTGGTCATGGGCGACTGCAGCAGTCGGGAGTTACCAGACCGCGTCTGCAATCGCCAAGACAGGTGGTGGAGCATTGGTTATCTCTGGAACATTTGCCACTGCAACCGGCGGCCAACTTAGCCAGAGTGGTTCTGGACAGTTTGGTTCAACCACTCTTTCTTCGACCTATATGGATGGCTTCGTTGCAGGAATGAGCACATCTGGTTCATGGACATGGGCAGAAGCAACAGACGGCGATTTCAACGACGAAGCGTATGGAGTAGGCGTGACTTCCACAGGCAAGATTGTCTCAATGGGGGAATTTGGAGCTGGTGGTGTAGGCGAGGGGCAATCTTACTCAATTACCCTAGGTACCTCGAGTGTATCTGGCACTGGCAATTATTACACTGAAAATGGCTACTATCAGGTAGGCATGTGGGTTTGGGCAATAGGAGCTGACAGCGATGGCGACGGAGTTGCAGATTCATCCGACAACTGCCCTACAATTGCGAATACGAATCAAGATGACATCGATGGCGATAACACCGGAGATGTCTGTGACCCTGACATCGACGGCGATAATTTGCTCAATGATGTGGACAATTGTGACGGCCCAACCGTCAACTGGGATTCTGCTGATACCACTTTGGATATGGACCAAGATGGCTGTCACGACGCATCTGAGGATGATGACGATGATGGCGATGGCGTCGACGATGTTGACGATGGTTGCTCGGGTACCAATTTCAAGCAACAGTGGTCATCAACAACTGCCAGCGATCATGACAGCGATGGTTGTCATGACGACGAAGAGGACGATGACGATGACAACGACGGCATCACCGATAACGCCGGAGATATGTGCCTGCGCGGTCTAGCAAATTGGGGTACTCGTACTGGCCCAGCACAATACACTCATGACAGCAGTCGCGACCATGATATGGACGGCTGTGAAGACGATTCCGAAGACGATGACGATGATAATGACGGCATTGACGATGACGATGACAACTGCCAGCGCGGAGAGACCGGTTGGGCCTCAATCCCGTCACTCGACGTTGATGCGGATGGTTGCAAGGATGCTACCGAAGATGACGATGACGACAATGACGGAGTTGTCGATGTTGATGATTCATGTTCACCCGGAGCGATGGGCTGGTTGTCAAGTAACACCACAGACCTTGACGGTGATGGCTGCCGCGACCTCGACGAGGATGACGATGATGACGGCGATGGCATCGCTGATTCAAATGACGCCTGTCCGAACGGTGCTACCGGCTGGATATCCAGTTCAGCCACCGATATCGATGGCGACGGATGCCGCGATGGAATCGAGGATGACGACGACGATGGCGACGGCTTCCTAGACGAGGATGACAATTGCCCACAGGGTGAAACCGGCTGGTTCTCCAATGAGATCAACGATGTTGACCGCGATGGTTGCCGTGACTCTGATGAGGACACCGATGACGACAATGACAGCGTCCATGACGACTACGACGAGTGTCCGAATACTCCGGTTGATGAGCCGGTCGATATCGCGGGATGTGGATGGTATACTCAGCAGGACGCAGATAACGACGGCGTGACCGATGACCACGATAACTGTCAATCCACACCCTCCCAACTGATTCGCGACACTTTCTCTGTCGAATACGGCTCAGGAGTGGATGAAATTGGTTGCTGGCCCGGTGAGATTAACGCCGATGGAGACGAATATCTGCTCTACCAAGATGACTGCCCGAACACTCCAAGTCAGTATGTAGACCAAGTTTGGGTCGACGGTTGTCACATCTCTGAATATGATACAGACAATGATGGCTTTGCTGGCGATGAAATCTACCCGATGGGTATGGACGCCTGCCCCAGCACATCCGGCATCGATGTCAGACAAAGCAACACTCGCTTCGGCACGGTTCAATCCGGTTGCTGGGAGGGTGATGCAGATGATTCCTCCTTGACTGCAATGGCTTTGCTGCCATCTTCAGATGACGATGGTGTGCTCGCCTATGCTGACCAGTGTTGGGAGACTGCTCCAGATGCTCAAGTGCCCACTGAGGGCGAATGGGCCGGCTGCGGTGCGAGTCAGCGGGATGAGGACGGAGACGGTGTTATGACTGACATGGACCACGTCGATTGCCGCGAAACACCCTCTGGTGTTGAGGTCAGGACTGATGGCGAATACGCTGGATGCACCTTGGAACAGCGTGCAGAACTTGGTGACACCTCCGCAATAATGCAGCAGAACATCATCTGGATTGTTCTGGCAATTGTAGTACTGCTCGGCTTGATTCTTGCCATCACTCTGGTTGCACTGCGCGGCCGCGGTGGTGGTGGCGACAGCGCTGAGGAGGCTGCTCCTATGGCTGATGGTGGATTTGCCACTGGAGCGGAACTGGATTGGCAGGAAGCCTCTCAGCACCCGACTGCAGCAGCAGCACAAACTCAGATGGCCGCAGAGGTCCAGCAGCAGCAGACGGTTCCGGACTACGGTGGATTGCCCGCAGGCGGCTCCTACGGAACCGGAACTTCGGGTGAGACGTTGTACAATGCACCTGACGGCACTATCTGGCAGATGCAGCACGACCAATCTTTCATCAGAATCAACTGATGAGAATCATGCACCCGCGACCGATAGGGCCTCTTCGACCATTTCGGCGGCGCTGACCTCAGGGCGGAAGCCGCAACGCTGCTCGATTTCCCAAGCGTCAACGACTCCCCACACTTCGTACCGGTCGTCTTGTCCATATTGTGCCGAGCAGCCGGTTCTCTCCTCGAATGTAGCAGCCAATTCGTTCATCACGACCGGTTCTCCAGCCCCGATACACAAGGTTTCTCGTGTGGGTGGTGGATTCTCCAATACATGCATGGTGATTCGCACAATATCATCGATGTGAACGACATCCTTCACTTGCGTGCCGTCACCGGGCACGGTAATCCAGCCGAATGCTGCTTCTGACGCCCAACGATGGAGGATTCCATGTCCTTGGTCTGCGCCGCAAGGAACTCCTTGAACATTTGAAGTTCTGAGAATAGATACCGGCGCTTGTTCATTTGCATGCTCAAGCGCTCGTTCCTCCACCCAAAGCTGACCTTCTGCAGCAACATCTCGTGGGGCTAGAGTGGCTTGGCTGGAGTAGAATGGCTCCTCAGGGGTGGCCTGCGGATGCACGCGCAGCGAGCCGATTAGAATCAGATGTAGGCCGCCATGCCTCTCAACTGCTCTCAGGATAGGCAATGCCGCATCCCTCATGGCTAAAATGGCCTCTCTCGCTTCCCTGCCGCCTGCACTTTGCGGCGGATGTCCATTCATCAGAATAACAGCGTCACACGGCGTGAGCACGGCATCTAGGGTCTTGTCATCCTCGTAGATTTCCGGAGTAATCTCGACAATATTCTTGCCAAGAGCATTTTCGAGATGGGGTCGAATGAAATCGTCCTCGCCGCTAATTGCCACTCGCATGCCGTCTCCTCCGACCTGATTCCAACTTCTTACCCTATGAAAATGACGGAGCCCG
>CAZYIX010000039.1:0-12275 GCA_964647665.1 uncultured Candidatus Poseidoniales archaeon
CGATGGCTGCGTACCACGTGTGACCAAGCCAGTCCATCTGGACCTACAGTCAGCCGGTCCAACCCGTATTGGCACAGCAATGCTCGCCAAGTCTCTGGGTCTGGCGGTCCGCGACCACGGCCCTCGTAGTCAGCATGCAGTAGGTTTTCCACTCTCAGGATAGCTAATTTTGCCACCGCACCGGGCAGATCATGAATAGCGACCAATTCGCATTCAAGTGCGACCGGTGCCATTGGGTGAAGCGGTGGCCAATCAGCACCACTTGCACTTTCCATCGGCTCATCCTTCAGCCCCTGCCATTCACTTTTGCTAGCAGATATTGGTGTTGCAGTGTGGTCGACCAGATGCGCAGCATCCCAAGTTGCTGGCAGCGGCATCGCCGTCACCTTAGCACCACTCTTGCCTTCACCTGCAACACCACCCTCAATCAAATTGACCAGCGTGTCACGCGGCCGCCCTGCTCGGTCCTCAGATAGACTGACACCGAGCAATGGCGGGTGGTTAGATAGAACGCAAACAGATGTCACAGGGCACAAGTTGGCTACTCCCTCTGATGAAACACTTGAGAGCAGCATTAGTGGACGAGGCGCGATTGTAGCAGCCATCCAACCAGCCCTTTCCTGATGGTCCATGTGCTCCATCGGCGTGCTGGTTGCGCTATCACCCAGCGGTTCCCCAAGGTGAGTTGGGACTTTGCGTTCCTCCTCACCATCAGTAGTGAACCAGTCATCTAATTCACCGCGTTCAACCTCATGTAGAGAGTATGCTGTGAAATCACGGTAGGCTTGCCATCGGCGGATTTCTTCAGGGTCCTCGTCACGGTCGTGTTTGCGATTAATGCTGCTGTCAGCATACAATACGCAGCGGCGCAGAAAATCAACGACTGCGGCCTTTCCGTCACTCATCTACTCGACCCCGCTTCGCCTCGTACTCCACTCTCGTCATGATGAACTTCGCGGGTACCCCTGCCCACACCTCGCCGGCGGGGATATCCTTGTCAGCAACTGCTCCAGCGCCGACTACTGCACCCTCACCGACAGTTACACCAGGGAGAATAGTGGCACCCCCGCCAATCACTGCACCAGTCTCAACTAAGACTGGCTGCCACAATGCAGAGTCGTTGCTTGGCGGATGTCTGTCGTTGAGTAGAGTTGCATTTGGTCCGATGAAGCAGTCATCTGCCAATTCGCAGCCATCAGCGATGTATGCGCCCCCTTGGATTCTGACCCGGTTTCCCATAGAGACACTGCGCCCGACATGGGCGAGGCAACCCACAGACACCGATTCACCAAAGGTGCAGTGCTCACCGACCATGCAAGGAAGCCATGCTACACCGCCATTGGGCAACTCTAGCCTCTCTCCGCCTGCCGTTGCGACTGCAAGATTATCTATTATCGACATAGCAACAACTCACTCAAGTTCTAGGTCATTCATCAGCCTCTCAACGTGACCTTTGGCCTGAACTCCGTAACCAACCCAAGACAGAGTCCCATCCGGGGAGATTGCGAAGGTCGAGCGGATGCATCCTAGAAAGGTACGCCCGTACAATTTCTTCTCAGTCCAAGTTCCGTAGTCCTCGTGGAGATTGAGGTCAGAATCAACGATGAGTTCGAAGTTCAATTCGTGTTTGGCAGTGAACCGCTCATGAGACTTCGCCGAATCCTTGGATACGCCGATGACCAGCCACCCTGCATTCTCTAGTCGGGCCCAGTTGTCCCGGAAGTCACAGGCTTGCACAGTACAGCCCGGAGTGGAATCTTTCGGATAGAAGTAGAGTATGACCCCAGTACCCGCAGCAAGGGTTTCGCTGAGACTGAATGTGCTGCCATCGGTGAGGGTTGCGTCGAAGTCCGGGGCCGAATCGCCGACCGACAGATGTCTTGCCATTGTCGCAGCGAAGCGGCGACCCCTCTCAAAGCCGACGGCCTAGACAACTCAACTTTTGCTACGCTTGTTAGCAGCAATTCTGGCTTTCGTTGCCGCGAATGAGCAGATGGGGCATGTTAGCATGTCGTGATGGCGCGCGGGGCAATACTCCCTGCCGAAGTAGATGATTTGCAGGTGCCTACGCGCCCACTCATCTTCGGGAAATTTCCGCTTGAGGTCCTTTTCTGTTTGAACCACGTTACGACCGTTTGAGAGGCCCCAGCGTTCGGCTAATCTGTGGATGTGGGTATCAACTGGGAATGCAGGTACTCCAAATGCCTGCACCATTACGACGCTAGCTGTCTTATGTCCAACACCAGCGAGCGCTTCCATTGCCTCAAAGTCTGCTGGAACAACGCCATCGTGTCTCTCGACAAGTTGCTCACCCATTCGCTTGAGGTTCTTCGCCTTGGTTGGAGCCAAGCCGATTTCTCGAATGATATCACGTATCTCATCTACCTCAAGTGCAGCCATCTTTGCAGGGGTATCAGCAGTATCAAAAAGCGTCGGAGTGACCTGATTTACCTTCTTGTCAGTTGTTTGTGCTGACAACATTACTGCGACTAGAAATGTGTAGGGGTCACGGTGGTCGAGTGGAATGGGTTGCTCTGGATACAACTCGTCTAGAATCGCTCCAACGCGAGCGACTTTCTCCGCTGACTTCATTCCAGTTCCACCTGCGGCACATCGGAGCGGGATCCAAACCATATTCCAACTGCGATACAGCCGAAGAACGGCCCGTAGCAGACAAGATACATTCCGATATCATCCAATCCACCCCACTGCTCCTCAGGTGCTCCGATAACCAGCCAAGCCATCAGGGAGAGGAACATACCCGGTAATGCTGCGATGCACCCGAACACAACTGCCTTGCCCAATCCCATGTTCTGTCCTCCTGTGGGTGGCTGAATAAGGTTCCCGAATGCTACTTGGCTCTATTAATCATGGCAAATTATTCAATTGAGGAATTGATTTTCCAATTGGGAACCTGAACGACAATTAATCACATCCTCCTTGGTCAGCCATCCCTTTTTTGCTACCTGCACGCCGAACCAAACATCGGCGAGGCCCTTGGTTGAATGCGCATCCGGGTTAATTGCGATAGGAACACCCTGTTCCTTGGCATACTTGCAGAAGCGCCAGTCGAGGTCCAATCGGTAAGGACTGGCGTTAATTTCCACGACTTTCAACTCTCCTTCAGCGTTCAATTCTCCCATTCTGCGTAGCACAGCGTGCAAATCGACTTCAAACCCATCTCTGCCGCCGAGGATTCTGCCGGTTGGGTGTCCAAGGATGGTGAAGGTAGGATTCTCAACTGCCTTGATGAGCGCCTCAGTATTGTCCACCTCGTCACGTTTCTTCCATGTTGGGAGTTGGTGGACGCTGCCAACAACATGGCTGAAGATGCTGCGAACTTCGTCAGTGTAGTCTAGGCTGCCATCGGGTAGGATATCACATTCTGAGCCGTGAAAAATACGGAAATCAACGGATGAATCTTTCCAGTTTTCATTCATCGCCCGAATCTCGGCTGCTTGCTGTTCAACCTGCTCAGGAGTGAGGCCGATTTGCCGACCACCGATATTGAGAATCTGGCTGTGGTCAGCGATTCCGAGGAATTCCCAACCGTTGTGCTGCGCTGCATCTGCCATCTGCTGAAGGGTTGCTACACCATCGGAGTAAGTGGTGTGATTGTGGAAGGCTCCAGTCAAATCACTCGGTTCGATGAGTACCGGCAATTCACCTGCTGCGGCCACCTCCATCTCACCGGAATCCTCTCGCAATTCCGGCGGCACCCATGCTAGGTCTAGATGTGCATAGATGTCAGCCTCATCAGTTGCTGGCAATGAGTGTTCAGCCGCTTCCAATCCCTTGGCATCACCTACAGCGTCAATCGGAAATAGTCCAAATTCATTCAACCGCAATCCACGCTCGAGTGATGCCTGTCTCATCCTGATATTGTGTTCCTTTGAGCCAGTGAAGTAGGCGAGAGTGTAAGGGAATACATGTGGAGGGACCATTCTGACCTGTGCGTCAATAGTGGTGCCAGTAGCCAATTCTTCCCAAGCATCACCGCCCAGAGCATCCAACACTCCGCTGTCGAGGTCTTGACCTGATTCCGTTGAGCCAGATGCTGCCGATTCGAGGTCATCGAAAACTTCGGTGCCCAGAATGATGCTGACCTTGCTTTCTCCGGCACCTTTCACTTCGGCGATTCCTGGAATTTCAAGAATGCTAGTGGTAACCGCCTCAACATCATCTGGCTCGACGGCGGCAACAATGTCGAGGTCACCGATGGTCTCGCGTCGACGCCGCGTTGAGCCAGCCAGTTGCGCTCGTTGCACCCCGGGTATGGCTGCTATGCGCGCTTCGAAAGCCTCGCCGTACAACAATCCGACGTCTAAGCGTCTCCTGCCTTGAAATCGAGCCAGCAAGTCGATGCCGTCGAGTACCTTCTGCTGGCTCTTCTCACCCATCCGTTCAAGTCCAGCCAGCGCTCCTTCCACCGCTGCAGCCTTCAACTCGTCAATACTCTCGATGCCCAACTCATCATGGAACTGTTTGATTCGCTTTGGACCAAGACCCGGAATTCCCAGCATTTCGATGAGTCCGGGCGGGGTATTTTCGAACAGAGACTGGATATCACCCCAAGTGCCGTAGGTCAGTGCCTCGGTGACTAAACTGGCGAGCCCTTTGCCGATTCCCTTCACTTCAGTCAGCCTCTCAGCTTCTGTGACTGCCCACAAATCCAACTCAAGTCCGGAAAGGGCACGCGAAGCGTTTTGGTAGGCCCGAACGCGGAATACATTGGCTCCATTCAACTCGAGCAAAACCGAAATTTGCTCAAGGACTGCAATGATTGCGGACTTCGAATAATACGGCGGCCCGTCCCGGCGCGCACGAGGAAGGGAGTAGCCCGAGACGGAGACCATGCGGGCAGGTTCTCACCCACCGTTCTTGACCCTTCGGGGTGGTGAGGATGAAGTGTTACTCTCGCTTCGGAGGGCTGATGTTGGACGATGCGGGGTTTGTTGAGAGCATCAGCCAATTGCTGTGTGGCATCGCATTTCTGCTATGGATGATGGTTGCCACATTGAGTAGAACCGACCGTTCAGAAGACATTGTCCAGACGGTGATGGTAGTAGTTTGCCTCGCCGCAACAGTTTCGTTGTCATGGCTTGCTTGGATAGATGGCTCAATATGGGGCTCAACCTTCTTGCCGAAGCCGCTGGCGGTGCTGAGTCTGGTATTTGCCATCGTCAGCCGAATGAACATCAAGGGGCGCAATATTTCTCAGGGTGCCAATCCGCATAGTATCCGACGCATCAACGCAGAAAACGAGGAATAGAGACTACTTGCGTAGTCGCTTTGGAATGTAATCGCGCTTGTTGCGCGGAACATAATCGGGTGCTTCTGCGTCCTCAGATTGGCTTGGAGTGAGTTCTGCTGCGCTTATTCCAGCAACATCTTCGATGTCCTCGCGCTCAACGATTTCACCAGAACCCCTCGGCAGCCCCTCATTTTCCAATTTGGCCGAACCACCTCGCAACTTGTTGAAGCGGCTGCGGGAAGCACTGTCTGAAGCGTCAGCGCTGCTACGGTTTCGTTTCCACGCGTTTCTTGCTCTTTTACTGCGCAACGCGATTGCAACCATGCCGACTGTGAGCAAAACCGAGATACCCGCCTGTCCTCTGCTCACCGGCCGCTCTAGCCATTCCGACATTTGTTCAGCGAGTCGATCCAGCATCATGTATAGCCCAGTGACATCGGGAGGGGGCAGGCCTTCGGAATGGCTGCCAATCCCTTCCCATTGATTCTTAGTCACGCGAATCGGCAATTCTACGCTAGCCACAGCAGGTTGTCCTAAGCGACTCTCAACTACGAATGTGGCCGTAGCAACTCCTGTGGTGTATCCTTCAAGTTTGACACGGAATACCGTGGCGTCATCAGCCTCGCCGTCCGACTTTAGAGTCTTGATTGCCCCATCCCATTTGTTCAACGTGTGTTCATCTTCAATCACGTGAACGATAATTGGCACATCAACAGGACCCTTATTTGACACGGTGCAGATGAAAATAATTGGCTCTCCAATGTCTAGAGTAGCAGAAGGTGGGTCACAGCCAACCGATAGCACGGGGTCGTGGATGTCCGGATTGTCAGGATAAGCATCGGCTCCATCTCCGACAGTCCAGTTTTCACCCCAATTTCCAGTAGGGTCCGGGTCAGACCAGCCGTCTCCATCTCGGTCAGGGCATCCGACTCTATCCTCAGTAGAATCTCCATCGGAATCCGGGCAGTCATCATCTTTGCCGCTCACATCCTCTTGTGCGGAGGTGACAGTTGCAGCGAGGGAGGAAAGCAGTAGTATCACGAATAGCAGTAGAACATAGCGTGAGTTGATGCTGCTACGCATATTGTGTCCGGTCAGTTCTCCGCCTTCAATCATGTCGGCTTGTGCTCATCAATCTGAGTGGTTGAGCATATGGTGAGAAAAGGCGATGGAGAGCAGATTCACTCTGATTCTGCTTGCAATTTGTCATCGATGAATTGACGCATGTATTCAGGTAATTCTCCATTGACAAAGACGACATCATTTACCTCTTCGAGTTTCAGCAGAGCGTAGTAGATTTGCATTGCAGTCATCGGTGTGCTGCTACAGCCAGTACAACCTCCTTCAAGGCCAATCATGATGATTCCATCAGCTGTATCGATTACGTTAACCACTCCATCATGGGCATCGAGGACAGCCTGTACCGGTCCTACAGAATCAAGAATCATCTGACGGTCGACTTCTGACATCCTATTACCTCCTGCAAAGCGTATCGCACCACTGTTTCAGCGTGTCTTCGTTATATTCGTGTGGGCGGGGGGCTTTCAACCATCGCCCACTCCCGCCTTTCATGGCGGGCGATTCTGAACCCACTCCTTTGCGGGTATTGCTACTTGACCTGCTGGTTGAGAGAGAGGAGTTTGGTCACGGCGGCAATCTGGAGGTATTGCGACCTCTTGTAGCGAAGGGTGGCGAGGTTGAGTGCCTATTGTTGACCCCTCAGATGCAATCTGCTGAAGTCGGCGAACGCGCTGCAATAAAGGTGGCTGAGGGTGTGATTCTATTGTCAGAAGCAGATGTTCCGCACTGGGATGACGACTTCCCATTCTGGACCGCTTGCCGTGAGCAGTTAGACGGCGGCACAGTCGATTTACGGCGAATCGCCATGCCGGTTTGGCCGGAGCATCAATTGGATGCCGGCATGGCAGCATGGCTTGCGATGCTTTCCCCTGATGCGGTAGTCTGCACTGGAAGTCGGCGCAACGTTTCGATGTGGGAGGATTGGATGGATGGTTGCGCCTCCCTTTTCCGTGCGTCCGTCAATTCAGTAGTGCCTACCCTCGGCATCTGCTTCGGTCATCAACTGCTCTGCAAAGCCCTCGGCGGAGAGGTTGCAAGGGCCCAACGAAGGTCAGATGAAGTTCACCAATTACAACTGACTGAATCAGGTGTATTCGACCCATTGTTCTCACCGCCATCAAGCGACGGAGAAGTGGCAAGTTGGGGAGAAGAAAATACTCCAGTTGCTCTGTTCACCCATCAGGACCACGTAGTGAAAAGTCCGGAATGTTGCCTACTTCTCGCGTCAGCACCACATAATCAGCATGTAGCGGTCCGGGTTCTCGATGAGGACGGCCTTCGCCTTCCGGCTTGGGGTGTACAGTTCCATCCAGAGGCAGCGAAGGCGAGAATCAGCCGGTCGTTTGCTCTCGGACACATTTCTGAACAGGAAATGGACGCGTTCCAGAGAGACCACGATGGCGCAACAATCCTTTCCAACTTCGCTGAAATCGTCATTTCACTGAAATGTTGAGGTAACGACGGGTTGAAGGGTGAAACCCTTCTGCAATTCAATATGGGATTATTCTCAAAGAAGCGAACCGTTGAGATTTCAGTTCGCGGAATGACTTGTGGTGGGTGTGAAGGCAAGGTCAAGCGGGCCTTGGAAGCACGACCAGAGGTGAAAATCGCTATGCCAGACCGGGAAAATGACCGGGTGACTCTCACTGTGAAAGGCGACACTGACACAGTTCAGTTGCGACAGGTATGCATAAATCTTGGATTTGAAGCGTGATACTGTTCGCATTTTCGGCAGATGTGCAGCAAGTAATGACCCCTTTGGGTCATCTGTTCTTTCCTATTCGCTTATATGGAGGCCGTAGGTCGGGCGGCCAACCAACAGGTGAACTTCATGGAAATGGATAGTGAAATGATCGGACAAATAGGCGTCGGCGCAGGCATTTTGGGTCTGCTAATCGCCTTCGTATTGTATCAGAAAGTGAATTCAATCGAAATTGAGAACAGTACAGTGGCAAAAATCACCAAGCAAATACAGGAGGGCGCTATGGCTTTTCTTTTCGCGGAATATCGCATGCTTGCTGTTTTCGTCGCCGTTGTTGCCGTCTTGCTTGCAGCCGGTGGAAGTATTGGGCTTGGAACTGAGACCGCAATCGCATTTATCATCGGTGCTTCATGTTCAGTAATGGCTGGCTTCAGTGGTATGAAGTCAGCAACCAGCGCCAACGGGCGCACCGCACAGGCGGCAGCGACCGGTGGTCAGTCAGCGGCTCTGGAGACTTCCTTCAACGGAGGCGCGGTAATGGGACTGGCTGTCGGTGGGCTTGGGCTTGCTGGGATTTCGCTGATGTTCCTCCTATACGGTCAGGACATCAACACGGTGGGCACAATTGCTGGCTTCGGTATGGGTGCTTCCTCAATTGCTCTATTCGCCCGCGTGGGCGGTGGAATATACACCAAGGCAGCCGATGTAGGTGCAGACCTTGTTGGCAAGGTTGAGGCCGGTATTCCTGAGGACGACCCGCGTAACCCCGGTGTCATCGCCGATAACGTCGGTGACAACGTCGGAGACGTTGCGGGTATGGGTGCGGACATTTTCGAGTCATTCGTTGGCTCAATCATCGCAGCCATGGTCATTGCCGCTGCTGCGAACGACCCGGAAGCCGAGATTTTCCTCGGCTCATCATACGTTATGATGCCTATTCTATTCGGTGCAATCGGCTACCTCGCCAGCATCGTCGGCGTGTTCTCAATGAGCCTTTTCAAGGGTGGAGATGCAGCAGCAGCGCTGCGTAACACAACCTTTGTTGGAGCGATTCTATTCCTCATCGGCGTTTACTTCGCGATGACGAACCTCACCATTGGCGGCTCTCTGTTGGTAGATGGTGAGTATGGGCTTGGACCACTATATGCGGTTGGCATCGGCAGTTTGATTGGCATCCTGATTGGCCTTGCAACCGAGTATTACACCGGTATTGATCCAGTGTTCGGAATCAAGGTCAAGGCAATTCCCTACATTGGAGAGGCGAGCAAGACAGGCAGTGCAACCAACGCTATCGCTGGCTTGGCTGTGGGAATGCAGTCTGTGTTCATCCCGGTTATCTTGATGTGCGTGGGAATTTTCGTTGCTTACGAATTCAGTGGGTTGTATGGTATCGCTATGGCAGCGATGGGAATGCTAGCAACAGTAGGTGTCACCATGACCGTAGATGCCTATGGTCCTGTGGTGGACAACGCTGGTGGAATCGCTGAAATGAGTGGACTGGGTAAGGATGTCCGTGAAATCACCGATGGTTTGGATTCAATTGGAAACACCACCGCTGCAATCGGCAAGGGCTTCGCAATCGGCTCTGCTGCTCTCACTGCACTCGCTCTTTTCGCTGCTTTCCAATCCAGCACTGATTCAGCCCTCGCTGATGCTGGCAGGGCAGTCATGGACCTCTCGCTGACCAATCCGTTGGTCGTCATCGGTCTGCTCATCGGTGGCTCGCTACCATTCGTGGTAGCGGCGATGACGATGAAGTCGGTCGGCCGAGCAGCCGAGGAGATGATTACAGAAATCCGCCGACAATTCCGTGAGATTGACGGCTTGCTTGAAGGCAGAGAAGGAGTTGAGGCTGACAGCGCAACCTGCGTGGACATCTCAACCAAGGCCGCGCTGCGAGAGATGGTCGCACCCGGCCTAGTCGCAATCTCAAGCCCGGTAATCGTCGGTATTATCCTAGGCAGTTCTGCTCTCGGCGGGATGCTTGCTGGTGCAACGGTAACCGGCGTTTTGATGGCACTATTCATGGCTAACGCCGGTGGTGCGTGGGATAACGCGAAGAAGGCAATTGAACAAGGCGAAATCTCCGGAGCAGAGAAGGGCGACGATGCGCACACAGCTGCGGTTGTTGGCGACACAATTGGTGACCCATTCAAGGATACCAGTGGACCTTCGCTGAATATTCTAATCAAATTGATGAGCATTGTCAGCCTTGTAATCGCGACTTTGGTCGTGCAGCACGGTGGCTTGCTCTGAGCAAGCGTTCAAGAGAAACCCATAGGCAAGGGTGCAACATGCGTGCGCACGCGTTGGTACTCCTGATGCTCTGCGCGAGCCTATCTGGCTGCCTCGGTGGCTCAGGTGGTAATGGTGACCCGATGGGTGAGCCCGACCTGTCTGCTCCGGCGACTTGGGCGGTCGGGGAATGGTGGCTCTACACCTTTTCCACTCCGGAATGGGAGGATGATTCAGCGCGCCTTGTCGTCACTGAAGTTGATGCCGAAGACGGCACCGCCAATATGCTCGGCATCTCCTCACACCGCGAGGCCCGACGCCACGCAGTGCTCAACCACAATCCATTTCTTGGCAGAATAACCCACGACAACCTCTCGGCCTACGAGAATGGAGTACCTTCACCGGTGTTCTCATTTCCACTCACCCAAGGCAAACAATGGGCATTCACTCTATTCGGTGAGGATTGGAGTACCAGTGTGACTTCTATTAGTTCAGGTGTTGCAACCATGTTCGCTGAGAATAGCGCAGGTCAAAGTCTGCTCTACTCCTACGATGGTTGGGCTGGTTTCCTTGGTTCAGTCACCTGGAAGGATGTTGACGGCACAGAATTACTGAAGATGAGACTTGTTGGCTCAGGAATTAACCAAACTGGTGAAGTTTGGTTTATCCGAGGTGGGGATATATTCTCACAGGAGTGGGACCATGATGCAGGTGCGCCAGATGTTGAGATTCAAGATTCATTTTTTGTCAGCGACCATCCCAGCGGCGATGATTGGGACGAGATGATTTACTGGTTGGACGCTGAAATGGGTGGTGGCTCATCTTCAGCCACACTTACGCTGCGTGACCACAATTCTGTAACTGCACTTGCAAGGCAGTGGGGACCGGGGGCAAGTGAGCAGGGTCAAATGGGTACAATTCCCTATCCGAGTGGAGAATATACTCTAACATTGACACAGACCGGCAATTCCTATGTGCGACTAATCGTCGCAGGCGGCATCACATTTTCTTGGACACTGTGAGGGATGGCATGACGGATAGAATAGGAGTGATGCTGGCTGATGCCGGCACAGATTTCGTGCTATTCATTGGCAACTGGTGTCCCTATTGCGACCGGGCTAAGCGTATGCTCGATGCGCACAGCCTGTCTTGGACTGACTACAACATCGATGACGAGGACTGGCTTCGCGGAGAAGTCGTAGCGATGACCGGGCATCGCACCGTCCCAGTAATCTTTGACATGCGGGGCGATGGGCATGTTTTCGTCGGTGGCTCTGACGACCTTCAACGCTATCTCTGAGACTTTCAGTCCCCTTCTTCACCGAGCATCTCAGCATCGACGATTGCGTCGATGTCTCCATCATCTTCACTGGGCTCAGCGGTATCGGCTGGTCGTTTTCCGATGTTTGCGATTCGTTCTGCGATGGCCGCACCCATCTCCAAGTCACCATCGCTGACCCGACGCCACCACAGGAAGGATGCGACTCCGATTCCTGCCAACAGAATCACCGCGATTCCGAGCGGTCCGAATATGATGTCGCCCAACGTCGATAGAAGCCCATCATTGCTGCCGCTGCCATCGGTTTCATCATCGGTGTGCATAGTAGCATTTCGATCCCACCAAGCCAGCATCGCGACCACGTCGAGGCCAGTTTGCAATCCCGACTCGACGTTCGTTCGACCACCGGCCATCTGATTGACAGTCGTGACTGTGTCGGTTTGTGCGTGTTTTGGAGTCTGTTCGCAGGTATCTCCCTCCTCGATGATGTACTGATGCTGCCCTCGAATCCAAGTCGCAGTATGGTTGTTCATAATGAAATTGAAGTGGTCTGAATTGCCTTTGGTATCATCAATCACTCGTACCCACTCTTCGGGGTGAGAGAGATTTGAGTTGATGTCTTTCAATCGCGATTGGAACCACTCCGCATCTGCCTGCATTTCTTCGGTGACCTCCAATCCTCTGTCCTCGTAATACGACCAATCAGAGACCGGAGAGGTGAACAT
>CAZYIX010000040.1:0-11747 GCA_964647665.1 uncultured Candidatus Poseidoniales archaeon
GTGGCATCGTATCATATTCTCTGCTATTGATTAAGTCGATAGTAATATTGTAGAAATTTGTAGATATGTAATCGACACCGTGATGAATTACCTTTCTTTCCAAGGCTCATGCTCGTTGCAGTGACAAGTGAGGGCGTTCGGCAAATCGTCGAGAATGAAGGCCCAATGACTGTGGCTGAAGTTCTGCAACGTGTCGGCATCGCTGCAAGCACTGTGCTCGCAGTGGTAGATGATGTAATCATCCCGCATACGGCGACAATCGAAGACGATGTTGAAATTGAATTGATTATTGTATCTTCAGGCGGCTAAACCGGCACATCTTCGCCGCGCTTCAGCACTACAACCTGTGTGGACTTTTGGAATTTGATTTCTGGCCGACCGAAGAATTCACTGAGCACACCATTGAGAATGGCAATCTCATCGCCTGGACGAATGCTACGAGCAATTTCTGGTACAGCGAAGGCGTAGCACACCACATCGATGCGTCCCGTTGCATCATACATGGTAAACCGCCATTTCGGCTTGCCGCTCCCGCTCCGATTCTTCACCCATGTACCATCGCGGACAGTCATCACCCTTCCAATCACGTTGGCCCCGGTAATCAGTCCGGTAATTTCCTCTCCGTCAGCATCCAGTGGGTGGATGACCTCGATTACACTGTCAGCGTCTATTTCGAGTGAAGGAACCAGATTCCACTCGGTTGGACGGGCTCCACGGATTCGAATTGTAACTCCATTAGCGATTCTGCGAGTGATTTCACGCGGTTTTCCCATGAAGGTGTTGCTGACCTTGATTCGATCGACACCCTGTACGAGAACGAGGGTTACTTCAAGCCCATTCTCGGTCATGTGAGGTCCTGACAATCCTGCTACCTCCCCACAGATATCGACTCGGGTAGCCAATTCAGCAGCTAGGGTGATTTGCCGGTCCATCCTACCGTGAGTAACTACAGTTTGGCTAGGTAGATTCTTCGCAAGACCGGTTGAGGGGCACACCTCTCGGTGAATGCATTGTGCGCAGCGCGCGAGCGGGTCGTCATCGACCTCTGGCTGGGCTGGATTTCCACCAGGCTCATACAACCGCAAGGGTGCGGGCTGCATCGGATAGTCAGCAATATCCTCGCTGCGTTCCTCATATGCAACTCGATACAACTCACGCATCTGCTCAGCAATTTCCTGTAATTCTACCACATCGGGGGCTTCGACAATCTTCACGGATGGCACGCCGAGATACCAAATTCTCAGGTCTTCGACAATCTCGGCGCGGTCGTGGGTTTCCCACCAGAGCCAAGCGTAGGTCCGCATCTGATTCACATAACTATGCGAGCGGTCATGATTGCCCAAACTTGCCTTCAGGTCAACGATTGCCGGGATGCCAGTCCAGCGATAAACAAGGTCGTATTCACCCCAAAACCAGTGTTCTGGATGAACAGTGCCTAGTGAGAATTGTGCAGCCTCTGGGTCTACAAACCATGGGCGGGCAACTTCCCATGCCTCAAGCAAGGTGGCTGGCCCGGATTGTTGTGCAACCGGATGTGGGGTGGTCCACTGCGGCGGAAAACCATCGGGTGCAGGCCACTGCGGGCGAGCCTCGCCGAGTCGCCAAGCATCGAGGGTCGGTCCACCATTTGCCTGCAAGCAGAGTTCAACCTCGTCGAGGTGTAATTCAATCGCCGCTCTACACATTTGCCGCATCAACTCGTCATCGAGTTGGTCGGCAGAACCGATGCGTTGTGGATTATCTAGGAACTTCTCAATTTCAGCCGCCTTTTGACCGGGTAGATGCACATCTATTCTTTCAAAAGCCCAATCACGCAGACCCTGTCGGTCTGTGGGCCATAATTCACTGGGAGTTGGCGTGATGTTCTGGGCTGGCCACCATGATGGTGAGTTGCGGTCTGGTACTCCTTCAACATCCAGTGGAGATGCAAGAATCTCAGGTGGGTCCTCTGTAGTAATCAGCGCCGGAGTCTCCCGCATAACTGCGCAGGCGGTTGCTTCGACGATGTTCCCACGCATCATCGGAGGGACTTGCGGACCTTTCAGGAACTCTACACGACGGTACCACCAGTGGCGCAGGCATGCGTTACGCTCGTTGACATTGGTCGCTGAGAGTTTCTCGTACTTACTGACGAGGAGTTCCTCATCTGCCACTTGATTGACCGGCACGGTTCTCTTGTATACGTGGCCCTTCATGAAGCCTCGCTCGGAGGTTTGGATTCCACGGTAAGGCGAGTGTTGCGAGGATCGATACGCAACTGTGTGATTCCTTCACGCCAACCGAGTTCAGCAGCAACTAAACGGATTTCATTTCCGACTCGCAGTGCATCGAATGATTCACTTCGACCACTGCCGAATGCAACGACTTCAATCAAACCAGTCCCATCCCATATATGTGCGATGGACATTGACCATTGCCGACCAGTGGCGCCAACCCCACTAGTCGCGCCGCGGCTTACCACGATGCCTGCGACATTTGCTCTTGTCGGAACCAATCCAAGCCGCGTCAACTCAAGGTCGCCAGCGTCATCAGCACTGAGAATCTCGCTACGCGAATCAAGGTAGAATCTCACTATTCCGCGCCATTGGCCGGGCGCTGCGCCGCTGATTATCACATCACCATTTGAGTCAGAGATACTGGGGTGCAGGCCTGCCCCCATCTCCTCGATGACCGCTGTTTTCTCTCCGGCAGTCACCGCAGCTCCACGTACGCCCTCACCAAAGTGATTGGGAAGTGGACCCCAATGACCGTGCAGTCGCCCTCTAATATTGACCCGACTAGGCAATTCTCCTATCGGTGCGAACGGCGGTCCAACCGGATTCATTCCGCTGGTATCTGAAAGCAGAGAGTGCATGGGGTGCTCGCCCGCTCCCGCGCGCGGGTAATCGCAGGTGGAATGACCATGACAGTGAGGACAAGGTAGCCGTCCATCCTCACTTGGGGCATCTGCATCGAGACGAAGGTCGCTAATTCCCGCTGCAGTCATCTGTAGATGCAATTCGTGCAATTTCTTGCCCTCAGCATCTAGTTCAGCCTCTGGTATTAGGTCAGCCTCGTGCAAGAAAGCGTCAGCCATATGCCAAGATTGTAGAGTGGTTACCGTACCTTCCTCGACTCGTGAAGGTGTTCTTCCCTCATGCGTACGCGTACAAGACCAGAGCCATTGGTAGAATCGAAGTTGAGTCGCCACTCCTGAGAGATTCTTGTATTTGCCCTTATTCGCCTTGATATCGACGATTTCGACGTTGCCTGACCAGCGATGTGCCATGTCTAACTCACCGGCAGCCCATCCCTCCGGGTGATACAGCCGCTGAGCAGCATCGACTCTAGGGTCCTTCATCCACGGTCGCGCTATCTCCCACGCTTCCCATAGTGTGCAAGGTTGGCCGGCAGCCGCCCATCCATCTTTGGCAGTTCTGCCCGCTGGTTCGCCGGGGTTCGCGGGTTGCTCGTCCCAACAAGGCGCAGGTGTTCCGAATGGGTCTCCATCGCGGCGGAATGCCTCAAGATGAGGTCCGCCGCCCGCTTGCAAGCATTGCTTGGCGACTTCGATTTGCATCTTGACTCCATTTTCCAACATGTTGGAAATCCGCTTGTCATCAAGTTCCTCGATTTTTCGCTCTTCAGCAGTCCAGATGTGATTCTCCCAGCGTTTGCGCAGGTCAGCCATCGCTTCTTCTGTGGCTTCTGGAACCATTTCAAGTAGCCAAACGCTGAGTGCATCGATATCAGCGATGTTGGAATCACTTGGAATTCTGTGCATCAGTAATCTAATCACTCCTTCCTCAATCACATGACCGAGAATCATCTCAGGGTGTGCGGGAACTTGCATTCCCATTCTGCGAGTGAGAAACCAATCGCGTGTACAGCGATTCCAAGTTACGGAACTGCTCGCTGAAAGTCGTCTACGTGAACGTGCAAACACACCTGATGCTGCTTTCAAGACCGGCATTTTACCAATTCCTAATTCGAATAGAAGTATTCACCTGACGCCTTCTGGTCCCTGTCTTTGCGGCTAGCATGCTTGTTGATTCGTGGGCGATTACTGTCTTGGTCTCGTCGGAAGGTAATGCCGACCTGCTCAAGGAACCGATTCATTCCTTGGCGCAGTGGCAACGGCCCAACGGCCTCACCAGTCGTTCCACCCTCGCCCTCAAAGACCAGCAGGGAGTCACTGACAATGTCGATGAAGTAGATGTCGTGGTCAATGACCATCGCTGCTTTCTCATTCACTTCCATTGTCTTGCGGATTGCTTTTGCCGCTTCCATTCTTGAGTTTGCATCTAGATGTGCGCTCGGCTCATCAAGCAGGTATAGGTCAGCCTCTTTACCGAGGCAAATCGCAATGCTGACCGCCTGTAGTTCGCCGCCAGAGAGGCGGCGTGCATCTAATTCGACCATTTTGTCGACCTGAAGCGGTCGAATCACAGTGGTGTGGAATTCACCACTCCGCCACTTCGTACCTATCTCCACATCTAGCCACAATCCGACGTTTCCTTCAAAATCAGCCTTGACGTGCTGAGGCTTGTAGGACACTTTGGCTTCCATTGTGCACCAACCAGCGTCCATTTCCAATTCGCCGGCAATAATCCTCACCATCGTCGTCTTGCCGGTAGCATTTGGCCCGACAACACCGACGACCTCAGACGAGTGCACCTTGCCTTCCCCGGTCTTGAGTGAGAATTCACCCATTGACTTCTGCAAGTCTCCCCATTCAAGAATCGGTGTTCCCATCTCCTGTGAACGAGTTTGTCCTCTGAGGAAACTGATAGGTTTGTCTCGGATTCGAATATTCTCCTCGGGGAGGAATCCATCGAGGTATGAGTTGATTGCAGAACGAGTGCTGCGAGCCTGAGTGAAAATTCCGTAGGCTGCCCGCTCACCATACACGACATGCACGAGGTCGCAAAGCACGTCGAGAATAGCGATGTCGTGCTCGACTACCAGCACTCGCCTTCCTTGTTCTGCGAGTTGCTGAATGATTCTCACTACTCGCATCCGCTCGTGAATATCGAGGTAAGAGGAAGGCTCGTCAAAGAAATAGACATCAGCATCTTTCACCAGAGTGGCTGCAATCGCAACCCGTTGCAATTCACCACCAGATAGTGCATCCAACTGCCTGTCCATCAGATGGTCGATGGCGAGGCTCTTCGTGGTCTCGACTATCACCCCTCGTTGGTCGATGCGCTGCAATAAATCATTGACAGTGCCTTGGAACGCCCGAGGTATTTTGTCGACATATTGTGGTTTGACAGCAACTCGGACTCCTTTGTCGGCTACTTCAGAGATGTAATCTCGCAATTCGCCTCTTGGGAATGATTCGATGACCTCCTCCCAAGGTTTCTCACTGGTCAACCAATCGCCGAGGTTCGGCCTCATCGCACCTGATAGCAGGTTGATTGCGGTGGATTTCCCCATTCCATTTTGCCCTAGGATACCGACGACCTGTTCCTCACGTGGTGCTGGCAGTCGAAATAGACGGAATCCGTTTTCGCTGTAGCGATGGCTCATGTCTGACTTGAGTTCCTCAGGCAGATTGGTGATAATCAGCGCATCGAACGGACACTTGTTGATGCAAATGCCACAACCGATGCATAGAGGTTCTGAGACCAGCGGTTTTCCAGTACCCTCGTGCATCACGATACACTCGATGCCGTTGCGATTTGGTGGACAGAACGCTTCACATTCAGCGTTACACTTCTTGGGTTGGCAGCGATCTTCCAACAGCACTGCTATCCTCATGTGTATGCCTCCTGTTCTGTTCTGAATCTGTCTAATCTTTATCCATTGCTCCGCTCGCCAAAGGCGAGCGTGTGTTTTGTGTTCAAAGTCTGAGGAAGCGGTGCTTCGTGTAGACCGTAGCTGCCAGAGTAAGTTTCTCTGCCTTGCTGAGACTGATACGCTGGCTGAAGACATCGCCCTTGCGGCGACGAATCTTGCGCATAATTGAGGAGTAAAATGCCATCATCGCCGCAGGAGAATAGCGGCTTGCACGGTTGAGTAGAGGAAGCAACTTCACTGCCTTCTGATGATAAGTCTCCGTTCGGCGGATGTATTCGTCAACAAACGGCTTCCATCCCGGATGCTCAAGGACACTCTTGCCAGCAAGAACGTCAGCCTCAGTGATTCCGAATCGCTCTAGGTCGTCAAGTGGCAAATAGACTCGACCTCTCGATGCGTCCTCCTCGACATCACGAATGATATTGACAAGTTGCATGAAGATGCCCCATGCTTCGGCAAACTCTCGTGCGACGGGGTCATCATAGCCGTAAATCTCGATGCAGGTAAGGCCGACAGTGGATGCGACGCGATAGCAGTAGGAATACAATTCCTCGAAGTTCTTGTAGCGGTTGGTGTAGAGGTCATCCTCCATACCACTGATCATGTCGTCCAGATGTGCTCTTGGCAGACCAAATCGGTCAACTGTATCCTTGAGGGCGAGGAAGATGGGGTCGGTGCTCGACACGCAGTTAAATGCTGTTGAGAGTTTCTTGCGGAAGAAGAATAGTTGCGCTAGTTTGTCCTCGAACTCGCTGCGCTGAATGACTGGCTTTGCTGCAGCGAGTTCCTCCAACTTTCCACGATATTCAATCGCTTCAGGACAACTCTCCCCAAGTCCACCTGGGAAAATGTCACGATGGTCGCCATCAGCGATGTCATCGGCTCTGCGACAGAAGGCATAGTAGGTACAAATGGCTCGGCGCTGGTCATTTGGTAGATACTTGAACGAATGATAGAAGTTTCCAGCCTCGCGACGAGTCAATTCCTCGCAGAAGTCATAGGCGGAATCAATCATCTTCTTAGGCACATCATCCTCGACCCAAACCGCGGCATCAATTTCCTCAAAGGGGTTGAGTAACTCGCCTTTCTTGCCGACGACACCCATGAAATAAGCACCCTCAGCGGCCAGTTCAATGGCAGTAATACTGACTGCTCGCACCGCTTCCCTCGTGATGACAACGGCAGCCCTGACTTGCTCAAGACGCTCGTTTACAGGTGTGCCAAACTCACCTTTGGTGAGGGGTGTATGGGTGTCCTCTACCAGCTCTTCGAGGTGGAGTGGGTCACTCACATTGGCGGACTCAGACATGCGACTCGTTGTATCCGTACCTTGTTCTCTTATTGAACCCAACGCCTCCAAGCGTTTGAGGGTCCTTTAGGGACCCTAATGAGGAAAATATGCTGATTCAACTGGCGTTGATGCTTCCACACTTTCTTGAGAGCAGATTATGCATCACGATTGCTGACGAGTAATTTTCGACTTCGTCGGCGAGATGGTAATGCAAAGATGACTTTATTTTTCAATTTCTTGATTTCTGGCCTCAATACTTTGACGCGATTCTCAGCATCTAAAACGTTCTGAGTTCTCAGTAATGTCAGAGTGCGCTGGCCGATGAGCACCGGTAGCATACAAGCGCCTCGTAATCGGAACTGTCTGTAAGGCAACAAACCGATGTACTCGACCGCAGCATCAAGGTGTGAGGTGGCCTTGTCGATGAGGCTGTCAAATAGTGGCCGAAAACTGTCGATATTCTCCGGTTTGAATAGGTCGTTCACCTGCAGGCCATGTTCGTCCAATAATTCGCTTGGAATATAGCATCGGCCCAAGCGCAGATCTTCTGGAATATCGCGCAAGATATTGATTAGTTGCAACGCCTTTCCGAACCGCACACCTGTCTCGAATAACTGGACCTTGGTTTCAGCATCAGCCTTGAATAAATGCTCAAGAGACATATGGGTCCAGAACTCACCGACAGAACCGGCCACGCGATAGGTGTAATCGTCAAGTTCATCGACATTTGTGAGGGGGATAGCGGCCTGCTCGGAGGGGTGTCCAAACCGCTGTAAATCCAACGATTGACCGCTGATGATTATGTCTAGACACTCTCGGATTCTCTGTTGGTCACCAGTGGAGAATTCCTCAAGGCAGGCGATTGGAGCAGCGACGCTGTCCAATAATTTCGCCTCGGCGGGGTTTGGCTGCAGTAGAGCCAAAGAGGCAAAGTCAGGAAGTTTGCTCAAACGCCCCTGAACTCGTTCGTTATACTGTTCAAGCGTTTGCAGTAATTTGTCGGTGTCTCCTTCCTTTGAATCTGCGATAGTGTCGGCAATTCTTGCCAGAAGATACAGCATCCCAATCTGCGGTCGAATACCGGACGGCAACGCTCTCAGAGTGAGATAGAAAGAGCGGGAGGTTTCCTCGAGTAGAGAGTCAATTTCTTGGTTGATTAACTTGGACATGACCGACCCTCATGCCGTCGGTGTGCCGCGCGTTCTTGACCCTGTGGGGTGACTTGAGTGCTCATTGTCGCCACTGATTACAACCTTCACTTCATCAATAGATGAAGGCTCATGCCTAGGCAACCTTTTTTCTTAGTGCGGTTGGCCCAAGGCATTAACGGGGGGGTGTACCATGGACTGCCAAGCATGTGAAGAAGAGATTCCTGACGACTCATTGTTCTGCCCGGAATGTGGTGCAAGACAGGACCCTTCTCGCTCAAATATCGCTGGACGCAACTTTGGAGTTGTAAGTCCACAGGCAGTGCAGGCCACCAATGAAATGCAGCAGCAGGATACTGCCGGAGGAACCGGTGCACAGATGGATGCAACCGGCTCGGTAGACGTACTTTCCCGAATCGCAGGAGAAATGGGTGGTGTAGCACCTGCCGCCGATGAGACTGAGATTGGACCCGATGGACAGCCCAAAGCGCAGACCGACCAAATCGTCGATGCGATCGTTGAGTCAGAACGGCTGGACAAGGTTGACCGAAAGGACCAGTGGCTAGCGATGAATCAACAGACAGCCACAAGTGTTCTGTCAAGTATCCGCGCTGAACTTCCTGAGCATTTACAGGGAGATAGTGCAGAGGTCAATACTGGTTTCCTTGATTCTGATGAAGAAAGTTCATCTCCAGCGCCAAAGCGGCGCAGCAGCAATATGCCAAGCAACAGTTTGATGCGTAGAATGGGTGAGGTTGCAGTGCGTCGTGTCGCAAGGAAGCGAGGTGTCGCAGTTGAGTCACCGCAAGTAGCCACTACCGACGATGATTCAATCCAAGTCAATGTCACCTATGTTGATGACGGACGAGTCCTCGACACCCCGCCTGACCTCGCCAGTGCCTTTGAGCATGCTATCACAACGGAACTGGCCTTGAAGGGCTTCGATATCGATGTTGAACTCGCTCTATTCCGTAGTAAGGATGGCGAGATGGAACATGTTTGGGGAGAACTCAGAGAAGACGAGTTGGACGAGGAGGAGCAGGACGAAGAGGACCTGTTTGCCTGCGAAGCATGTGGTCACTATCCGATTCGTGATTCTGACCCAGCGTGTCCGGATTGCGGCGCACAATTCCTTGATGATGACGATGATTACGATGATGATTACGATGATGAGCCAGCTCCACGCGGCGGCCCACCTAGTGGACCGTCTAGAGCCGGTGGTCCACCTTCAGGCCCAAAGCGTGGTCCTTCAGGTCCACCTAGTGGTGGCGGCCCACCATCGAGAGGACCGGGCGGTCCACCAAGCGGTGGCGGCCCACCATCGAGAGGACCGGGTGGTCCACCAAGCGGTGGCGGCCCACCATCGAGAGGACCGGGTGGTCCACCAAGCGGTGGCGGCCCACCATCGAGAGGACCGGGTGGTCCACCATCGAGAGGACCGGGTGGTCCACCGAAGAAGGGTCCCGGCGGCGGAGGTCCACCTAGGAAAGGACCCGGTGGTGGTCCACCTAAGCGCCGTGGCCCGCCTCGGTGATTTTCACAGTATAGCGCTCCAAAGTATCCATAGCGCCAGCGCTGCCAATAGTCCACCCATAATTTTCTCTACGGCGTTCCGATTATCCTGCAGAGCGACGAGCAGTGGCGTTCCTGTGATGGCCAAAGCGACCAGAAGGTACCAACCTCCGTCTATGCACATAGCGATGGTCGCAACGATTCCCCTTTCCATCCAGGTAAAATCGGGTTGGACGAACTGACTGAACACAGCCATTTGGAAGGCGAGTATCTTTGGGTTGAGGAAAGCGATGAGAAATCCTTCAACAAATCCCCGCCTCTCAGCCACTCTGGCTTTGCTGGCAATATCGTCAACCTGTTCAATTTCATCCTCCAGCGTGTTTTCTTCACGTGCGCGGAGCATAACGTAGGCCAGCCAGAGCAGGAATCCACCCCCGGAGACTTCGAGTGCGGTTGTCATCTGCCCTCCACCAGCAGCCTTCAGTTCAGAGATACCACTGATGGCTACGAATGCGTAGATTCCGAAGCCGATGCCGTGACCGATTGCACAGGCGACGCCTCGGCCGCGCCCGCCCTCGATGGTGTTGCGCAGCAAAACAACTAGACTTGGTCCGGGTGAGACTGCACCCATGCAAAGTATCAGCACGATGGGAACGAGTGCAGCGAAGTCAAGTGCCATTAGATGAGAATTAGCGCAGGCCTGCGGCCTTCAATGCATCGAGAAGAACTGCGCCAATATCTGAAGGGTCCTTCGCACAATGGATTCCTGCTGCCTGCATTGCGGCCACTTTCTCAGCGGCGGTTCCTTTGCCTCCGCTGATGATTGCGCCCGCGTGCCCCATCCTTTTGCCGGGCGGAGCGGTCATTCCAGCGACAAAGCCGACTACCGGCTTGCTCATGTTGGCAGCAACCCACTCAGCAGCCTCCTCCTCGGCACTGCCGCCAATCTCTCCAATCATCACCACTGCTGCTGTATCTGGGTCTGCTTCGAATGCTGATAGACAATCGATGAACCCAGTTCCATTCACCGGGTCACCACCGATGCCGATGCAGGTGGTTTGTCCTTCACCTATGCTCATGGTTTGGTCAACAGCCTCGTAGGTCAGAGTGCCAGATTTGGACACCACGCCGATTCGACCCTTGGCGTGGATATGACCGGGCATGATTCCGATTTTGCTTCCCCCTTGCTCTCCGGGAGTGATGATTCCCGGGCAATTCGGGCCGATGAGTCTGATACCTTCGATTGCAGCGACGTGACCGGTGGCCCGCACCATGTCTAGGGTCGGTATTCCCTCGGTGATGCAGACGATTACTCCGCTGCCCTTCACTGCGTTGAACGCATCAGCAGCTTCAATGATGGCAGCGGCTGCAAATCGTGGTGGAACGTAGATGACGCTTGCATCAGCGCCAGTCGATTCGATAGCCTCCTGCATTGCATCCCAAACCGGCACTTCAATTCCATCGAGGTCAGCGGTTTGGCCTCCCTTACCCGGAGTCACTCCGCCAACAATGTCAGTGCCATATTCTACCATCCTGGTAGCGTGGAAAGTACCCTGATTGCCGGTGATGCCCTGCACGAGCACCTTGGCGTCTTCTGCTATCCAGATGGCCATCAATTCCCACCTCCTACAAGTTCGACTATCTTGGCCGCACCTTCAGCAAGTGTTTCCACAGAGTGAATATTCAGCGAACTACCTGCGAGTATACGTCTACCCTCCTCAAAGTTGGTTCCAACCAATCGAACCACCAGCGGGTCTTCCAATCCCAGTGCTTGCGATGCGCCGATGACGCCGCGAGCGATGATGTCGCAGCGCATGATTCCACCGAAGATATTGACGAGTATTCCTTTGACTGCAGGGTCCTCAAGGATGATGCTGAACGCGGTCTTGACCTGTTCTTCGTCGGCTCCTCCTCCCACATCCAAAAAGTTCGCCGGTTCACCTCCGTACAGTTTGATGACGTCCATTGTCGCCATCGCCAGTCCTGCCCCGTTGACCAGACAACCGATATTTCCG
>CAZYIX010000041.1:0-8886 GCA_964647665.1 uncultured Candidatus Poseidoniales archaeon
CCAGTTTGAAAAGAGTGGAGCCCATGCGCTCAATATGAGTCAAAAGGACCTCCTTGCGATAGGGAGGTATAGACGCACAAGTGTCCGAACTTAGGAAACAAGTCCAAGGGAAGTTGTCACAATAGCCAAGTCATTGGCCAAGCGGTGCTTCAGGCGGCTGCTGAACTACGGGCTGCTGCTGAATTACTGTCTGCTGCTGCTGCTGCGCGGGTGCATCGACGATGATTGGGGGGTCGTTCGCTGCGTTGTTGGCCTTGAATACGCCAATAGCGATGCTGTCAGTCAGTATCTTCATCAATAAACCGATGTAACCACAAATAGCGATAACGCCAGCGATGACCCATACTACGATTCCAAGTATAGTCAAAACTAGGGCGTCTTCCTGCACCCCAAAACTAAACAGCCCAAATCCAAGAAACCAAATAATACCCACTATGATTTGTAACACAACGACGACGAATAAGAAACTAAGACCTGCTTTGAATACTTCTTTGGTGCTCATATGAAGGGGTTTCATGTCGTGGTGTATATTAACGCGGTTTTTCATCGTTGTTAGGCAACTGTTTACTAGAACAATTGGCTCCTTTTGGAGGAGAACAATTTGTCGCTTAGTGTCCGAACTTAGGAAACAAGTCCAAGGGAAGTTGCCACTGGGGCCAATGCCACTGGCACAGCATCGATCGGGGGGGCGACTCCACCCTCCATCCAGCATCCTTTGGCAAATGATTCGTCAAGGCCATATTGAGCGAACCAAGATTGCCCCATGGTCCAACCTTCACGGGTCAGGCCGGCGCGGAGAGCGGTTGCTCCAAGGCGACGCGCTAAGGATGATGAAACGTCATTGGCAACCACAGTGAAAGTAGAAACGGATGCGGTCCATTCAACCAATGCATCAACGCCCGCTCCACAACCTTCGACCCCATCTGTTGGTTCAAGTTCACTCTCAAATGATTCCTCTATCGCGGCGCGCTCGCTGTCGCTCAGCGAGAGGCTGTCCTGTAATCCGTCGAGCGCGAGTACGCCCTCGCGAGAGATTTTTCCGTCAGACCATGCGAGGGCAAGGCCGTGTTCAAATGGAGTATTACCAAGAGGTTGCAATCAATCACCCAGTAAATCGCGAACCATCGAGAGATGTTCCTCAAAACTCAGGTTCAGTTCCTTCCTTCTTCGCGCGAGTAAATTGACTTCTGCTGGATCAAGAACGCCATCGACCCATACGGTTTCCAGCACCATGCGGTATGCTTCCTTCGCATCCACTCCACCAGAGCCATCTGGAGTTGATTCAGCCTCCACAGATTCCTCGGGGCCATCCTCATCTTCTTCGTCTTCTTCGTCGTCGTCCATTAGCGCAGAAAGGGGGTCGTCAGTTGGGCCTGCATCCAAAGCAACTGCGGGACCAGATATACCAAGAGCTGAAAATGGGTCTTCATCATCATCAATTTCTTCTTCAATCCCTATCTCGACTACCTCGGCATCGACTGGTTCAGATGATACTACACCACCATCCAGAACTTCGTCTTCCTCACCATCCATTAGGGCTGAAAGAGCATCTTCACCACCATTGGATTGACCTGCATGCGTCGCTTCTACACCCAACTCAGCAAACGGATCCACATCATCCTCATTCAACTCGTCCACCTCATCTTCATCTGAGCCGTTAAGTAATGAGGAAAGATTCTCATCACCAGCATCGAGCATGTTCAATTCGAATGCTTCTTGCACTCTTTGCAAGGAACGGGCGACCACCTCGTCGCCGTGGCCGCTCCAACCTCCATCGTCGCCACGATTAGCGACAATATGGGCAAGTGCGTGTTCTCTATCTTCATCTGAAAGCGAAAGCGCGGCCTGCACCGCATCGCCAATTTCCTGATTGGGCCCCTCACCCCATGTGATGACCAACGCTGCGTGGAGTACTTGCTCTGGTTCTACCATTCTGTCACCTCTGAGACACTTCCGATACATTGGGGTGGGGCCGTCTGCCTCAAATCACTTGCCCGTCGGTGAACTCGAAGTAGGCTCGGCTTGAGGTGGTGTTTTTATTGACTCGGAATGGAAATAAATGTCCTAATGCCGGAAATACGCGACCTTTCAATTGGGAGTGGAACCCCCCCCTCAGGTGGTGTGTCATACACGCGTGCGCCCGCTCGTTACGATATCTTCAAAGACCCTCTAAGGGGGAAGCGAACTCCCTGTGCGCCAACGACCACCAAATCTGGCCGAGAAAGGCACACGGTTACAATTCCACACCACTAAATCTGTAGGAGCGATAAAAAATGACGCAATCAAAGGTCAAACAAGACGGGGTTTCCGTCGATGGTGAGGCTGGATTGATTGTCGAGCGTCGCTTCACCCAAGTCAACAAGGATCCTTTTGAGCAATTTGAATGGTCAACCTCTGATTTTGTCATAAATAATCCAGATGGTTCAGTCGCATTTGAAATCAAGGATGTTTCCCTTCCTGTCGGTTTTGAGGGAGTTTCTGGTAAGGTGTGTGCTCAGAAATACATGCGCAAAGCGGGCATTCCAGCCGCACTGCGCAAAATCCCAGAAGAAGGAATCCCGACATGGCTGCAACGGTCAGCACCCGATGAAGAAAAGTTGCAGAAGATGAAGGCTGGGGACCGATATGGAGTCGAGTCAGATGGTCGTCAACTGTTCCGTCGTTTGGCTGGAACCTGGACATATTGGGGATGGAAGCATGGCTACTTCGCGGGCGAAGCAGATGCACAAGCATACTACGACGAGATGTGCTATCTAATTGCAAGTCAGCGCTCAGCGCCAAATAGCCCACAGTGGTTCAACACCGGTCTGCATTGGGCATACGGCATCGAAGGGCCGGCACAGGGTCACTGGTATGTTGACCCGCTAACAGAAGCAGATGTGCAATCTGTCAATGCTTACGAGCACCCTCAGCCTCACGCCTGCTTCATCCAAAGCGTCAAGGATTCGTTGGTAGGTAGTTCAGAGTCAATAATGGGTCTATGGAATCGCGAAGCATTGCTGTTCAAGTTCGGTTCTGGTACCGGCTCTAATTTCTCGAATATTCGTGGTGCTGGTGAACCACTGTCTGGCGGTGGCACGTCGAGTGGGCTGCTCTCCTTCCTCAAGATAGGTGACAGAGCAGCGGGCGCCATCAAGAGTGGTGGAACCACCCGCCGTGCCGCCAAGATGGTTACACTCGACCTTGACCATCCCGACATCGAGGAATACATTGGATGGAAGTTATCTGAGGAGGAAAAAGTCAGCGCTCTTGCCGCAGGCTCCGCCGCCCTGCAGATGCATTGCAACAAGGTTCTTGGCGCGGCGTGGGATGATTCAGAAACACTTGACCTCGACCCAGATTCAAACCCCACTCTGCGTAAGGCGATGGTCTCGGCCATCAAGGCAAGCGTGCCCCAGCCACACATCCAGCGTATGCTTGACTTAGCCAAGCAGGGTTGGAAAAGTGTGGAGTTCAATGTGCTCGATACTGATTGGCAGGGTGAAGCCTATGCCACGGTCTCTGGTCAAAACTCAAACAATTCCGTCCGTGTACCGGAGGAATTCATGCAAGCTGTTGAGGACGGAGGTCAATGGCACCTCTATCACCGTACAGAAAAGGCGGCTGCAGAACAGGAGGGTCGTGATGCTGAGCCATGCCGAAGTCTGGACGCTAACCAATTGTGGGGAGATATTGCTTACACCGCTTGGGCGTGCGCTGACCCTGGTGTGCAATTTGACACTACAATCAACGAATGGCATACCTGCCCTGAAGGTGGGCGGATTAACGGCTCAAATCCATGTAGTGAATACATGTTCCTCGATGATACTGCCTGCAATCTAGCGAGTATCAATCTACTTCACTACTACGATAAGGAAACTCAAACCTTCGATGTCACGGGATTCCGTCATTCTACTCGGTTGTGGACAATGACTCTGGAAATCAGCGTCCTGATGGCACAATTTCCAAGTAAGTCGATTTCGCGCAAGTCCTATGATTACCGTACTTTGGGCCTTGGTTACTGCAACATCGGCTCACTGCTGATGCACATGGGTATCCCTTACGACGACCCCCGCGGCTTCGCAATCTGCGGTGCACTCACCGCCATTATGTGTGGAGAATCCTACACGACAAGTGCAGATATGGCCAGCTTCCTCGGACCCTTCCCCCGCTATGAGGAAAATGCTGAACATATGATGCGGGTGATGAAAAACCATCGCCGTGCTGCATATAACGCACCCACAAAGGAGTACGAAGGACTCTCAATAATGCCAATGGGGATAGATGCAAAGAAGTGTCCAAATGATCTTCTTGATGCTGCTAAGGTTACTTGGGATGAGGCCGTTAGACGCGGAGAAGAATTCGGATATCGTAACGCCCAGACCACCGTGATTGCGCCAACGGGTACCATTGGCCTAGTAATGGCAGCGGATACCACAGGGGTCGAACCACAATTCTCCCTAGTTCAATACAAGACGTTGGCTGGCGGCGGAAGTCTTCGTATTATCAACCACGGTGTGCCAAATGCGCTCAAAAGATTGGGCTATTCCAGTGCACAAACTCAAGAAATTGTTGATTATGTCATGGGCACTGGTTCTCTTGAAAGATGTGAAACTGTTTCGATGCAGTCGCTAACTGAATTAGGATTCTCAGAGGAAGAATTTGCAAAGATTGAATCTTCAGTTGAAACTGTCTTTGACCTTCGTTCTCTTTTTGCACCCAATGTGTTGGGTGAAGAATTTTGCAAGAAAACTCTTGGAATGTCAGAAGAAGACTGTGTAAATGCTAACCAATCTCATTATGAATTCAATGTCCTCAGTCATCTCGGCTACAGCGAGGTTGATATTGAAACTGCAAGCCAACATGTGTTTGGCCACCTATGTATCGAAGATGCGCCACATCTCAAATCAGAGCATCTCGCTGTTTTTGATTGCGCAACTCCTGGTGGGAAAAATGGCGTGCGGTGTATTGATTGGCCCGCGCACGTCACCATGATGGCGGCCGCTCAGCCGTTTATTTCAGGTGCAATCTCAAAAACAATCAATATGCCATCAGATGCAAGCATCGAGGATGTTCGTGAAGCCTACAATCTCTCCCACACCACGATGAACAAAGCCTGTGCCGTTTATCGGGATGGCAGCAAACTCTCCCAGCCACTGATGAATAATCTAGTTGATATTTCTGCGATGGAAGAAGATGTCGAGGAGAAAGATGAGGCCGTAATCACAGTTCGAAAGGCGGTGAAAGAAGTAGTCGAAGTGTTACCACTGCCGCCTGAAAAGGCTGAACCGATTGCGGAAGCCTTTGTCCATAGTTACCTCGCAACCCGTAAGCCACTTCCAGACGTCCGAGATTCTCAAACTATCAAAGCAAGTGTCGGTGGCCACACAGTCTATCTTGCATCGAGCAAGTATGACGACGGTAGACTTGGTGAAATAATGATTACAACTTCTAAGGAAGGAGCAGCGTGGAGGAGTTTGCTCAACCAGTTTGCCATTGCAGTTAGCATTGGTTTACAATATGGCGTACCGCTAGAGGCCTTCGTGAAATCATTCACTTTCCAAAAATTTGAGCCGAGTGGAATGGTTATCGGTGGAAGCAACCGGGTGAAGATGGCCACCAGCATAGTTGACTACATTTTCCGTGAACTCGCAATTGACTACCTCGGGCGCAATGACCTCGCGCATGTATCTGAGGAGGACCTTGAGACTACGTCGATAAGTCGCCCTGAAATTACTGATGATGGAGTTGCTAGGATTCAGGGTGGCGACAAGCGAGATGTTCAACTCACCTTGGATGTTGAACCGGAGACGCAGATGCGTCAGACTGCACGCGAACACGGATTCACCGGGGATATCTGCGAAGGATGCGGTAGCAGTCAAATGGTTCGCAATGGTACTTGCTTGAAATGCAACGAATGTGGCTCAACCACTGGTTGCTCCTGATTAAGTTGCGTCTTCCACAGATGATGGGTGAGGAATCCACGCGGATGCTGGATGGTCGGCAATGAATCGAGCGGTAAGCGTAGCCATTCCTGGATCACGCATCCTGTGCATTCGATACAAACCGTCACCACTCGCTGGAGCGAATACTCCATTTTCGATTCCTGCGCCATGAGCCAATCTTGTCAAAGCGATTTTTGATGCGCGAATTACATTCGCAGTGATGGTAACACCCATCTGCTCTGTAGGGTCAATACCCAAATATCGGCCAATAATTCCTTGCCGCGTGCCTCCGGCATGCATGGAAATCATTCCTAAAATGATGAATTGGTCGCGCTTTGCCGCATCCCAGCGCCGGTGGTCGCCGCTGAAACGCTCACCCATTGTCTCGAGCCAATTTCTTCGCTCACCCTTGAAGCGAGACGGTTGCAATTGACCTGCCTCATCTTCATTGGAGGATACACGATCTGACAAATTGAACACTTCAGAGAATTCTGCAGCTCTCCAATCATTGTTGAGCCACGCCTCCAAACGTGCTGTGACAAATGGGTCGTTTCCGATAGTGCGGTAGATACCCTGTCGAAGTAGGTCAGGAGCTAGGGCAGAGAATGAAGGTGGGTCAGCAATACTCCAATGTGCGAAGGCTTCAACCATCCTTTGCTCCTTGCTGGAAGCAGATGTGCGCCGAGCCTTCATATCGGCCTCCACTTCTTCTGCTTCTTTAATTACATCTTTAGTCATGTCAAGAATAACTCTTGTTCCTGACCTTTATTGAACACTCCATTGTGTGCTCGCGCTAATTGGCCCCGGGTACACTGTTCTCAAATGGTGAAAATACGTCGATGTCTGATTTTATGGAGTTTATATTCAGTCAGTGGTCGTAATAATAATGTAACATCATATATGGGGGATGTTTTTGACGAAATTGATTATTGAATCAGATAACAAAGAAAAAAATGGAAATGATGAACTGCGAACTGAAAAAGGAATACTTAACCACGCGGAATATAGAATAAAATTGTATAATTCCAATGTGGAAAGTGAGAAAGATATTCTTCGCGTTCGGATGAATAGTAGATTTGGACCTCTGCAATGTATTGCACATGCACGAGAAGACGCGGGTCAATTTGCATTTTACAGTCGGTTTCCGTCATCTGTTGGCATAGAACACAGACCTGAGATGCTGAATCTACTTTCTAGAATCAACTACCGTTTGATGATTGGTAACTTTGAGATGGACCCGAGTGATGGGGAATTAAATTTCAAAACCAGTTTGGATCTTGCTGGGGCTAACTACGATGGAAAATTGTTTGACAACTGCATGAATCAGAATATCGAGACCATGCAGCGTTGGATGTCAGCCATCTATTCAGTGAACAATGGTGAGTTGGACTCAATCGATGCGATGGAGACCGTACTTTCCAAAGATGCGATGGCCGCTGTGTAACCCAAAGGAATGTCAGCAACTGTCCTGACGCCATTGTATCAGGTTGCGAACAACCTGCTCGATGTCCAGAGGTTCGTCATCTGGTGCTAATTGGTGTGCGTCAATCGCTGCGCGCAACGCGCCGACCAACTCCTCATCTGCAGTCTCGCCTGTAATGGCGTGAATGAAGTCGGCAAGAGATATGCCAGCCCCACTAGCAATGGCACGTTCAATGCGCTCACGCTCATCATCATCGTGAGGTGTGCGTACCGCTGTCATCAGACGCCCTCCAGCCAAGGATTGTCAAACAATTCGTACTCGCGTATTGCCTCGTCAGTCCACCGTGCGAGGGGGCCATCAACGTCTAGCCTCAACTCCCCTTCCTCTGGAGGAGTGTCTCCACGGTTGACTGCCTGCATATAGTGGTCCAAACCTAGCACGTATGCGCACTCAAGCATCGGCGTAACTGTAGCAAGTGTGTGAGTGTCTGTGGCCGACCAGTAGGCAGTCAATGGGTGGGTGTGGACCCATAGTCGGAATGGTAACAATGCACCACTAGGTGGTGCGAGGCGTACCATTCCAGGTCTGCCGATGTCTACCCATACGCTGTTTTCGGCGTCGAATAGTAGGCTGATTTCTAGGCCCATCGCATACGAAATATCGTAGACGTCTTCCCAGTGGTCAGCCAAGCCAAGCGCGGCGAGGCTCTGCACCACCTCTGGAGCAGTGAAACGCCGTTCGACAAGCGCTCTTCGTACATCGTCGAATGGATGCAACAGCGGCTCCACCGCCTCCTTGGGCAGCGGTTGTGGTTGGCTGCGGGCAGCTGCTATCTTGCGTAACAGGCCCTTACGCTGTGGTTCTTCTTGCTTCACTCTTCTTCCTCCAGTAGGTCTGGCATCGCCATCTCGCCAATTGATGGCCAGAACATGCGCGAGGGTGGGGTACGGGTAGGCTCACCCAAATGCTGGCGTACCCATTGTAGGCACCACTCAGCGCCATGAGCTGCCGCGAAGGAGAATCCGAACTGGATGTTACCTGATTCAATCGCCCCTGCCAACTGACAGGATTGGGCACCATTCTGCTTCGGCAGTCGGTCGATTGATGTGGGGTCAGTGAGGTAGTCAAGAGCGATGTAGCCGCCACCGCTGCAACGGAGGTCGAGCCATACCTTCGCTTCCCTGTGGACCAGTTCACGAGGCTCGGGGCGGTCGACAGCGATGATGACCAAATCGAACGGTGAGAGGTCAAAGCCCTCTCGGAAGTTTTTGCGAATTGGGAAGAATGTGACGCCGTGCTCCGTAACACCTGTTGCCAGCGGATTTTGGATGGCGGCGTGAACCTTAGGAGTGCCCACGTCTGTTTTCTTGTACAACTGGTGTGGCAGGTTACGCTGTTCAACCAGGTCTGCATCCATCAAGTGGATATTCACACCACCTGCCTGCTCCGCCAGCCCTCCAAAAGCGAGGGCTCGGCTGAGGTGAGCAATGCATTGGCTACCGATGCCTCCTGCACCGATAAAGAGAAAGTTCAGTGGTT
>CAZYIX010000042.1:0-8444 GCA_964647665.1 uncultured Candidatus Poseidoniales archaeon
GCAGTCACCGTTTCCATCGGTCCAGCACATATCGAATTCAATGTCGTGATAGTGAGCAACGACGACGTTGTATGTCATGTCGTTGTTCGTCAAATCAGAATCATGGGCCGAATCAAGAACTATGACAGAAATTGAAACCGTGTAATCTCCGGGTGTATCCGGAGTCCAGGTCAAAACAGTTCCATCAGCGTTCTCGACCAGATAGGTACCACCATCCAAGAATTGGCCGCTGGCCAAACTGGTAGTAGCACAGACGTCGCAGATTACATCATCTTCAGTGTCGATGATGGTAACCAAGCCGTCGGATGTTGTCACAATCACCCGAACGTTGACTTCCGTCTGGTCGTTGTCCCCTTCATTTACGATAACAGGTCGAAAGTTGACCGAATCGCCGACATCAATCCCATTTCTGGTGTGTCCGCCCATATCGGTAAACGTCTCTCTCGGTTCAATGACGTCGTGCAACTTTATCTCGTAAGCCGCACGTCCGCCACTGTCCATTTCTGCTTCGTCTTTCAACTCGACCATATTGACTCCAGCGAACAATGACGCCATCATCAATAGGACGAGAACCATAGGTATTGTTCTCTTCACTTTACAGTCCTCCCTCACAGTGGGTGCGCCGCGACCTCTATTTTTCCTATTTATACCATGCGGGGGAGCATGTTAGAAATCGGGCTTTGAAGATTGATTTGTTATATACTCTGGAACAGTCCATTTGTACCTCCCGAAGCGCTTCTGCGGGAGTGATTTGGGCCGCCAAACGCACCGGCCAGATTGTTGCGAGGAGAGTCAGGAGGTATGCTCCAAGGACCACTGCGGTGACTTCTGCCCAAGGCATCATGAACTCTCCACCCTCAGGTTCGATGAACTTTTTGTAGAGGCTCCAATGGAAGGCGACACCAATAGATGCACCATTGAGAATTCCAAGAAGCGATACCCAACTCAACTCGATTAGGAACGATGCTACAACCATACCTCGCTGAAAGCCAATGGCTCGCAGTATGCCGATTTGGTGTCGCCGTTCGCTGACATTGCGTATTGTCACCACAGCAAGACCTGCGATGCCCACTGCAAGTCCAAGGCCGAGGAAAGCCTTGAGCAGACTGAAAATCGACAGGATGAACGACTGAGCTTTGGCGAAGGCGACGGCGATGGTGAATACAGTACCGCCCTCGTCAATCATACCACGCTGGATTTCATCCTCAAGTCGCTGTTGTTCTTCGATGGAGGTGCCCTCCGGGACACTGAACCAAGCCATGTTCGGTTCGGCATCGAATAACCCGGCTGCTACACTGCTATTCATCAGAACTCCATTCATCATTATCGAAGCGTTTTCACTCATCAATCCAGCGACGTAGAATGTGCGATTGACACCGGGGTTCAGCGGGTCTGAAAGGGTTACTGCACTACCAATTCCAACGCCTAACCCGGGATAAGTCAGGCCGCGTTCTCCAACAAACTCATCTTGCGCATTCCATGGGTCAATGATGATGAGGTCGTCACTGTCAACGACAGCCTGCCATGCTTCCGCCTGTGTGTTACCAAGGGTTTCCGACCATCGGAGGAGCCCCAGTCCACCGTGATGAGAGAAGTTGTCATCTATGCCGTGTAAGGCGAGATAGAAGTCTTCCCCACCCTGCGCCGTCAGATGCTGACTTTGAGCTTTGACCGTCGCTGAATTAATCACCGCCACTGCATCAAATTCGTCTAGGCTGGCGTTACCGATATCCCAAGTTGTTACGTCAGCAGAAAGATCGAGATCTCCGCCGACCAAGATAATCTCAAAATCGCCGCTAGCCTCTTCTCCGAGGTCAGCGATGAAACTGCCAAACATCCCACTATACCCGGATAACACGACAACTGCGAATACGACGAGAGAGAACATCCCCATCGTCATAGAGGTCCGGAATGGCGAGGCCAATGGGTAAGACAGCGAGGTTGGGAGTACAGATGCAAGCCGGCCCGAGAAACTTGAACCTGCTTTGGCGAGCATGCGTGCTATCACTGGAGCAAGGGAGGTCAGCAGCAGCACCCCTGCAGCGACGAGGAATAACCCTAGCACGATGAAAGAGTACGGGCCCTGTTCCCACTCAGCGCGTATGGGGTCTTCCATCCAGGCCCACATGAACATCGAGATACCGAGGATGCTCATCACCAGTCTTGGAAGAACTACAGGTCGATGGAATCGGAATTGTCCAATCGAGATGTCTTCAGGCAGAAGGGCGCGGCCCAGCATGAATGCAGGCGGCACCAATGCCAGCAGCGTCAGGAAGCCGCCTGCGAGCCACCATGCGTGCTTTGAACCGCTCTCCGGATCACCGAATAGCAGAGAAATAGCCACACTACATAGCGCCGCTCCAAATAGTGCAAAAGTCACCAGAATCGACCACCACGGGAGTCCACCTTTGAATCGGATTGGAATCCCACGCATGGCTGCAACCACATTGAGTCTAGAGACGTAAACCGAGGTCAGCCACAAGGTCGCCCAAGTAACGAGGAAGCCAGTGGCAAAGCCTGCGATGATGCTGGAGAACTCCCAATTGAAGACGACTTGCCACCCTAGGGTGTCTTGGAATGCCACGTCCATGAAAATCATCAGAACCTTGGCGACACCGATGCCTAATACCGACCCGACTGCGCAAGATACCAACCCGAGAAGAGCACCTTCTAGCACGAAAAGTGAACGCAGGTCGCCGCGCTGCATTCCAATAGCTCGAGCCATACCCATCTCGGGTTTTCTCTCGTCGGAAAGCATGACGAAGATATTGACGACAAGCAGTACGCCAGCGAAAATGACGAAGGTCCCGAAGATGAGGAATAGCATGCTGAATCCTTCACCGGCATTTTCGGTATCCTGCACGGTGTGATGCTTCTCACGGGTCACGCTAAGGTACGAATTATTGGTAGTTGAAATTTCATCAGCCCACGCAAGAATCGCTGCCTCCAATTCTGCGAAAGCGGTCTGATTGCCGAAGGTGTTTGATGCAATCATCACAGCGCTTCTCTCACCATCATTACCTGCAGCGAGAGCCTCGGCATCACTGAGGTGAACCACTCCGAGGGTGATGTCTGCGAATGATGGCTGCCCGGGTGGAGAAGCAAGGCTCAGTGAAGCGTTTGCAACCATGAGAATCTCGCCTTCCAGCAGCCCTCTGGCGGCCGGGAGATAACCGCGAACACGCAGGTCATCACCAATCTCCATCGCAAGGGTGGAACCTGCCCATTCAGAGAGCAGAATAGCCCCCTCTGGTGGGGATGGCATACCTATTGCCTCGCCGCCATCAAAGGCAACCACTGAGAGCGGTACTCGATTGATGGCGTCCACACGAATTGTGTAAGGAAGTCGCCCCGACCACTCGCCGTCCTCGTGGATTGTAACGCCGTGGCCGGTGGTAACTGCAAGCCGTCCGTTGTCAAGCGCGATTGCACCGGCAACTGCGACGTCAGAAAGTGGAGTGGATATTGCAGAGAAAATCAGCCCATCATAGGCCCACAACTCGCTGGTATTCGCATCGTTGTCATCGACCCAAACCACATTCTGCGATGACGATACCAAATCTCCAGCAGGCAGCCCGAGCGTGGTAGCGGGAATCCGGGCACTGCTGTGAGGACCAAGTCGATACAGACCTGTGCCGTCCTCAATCCAAGCCGTGTCGCCGTGCTCGAATACAGTGCGGGCTGCGCTTACATCCTCTGCGCAAAAAGCGCCAATGGTAGCGGCATCTACAGTACCAGTGCTGAAAGTTGAGAGCGGGATAGAACAGGTGCGGGTGCCGAGCAGTCGCTCAATCATGATGTGCAAATCCGTTGCATCAACTGCCATATCAGCAGAAACTACAGAGCCTGAATCAGGCAGAGTAACGCTGCTCCACGAATCAACCTGCAACGGAGCAGCCTGCCACATCAGAGTCGCATCACCGTCGGCGATACTGACAGCGAAGACATTGCTTCCATCACCCGCTAAACCGGCTACGTCGGCCCCGACGAGCAGATTCTCATCCTCGACGCCTTCAGCAAGGTCAATGAGGCGAATACCCTGTTGATGAGCAATCAGACCTCTGCCAACATCGAGCGGCAGAATATCCGCGATGCCGTCATCATCAGCATCGTCGGGAGTCCAAACAAACCAGCGACCGTCAGCAGCCTGCAAAGAAAGTCCAGCAGCTGTCGCATACCAATCCCATTCTCCATCAAAGGTAATCTCGGAAATCGATGATGAAGCGAGCCCAGAAAGATTCACGCCATCCTGGGCGATATTGTAGACCGGAACTTGCAGCATGGTGAGATAAGTGGCTACTTCACTGACCTGTGAGGCGTTATCCACGAGGCTGTTTATCTCGTAAGGAGACAATACACCAAACCCAGTTGTTCGGGCAATTGCGAGCATGCCCGTACTCTCATCTGATTCAACGGCAAGTCCTGATTCCTCTGCTGTCAACGTTTGATTCAGCAACTGCCAAACCACCGGCACAAGCCCTTCCTCCGCTACTAACGAAGCGGTGCCGGTACCGGTTGCTGATATCTCGAAATGATTGACCAAGCCCTCCTTCTCAAGGACTATTTGGGCCTGCGAGAGAGAGGTGAACATTAGTGCGTCTCTGCTGTTAGTGTGGCCAGTGTCTTCATTGTCGACGATTGCTTGAACGGTAAAGTTCTCGACCGCTTTCAACTGCATACCTGTTGACAAATCCAACGTATTCCAGTGCACCTCTAGTGAGTCGCCTACCTTAGCACCCGTTGAGTCGGCTAATTCAGAATTAATCAAAATGTGATCGTCAAGGATGGATGAGTATGGTAGTCCAGAATCACCGCCTATATCCGGCCAGTTATCTGCATCGGAAGAATTGGCATCCATGGCATACCATACCACGTTTGGCTCGCCTTTCAGTAGCAATGGATTCAGTACCGAAGAAGAAGTCCTAAGGCCACTCCGCACCCCATCTACATCATCGCGTGGGCGCAGCAATACTGCCAAAGAATCCGCTCGATCTTCCGACCATTCCGTTCTGCTACCTGTGGCCGGGTCAGTGCCCTCGATTACGATGTCAACTTCACCGAGCGGAGTAAGGAACTGCGCCTCCATGGTCGCATCAAGACTATCACCGATTACCAGTGATGAAGATACAATTGCAGAGCCAACTAACAGACCTACAATTACTAGCGCAGTGTTGCGCTTTCGACGAGTGAGGTTGTTCAACGCCATCCTAGACAGAATGCGGTGTTTGGTTGAAATAAGCCACTGAACTAACGTGAATACGATAAGACCAGTGATAGCACTCAAAGCGGCGTCGTTGATGAAAGCGCCAAAACCCAATTCGGAGTTGTTATTTCGTATCAAAGTCAGAATGACAAGGCATGCAACGAAGGCGGCTGAACCAGCCCCCCAAACCGCTAGCCGCCTCGGCAAGTTCCATACTCCAACAAGAGACATCAAGGGAACCTCTACTCTTCCTCAGCGACGACCTCATTCTCGCCTGGGAATGCGGAATCCTCGACTATGAGTCCGTCTCGCATTGTCAGCGTCCTAGTACAACGTTTGGCCACATCGAAGTCGTGAGTGACCATGATGGTCGTCACCCCCTTGCTCTCATTCAATTGCAGCATCAAATCGATGACCTCTTCACTTGTTTTAGTGTCGAGATTTCCAGTCGCTTCGTCAGCGAGAATTACTGTAGGATTGTGAACGAAGGCACGGGCGATTGTGACTCTCTGCTGCTGCCCACCAGACAATTCGCTGGGCAGGTGAGAGGCTCGGTCAGAAAGCCCAACAGATTCGAGGGCATCCATTGCCATCGATCGTGCCTCTCCCGGCGACGTTCCCGACATCAACAGTGGAAGTTCTACATTCTCAACGGCGGTCAAAACCGGCAGCAGATTGAATGATTGGAAAATGAATCCAAGTTTCTCTCCTCGCACAGTTGTCTTTTCTCTATCGCTCATGGTTGAGAGAGGAATTCCATTGATGAAAACCTCGCCAGCGGTGAAGTCATCTAGGCCGGAAAGGCAGTTGAGTAGAGTGGTTTTTCCACAACCGGAAGGCCCCATCACTGCTACCATTTCACCAGCGCTGAAAGTGACAGAAATCTTCCTCAGCGCCTCGACCTTATTTGTGCCAGAATCGTATATCTTCCAAAGTTCCCTTGCTTCTAGTACGCCCGTCATCGGAGCGCCGACTCAGGCGTAGGATATAACCCTCAATCTACACCGTGCCTCCAATGGCCACTCAAACTGAAGACACAAAGTGTCAGGTGAATGTTCGCCTATTCGGGCTTCTCGCAGAGCGCAATGGCGGGCGCAATCTTTCTCTGCAAGTCGAAGAAGGCACCACTCTGCGCCAAATAGCCAGTGAATCGGGTGCAGAGGATCTTATTGACAACGGGTTGCTTACCGCGCTAAACGATGTGGTGGTCGATATAGACACCCCAGTAGTCAACGATTGTGAAGTAGCGCTGATGCCGCCGGTGTCAGGTGGCTGAATTAGCCCTTTTAGCGGCGGTGTTTAGCGCAACGTTGAATGGTGTATTGCTACCGTCGGGCACTGAAGGTGAGCAATTGGCGTTCGGACCCCAAGAAGCATTGATACTCGTCATTGTAGCATTTCTGCTGTATGGTGGAGGAAAGAAAATACCCGAACTGGCGCGCTCACTAGGAAGGGCGAAAGGTGAATTCCACCAAGGTCTTGCAGACTCACGTGATGTCAGTCCAGAGCAAGACATCAACCGAGGTGGCCGTACCGAGGAGGCTGCGCTAGCTGAGGATGCTGCTGCGGCTGGTATCGATGTAGAGGGCAAGAGTCCTGACGAAGTTGCATCAGAACTAGAGGATGAGTGAACATTTCCAATTGGATATTTGTTTTTTCCAATTGCATTTATTACCCCGATAATCGGTGGTTTGTGACATTATTCAATTGGATTATCAGGTTCGTTTCAGTCTCAAACCAGCTCCACAATCTGCACAATCTCCATGCTCACCGCGTGACTTGGACGGAGCGGAAGCAGCGGGCGCAACCAAGCCACAGCCGGTGCAAACCAACTGCCAATTCCATCGTTCTGTGATTCCATCAGTCACAGCGGGCCGCCAAGCATGCCCCGCACTTTCACATACATTCTGCAGGCGGTAATCATCCGTCACCAATGGTAGGCCCGATTCCAATGCGAGAGCGAGGACGTCAACGTCAACAGCAGACAATCCGGAAATATCGCCACTTACAGTCGCGATTTGATGGGCAGATTCAGTGGAATCTTGCCGAGGTGTAGCGAAAACAGGGCCTTGAGATTCAAGAATCAGAGCCCGCTCAGGAGAGTGACGCTCTACCTCGGACATCTGGGAAAAGGCACACAATCCACAACGTAACTGGTCCAGTGGCCACTCAATCAGCGCACCGGTGTCAAGCACACATTCCACATCGGCTCGCCCCCCAACATCGCCCATACAAACAAGCGGCCGGTCGCTCGCAATAGGGCTGACGGTTGGCTTCAAAGACATACTATGAAGCGAAATGGTCATCCGTCACCGGCCAGCGCTCGCGGATATGGGCATGCTCCCTGGCTGGTTCTGGCAATGGTGGGATGCCACCGTCATTTGGGCCGCATCCCTCGGTCTGGTCGGACTTGCGACTGTCTCTTTTACTGAAGCAATCATCCAGCCAGTGCCACCAGACCCAATTCTTCTCTCAATGGTGAGCGAGGCGAACGGTGATGTCGCGTTGATCTTCGCCATTTGGCTGGTTGCAACTCTCGCATCTGTTGCCGGAAGCGTCGTCGCTTGGTGGCTTGGTAGCAGGTGGGGAAGACCAATCGTTGGTCGATTCGCCTCAAAGAACAACCTAACCCGCCTCGATGCCATCATCGTGCGATACGGAGAGGCTGGTGTCTTCATCGCCGCATTATCCCCGATTCCCTACAAGTTACTTGGCTGGGTGGCTGGAATGGGCAAGATGGATCGCTCATCCTTCATTGCCGCAGGCTTGCTTGGCAGGGGTCTCAGATTTGGAATCGAGGCGTTGGTCATCGGCGTGTGGGGTACACAATTCTGGCACTTGATGGAAAATCCGTGGGCATGGATAATCGCTTCACTCGTCGGCATTCTGTTAATCATTCCCGCGAAAAAGTGGTGGGATGGTCTGCTCACTGATGCACCCACAACAGTCAATGTTGGTGAGGAGTGAAGGACCGAACTTATCATCAACCGGAGTCACGGGCGGCAAGTCGGCGCTCGTGTAGTGTAGCTCGGCCCATCATGCCGGGTTTTCATCCCGGCGACCCGGGTTCGAATCCCGGCACGAGTACCTTTGCCAAACATCAACTCCGACGCCTATCGTATCTCGCCTTTGGCTGGCTACACCCCGCCATTGATGCCGAAAACTGTCGATATTGGGTTGTCAATTCCGGTGGAAACTAGACTTTGCGCCAACTGCCGCCGTGCTCCTCGCACCACCACCA
>CAZYIX010000043.1:0-5816 GCA_964647665.1 uncultured Candidatus Poseidoniales archaeon
TTGAAATGGAGTGAATGGGGGGCCCACGCGCTCAAAATGAGCGGATGGGTACCCTCTGAGTTACTCACGGCGCCTTGGCCTGCCAAATAGTCGCCATTCCGGGGAAAATCACTTTCGCTTTGACATCTTCAAATCCCGATTCCTCAAGCATGCGGACATAGGTCTTGGTCGTCCCAAAGTGAACGTATGTCTTGGTCAACCACTTCCAAGGATGGTCTTTCATTCGGCAGATGAATCGCGCGTAGGAGCCGACCCAAATTCGCATCCAGAGGTATCCAAACCATCCGTGGACCCGATTCATCTTGGCTGGATCAACAATCACCAAAGTCGCCCCCGGTTTCAATACTCGCATCACTTCGGAAAGCCCCGCACGTTTGTCGTACCAATCTCGGAATGAGAACAGCGAGCAAACACCGTCAAAACTCTGGTCTTCAAAGGGAATTTCTTCGGCAGTTCCTTCAACAAAAATCGCCGGATGTTCTCGCTTCGAATTGACGCGCATTTTAGCGACAGCCAACATCGCTGGAATCGGATCCAAGCAAGTCAATTCACGGTCTGGAATCATCTCTGCAAATGTACCTGGTCCACACCCAACTTCAAGAATATGTCCTTCTTTAGGTAGCCGACTGCGTACCATTTTCCTCCATCTTTTATCCTGACCTAGAGTCGCAAAACGATTGATTCGGTCATACACTGGAATGGTCGATTCGAGGTTGCGCTGGAGTTCAGCCCAATCTTCGGTACCGATGTGTTCCGTATCCATTGTGCACACGGTCTCCAATCCCATATTTGGTTCAATCCTCAGGTAGTTTTCTCACAATCTCCTTGAGACTACGTCTCAATGCCATATGGTTATTATCATAAACCCATCTTAATTCGCTTCGACCGTCAGAGGTTGTACCATGGGAAGAGCCGATGTTTTGAGGACGATTAGAGACGCCGAAGCGGATGCCAAAGCGACACTAGAAAAGGCTGAGCGCGAAGCCTCCAATCTGGTCATGAAAGCGAGAGCAGATGCAGCCGAAACAGTATCCAAGGGGCGACAGGATTCAGACTCAGAAGCCAACGCGATTCTTGCGAAATCGCGAGCCGCTTCAGAAAAAGAAGCCACAGCCGTCAGTTCAGAGGGAGATTCTGAATTGGCCAACGTCCATGATAGTGGTGAGAAGAATCGTGCCAAGGCGATTGATTTAGTCATCTCCAACTTCGACCAATCTTGAATCAAATTTGAATCACGGTGTTCCACATGAGTCAGTTCACGACAGAATCAATGTCGCGTCTTATTCTAGCGGGGACGCGGGAACAATTGGCAGCAACCGTCCGTGCCGCCGCCGATCTTGGAGCCGTTCATATCAACGATTATGTTGGCAATGACGACGGCCTATCATTGGGGAAACCTGAGGACGCTTCCGAGGATGTGAGCCGTCGCCTAACGCGAATTCGAGGTTGCGCCGCATTGATTGAAGCCCAACGCCAAACTGAATTGTTGGACGCAGAGGATGTTCGTAACCATCTTTCCGATTCAATCGATGAGATGGTCGAGGCTTCGATTTCTCGATTTGAGGAGATCGATTTCAAACGTGCTGAGATTGGTCAGATTGAGGAGACCCTTTCCGTACTATCGCAACTATCTCCATTGAGCCTCGAACTTGAACTCATGGATGGATACGATTCCGTGGCTTCACATGTCGGAACAGTTCGCTCACTCGCCAAGACTCGCCCTGCAATCGACGCCTTCGGTAATCGCATCCTTTTCCTCAGTTCCGAGATTGGAAAACAAGGCGTTGTTGCAATTTTCAGTCGCAATGAGGATGCTGACGAAGTCCATGCCACCCTTGGGGAACACGATTTCCAACCCATAGCAATCCCAGAAGGTGAAGGTCAGCCCAGTGAATTGATTGCCTCACTCTCTGAGAGAAAAGCGACCTTGGAATCCGAAATTACAGTTCTTGAATCCGAATCCGAATCTTGGTCCGCCGAGAATGGTGGCATGTTGTTTGGCGGACTCGAGCTCCTTGAACGAGATTTGACAATTCACACTGCTCCCGTGCGCGTAGCAGTAAGTGAACACGCTTTCGTAATGGATGGGTGGGTCATGACACGCAGTTCCGATGAGGTCTCAGAGGCCCTGTCCGCAGTCTGCACCTATGTCGAGATTGAGGATTTTGAAGAACCCGACCATCATACTCACCACCATGACGAGGCTGTTGAGATGCCCCCTATCGCATTCGCCCCTCGACATCACGCCCGCTCCTTTGAGATGCTAACCGATGTCATGGGTCGCCCCGAGTACGGGCGTGTAGATCCAACCATGTTCATGCTCATCACCTATCCGTTATTCTTTGGAATGATTTTGGGTGATATGGCATATGGCCTCGCAGTCATCGGAATGGGCGCATTAATGTGGCGAAGATTCCCACTCGATGACACGATGAGAAATGCATCAAGATTCCTGATGGCAATCGGAATCTCGACAGTCATATTCGGCTATATCTACGGCGAATTCGCAGGCTTTGAATTCTTGCCACACGGACATTGTGACATCGAAGGAATCGTTGGAGTCGCCCAGTGCGAGGCAGCTCACGGCCACTATCACTGGGAAGAAGCCCACGCACCCGGATGGGTTGCTTGGATGACTGCATTATACCCCAGTGGCGGAGAGATGCACTACCTTTTGCAACTCAAGTTCGGTGTTGTATTCGCTTATCCATTCCACCGCGTCTCTGCCAATCTAGAGCACCTCATCCTTCTCACAATCTACATGGGTGTCGTCCATATCATGCTCGGACTCGTCCTTGGATTCCGGGACATCGTCAAGGCCCATGGTTGGGTCGATGCGATGTTTGAGAAAGGTTCGTGGATGGTCCTTTTGGTCGGCGGTTTCCTGTTCAGTTACGCATTCCTCGTAAAGCCTGGACACACAGATCCTGAATATGTGGCTTTACTAGACAATATGTTCACCATTGGACTGGTCTTGGTTGGCATTGGTGTAGCGATGGTCATGGTCTTGCTCTATCACTATGAGAAGATGGGTGCGGTCGGCATCCCACTCGCTGTCCTTGAATCGATGGGATTGTTGCCCAAGGTGGTTTCCTATGTGCGAATTTTCGCGGTCGGCGTTGTCGGCGTCAAGATCGCTGCAACGGGCAATGAGATGCTGTACGAAGGCTTGGCCCACACTCTGGCCGAACTCTCACACGCTAGTACCTTGGATCTCGTATTGATCCCCGTCATTTTGGTCGCTTGGTTGGGCGTCCAATTATTCGCATTGGTTCTGGGTGTATTCAGCCCTAACATTCACACTGTACGACTTCACTTCGTCGAGTGGATGATGCAATTCTATGAAGGCAGCGGCTTGCCATTCAAGCCATTCGGATTCAAACCCGGCAGAGTGGAGATTGAATAATCAGACTATACTAATTAGAAAAAAAAAATGGAGGTAAAAAAAATGAAAATGAAGATGAATATGAAGAATGTGTTGCGGTTGTTGCTCGTTCTGATGTCGGTGAGCCTGATTGCAGGTATCGCGACCGCTCAGGAAGATGGCGACGAAGCATCGGTGAATGACAAAGACACGATGGCCAAACTCGGTGCAGGTATCGCACTGGCTGGCTGTGGTATTGGAACAGGCCTCGGACAAGGTCCGATTGGCGCTGCAGCAGTTGGAATGATTGCTGAGGATCCAAACCGCTTCGGTCACGCGTTGCTGTTCACTGTGCTTCCCGAGACAGTCGTTCTGTTCGGTTTCCTAGCAATGTTCTTGCTGTGATGGGAGCCACAGAAATAGACAAAATTGGAGGTTACGTATGTCTCTGAACACAATAGCGGATGAAATTGGCTCTATGGCCAAGGACGAGGCCAAGAAGGTCAAGTCAGCGGCCAAGAAGGAGGCCAAAGGAATCCAAAAGGAAGCCCAAGGCCAAGTTGATGACTACCATGCTGATGTCATGGCTCGAACTGAGCGAAGCAGTCAGCAACTCGCAGTCGAAACCGTCGCTGCGGCTAGACAGGCGAATCAAAAACGCCTACTAGTTGCCCGCAGAGAAGAACTCGATGCAACATGGGAACAAGTCGTTGAAGCCGTAAGTTCGGCCAAGTTCAAGGGCCGCTCAGACATGCTCAAGGCTCTGGTTGCAGAGGCCCTGGAAGCTGGAACCGAGGGCATGTCTCTCCGCCCAGTCTCCAAGGATCGAAAGGCGTTGGAGCAATCTGCGAAATTAATCGATTTCCGCGATGATATCGACGGAATCGGCGGCTTTGTTCTTGAGAGCAAAGATGGATTGGTTGTAATCGATTATCGCTTTGAGGGTCGCCTGCGTACTGCGTGGGAAACCAGCCTCGGCGACGTCAGTACGATATTATTCGGTGAATGAGAGGGTTTTGAATGGGTGAAATCGCAGTCGGTCGTGGCAATTGGGCCAACGCCTCTGCTCGTAGCAAGGCACGTAAGGCCAATCTACTGAATGAAACCCAGATGCGTCAACTGATGCAACAAGGACCCGAAACGATCGCCGCTAGTATCGCTGATGCTGGCTACAGCAAAGAACTGAACCTGTATTCAAAACGTCTCAGCGGTGCTGACCTAATCGAGGCAGCGTTGAGCCACAACCTTGATCGAGATTTGAGCGAGGTCATGGGATACTGCCAGGGACGATTACGACGCATCGTATCCGTATTCGCGTTGCGATTTTCTTATCACAACGCCAAGACCGTATTGAGGGCCGTCAACAGTGGCATATCTTCGGAAGATCTCGCAAACATGGTTATGCCTGAAGAGAATGATCTCAATACCGACTGGCTTGAACTTGCAAATCAGAACAATACATTGGCCGATGTAGCACTTTCAATGCGCGGTGCCCCGTGGGGCGCTGGCCTATCGAGCGTCGATTCGGATGCGCCATTGCAGGCCTACGAGGATGCCCTAGATCGACACTACTACCGAGATGCAGTTTCCGCTTTGAAAGCAAGTGGTCACGAACATCGAGCTCTGTTAACCCATCTTCGAACAGAGATCGATCACCGAAACATCATCAATTTGCTGCGCGCACTCCGACAGAATCTCTCCGCGGAACAGCGCAGTGAATTGGTGCTAGAAGGTGGGCAGACACTTCGGGACAATATGCTCCGAAATGCCGCCCACGCGGATTCCGAAGATGCCTTGATTGAGGTACTTCGAAGATTACCCAATATGGACACGTCTGGTCTCGAAGAAGCGCTTCAAGCGGCCGGTGACGTCGGCGGACTCGACCCTGTTGTGAATTATCTCGAATCAAAACAACGAGATTCTCTGAGGCGATTGAGCCATCGTAATCCTTTGTCTGCCTTCCCTGTAATCCATTATCTTGAGAGCAAAGTGCTTGAGGTGAGAAACATCCGTCTGCTGGTGCGTGGCAAGGCGACAGGCCTCTCCGATGAGGTCATTGAAGCGCACATGAATATCTGAGGTGAAAAAATGGAGATTGCAGTTGTAGGCACCCCCGAATTCACCCTCGGTTTCCAATTGGCAGGTGTGATCCGCCTGTATCATCCAGAGGACGATGAAGCCCTCGCAAATATAATGCGAGATTTGCTCACTCAGAAGGATGTAGGCATTGTCGTTCTTGACAGTGCAAATCGAACTCGATTGTCTGACAGACTCCGCTCGCGGATTGCAGACAGCATTACGCCCACTGTTTTGGGTATTGGGACTGAAGAGGATAACACCCTCCGAGAGTCTATCAAATCGGCGCTTGGCGTCGATTTATGGAAGTGATTCCAAAAGAAAAAAAGGAAGTGACGAAAAATGAGTGACGAAAATGGAGTGATTTACCGCATTT
>CAZYIX010000044.1:0-4409 GCA_964647665.1 uncultured Candidatus Poseidoniales archaeon
GGTCCGCCACCCCCGTGGGCCACCTCAAAGGTAATCGAATCCTGAGGTGGCACAGTAATGGAACCGGGTGCAGCGTAGGCAAGACCTGCAGAGGTAACCTGAATGTTCACCTTCTCTGCGTAGGCAGTCGGGTTGACAGCGTCACAGTAGGTGGTACCAATTCGAGTAGCACCAGGATATACATCAATCGGGATTGAACCCGGAGAGCAAGTTACAGTGATGTCAGGGTTCGGGGATTGGGCCGCCACACCGCCAGCGGCTCCAGCCCATAGAGCCAGCAAGTAGACCAACATCAGCAGAACAGCCTTTCTCAAAGCACTCAACGTCTCACCCATTATCACCTGCAAGTCAGGCATACATAAGCGTTAGTAGGAGTCGAGTCCCTTAGGGCTGAATAAATCCTGACATTGATACTATATTCAAAGGTCGTCCAAGTCAAGGTCATCTAGGTCGTCAAAGTCGTCAAGGTCTTCGAGTTCTTCGTCCAAATCATCATCGTCGTCGTACTCGTCTTCCCAATCGTCTCCGTCATCGTCCTCGTAAGCCGAAGCACTCTGAACAACACCCCTCACGCGCCTGAAAATAACCATGCCAACAGCAGCAAGAATCAACACACCGATGATGCCACCTCCAGCGTAAGCCCATGTAGGAATCTCTCCCGCAGCGAAGTTGGGTATCAGTGACTCGGAAGCTGCTGTGAGATTAAGATTCACAACTGCCTTATGCGTGTAGATTCCGAAGCTGGGGCATCTTGCCTCAACCTCCACTTCCACTCTCGCATCAGCCACATCTTCGCTCGCCTCTACTACGAAGTAGAAATCCGCCACTCCACCAGCCTGAATGGAAGCGCTGTCAGGACTGATGGTGAAATTCACTCCCTGCAGTGAAAGAGCATTCTCGTCCAGTATTCTCACGCTGCACTCATCATCAGCATTTCCATCATTTCTCACCGTAGCTGCCAAGCCATCGTATCTCTGCCCAGCATCGAGATTTGCGTAAGATCTGCTCATCTCAATAAATGGATATGAGAAGGAATCTATCACAAGGGTAACATTTGCCTCATCACTGACCCCGAGCAAGCTGATGTCGACCCCATTGGCTTGCTCTACCTGCGCCTCTATCGTCGACACTGTTTCACCAGGTTCGCTGTTGTCATCAGCCCGGTAAGCCACCTCAAACGAGATGGTGTCACCTGCAGGAACCGTTATTGAACCGGGAGCCGCGAACGTGTATCCGGACGCCGCGACATCGATTTCAACGGTTTCAGTGACAGATGAATCGTTGGTCAACTCACAATAGGCTGTACCAACTCTAGTCGCACCGGGATATACATCGAAGGATACCTGGCTCGGATTACATGATATTTCGATGGATGGGGGGCCTTGAGCAGTAGCGAAGGGGGCCATAAGCGGCAGCAACAGTGCGAGGAGGACAAGGGCGGGGGTGCTGCGAGCCATACACCTTCGTGCGATACCTTTCTTCAATAGCCTTCGGCGAAATCGCTAATGCTCAACGCGTTGTTGTATTAGTGGACCCGACCGGATTTGAACCGGCGGCCACCCGGTTATGAGCCGGGTGCTCTAACCAGACTAAGCTACGGGTCCTGAACAACGGCGAAAGGGTCCAACCTCATCTAGATTCACCCACCCGCGAGAGCGTTCTCTACCACCTTCTCACAGGCTTCTCGGCAATCCTCAGGGACAAATAGCATGATGTCATTTGCAGGCGCAACGATACTGCGGACCATCGCACTGAACTCGGAGATATCTTGACCGCCCTCGACAATGATTCCGCGAACATATGGCCGATATCCTTCCTTTCCAACGCGGGCTGTGATGAAGTCCTGACTCGGATACCCTGCCTCAGTCAGTATATCCATGATTGCCGGTCCAGATGTTTTGATTGCAGCATCGGTTAGGTCGCGTACACGAATTCGCTTGTGCATCCCACTGCGCGAGCAAATCAACGATGCCCATTTGCACAATTCCTCATCTTCCGAACTAAGCCAACTAGTAACCTCAGATTGGATTACGGCATCAGTCAATTCAAGATACTGGTCCACAGTAATATCGGGGTTGCACAGCATATTCCACATACGCGACGATAATTGCATCTCTCCCGCTTCTGCAAGCACCCTCGCACGCGTGAGTGCTCGCACGTAGTAGGTCTGAGTTAGCATATTCACCTTGTGAAAGTACACATTGTGGTACATGTGGTAACGCATCATCAGATACGACTCGACCTCTGCCACACCTCCTCTAGTAATGGTCAATCCACCATCATCACCTATCCGCGTGGCTCGGAATAGTCGGTGGACATCGAACGAACCAACCTTCGCACCAGTGTTGATTTGGTCTCGCATCAGGTAGTCGAGTCGGTCTACATCGAGTTGACTGCTAATCATTTCATGCAAGGCTGGAATCTCTACATCTCCAGACATTATGTCAAGCATCCTCTGCAGGCCATCTTCACCAACGTTCTCGATGAGTGCCGCTCGCAAATCATTGCCCTCATCTTGCAATATCTTCCGAGCCCAATCCTCATGGTGGCGGTAGGTGGCAAAAATCTCAGGCGTCTCAAAGGCATGACTGAATGGTGGGTGGCCAATGTCGTGTAATAGGGCAGCATATTGGACTAATTTCTTGTCAAGGGGACTGATTAGACCGGGGTGTACGTGTTCAAGAGAATCAACAAGTGCACCGGCAAGATGTTGCACACCCAAACTATGTACAAATCGGGTGTGAGTTGCGGTGGGGAACACAAAGTGACAGGTTGCCAACTGCTTGATTTCACGTAGCCTTTGGAAGGTCTTGGTATCGACAAGTCGCCCGATGTCGTCCGGCAGCACGATGTCGCGGTGAACATTGTCTCGAACCACACGGTCGTGTTGTGCTCCCATCTGCTCACCGTCGATTGCCCTGAGCGGGCGTTGGACGGGGGCGGCCCCCCTCCTTCAATCCGTCGGCTGTCGCGATGACAGCCACAGAGAGGAAGGTACAGTGATGATGAGCACAGCCCCAACCCAGGAAAATATCGAGCCTAGGATTACTCCATGTACGGGGAGTGTGATGATGGCCAGCACTGCGTAGGTGCTGACAGCGGTGACTCCGAGCATCATCGGGCCGATAGCCCCTGAAGGCACCGCTTGCCCTTGCGTAATCCACAGAGCCACCATACTGGTGGTGAAAATGGCGGGGAATACCGAGGCAATACCTGCGATAAGAGGGCTGCCGTGCTGGGCAAGCCAAACAGCGCATCCAATAGCGAGAGCCGCAGCAACCCCGCGGGAAACCAGTGCTAAAGCGCCGACCTTATTCTCGCCCTTTGGAGCAGGGCGAGATGCAATGCTTGCTCCGACACCCAAGATTAATCCGAATACTACTCCAATTATTCCTAGATGTAGTGCAGATATCCAAGATTTGAGCAGATAGGAACTGCCTAGAGTCAGTAACGCTGCTGCAATCGTCCACAGCAGAAGATTGACCGCAGTGATTGAGGCAAGGCGTGGACCAAATGGGATAGCCTGGGGAATCAGCGGAGGGACCACTCGCCACAGCCACAGGAAGACTGCATTGAGCAGCACACCGAACGGGACCATCGCCATTGAAGCAGCGAAGGAAATTGCATCGGGATTACCTAGCCACATGAAGGCTGCTGCGGGTACGATTGTCGAAGGAACAGTGGCGAGCACTCCACCAACTACTCCGCCTAGTCTCTCGATGGCAACTGTGACTGCAATCGCTACTAGACCAGCAAAAATAGATGCGAGCAGAATCTGCTCGAGAGGCTGCATGGACTCACCGTCATCCTTCGTCTTCGACTGAATCCTCGTCGTCTAATTCGGCTTCGTCATCATCGTCTGCATACTGTTCTCCGGAAAGGAAGAAAACACCACCGCGCGCTGAGCGCAACTGCAATGCGACGACTACTAGGGCACACGTCAACAGCAGAACCAAGACTGTCAGAACCCCAATTGCTAGACCGAGATATGAACCTGCGTCGCTCTGTTCCATCAATTTCTCATCACCCATGATGTGCATGTGGACAGCGACGTTTGCAGAGGCGTTATCGCCTTTCAAAGCCCTAACCAATAGAGTTTGGTTGCCCGAAATATTGTTTCCCGGCAAATATTGCAACCTATCGACAAACATTCCGTGATCCACCTCAAATGAGGTCTGGCCGGGTTCAAAATCAGCCAAATCCATCCACTCATCACGCATATCCCATGTGCGCCACTGAATCTTCTCAGCATCACCCGCAACAGCGAAATTGACCGAATCTGTTTGGCCGATGTGGATCTTGTTATCTGTGCCGATATCGCTAGTTAAACTGACATTAATCTCAAGGGTGAAACCGTATACTCGATTAGCCGCTTCCATCAGTGCTGGCAAAGCCTCGACCTGACCATG
>CAZYIX010000045.1:0-3530 GCA_964647665.1 uncultured Candidatus Poseidoniales archaeon
ATTAATTGGTAACTGATGAACGCCACTAATACGGAACTAAGGATACCCTCTGCTCAGAATAGAGATACTGGACAGATAGGCGCATAGCCACAATTTCTGCATTGACGCCGCTTGCTCGCGCCTTCCAGTGAATCGATATCATCGAATCCATCCAATCGCAAGTGAACCCTGCGAAGCCGTACGAGGTCAGCCCTGAGCAGTTCTCTACTCTCATCCAACCAATACTCATCAGCGGGTCGCTTCCACTGCACCCAGCCGTTCCACCTCCACGCTACCCGCGTAACCGAATAGGAACGGGGTGTGGTTGGCATGGTGGGTTGCCTGACAGCCCAATCCAGCATGGTGCCAAGTTCCAGCCGCTGTACTGCATTCGGTGCGGTTGCGCCCGCCTCCATGGCGATGCGAATCAGCTGCCAGCCGCCGTTGAAGCGGGCGATGATGTCTGGAATCACCCACAGTAATGCATCGTCGGTGATGTCTGGTTCCAGCCTTTCAAGCGGCATCCATTCCTGCGCTTCGCTGCTCAAAATCGATTTGATGACTGGGACCTTGCAGATTCCTTGTAGCCGGTGCAATCCTTCTTCGACCATTACCTCGATTTCTTCTGCAGGTAGTCGATGATGCGCTGCATCTCCACCTGTTGTGAAGGCGGCACGAATTCTGTCTCGCAGCCAGGCATTTTGGTCTCCATCACTGTGCGGCTCTCCACGATGAACACCCTTCAACAGCCGCTCAATCGCTCGCGCAACCGCTCGACGCATGTGGTCTGCTGCCGGTCGCTGAGCTCCCAACCTCCACATCGTGGCGGCGTCCGGATTATTCTCACGCCATCCCCCGGGCCACGCCGCACTTCCCTTCAGATACTTCATCGCGTATCTTCTCGGACATTCTTCTAGCAGTCTGATTCTGCTCGCACTCCAACTTGTTCTCATTCTTCTCGACATAGCCACAGTGCTGAAACGTCAGGGTTCTAAGCGATATCGCAGAGATGTTGAGGCACTCAAGCAGATATCGGCTACGCCGATGCAGTTCAACCGGCGAGGGTAGCCCAAATCGGGCCGAGCATTAGCCAGACTAGCAACCAGACCACGTATCCAGCCAGCACAACTCCCCAAGTACGGGCCATCTGCGGTCGAGCCAGACTGCCACCAAGCCGCGAGATTGGCCCGCCGATGGCAGCGATCAGTCGAATCATCAGGGTAACAAGTCCAGCGAGCACGATGAGGAAAATCAACATCAGTGGCCCGGTGAGGAATCCAAGACCTCCTGCTGCAACTCGGGTTCCAACTAACTGCGCAATCAGAGTGGGGGTGGCCACCCACAGCATCCAAGCGAACCAATGTCCCATCCTCGCATCCCAGATGAACATCTCCTCGTCTCGCCATCTTCGGTATACCTCAGGCAGCCGATTGTAGGCGAATTTGGTCAGGAAATCAATCTCAGGAACCCTCTGCCAGACGATGAGAGATACCGCCTGCCAGCCTAGCCAGATTGTCAGAGCCAATTCGACGAAGGTCCAGGAATGTCCACCAAGGATGATTGCTGCAAGGCTGACTGGCACGGCCCAGACCGTGAAACCGATGGTTGCAGCACCAAAGGTGCCCAACCAGCCTGCGAATGGGACAAGCACCTCTTCTGGAGCTTCGACCCTGCGTGCTGGCAATCCGACGAATAGCAGCGGCATCAATACAAGCAGGGTCAATAAATCGAACATTTCGAGGACTGAGCGACCACCACCCGCTATTGCATCATCAACACTTGACTTGATTTGAGTGGTCGACATCGATGATGGCCTCCAATCTACGACAAATCCGGCAGCGTCGATTATCACTACACCATCAGCCACGCCGGTGGGTAATTGCTCTGCAACGCCACCGTTCGCTTCGTCGATGAGTAACGGCCATGAGCCATTGAGATTGGCAGCGTGTGCATCCCCGTCAACCATTTCCAATGAATCCCCAGTCATCAACTGGGCGAAAGCGACAGAATCACCGAAATCATCTATGGTATCTCGGAAGTCATCTGCTTGCAGGTCCGCTGATGGTGAGCCGATAGTGAAGACTCCGAGTACTAGAGCATCCTTGCCGTCGAGCAATTCGCGCAGACTGGCATCCCCTCCTCCGTGAGTCAGCAGATTGAATGACGGAGCTGCACTCTCTTCTCTGCTTTCGCCTATATTCACATCAGGCATGGCTCCGATTGCCCCCAGTGCTGTGAGTGCAATGAGTCCAATGACTACCAAAACAGGCCAAGGTGGAATATTGCGGTTGAGTAGCCAACCGATGAAACCCAGAGCCCCAGTGATAGGTAGGACCGCGAATGCAACAGATCCCAACAGAGCAGAATCCGCTTCATCGACCTTGAAGCGTAGAACTCCGATGGCGTGGCAGCGGATGTTATCGTCACCATCGACCAGTCTCAGACAAACATCAATCGCATGTATTCCTGGTGTCAGAGTCTTGTTGCCAACCCAAGTCAAAGCGCTGCGATTGCCTTCGACCAATCTCGTGCCCTGTTCAGGAGATTCCATGTGGTCGATATGCTCATCTTCGGGCGGTATTGAGTTATAGTGCACTGCTTCATACCATTCACCGTATGGTCCAAGCACATCGAAGATAATGTGAGTGTAACTGGCTTGTCCCCACGGTGAAATCGGCGTGAACTCGATTCGCAACACACCATTATCATCCACCATCACATCCAGTTCTGGGGTGAGGATGTCAGCATCGAGGACAACGCTTGAGGATAGGTCGTAGGTACCCCACCAAAGAATGCCGTTGAGCCCACAGTTGTGTTCGACTTCTACTGTGAGTGAGATTACGTCTCCGGGACTCATCGTAGCGTTTAGTGACGTGGTGGCAAGGAATTCGTGTGCATTCTGCCAATCCTTGTCCATCGCTACGGAGTTGGTCGGTTCTGAATCCATGACGGTGGTTGAGCCGACATTCAAAGTCACCATGAACGAAGTGTCTCCACCCAGAGGCGTCCCCGGCAATCCGTTGGTAATCCTGCAACCGGTATTCTCCGAGTCCAAGGAGGCGTACAGCCTAATCGTAACGTTGCCGTTGAGCGTCACAGTTTCGGAAACCGGCTCACTCAACACTTCGACGATGGTTGGGTTCACTGCTGAGCCGACTTTGCTGAAATCTGCACGGCCCGCAGGTTGTCCTGTCACCATTGGGAAGTTGCGACCAAGCGCCGGATTTTGCTCACTTCCATTGATGAATAGATAGTGTTCATTTGGCATTTCCCATTCGATCCCAGGTCCTGATGGAAGCACTTCCAAACCGTCCACGTTGGTTGTTGAAAACAGCGGTAGCATCAGCAGCGCTATGAAAGATAGCAGTACGACTTTGGTCGTGCTGATGTCTTCACTATCGTTGGTCACAGTATGTTCGGAGAATCTCCCTCCTCATCAACCCGGCGGCCTTTGGGCCGCCGCCGCCCGCCTATACGCGAGGGGCAGACAAAAAATCCTCACAATCCGAAATGGCTGAGTAATGGGATTGCGAGCAGGGTTCCAGATGCGA
>CAZYIX010000046.1:0-3457 GCA_964647665.1 uncultured Candidatus Poseidoniales archaeon
TCTGTCTCTCGGTTCACAACAGACTTCCTTCCCAAAGCAATTCAAGTCAAACGCGGCGTCGGAGATTTTCCATAAGTGAGTCCGCATTGCCTAGGTCGTCAAGGCAGGCATCGATGTTTCCAGTCTCGTGGTGCTTGGCTGCATTGGCCACCGCCTTCTCGCAATCCTTGCGCTCTGCATCCTTCGCCTTGATGCCAGCCGCTTCCAATTTCTTTCGTAGAGACGACCATTCATCCTGCACGAACGCCAGCAATTCAGCAGCATCAGTCGCTGCAGCATCAACCGCATTCAAGTCAGCAGTCAACTTTTCCAACAAACTCGCAGCGTGTGACCACTGTTGCTTCTCACCGGCACCATCCACCTCTTCCAGTCGGGCATTCCAGTCATCTGCATCATCGCGCTCCTTCCAGCGCTTGGTCAGATGCTTGCGTTGCCTAAGCGCACGCTGAACCTCAGTCATCGCCTCCCGCTCACGTTTGACTTCGCGAACAATCCCATCAGACAGCCCACGCGCTAGCGAAAAATTACCTTCATCCTGAGCAGATTTTGCCTGCTCGATTCGGTCTTCCCACAGCGTCATGTCGAGACCCTCAGCGCCTTCAAGCGCCTCCTTGGCATCGGCAACCGCATCCTCAGAACCGGTTGCAGCCTCACCAAGATTAGCCACGTGCATCGGGATTGTCTCAGCGATGTCCGCCGCTGTCTCAGGGTCCTCATCCTCCATCGCCCTCTTGGCTTCCGCCAACGAGTCGTGTAACTGCTTGTGTTGGCCACCAGACAAGTCCTTGACTAGGTCCTCGGCCTTCGAAACTGCATCCTTGGCTCGCTGCCAATGCTCAACGACAGCACTAGCCAGCGTCTTTGCTCTGCGGTACAGCATCTCAGCCTCGCGCAAACTGCCCAAGTCGCGTTCTCGGTCTCCTTGCTCAAGGCTGCGTCCGGGCTTAACGATTCCATACGCTATATCCTCGGCCTTCTCAACCTCAGTCGCTGACACAGCGCGAATTGCCCCGATATCCTCGGTCAAGGCCAGCGTTCTGTCGATTTCATCCTCAGCCTGAGTGAGAATCTTGAATCCAGCGTCGGGCTCCAGATATCCCACATCACGCGCGTTACGCACAAGGGAGGAAGACTGGTCGAGTTTCACTCCTTTTGCTTGCAACTCAAGAATCCGCAACTCCAGCGCATCCAAACGCCTACCAAATCGCTTCTTGTCGCTCCTGTCTGGGTCACCGGTGAAGATATCGTATCCAGAAGATGCCCCGGCAGCAAACAGCACGAAACCGGCTGCTGCAGCACTAGAATTCAGTGAAGGAGGAGGTGTAGCGAGAACCAGTGCAGAGGCGGCAGCGAACCCACCGAGAGTTGCAAGGCCACGGAATCTCTGCGCATCGAGTGAGCCGGTCAGCAACTTCTGTGAGGTCCAAACGAAAATCGCCGCGACGATTAGCAGCAGTAGCCTGCCATAGACGTCACCGCGGACAATCTCAACCTCATTTCCATTGACCAGAACGAGCAGGTCACTCAACGCAGCACCGATGTCGACTCCATCAGCGAATAGTGGGGAAAGGCCGACAACCATCATCGGCGGCCAAACAATGCTTGATGCCGCACCAAGTCGTGAACGTCCTCTCGCATCCATGGCGGCGAGGTCCTGCAGCAGCACGCCAGCAGCGAGCATCAGCGCAACCGGTCCAAGCCGCTCCATCATCGTCGCATCACCGGCCAAAGCCGGCCACATGTACCAAGCAGCGCAGCCGATACAGGTGAAAGCCCCGAGCAATGCCACTGTGCCTACTCGTGACCTGCGTCGCTCCAGTTCAGCAGCAATCCGTGACTCGACGGTTGCAGGCTCGGATACCGGCTCCATACGCGCTTGCGATGTGAGTGCCACCTATGAGAACCACGCCATACCGAGCACGGTGGCCCAAACATGGACTGTCAGTGCCAAAATCAGGATTTTTCTTCCTTAGGGGGCCGCGTAGCCAACTTCAGCACCACCAACCCAACCAAAGCGGGCACGGCCAACAACAGAATCCACGGCCCAACCTCTGGTGCAACATCGATATCGGTCACATGGCGAATCTCCTGCACTGATTCAGTCGCATTATCCTCAGCGTGCAGGAAAATCACCACAGTTCCACTCGCTAACTCATCCACAGAAAATCGGTGAGTGATCTTGGTAGGCCCATCCACATTGGCCATCACTCCCTGCAGCGGGTCTGAGCATTGCTCAACATGACACAACCACACAGTACCAGCTATCGAGCCGGTGTTCTGGATTGTCACATCAAATGAAGCGGGCTCATCCGGACTTCCACCAATCGCCAGCGCGACCTCAACAACCTCGTAATTCATCACGCTGAGCGGGTCAACGAGAATCTCCACCATTTTGGTGCCGACATTGCCCGACGTATCAATCGCCTTGACCATCAGATTGTGTCTGCCTTGCTGCAAATCTGCCAACGTGAATCCCTTCACATCAGCCCATGTACTGCCAACAGAGAGCGGTTGTTCATCAAGTGATATTTCCCAAGTTAGAGCCTCAATCGCATCCAAGTCATCGTACGACTCCTCGAGTGAAACTTCCACCGAATCACCCTGCACTGGGCGATAGATTTCGCTGTACTGCACACCATTTACAGTCAAAGCAAGTTTTGGCGTGGGCGCTGTTCTATCCAACACGCGCACAGTCCACGAATCAGTCGCTTGGTTACCAGCACCATCGGTGAGCGTCATGTCAAGACTCCATTCGGTCGGCTGTCTCTGCAGGTGTCTATCCTCCACAGACAAATGTTGTCCATTCACATCTGGACCCTGATTGAACAAATCACTGAACGACATCGTGCCAAGACCATGATGATTCCAACCCAGACTCTTGTTTGACTCCCATAGAATGTCCACATCCCATGGGGCGTCGTCGTAACCCTCAGTCCACACTACCAGCATAGATCCAGCCCACACCTCAATCACATGCTCTTGCATATCGACTGTGACTGGGTCCGAAATATCGGCGTGGTTCCACACCGCTGTGGTCACTGCGGTCGGGTCCTCTCCATCGAGGTACAGCAAGTCTGTGAAATTGGCTGAAAGTCCCTGATGGTCGGTGCAGACAAGTGTCAGGTTCACCCATTCCCCAACACCCACACCCATTGCGGGCGCATCGATGGTGATGTTGGATGAGGAGGTATTTACCAATAGGTTTCCATCGTGAACTAGGGTAAACTGCGAGGCGGGTGACCCAAGGGTGGAATCGGTACACTGCGAATCAATTGTGGTAGGTTCGACGTGCGGCAGAATCGGCATATTGCGGTCTGCCGCAGAGAATGAGGCGGAGGGTGGGTCATTGGTGCCAAGAGCGATTGTCAGGTTGCCTGCAACCATTACATGACCTCGGTAGATTGTGAAGTCATCAGCGACTCCATCAATCACTTCTAATTGCGGGGAATATCGGTAT
>CAZYIX010000047.1:0-3046 GCA_964647665.1 uncultured Candidatus Poseidoniales archaeon
ACTTGCGGCGCTTACGACGCTCGCTCGGTTTGCGACCTTTGGCAGTCTTGAACGCCTTACGCTGGCTGCGACCGCGCTTATCACCGGTCTTCGGCCCGCTGGCCTTGGCTACCTTGTCCTGCAACTTCGCGTCCTTCTTCTGGCCACGCCAGGCCACTCCAATCTCGCGAAGCACACCTTCCTTCGAGGATGCACCAGTTGCTGCCAACGCATCAGCGATGGAAACCCAGAGCCGGCCTTCCTTTGACCGTGGGCGTGAGGGATGAGATGCAGCCTCGTCACGCTTCATCTTCTTGATGCCCGTGCTGCGCGCAGCATAGGCCAAACCATCGAGGGTAGGATTGACTACTGAAGCATCTACTGGAACCCTGCGACCGCTGCGACGACTGCGCTTGCTGTCGAAGTATCCCGGCCAGATAATGAGTCGGTCCCGTTGCTCGGCCATAGTTGAGCCTCCACTAGGGCTCCATACTCGTCTGCTTCAAGGCTTGCGCCAGAATCACTCGTCTAGCAAGACGCCGTGGAGTGCTCCGTGACTACCCGGACGTGAGGTGATTCGGACTTGGCCCATTTCAGTTTCAACAATCGCTCCCTTGGTCACGATGTTGCGTCGAACGTAGTTGGGGTCAGCGGGGTTCTCAAGCACACTAGTGAGACTGGTCTGAGATACCTTGCCTGTCTTTGAGTCAGCCACATTGACCACATTGTCGTGCAGTGCTCGCACCGTCTGGGAACCACTGCGCTTACGGTACACTTTGCGACTTGGCTCACCGATTGTCGTGAACTGTTTCTCAGAAGCAATCTCGGTTCTGCGCTTACCGCGATAGCGATTCGGGCGCTTGAGCCGACCACCTGTCGGTTTACGACGTGAAATTCCGTGCCAGTGTGCCATATGCATCCCCTAGGGATGCGGCCGACCTGCTCCCCTTATTTCAAGACCACGTTGCTCGACCAGACTGCATCCGGTGGGTAAATAGCCACGACTGAGCCCGCTCAGAGCGGTGAACGTCCATGATGGAATTCAGCATGTCTTTGCCTGACGAGCCCGGTCAGTTGGCCAGAGTTAGCCGCGCACTATCTGAAGCAGAGGTGAATATCCTCACTCTTTGCGCGATTGGAAGAGCGGCACCTAACGTCGCTGTTGTCACAGAACAAGTGATTGAGGCCCGCCTTTGTCTGGACAAACTAGGAATCGAGTACACCGTCAATGAATTGCTCACCCTAGTAATGCCAGACCGCCCCGGCTCGCTTGCTGATTTCGCTGACCGTTTGAGCAATGCAGGTGTGAATATCACCTCAATCTACGTGCTCTCGCGCTACCGAGGTGACACTGAACTCGCCTTTTCTGTTGATGACATGGATAAGGCACGCGCCACACTCAACCTACACGAAGCGGTTCCACCGTGATTAGGGGACGCGCAAAGTCAAGTCGATCTCACTGATTGGCTCTCCATCGGGGTCAAGCAATCTCGCTTCGATTCGGTCACCATCAACCATAGCGCCGACTCCTGCCGGTGTGCCGCAGAATAGCAGGTCACCGGCCTCAAGTGGTGCCCACTGCTCAAGACTCTCTAGCAGGTCAACAACTGAAAACAGGCAGTCGGAGAGTACTGCCTCCTGCCGTGGCGCACCGTTGACAGCCAATTCCAGCCGATGACTCTCCAATCCAACCGGTGTCGCAACGAATCCTCCAACAATAGCACTGTTGCGGAATCCCTTCGCTTGAGTCCACGGCCAGCCCTCGCTTTTGGCTTCGGCTTGGATTTCTCGCTCGGTCAGATCGATTCCAACCGCCACGCTCTCTGGAATCATCACTCCATCTCCGGCACGGGTCAGCCTCACCACCAATTCCACCTCGTGATGGATGATATTCAATCCCGGTGGCAGGTCCAGTTCGCAGCCCATCGGGGGGTGAGCCTGTGCAGACCATGGTTTGAGGAAGAATCCGGGGGCTGGCAACAGGTCGTGGTCCATCTCTGCCGCGTGGTCAGCAAAGGTACGGAATGCACACCAGATGCTTGGCATGGCCCGGCGAGTACGCTTCCACCCATCAATCCGGCGGAGAGTGTGCGTAGCATGAAGAACGGCCGGCATCGAGACCATTACGTGCCGAAGGACTGGAAGTTGAAGCAGCGCAAGCCGGTGCGCCACAAGCACATCAAGGGCCTTATCAAAAGGCTGACCTCTCCTCTAGACCTCGAGGTAGACATCTCGAATGCATTTATTGAAACCGCACAATTTGGACCTTGGAATCTACTACTAGTCGACAAATCGCCTGTAGCGATGGAAGTCGCCCGCCCTGAAGGTGTGCCTGAAGATGCGGGCGAGGTAGGTGAAGTGGTGGCATTCCCCACCCTGCGCGGGATGTTGAAGTGGAACCCTGCTCGCAAATGGTGCGATGTTGACCATGGGGCGATTCCCTTCCTGATGAACGGGGCGGATTGTATGGCTGCAGGCATCCATTCAGCATGCGACAGCATCCGAGCAGGTGACCTGATTTGGATTCGCGACCAGCAACACGGCAAACCGCTGGCTATTGGTTGGGCTGTGTTGGATTCGGTCGAGATGATCGCATCAATGAAGGGCAGGGCGGTGAAGGCGTTGCACTTCATCGGTGACGAGTTGTGGGAACTCGAACTATGAGGGCATCTTCCCCGAGGTATTTTCAACGGATAGCGCGCAGGCGTCTTCATGCGAAGCATGCGCGCGCTCGCCTGCCTCCTCGCGCTTCTCATGCTGAGTCCGTTTGCAGCGGCTGCGGCCAATCCGGGCGTCAACATGAGCATTGATGTCGAAGGAACGCCCATTCAATCGATTTCCACGCCGGGTGTATCTAGCGACGGTGTAGATTTCACCATCGAGGTAGTGCTTACTGATGTCGCTGCACAAAATGGGACCACCGTGGCTTGGACAGTGCAGATATGCATCAACAGCGGCGTTTGTTACCCGCCAGACTCAATCCCCATGCAAGAGGATGCAGGCAAGTGGTCCTCAACCATCCAACCCGACCCCACCCACACCTACGTCAACTACGATATCGTGCTCA
>CAZYIX010000048.1:0-3033 GCA_964647665.1 uncultured Candidatus Poseidoniales archaeon
AACTGAAGTTCTCTACCTTCGCAGAATTGGATGATATCTGCAAACCCTCGACAATTCTTGCATCTAATACTAGCAGCATCAGCATCAATGAGATCGCTGCCCATACCAAGCGACCTGACAAGGTCATAGGTATGCATTTCATGAACCCAGTTCCAATAATGAAACTCGTTGAAATCATCAATGGCAGCGAGACCTCTACAGAAGTCACTGCTGCCGTAAACGCTGCTGCTGAGCGCATGGGCAAGATTCCCCTATGCTGCAATGACTCGCCTGGTTTTGTTTCGAATCGGATCTTGTGCCCAATGCTGAACGAGGCCATTCTTACCCTGCAGGATGGAGTTGCAGAACCGGGAGCAATTGACGGAATAATGAAACTCGGAATGAATCATCCAATTGGCCCACTTGCTCTTTCTGACTTGATTGGCCTTGACACGGTTCTGCACATCATGAATGTCTTGCACGAAGGCCTCGCTGATGACAAGTATGCGCCTGCCCCATTGCTGGTTCAGATGGTTGAGGAAGGCCGTCTCGGTCGAAAGAGTGGTAGCGGATTCTATGATTACGATTAGAACCCATTGAACCTGCGCACGAATCCTGACACGAACCCTGATAAGGCGGCGCAGGCCGACGACAATTGGGATTGACATGCCAGGAACAACAAGGGTAGAGGTTCGTACGCTGAAGGTTGGCCGATACGTCGCTCTTGATGAGGATGCATACAAGATTCTGGGCATGTCTAAGTCCAAGCCGGGCAAGCACGGCGGTGCCAAGGCTCGAATTGAATTAGAGGATATTTTCACTGGCCAGAAGCGCAGCCACGTGTCTCCTGTGACTGATTCAATCAGCGTACCGATGATTGAGAAGGGTTCCGCCATCATCACACATATTCAAGGCAGCGAGGTGCACGCAATGGACAACAAGACCTACGAGACACTCATCCTTCCTCTTGAAGGTGGTATGTCACTCGATGCTGGTGGTGAAATCCTTTGGATGGAAGCAATGGGTCGGTACAAAATCATCCGCGACCATTGAGCCGGAACCATCATCACAATCTCCGACGTAGGGTGAGTGGGTATCCCTTTGGTGACAACTGTAGATTCCTTATCAGTCTCAGTTGCCAACATCAATGACTTGGATAGAATTGTAGAGATGTGGTGGACACTTCTTGAGGACCAGCAGAATTTAGATTGGCGCGGTGACATGGATGTGCTAACTCGTCAGTTCAATACTGAGCGTGTGGCAAGATTCCTTGAGAATCGCCTGAAACTTGGACGTTTGTTGACCGCTTCCCTCGATGGCGATTTGGTCGGCATATGCTCCATTTCACCTGATGGATTTCTCATCGAGGGTTCACATACAGTTTGGGTTATCGCCGATGTTTTCATCGAGGAGCATGCACGGCGGCGTGGCGTTGCTACGGCTCTGATCAAGGCTGCAGAACGTGAGTGCATGAATAGCGGTGCCGATGAGGTCAGACTGACAGTGTATGTGATGAATGATGCAGCACGCGAACTCTACCGAAGTCTTGGCTACGAGTTGGTTTCGCAGGAATACGGACGCCTAATTACTAACGATTAACGTCATTCTCCGCTCACTTCGCCCCCATCAAACCTAATTATCCGACGCGTCAACGCCACCTCGCTCCTACGGAGCGGTGTGTCCTATGAGTGGAGTCCGAAAGTCAGCCTACAGGCAGCCGCTGACACCAAAAGGCATCGCTGCGATGGAGGCCGGTACACTCACTTGGCTTGATGAGGATATGTACAACAACCTCAACACAGGTTTGCTCGAACAGTATCTGGAAGAGAGGAACATCGAGCAGTCATTTGAGGTCAGTCACTGGAGCCTCGGCAAGATTCTCATCGGCATTTGCATCGGTGCTGTATTCAGTGGAGTGACCGCCTACATAGGCCTGAAAATCGGACTCGCTGTATCCGCTGCATGGTATGTCGCATATTTGCTCGGCATGGCTTTGCGTTGGACGCCTTCAGAGGTCAATATAGCAACAAGCGCCACCACTGGTGCAACACACGCCTCGACTGGGTTCATTTTCACCTTCCCAGCAATATTCCTTTTAGCCTTCAACTCAGATTATTGGATTAGGGACAGTGTAACTGGTGAATTGGTACCCATCATTGCCGACCCAAACATTTGGCAACTCGCATTCATTGGCATCATCGCTTCGATGTTTGCCGGCTTCCTCGGAGTAATGTATTTCATCATCTTCCGCAGAGTCTGGCTTGTAGAGGACCCTCTGCCAATGCCCGGATTCGAGGCCACTCTCAAGATGCTTGACATCGCTTCTGATGTTAGCACAGGTGCAGCGGATGCAGCACGAGGCAGCCTGAAGACAGTCGGTCTGTGGACCGTTTTGACAATGGGTTTCATGTTTTTGATTGACTATCCACTATTCTGGGCTAAACAACTCACATTGGCTGATTGGATTGCGGTCTCACTGTCGGGAGATGAATGGGGACTTGCGTCAGTCTATTCTCATAGGTGGATACATCAGCCATCCGAATTGGTCGATGGTCATTCTGTTGCCAATGGAATAACTATGTGGGATCCATCTAACCCCTTCGCATACACCTTCCTAGGGCTTGAATTGTCCCCAACACTATTCGCAATCGGCTGGTTCATGAAATTCCGCGTTGCGTTCCTAGTGAATTTAGGTTCCTTCGTCGCCTGGTTCTGGCTGATACCTTGGGCTGTTTACTTCAACGTGCCATTCTATGATGCGGCTTCAGGTGAGTATGTACTCGTTCAATCAATGGGAGGTATTGTTCAGTGGACTGTGTACAAGAGTGTGGTTCGAACAATCGCAATTGGAGCCATTCTGGGCGGAGGACTTCTCGGTCTGCTGAAGATGGCCCCAACCTTTGTGTTGATTTTCGGTGATATCGCCAGTGCTTTCACCGGTGAGAAGGGCCAAGAGTACATCGATGGGAAGGGTTGGTATGAATGGCCATTGAATCACATCCCAGCCTTCATGGTGATAGCTTTCGTTTTCATGTCACTCATATTCTGGATTGG
>CAZYIX010000049.1:0-2772 GCA_964647665.1 uncultured Candidatus Poseidoniales archaeon
GGCTGGGGGCGCTGGTCGGACTGTTGTTCGGATATGTCTCCGCCTACTTCGTTCTGTGATTCCTGAGGTTTCTTCAGCAGTGACGAAGAGAAGAAGGAATTCCGCTTGTTCATGCTTCTGAATACATAGCCAACGCCTCAAGGAACATAGCGAAGAGTGTAATAGCGAGGTTATGAGCGGGGAGATGAAATGTTGCAGTTCGATCAACGCTTACGCAGGATTGCAGTAATCCTGTTGTTCCTTGCCCTCATTCCATCTGTTGCCACCTTACCTCGGCTGATGGCGGGTGCCGACCACCCGCGCGGGATGTCGATTCTTCCTCCAGAGGAACATGATCCACTCGCTTCGAAGGTACTGCTAATCATCCTGGATGGTCTGCCGGCTTATGTCATGGATGATCCTGAGTATATGCCCAATCTCGCAAGTTGGCAGGAACATGGAGCGGTGATGGAGGTGCACACGAGTGACGTCACACTGACCGGTGCATGTACCAAGGAACTCTCTACCGGTTTGCACTCCTCACCTATTGATGCGGTGCGGAACTGGGAGGTGACCTACGATGGCGTCGATGACCCGCTTCATTACGCCGAGGCTTCCGGATTGGATGTCGGTTTCACCGGATTCTACGTCTGGTCCAACCTGTTTACCGGGGAACAGTTCGAGCATCGCACTATCTACGACAGTGGATTCAGCGACGTCTATGATGCCGACAACAGGACGCTGGCGGTGGTGAATGAGTGGATATCAGGTGATGGCCCAGACGTGATGATCGCTCATCTCGGTGGTACAGACCATGCTGGACACATCTGGGGAATCGAATCAATCGAGTACAAGACGAAGATGAACATACTCGACTCGCAACTGGATATCATTCGCAGGTCTCTTCCCGATGATTGGGCGTACATGGTGACTGCTGACCATGGAATGACAGTCACAGGTGGCCACGCCATCAGCACCGGTGAAGAAGCGATGCGCGTGTATCTGCTTGGGACCGGACAGGCGTTCACGCCAGGTGGGACTGCTTCGATGACCCAGCGAGACATCAGCGCGCTGTTGACAGCGGTCCTCGATCTGCCGTTCCCCGTGTCCGCCGACGCCAGGATTCCGTTGGATGTACTGAACATCAGTGATGAATCGAAATCCACCTTGGAGTCATGGAACTGGGAGGCTGCAGTGGCGCGCCAACAGTGGTTGAGAGAGGAAGGGATGCACCACGCTGAGGGAGTGTCCGTGGACGTGATCGAATGGGAGAAATTACCTGAGAATACCCTGCGAGCTGGAGTAGTTGATGTGTCGGCGGCACTCTTGGCATTGGTTGGCGTTCTGGTGCTGTTCGTGATGTTCAGCGGGTTCAGGTTTGAACTCAATCGCGGTACTGTCGTTGCAACCGGGGTCATTGCTGGAATCTGGTTGATTAACCATATCCTGTACGTATTCGCGTACGACACGACCATCTTTGACATCAATACGATGTGGGTTCGCAAAATGTTAGGAGTCGTCCTGCCAGCATTCGCATCCTTGCTCATCCTGATATCAGCGTTCAGGGGGGTCCGCGAGAGAATTGAATGGTTGGACTCACCGTTGGATTGGATGGAGCGGAATACGACACCATGGTTCCTCGGTGGTCTGTTGGCAATCTCTTTGTGGCAGCCTGATGGTCGACTCAGCCCAGCATTGTTCTCCTTGTTCTTGGCGCTGCTCACCATCAAGAATTTCGAGGGTTCAGGGACCAAGGAGGCACGTTGGACGTTCTGGGGCTTGCTGGTCATCTCTCTCTGGTCGATCTGGAATTACATACCGAAGATCATCACCGGAAGTTCGCTGCAACAATGGCTCGGATTCGAGTTCCTGTACAAATTCCAACAACAAATGGTCGAGTCGTTCATGACAGACAATTCGTTGCTGGCCATCTCGGCTCTGTTCGCAGCCCTCTGGCTCTGCTCGCGCATCAGCAAGCCCGACTCGAAGCAGACTTGGTGGTTCGATGCAGCGCTGCTCTCCACGGTCGTACTCATCCATTCGACCGGGAACTCGATGACCGATCGATTCTTGCTGTTTGTGATCGCAGGGTGTGCGGTGGCGGCGTTCGTGGAGCGCAGCAGAGGAATCGTTCTCAAACAAAAGGGACTGATTCTCACGTGGGCTGAATTGGCGGTGATGATGCTCATCATTCCTACATGGGGAGTTTGGCCAGCCGTCTGTGTGCTGCTGCTGTCTCGTTTGGTCAAGGCGTTGTTCGATGATGAGGCGATTCTCAAGCGGAATTTCTCTGGGCAGCAAGGATGGACAGGTTCGAATCGAATGCTCGCTTCGGCGATCATTCCCTTCTTCCTGGTTTGCCTCGTGTGGATTTCCTTCGGTCAATTGACTATGGTTGGATTGATTGAGTTCAATCCTACCAAGTGGGTGCTCAAGGGCGGATTCTTCGGAGCGCGGGCCGCTCCTCCAGTGCCGTGGTTTGTGTTCATCACCCTGGTACCAGTGATCTCCGCTCTCGTGCTCGTGCTGCATGCCTGGCTCAGCACCGGCCGTTCGCTGTCCTGTTTCGCCGTCCTGTTAGGATTCATTCTCGTGACCAACATGTCTCACCTCTGGTTGTCTTTTTCTCATCCGCAGGTGATGCTGATGGTCGGGTTCAGTTCGATAGTCGCCATCTTCTGGCTGATCGGATACGCGGCAGCACACCTCGCTCACGGTGAGGGGGAACCTCCAGTCAATCGTGCTTGACGCAGACGTTCATCGCTTCCGAGAAGAAGCCGAGGCTCCAGCGGC
>CAZYIX010000050.1:0-2736 GCA_964647665.1 uncultured Candidatus Poseidoniales archaeon
GCTACCCATCCAACGACTAGAGGCAAGATACTAAGTCGTTGAGAACGGCAATTGGGTCATCCGCTTTGGTAACACCACTTGCAAGCAGCACGCCAACCGTTCCAAGTTCAATCGCAGTAGCAACATCTGCACCATTCTTCACTCCGGCACCACACAGCACCATGACGTTCGGCGCAACCGCCTTCACAGCGTTGACTGTGCCAGAAACAACCTCAGGGTCTGATGTCGTCACCGAGACATCGCCACCAATCAACTCGGGCGGCTCGACTGCAATCATCGTCGGAGAAAGAGCCGCCAATGCCATCGCTTCCTCAATGTCTGCCGCGCATGCACAAACCGGGAAACCATCAGGAAGCATACCGAGGAGTTGTTCGACATGACTCAGAGGCACCTTGTGCTCTGCATGGTTAATGATTGAACCCTCAGCACCACGGGCGAGTGCAGTCTCAGGATGGAGGAATCCAGTGTTAGAGCCGTAGCCAATCGGGTCGAGATGCTGACTCCACACCGTGAGAGTAGGTGCTGCTGCCTTCACTGCAGCGAGGTCGAATGCTGAGACTACCGCAACAAGGTCAGCGGCATCGCTGCCTGCATCGACCTGTGCCATAGCGCGCGCTAACGACTCTGCAGCGCCAGCATGAGCGGTCTGGTAAGTCTTGAAATTGACAACTATCAGTGGCTTTGTCATTGTTTATCCCACCTGTAGACGCTTGTTGAACCTGCCGTTTCACTCACTTTCGGGGTAAGTGCCGCCATGCTGCGAATGTCCTGCGGGGATTTCCGCCCCATAATCGACGACAACGTCTGAAAGATTGGCATCTGCTCCGATGTTGGCATTCTCACCAATCAAACATCTGGTGATTTTCGCTCCCGCACCAATAACCACACCGGAAAGAAGCGAGGAATCTGTGATCTCACAACCTGCATCTATGCTTGAGTGGGCTCCTACAGCGCTTCGCAACAATGTTCCGTCACAATCTGCGCCTTCGCCCATCCAGGAACCGGATTCTGCCGCTGTTCCGCTGCTCCATCGCTGGCCCTCAAGGCAGACGTGCATACCCTCAATCCACGAAGCGGGGGTGCCTGCATCGACAAAATGTCCCTCAAATGAGAAGCCACTGAGTTGGCCTACCGAAGCAATACGAGTGAATACGTCCCTCTCCATGCTATGTGCGCCTTCTGGCATCTGCTCGAAAATGGCTGGCTCGAGAATGTAGCAACCGGCATTGATCATGTTGGAGAATGCCTCCTCGCGTGGAGGTTTTTCCTGAAATCTGCGAATCAGTCCGTCATCACCGAAGTCTGCAACTCCAAATCTGCTCGGGTCCTCGACCTCCCATAGCGAGATGGTTGCCATCTTGCCCTGTGAGCGGTGGTATTCTAGCATCTCTGCGACAGGTACGCTTGACAGCAGGTCGCCGTTCATCACGCAGAATGTATCACTGATTCGGTCTCGACAATTTCCAATCGCTCCGCCAGTCCCCAATGGCTCGAATTCCTCGACGATTTTGACCGGATATGGGGTTTCAATGCTAGCAAAATGCTCCCGCATCTGCTCGATGCCATAACCTGCTGCCACCAGCACCTCATCGACTAGGTCATCGGGCAGTGCTTCGACCACCCTTTCCAATAGCGTGCGGTCGAGCATTGGCAACAACGGCTTGGCCCGGTGCGTGGTCCACGGACGCAGTCGCGTACCGAAACCGCCCGCCAACACGATGACCTTCAGGTGCATCCCTCGGGCCGAGCGGGCGGAGATGACCCCTTCAAGGGTGCCCTTCCCCCGACAGTGGGCATTGTTGGACCGAATACTGCGCGTCGCATGGTTCAAGGACGGCTTTCAGGTCGCTTGTACCGTCTTGCGGAGATGGTTGCTTGAACATCCACGAATATCAGGGTAAGGCATTGTTCAGGGACGCGGGAATCGCTGTTCAGGAAGGTGTGCACTGCACTTCGCTTGACCAAGCCCTTGCCGCATACGATAGTTTGGGCTCAACAATAGTCGCTGTGAAGAGCCAAATTCACGCCGGAGGACGAGGCAAGGGCACGCTGTTTAACGTCGATTCCGGCGATATGGTGATGGAAGGTGGAGTCAAAATTGCCTTCAGCCGTGATGAAGTAGAAAACTACGCCAGCAATATCCTTGGTCACAGGCTAGTAACCAAGCAGACCGGAGTTGCTGGCAAAGTAGTAAACAATCTGTACATCGAGGCAGGTTGCGACATCGCCCACGAATACTACCTAGCCATTCTTGTCGACCGTGAACAACGAATGCCGCTCATCATGGCTAGCACCGAGGGCGGTATGGACATCGAGGATGTCGCCGAGAATACGCCTGAGGCCATCCACAAGGTGCATGTTGACCTGACAAATGGCCTGACAGAAGCACAAGCCAACGACCTCGGAGAATCTCTTAGATTGTCAGGCACAGCACTCGAATCATTCAACGAACTTGTGCAAGGCCTGTTTGAATTATTCGTCGCTAAGGATTGTGCGATGATTGAAATCAATCCTCTCGTACGCACAAAGACTGACGGAATGGTGGCTTTGGACGCCAAGGTAGGCTTCGATGATAACGCAATGTTCCGCCACCCGGATATCGCTGAACTGCGAGACCTCTCAGAAGAGGAAGCAACAGAAGTGCGAGCCAAGCAGGCTGGATTGTCTTATGTCAAACTCGACGGAAATATCGGTTGTCTGGTCAACGGGGCAGGACTGGCGATGGCGACAATGGAC
>CAZYIX010000051.1:0-2361 GCA_964647665.1 uncultured Candidatus Poseidoniales archaeon
GGATTCCTCTTGCTACCAATTGCTGGGCGACCATGTCTGCTCTGGCCTCGCCCATGTCCACCTGTGATACATCACCCACGTTGAGGAGACAGGCTGACTGAACTTCATTCTGACGGTGCGGGAGGTGAAGTCGGTCGTATTGGCATCGATGGTGTTTCAAGTTATATACTCGCAAAGCAGGCTAGTTGATAACTGCTGGATGACTCACCGCGCCGATGGCTAATCCCTCCTCTAGAAAACCGCTCACTCTGCTGCTGGTCGCATTGGTGTTCCTCGCCGGTTGCATCGGTGGTGGCACCGATGTGGTGATTGATGTTGGAGATAATGATACGCCAGGGGATGAAGGCGGTGATGGCACTGGTGGCGATGGTGGTGAAACTGGTCCACCCGCTCCGATTGCGGTCAGCCAGAGTCCCGGATGCGACAACCTGAATCCGATCCACTGCATGGTTCCGTTCCCATCCGATGCCTTCCTCAGGGTTGATTCTAGCACTGTAACAGGGTTGAAGGTCGATTATCAAAACGAAACTCTGCCTGTCTCAGGTTCGGTTGAATCTGTGAACATTCCCGGACTGAACAGGTTCGATGGCATGAGCCCATCCACACAGATAATGACCGCGTTCAGCACGGTTCCGAACCTCACTGGAGTCGCTGACCAGCACTCGATTGCATCCTCACTTGAAGACGGTCATGCCACCATTTTGTTGAACCTCGATAGTGGGGAGCGTGTCGCGCATTGGGTGGAGACTGACGCGCGGCAGACCGACGCTACCCAGACCCTCGTTTTCATCAGAACGATACGAGGACTTGAGCCGAATACCGCCTATGGAGTGGGAATCTCTGGATTGGGGGTGTCAGCATCGGCGGCTTTCCAGGCGATTCTTGACGGAGTCGAGACCGATGCTGCCGATGTCGAGGCGCGCAGAACGGCACTGGATGCACTTGTCACCACGCTTGAGGCAGAAGGCCACGACCGGTCCAGCCTTGTCGCAGCGTGGTCATTCCATACTGCTTCGATGGAATCGATAATCGGCGGTATGCTACAGATGAGAAGCGATGCGCTTGAGCGACTTGGACAGGACGGCATCGGCTGTACTGTGACCAGCGTCGATGAGGATTGGATTGATGATGACAGGGCATTCCGACGCATTCGCGGCACATTCACTGCCCCTCAGTATCTTGAAGCACTTGAGCCTCCGACCTTGATGAATCGCGATGTGAATGGGACGCCGATTTTCGTTCAGAATGGCGAGGTGCCGTTCACACTGGTCATCCCGCAAGTTCTCGCTGACAAAAATGAGAGCGGTCCGCTCATCGTATTCGGCCACGGCTTCCTTGGCAATGGGGAAGGCGCAGTCAGCGGTTCTGGAATCGGTTGGAATGACGAGTACGAAGCCTCATTCATCGCTACAGACATCATCGGATGGAGCGAGCACGACATCGACACCATCGCTTTCGGTTTGTTCGACCCATCATATTTCGAGAATCAAGCTGACCGGCTGCAACAGATGCTGGTCAATCAGATGTCGATGGTTCGCACCTTCAAGGGAGTGTGCTCAGACCTCAATGAGATGCATCACAACGGAACCAATCTGGTCAATACCTCGGATGTACACTACATGGGCTACTCACTTGGTGGGATTTACGGGGCCAGCATCACAGCATTCTCTCCTGACATCGACCGCGCTGCACTTTGGGTGGGCGGTTCCGGCTTCTCTTACATGATTGAGAGGTCGACAAATTACTACCGATTCGAAGAGGGCTTCATGCACCCACAGGCGTATCCGGAGAGAAATGACCGGGCGCTGCTGGTTGCGGTGTGCCAGCAGATGTGGGATGCGAGTGACCCTGACATTTGGTTGCGTTTCGCTGCAGAAGGCTATGGCGGCGAGATTGGCCCGTTCGAATTCCTTTCGATTATTTCTGTTAATGATGCACAGGTACCGGGCTTGGTATCGGACCGCGCCGCGCGCAATGCAGGTATTCCAGTGCTGAATTCCTCAGCCCGGCTGCCTTATGGAATCGACACGGCGGTTGGCCCGATTACCGGGTCGGCTGTGGTTTATTGGGACGGAAGTTACCCAACCATGCCTGAAGACAACTCTCCGCCACCTGTTGAGCAGGCTGGCAAAGCCCACAATGAAATCGCGCCAATAGAAGCGGTGAACGAGATGGTCGGGACCTTCCTTCACACAGGAGTTATTGTCGACACCTGTGATGTGACCTGCACCTTCGATTTTGAGGCTGAGCTGGTGGCAGAGTAAGATTCCTCACACTTTCGGTGGGAGAATGCCTAACGCGTATTTGGCAATCGGGGTTGGCCGCATTCGCCGTCTCAAGCCAAGGAAGTCCAGTCGACAT
>CAZYIX010000052.1:0-1919 GCA_964647665.1 uncultured Candidatus Poseidoniales archaeon
TGGAATGGACAAATGTTGGTCACATTCTGGTCACAGTGAAGGGGGTACCCACCCCTATCGACATCTAGATATCTATCTCGCCCAAAACAAACAGTGACGGCTAAATCCTCCGTCCATCGGTCTCGGTACCGTTACTGGAACCCGCCCACAAACACGCAATCAATGGTGCGGTATGAGAACTAGATACAGTTCTTGTATTTGTTGGCTATTAAGGAATTTTCTTGTAAATGCCTTTTGGCCCCAGTTATTATGCATACGTGTGCAAGTCATCCGTAGCTCAATTGAATCACGCGATTTAAAGCGACCGAAATTGGTATTAAAGAAGAAAGATGAACGAACCTGCCAATCTAACGCCGTCCGGAAGGTGTCGGGGTCAGTATTGCTGGTGGATGGCTGGCTGAATTCAATCGATGGCACAGAAAAATATCACATCAGATGATGTAGCAAAGCTGGCGAAGGTATCCCAGTCTGCAGTCAGTCGTACCTTTACACCGGGCGCGAGCGTTTCGGAAAAGACTCGGTCCAAGGTGCTTGCAGCCGCAAAAAAACTCAGCTATCGCCCGAACGCTATTGCGCGCACACTGGTCACCCAGCAGTCTCGAGTCATCGGTGTGGTTGTCGCCCACCTCGATAACCCACTGTATCTGGATGTACTGGAAAGCTTGTCAAAACGATTGCAGCGGGAAGGATTGCATGTGCTGCTTTTCATGGCCGATGCAGAAGATGCCGATCAAATTTTGCAGGAGATTCTGCAGTATCAGGTACAGGGGATCCTGATGGCGTCAGTGACGCTGTCATCGGGGTTGGCTGAAGAGTGTGCGGACCTCGGCATTCCAGTGGTGCTTTTTAATCGCATTGTTCCCGGTACCCACGCAAGTACGGTCAGTTCGGATAACTTTGGTGGTGGTCAACGGATCGGGCGCTTTTTACTTCGGGGCGGTCACGAAAGAATTGCGTACATTGCAGGTCAGGAAGAGTCTTCAACCAACCGGGATCGCGAGGGCGGGTTTCTGTCCGCGCTCCAGGAAGCAAAGTTCGAATGTTGGCAAAGGGAAGTGGGTAATTACGATTTCGAAGAGGCTGCCGATGCGACCCGGCGACTGATGTCGGGCAGCGAAGTACCGGATGCGATTTTTGTTGCCAGCGATGCTATGGCAATTTCGGTCATCGATACACTGCGTAACGAATATGACATGCAGCTACCGGACGACATATCAGTCGTTGGGTACGACAATATTCCTCAAGCGGCTTGGGCAGCATACAGCCTGACTACCGTGGAACAGCAGTTCACTGCCATGATTCGGATTGCGGTACAGACATTGCTGCGACAAATCCAGGCCGATCAAGTGACATCGGAATCGTTTGTATTACCGGGCGATTTGGTGGTACGAGGTTCGGCTCGAATTCCGCCGAATTTGGTCATCGAGAATACACACGTAATCTCAGGCCTGGATGATTGAACTGACTGACACTGTTGCGTTATGAACCGCTCAAAGCTCACGCTCTCAGATGTTTTATCTGCATGGTGTACAAACTAAGGCAGATGCTATTTAAAGATAGGCGCTGATCGCAGTTCGCCAGATCGTCAGTGGCTTAGTCGCCGGAGTTCTGAAGAGTGAATGACATAGCGTCGACCGTCAAATTGACTTACGAATGGATGATTTTCCGCGTACGCTCAAGAATATCGATTCCCTGTTGTTGTAACCACCAGGGCAGATCAATGAAAACCCAGTTTTCCGCCAGCTTGTCTCCTTCTCGGCGATAGATATCCACAACCCGCATGTCGGCCGGAGTATCACTGGCCGGCAGACCTAGAAATCCGCCAGTCGGTGTATTGGTCAAGTTGGGCCAGCCAAAAAAGCCCGCGTAGTTTCCCTCGGCCAAACGACACAGGTGACCGTTGAAAATTTTATCCTTGA
>CAZYIX010000053.1:0-1899 GCA_964647665.1 uncultured Candidatus Poseidoniales archaeon
AGCAAAGGTCCATCTTTCTGCCAAGATTGGACCAGCCAGTGCTTCTCTCGGAAGCGGATGACATCGCCGACGTCATAGCCGGGTTTGCGATACAGTAAGGTCAATCGAGAAACATCGACACCGTCCTTCTGTCCGACGATGGTATTGGTCTCCTTGATGTGACCACCCCAGCGGTTGACCATGTGCCGCCCCCATGAACGGGCTAACGCCTTGCTGCCCATCGTGACATCCCAGCCACCGACTACTGTTCCTTCCTTGGTGATGAAGAACATCGGGTCCGGTTCCATCTCTGCCATCATTTCATCGAGGCTAACTCGGACTGCGTTCAGTTCATCCTCGGAGAGTTTCCTACCTGAGGACCGCAGTTGCACTGTTGCCTCGAAGTAGTTGCCAGCGCGCCGTGTGCAGGTCAGACAGACCATGTTAGAGGTTTGAATCAACAAATCATGCTCATCGTTGAACTCAAAATTGTCCAGAAAACCGTGGACTTGGATTGAGACACGAGCCGCTCTGTCATCGATTATTTCTGCCGCGAATCCAATTTCAAGAGCCTCCGCTTTCTCATGTATACGCAGTGCGTCATTGACACGATGGTCGTGAAGAACATCATCAGAAAGGTGACCCCACCTCCCCGACTCGAGATACATCGAACATTTCGGGCAACGATTAGCCTGTGTGGTCTCATCACACTCGGATAGCGTATTGCGAATACGGAAGCAGGATTCACACAATCTACCTGACGAATGCGGAGGCGGCGCACCACATGCGACACAGAAAGCCTCGCCCCTACTCATGGTCTCACCGTTTCTGCGGCCTGCCACATATGCTTCAAGGGCTTCGGCTCGCCGCCGATTGCCCTATTCGGCTGCCTCACGCTGCTTTCTAGCCCAGATGAACGACTTCACGCAGACGAAGGTGAACTTGACTCCGATGATTAGCAGAAGTGCATGTGAAACATAAACCAGAGTAGATGCATCACCTAGTGAGACGATTCGCAGACCACCCAGTGCAGAGAGCAGACCGAAAACCACTGCAATATGCATGAACAATTTGCGCTTCTCAGGCATCTTTGATGCGAGCAGACTGAACAGAAGGATGGGGGCACCCATGAAAGCGGGTATCATCGCGGTGATGCTCTCCATTCCAGAATAGACGTATGCAAAAATTCCCCATGCGGCTAGAATTCCGCCCGAGATGATTCCAATTGTTGGCACGCTCTTGTTGAAGATGGTGTATTCTTCCATGTTGTCGGGCGCCCGACATCACCTCATAGGGTTGCCGATTTGCTCGGTTCATTCCTCTGAATCATCGTCTAGGAACGACTCTACTGCATCGAGGCGTGATTTGACGTCAGTTAGCCTAGCAAGCAGTTGCCATGTATACCAGCCCAGTAGTCCGATAATCACCGCATAAGCGGCGGCGAGATACACCAAGTCACTCACCAATCTTAGCACCTCTGTTGCGTTCATCAATCAAATGCTGCAGCTCTGCGAGGCGGCTCTCACACTTCTGCACCTCGGCGCTAGTGAGCGTTTGACCAACCATCAAAATGGTGAATCCGACAAATGAGATCAACCATGGAATCAGAATCTCGGTAGAGACTCCTGATGATGGGTCGTCGGTGCCGATGAGTGGTCCTGGATGTCGTTCCTGCCACCATCGAGTAGCCATGTAGGTTAGCGGCACCAATAGGAATCCGAACAGTCCGACGGTGGAGAATATATCCCGAACAGCGGGAGTGTCCGGTTGCGAGCGGCGTCCAAGAACAAGGAATAGCGCGACGGCGGTAAGTACAGCGTATGTATTCAGGCGAACATCGGTCCAATCCCAAGGCACCCCCCATTCCGCAGCCCCCCAAATCGGTCCGGATGTGATGACGCAGAGTCCGTAGAGCAAGCC
>CAZYIX010000054.1:0-1536 GCA_964647665.1 uncultured Candidatus Poseidoniales archaeon
CACCAGGTTCCGGGTTGTAGCCGAAGTGTGAGACTTCGCCGTCGGCGAATGCCATGCAGGGGGTTCCCACAGGGCCGCCGATGTCGATTCCCATGTGGATTAGCCGCGTGCCACCGAACAACTCGGTGTTGTACATATTAGGGCGGACCTCGTCGTACTTGCCAACGCTGTATTCGGTCTTGGGGGGCGTCCAAGTGCCGCCGCTCAGATCGAGGACGGTGTAGTCCTCAGGCAGGTTAACCACGGGGCGATACTCGTGAGTTGACCAGTCGACCATGCAGTCGCGAAGGGCCACTCAGTCTTCATCTCCACCTAAGTCAAGACTCTCCAAACTCTCCATAGACCGTTCAACTTCATCTAGAAGATTTTGAATCACTACGCGGTTGCTTTGGGCATTATTGACGTGCGTACTCATTGTTTTCCACGCATTAACTAGTTCTGCAATTGCATGACGCATGTTATCATGTCCTCTGAGAATCTTGTCGCTATCTCCAGCAATCCCCATGGCACGCTCTGCGACCCTCACGAGATGCATGTTTGCGATTAGTGTTGAAGGTGAGCATAGAATTACACCGTTGTTTGCTGCATCTCGAACAATTTCGCATTCCTTATGATTGTCAGGATTGACCATGTGATGGTAGATTCGTTCGGAGGCCACGTACATGTATGCGACCTCTGTCGTACCCAAATCGGGTCTGACATATTTTTCCTCAACTTCTGCAAAACGATCTGTGATTGCTTCGATGAAAGCCTTCCGAGACCCAGGACTTTTTCTTCCATCTTCATCCCTAGTTCCTCCCCTAGAGATTGGGATTGTAGCCTTGAATGATTTTACAGGGAACTTGGAATCGATACAGAGGATCTTACCTCCCGTCAATACCAAATGAGCATCGGGCTGTACACCACCCAACTTTGCCACTTTTTTCTGGATGTGTACCTCTCTGAAAGTGTCCTTCAATCTAGCTTCAAGTTCGATTTCTGCCCACCCAGCAGCCTCCTGTTTATCGAGAAAAATCTTGTTGATGTCAGCAACCTCCGCTCCTATTTGTTGTGCAGAGGAACGAATTCCTTCGATATCTCTAGAGAAATTTATCTCTTTCAGTGAGTTCAGAACTGCACCCTTCAGTATATCGCCACTACCAGCAATCCCTGCAGTAATGGCGTCGGGGCTGACCTCTTTGTTTTCCAATCTGCCCATGGCTTCCTTCTGGAAGTCCCCCTGAGTGCGGATTTGGGTGGCATGATCGCGAATAACCGAAGATTCTTGCTGTATAGATTTCAGCAGAGATAGAGCGTAGATGACCAGTAACGCCAGGCCTACAACAAGGACCAACAGGCCGTATGACAGCGTCTCAGACATCGCGCTCATAGTGCCGTTCGACTTGACGGTATTTCAACTCTGAGAAACATGGCCCCGAAATCCATCAAAGCCACTGAATTGGTTCATGGGTATTAGCGGCCCGATGGCTCTCCGACATCATTCGTCGTCGAGCCACTCTTGTCCGTAGTATTCCCACTGCTCCTCAGTCCATCCCG